>JAPKMW010000106.1 GCA_026645575.1 Caldilineaceae bacterium
AACGCTCGCAGCAGGTCCGTGACCTGCGCCAGTCACCGGGAACCCCTGCGGGGGTGTGGCTAGGAGCGGGCTGTTGCACTCTACTGATTATTCCCGCTCGTAGCTGCGCCTAAAAGGCAACCGGTGACCGGCGTCCCCAACGCCGGCCACGGACCGGCTACGAGCAGGAATGGCTTGGTAATAACAATTTGAGCAAAGTCAATGCAGAAGGAAACCTGTCACCATGTACACAGCAACCGAAACGCCAGCCCAGAATGAAGCCATTGTCCGCCGTTTGTTTGATGAATTTCACAATGGCGGCGATGACCGTGTTGTCGATGAAGTGCTGGCAACGCCCCAGTTACGACGCCAGCTAAAGCGCTCCGCCGCCCGTCTGCGTCAATTCTCCGTCAACCCCCGCTTTGCTATTGATGATCTGATCAGCACCCATGATAAAGTCGTCACCCGCTGGACAGCGCAAGTACGCCTCTATAACCAGCCCACCGAGGCCAATGGTCTCTTTATCTATCGTATCCGCAACGGCAAGGTGATTGATCTGTGGCAGAATTGGGACGAATTAGACCCGCTTGTACAGTAATGATTATTTTGCGACGACAGTAATCAACGCAAGCTGGGGCCGGGAGCCAAAACGCACGGGAATGCCTTCGCCAATTCCGCGCGAGATGTAGACTTGCGTCTGGTCGCGCCAGAGGTAGCCGGCGGCTTGGCGGCGGTGGAGATGCTCCGAATGGGTGTGGACGGCGCCTAACCAGGGCAGTACAATCTGGCCGCCATGCGTATGACCGGCTAGGATCAAATTTGCACGCCGCGACGCCGACTCTTCCAAAATGTCGGGGTTATGGCTGAGGAGGATGTTGGGTTCATCTGCGCCAACGTTAGCAAGCGCAACCTGAAGATCAGGTGTGCCTTCACTCACATCGTCGACCCCAGCCAGGTAGAGATCCACGCCATCGCTTTGCCCTGGTTTATGCCGCAGATGGAGGGCGGTATTGTGGAGAATCTGCAGATTGCGTTCGGCCAGCATCGCTTTTAGTTGCTCTATATCATTATAATGAATCCGTTTTAGCTCAAAGGGCATATTCATAAAATATTCGGCAAAGCGATAAAGGTCGAGCATTTTTGCATAAAGCGCCGTCAAACTATCGGCGCGCTGGCTATGTTTGCCCCTGCCATTGCCATTTTCGTTGCGCGCTTGATAACGCTGCCAATTGAGGCTAACCATATCACTGTGGCTATAGCAAACATAGTCATGGTTGCCAAAGACGCCATAGCTGCCCAAGCGCGGCGTCGGTACACTGTCCAGCAGTAAAGCAATATTATCCAGCCCTGTTTCATTGTGCCAGAAATCACCGGTGTGAATGAGCAGATCATATTCCAGATTGGCCGTGAGGCGGCGAATGCTCTCGATCTTGGCCTGTTCGCGCCAGTCGATACCCTGAAAATGGGTATCGGAAAGATGAAGAATCCGTAGACCATTGCTGGGTAGACGCCCCTTGGCCTTGGGAATGCGCACCGTTAAGCGTTCCAAGACGACATTGAAAGGCTCTTGTAAAATGGCGTACCCGGCCAGTCCGGCGCCCAAACCGGTTAACAACCCAAGCCCCCCCAACACCTGCTTTTGCAACGTTTTGCCCCGCCAGAGCGCCGCACGCCCGTTATGATTCCCGTTCACCGCCATACCATCTACCTCTTTACCCTAACCAACTAATAACCGAACCGTCTCATCAACCGGCCTATGGTAAACCACAAAGCGACAGATATGCAAAAAGCTGCCTTCCATAACCTGGAATAAGTTGACAAGTGACGCTGAACCGGCGACAATGATAGCATTGCTGGTTCTTTTTTTCGCTTACTTGTGTCATTATCAAAACCAATCCGAATACGCAAGGCCGGCGATTTTTGTTGCTGGCCTGGCTGACAATTGCTTAACAAAGGAATTCGCCTTATGACACCATCCGCTGCACCGCTTCATTTTGACGCCACTGTGGAAGAACAACTGGTCAATACGATTCGTATGTTGGCGGCTGATGCCGTCCAGGAAGCCAAGTCCGGTCATGCCGGGATGCCGATGGGCATGGCGCAGGCGTCTGTCACCCTCTGGAGCCGCTACCTGCGCTACAACCCGCAAAACCCCAGTTGGTTTGACCGCGACCGCTTTGTCCTCAGTGCCGGTCATGGTTCGATGTTGCTCTATGCCCTGCTCCATCTCACCGGTTACGACCTTTCGTTGGATGAATTGAAAAACTTCCGCCAATGGGGCAGCAAAACGCCCGGCCACCCGGAAGCCAGTCACACGCCGGGCGTCGAGACGACGACCGGACCGCTGGGCCAGGGCTTTGCCAACGGCGTCGGTATGGCGCTGGTGGAGCGCTGGCTGGCCGAACGCTTTAACCGCCCCGATTTCACGGTGATAGATCATTACACCTATGCCATTGTCAGCGATGGTGATTTGATGGAAGGGGTCGCCAGCGAAGCGGCCAGTCTGGCCGGCCACCTGCGCCTGGGCAAGCTCATCTACCTCTACGACGACAATCGCGTCACCATTGACGGTTACACCGATCTGGCTTACACCGAGCAGTGGGCGCAGCGTTTTGAAGCCTATGGTTGGCATGTCCAATCCATCGACGGCATGGATGGCGCCGCCGTTGCCGCTGCGATTGAAGCCGCCCACGCCGATCCTCGCCCCAGCCTTATCGGCTGTAAGACGATCATTGGCTATGGCAGCCCCAAATTGGGGGGCACGCCCAAAGCTCACAGCGACGCCTTTGGCGAGGAAGAACTTGCCAAGACCCGCGCCAAGCTGGGCTTCCCGGAAGGGTCGCGCTTCTATGTGCCGGAAGCGGTGCAAGCATTGAAAGATCAATTCGTTGCACGGGGCAAAACGCTGGAAGCTGCCCATGCCGAACGTCTGGCCGCGTATCGCAACAATTACCCGCAAGAAGCGGCCGAATTGGCACAGATGATTAGCGGTGAATTGCCCGCCGGTTGGCAAGCGGCACTGCCGACCTTTGCCCCAAGCGCTGCCGTTGCCACACGCAACACCAGTGGCGATGTGATCAATGCGCTCGCCCCGGTGCTGCCCAACCTTATCGGCGGCAGCGCGGATCTGGCGGCCAGCAACAAAAACACGATCAAGAATGGCGGCGACCTCAAAGCGGAGAGCTTCCAAGGGCGCAACATCAACTTTGGCGTGCGCGAACATGGTATGGCCGGCATTCTCAACGGCATGGCGCTGCATGGCGGCGTCATTGGCTTTGGCGCCACCTTCTTTGTCTTCACCGACTATATGCGCGCCAGTATGCGGATTGCGGCATTGAGCAAACTGCCTGTCATCTATATCTTGACCCACGACAGCGTTGGCGTCGGCGAGGATGGCCCCACCCACCAGCCGGTCGAGCAATTGGCGGCGCTACGGGCCATGCCCAATATGACGGTCATCCGTCCTGCCGACGCCAATGAAGCAGTACAAGCGTGGCGCATGGCGATTGAAAACCGCACCGGCCCCACGGCGCTTGTCCTCACCCGACAAAATTTGCCGATTGCCGATCGCAGCGCCGCCGGCATTGGTGCGGCGGAAGGGGTCTTGCGCGGCGGTTATACCTTCTATGCCAGCAGCAGCGCGGCGCCACAGGTGGTGCTAGTCGCCACCGGTAGCGAAGTCAGCCTTGCCCACGTCGCCGCCCAACAGTTGGCCGCCGAAGGGGTGCGCGTTCAGGTTGCCAGTCTGCCGGCCTGGAACATCTTTGCCGCCCAGAGTGAAGAATATCGCAACAGCGTCCTGCCGCCGGCCACCCCCAAAGTTGCCATTGAAGCCGCCGTCGGGTTTGGTTGGGAACGCTGGGTCGGCAATGACCCGCGCAAGGGCGTCATTATCGGCATTGACCACTTTGGCGCCAGCGCCCCCTACCAGCGGGTCTACCAGGAATTTGGTTTGACAGCGGAAGCGGTAGTGGCAGCGGCGAAGAAACTACTCGGATAAAAGAGACAAGAAGACAAGAAGATAAACACGAGACACAATATTTTTTCCTGTCTTCTTGTCTTCTGGATGCTCATTTTGTAGCAGGAACGAATTATGATTGCAACTTTTACCGAATTGCTCCATCGCACCCGGCAGCATCATGCGATTGAACATGCAACGCTCCATATGTTGACGGCACGGCATCCGAGCAAGCGCTTGACTGGTTACAGTGACCCACTGGGCTTTACCATTCTTGGCGATTTAGATGAACAGAGTATCCGGCGGGGAGTGGGCGACGCACTGTTGCGGCTGCAAGCAGGGGAGTACAGCCTGGCGCTCCATCCCAACTGTGGCACCAACTTGGTGACCAGCGCGGTAATGGTGGCCTTGGTTGCCACCATTACCGGAAGGAAGCGGCAAGCGTTAGAGCGCTTTGTCACCACCCTAATCGCCGTGTTGCCGGTTGTCCTCTTTGCCAAAACCATCGGCTTCTATCTGCAAGGCTACACCACCACCACCGAAGTTGCCGACCGCTGGGTCGCGGCGATTTATCCGGTGTCGATTGGTGGAATGCGGGCGCATCGGGTATTGTTTGAGTAAAGAAGGCAAGAAGGCAGCAACAGAATCCATCACGTAGCACCCAACACGCAACACGACTATGGTCTATCTCCATTTGAACTGCGATGAATATCTAAGCACCGAGCGGATTCGCCAGATGAAGCGGGCGTTGGGCGATGCTGAGATGGCGGATCTCAATACGGCCACGTTGCGCGGAGAGCAGGTGAATGGCGCCGAGATTGTCGGTCAGGCGAGTATGATGCCCTTTCTGGCGGAGCGCCGGTTGCTGCTGGTCTATGGCTACTTGGATCATCTGGATAAGCGCATGGCGGCGAGTAAGGCGGCGGACAGTGCGGCGCACCAGGAAGCGGCGCGCTTTCTGGCTGATCTGGGGGTGATCCCCGACAGTTGTGATCTGGTCTTGATTGATAATGGCGTGGATAAACGACGGGCGCTCTGGAAAGGCTTTACCTTGCCGGCTACGGATAAGGGGCCGGCGCGCAAGATTGAGGGGTTGGAAGCCGTCAGCAAGCGCAAAGAGGTAACGCTGGAGGAGCTGAGTACGCCCGATGCGCGTAATCTGCCCGGCTGGATCCAATCCTATGCCCGTTCGCATAATATTGCGATTGACGGCAAGGCGGTGCAGACATTGGCCGATTTTGTCGGGCCGAACTTGCGCCAACTGGACAATGAGTTGGCGAAACTGGCGACTTACGCCGGTAAGCGTCATATCACGGCGGAGGATGTCAAGCTGTTAGTTAGTGACGCCAGTGAGGCATTGATCTGGGATCTAACCGACGCCTTGAGTCAGCGCAATGGTCGGCGTGCCATGCAGTCGCTCTATGAACTGCGCAAAGGGGATGCCAACGCCTTTTACCTGTTGACCATGATTGCCCGTCAATATCGGGTAATGCTCAAGGTGAAAGCGGCCATGCGACGAGGTGGCGGTAGTGAGTATGACGTGGCCCAGATGGTTGATGAGAAGCCCTACTCGGTGAAAAAGGCGATGATGCAGGCCAACAACTATTCGCTGACTGAGTTGATTGCCATTATGGATCGCCTGTTGGCAGCCGACTTCGCCATGAAGACCGGCGCTGATGCGGAAACCGAGATTGACGTGCTGATGGCAGAGTTGACGCGGAAGAGTCGGGCGGCGGCGTAGACAAGATGACAAGATGACCGGGTGAATCTTTCCACTTATGTTATCCGGTCATCTTGTCATCCCTTGTACGGTTAAACTTTGCTACTCTCCCGCTTCGCCTTCTCTTCGGTCTGTTGCATCTTCTGCTCGGCCTTGTCGGCGACTTCTTTACCGGCTTCTTTGGTTTCATGGAGCGCCGTGCGACCGGTCTGCTTGACATCTTCTAATGCCTCGCGACCGGTTTGCTTGAGGTCGGAGACGACTTTCTGGGCGGTCTGTTCCAATTGGGGGCGGACTTCTTCCGCTACCTCCTGAACCCGCTCAACCACTTCGTCGGCAACTTCCTGAGCAGATCGCTTAACTTGATTGCCCAAGGGCGCCAGGTACTGTTGCTCCCGTCGAGTGACCGGTAAGGCCATGCCGATTAAGGCCCCGACGGCCAGGGCGACGCCGCCAAAGACTAGCGGGTTGTCTTCCAGCGTGCGTTGCAGTTGTTGGCCGGTCTGCTGTACATAGGTTTGGGCCTGCTCGCCCATGTGTGATGCCTGATGGCCCATGTTGGACACATAGCGCTGCCCCTCGCGACTGTAGTCACTGGCTTGCTGCCCCATAGCTTCAGCTTGGGAACGGGTGCGATTTGTCCATTCGCCAACTTTTTCACTCACCTGTTCGCCAACTTGTTGGGCCGTATCGCGCAGTTGTTCGGCCTTCTCACCGATCTTTTCCCGCAGGCTTGACCCCTGTTCGCCGGACCCATAGCTGCTGTACCCGCTGCTGCCCTGATTGGCCCCATATTGGCCGGAACCATATTGGGCGCTGGCAGTGTATTGACTGCCCATGCCATACTGGGAGCCGGAGCCTTGGTATTGGCGGCTGGCGCCTTGTCCTTCAGAACCGTACCCTTGATATTGGCCGACAAAAGAGGGGGTCATCTCGCGACTGGCATAGAGATCGCTGCTGCCGGCGCCACTGTACTCACTACTGTATTGACCACCAGCGTACTGACCACTGCCATACTGTCCACTGTACTGATTGCCATATTGGTCATTATAGTACCGGCTATCATGCCGATGACTGCTTTGTGAACCCATATAGTTTTCCACCAACAGCCAACCAACGCCCAAGCCAATCAAGGCTGCCGGAATGGGATTGCTTTTGATGACCTGGACGACGCTGGCGCCAATCTCTTTAGAATTATCATTAAAGTAGGTGGTGAGCGAATCGGTGCTGTCACGCACCAACTCTTTCACCGTCTCTTGGGCTTGCGTCTTGATATTGCTTGGATTGAGACGGGCCTGGATCTGTTCGATCTTCTCGCTCATCCCCTGGCGTGTGCGCTCAATATCGGTCTTGATTGCTTCTGGGGATTCGTTGTAATCGGTTGTCATGAGACTTGCTCCTTCGCCCAACGGGCATCTTCTTTGATGGATTCAACGGTGTTTTCCGGCACCACCGTCAGATTGCTAAGAGAACTGCGACCGCTGCCGATGAGAACAGCGCCCACCACCAGGGCCACCACACTGACGATCAGCGTAGAGAGCCAGAGGGGCATCCAATTACTCAACCCAACGGCAATAGCAATGAAGAGCAGAATGAGACCGGCATAGGCGACAAAGCCACCAGCGGCCAGCATAATGACGCTACGCATGGCGCGGTTGATCTTCTGTGTCGTTTCGACGCGCGCCAGCTCGATCTCCTGACGTAGCAAGCGGGTCATGTCTTCGGTCAACCCGGTAAAGAGATCACCTATCGACGGTTCGCTATCGATATTGCTACTGCTGCTATCGCTGGTTGTATAGACTGTCGGCTTGGTATGGGGAATCGCCGCCGTTACCTCTTCGTCACGTTGCATGATTACTCCTCCTTGCGCCCTGTATTTGCCGGACGAGTGGACGATGATTGGGACGATGACTGGCCCTGCCCGGAACCGCTCTTGTTCTGCTCCGATTTCTGCTGGTTCGTCTGTGACTGGTCATTACGCGATTGGCCGGAGCTTGACTGATCGGACACTGAAGGGCCGGCAACTAATTGGGCCGGATCATCTTGGCCGGATTGATCCTGACTGCGGCCAGCACGTTCGCGTTCACGGCTCTGCTCCATGACATTACTGACATGGCCACTGGCATCATCCGTTTGTTCACTAGTAGCGCTCAATGTGCCGGTGGCGCCGGACATTTGCCCTGGAGTACCGGCAGAGTTGGCCCAGTCGGTCTGGCCCTGGCGCCGGTACTGTTCTTGCGACAGCCCTTCCTGGCCTTGATAGCCGGAGGCGCCATATTGACCGGCGCTGCTCATGTCCGATGGCATGTTGGCACCCGTCGAGCCGGTCTGCCCCGTGTAGTCGGAGGAGCTATATTGGCGCTGATATTCAGTGGCGCCGTATTGGCTGCCGTAGCCGGATCCGCTGTATTGATTATACTGCGACGAACCATACATGCCAGCCGGTTGCCCGTACTCCTGGCTGTATCCTTGACCATAGCCCTGGTTCCATTGCGATTGGCCGGCGCTGCTGGAGCTTTTGAAGAGTCGGCCAAGCAGGAAGCCGACAGCTAGGGTGCCGGCGACAAAGACTTCCGGCTGGCGGCGGGCAAAGCCCTGAATCTCTTGCAAGACGTTGCCGATGTCCTGTTGGCGCAAGTAGCCGGAGAACTTTTCGATCTGGTCGGCAGCCGCGTTGGCATAATCAGCAACGGCCTCTTCCTGGCGCTCATGAAGCGTATTCCCTGTTTGGCGTAGTGCGTCGGCAAAGCTATGGAGCCGGTCAGCCGTCATTGCTTTCCGCTCATCAACCAACGAGTTTGCCCGTGTGCGTACATCATTCAGCATTTCGTTGGCGGTCTGCTTGGCGCTCTCTTTGGCGTCCGTTGCAATTTCGCTGACGGACTGGCGTGTGTTATCAGCAGTCTGCCGCGCCTGTTGCTTGATGTTCGCTGCCGTATCGGAAGCGGCGTTTTTCACTGCTTCTTTGGTCTGGGTGGCTTGTGAGCGTGAAGAACGGTTTTGCTCAGAGGCATACTGCGTCGTGGCATCACCTTGCTTCTGCACACTCACATTTGACTTCATTGTTGTATATTCTTCGTGTTCCATTGTTAGTTAGCCCCTTCATCATGGTCGGTGAATAGATGGTTCGTGAATGGTGGCGTTGAAAACTTGTACGCCTGAGTAAGCACTCTGTCTTTACTATAAAGGTTCAACTGGATGAAAACCCATATGAAAAGGTACAAGCAGGGACATAAATTGGGGTACAGAGACAAGGAGATATAAGGCGAGACGATCTCGTGTCTCGTGTCTCGTGTCTCGTGTCTCCGATCTCGCTATTATGCCCAGTCGCGTAGGATGCGCATTGTCTCCTGGGCGTGGTCGCTTTCGTCGGCGACGATGTCTTCCAGATGGACAGCCAACCCTTTGTCGCCAAAGGCGTCGGCTTCGCGGGCGCGTTGAGTGTAGTCGGCCACAGCGCGGCGTTCGGCTTCGAGGACAGCCTGTAGCATGGCTTGGTTGTTCTCGGCCGGCATCACCGGGCGGGGCGTGACGGTTGGTTCACCGCCCAATGCCACAATCTTGTCGGCCAGCAGTTGAGCATGGCGCTGTTCATCCGGCACTTCTTGGAGGAAAAAGGCCGCTAGTTGCGGGCGGTAGGGACCGCTGACTTTGGCGGCATAGGTGATGTACTGGATGATAGCAGCTAATTCACCAGAGAGGTCTTCATTCAAGTGGGTGATAAGTGTCTGCTTGTCAATGGTGTTGGTCATACGATTGACTCCTTTTGGCTGTTGAACTTCCGGAAATAGCAAAAAATAGCTCGTTGCCAGCAGTATAACCACTCCCCAGGGGACCAAAATCCATCTCGATATAGGTTGCAGGTAGAACTGTGATACAGAATGGGGGTACAGACGCGGAGGTAGGGGATGCGGCTCCTCCTTATCCATCCTCCTTATCCATCCTCCTTATCCAGATATAAAAATCCAGATGTAAAATCCGCGCTCCCTGCATCTGCGTCTGTACCCCCATTCTATCTTTCTGCTATATCTTTACCTCTGGTGTCGGCGAATAAAGTGCGTATTATCAAAAAAAATTGGGACATCAAACAACAGCAAAGAGGATGGTGGTTGTGAACCTACGTGAAATTTGGAATTTGCTCAAGGCGACTTACACCCAGTGGAGTGACGACGAAGCCAATCAGTTGGCAGCAGCGTTGGCCTTTTATACAACAATCTCCATTGCGCCGTTGCTGGTGCTGGTCATCGCCATTGTCGGCTTGTTTCTAGGAGAACAAGCGGCACAAGGGCAGTTGCAGAGTGAACTGAACAATTTAATGGGCGAGCAGGCGGCGGAATTCGCCCAAACGGCGATTGCCAGCACCGATCGACCGACGACCGGCAGCATCGCTAGTTTACTCAGTTTGGGCATTCTGCTCTGGGGTTCGACGAATGTCTTTACTCAGTTGCAGAACAGTCTCAATTCCATTTGGAATGTCGAGCCAAAGCCGGGGCGGGGGGTGATGGGAATTGTACGCGACCGTCTGCTCTCCTTCGGCATGGTCTTGGGCATTGGTTTTTTGCTACTGGTGTCGTTGATCCTGAGTGCGGTTTTGTCGGCGATTGCTAGTTCCTTTGGCCAATTGTTGCCGGGGGTTCCCTGGCTCTGGCAACTACTCAACTATGTGGTTTCGCTAGCGATCACCAGCTTGCTCTTTGGCTTGATCTTCAAGGTATTGCCCGATATTAAGATTGCCTGGAAAGATGTCTGGATCGGCGGGCTGATTACGGCCATTCTCTTTACCATCGGTCAATTTGCACTGAGTTTGTACCTAGGCAATCAAGGGTCTGCTTACGGGGTGGCCGGCTCCGTGGTTGTCTTTTTGCTCTGGGTCTACTACTCGGCGCAGATTCTCTTCTTTGGCGCAGAATTTACCCAAGTCTATGCCGGCCGCTATGGACAAGGGGTGGAGCCAGCAGAAAATGCAGTGATGAAACCGCCGAAAGCGACACCGGAAGCGCAATCCGCCACTTGATACCGTATCAGGAACTGGCAGGAACGCGCCCTGGCGCTCGCCCCGACTCTTGCCCCTCAATCCAAATTGCGGGGGGTGATCCAGTCCATGATTAGCCCGGTAATAATACCGACAGTGACTACGCCCATGACACCAAGCGTCGCCGCAATGATACGACCCGTCGTCGTGACTGGCGTAATATCGCCGTAGCCAATCGAGGTGGCGGTGATGATAGCCCAGTAGAGGGCGTCGGTGTAGGAAAGCAGTTGATAGCCCTTATCGCCAATCTCCACATCCGTCAGTTGTTCCACTTGCGCCTGGAGCGCACCATTCTCCGCATTGATCATCAAGTTAGGAAAGACCAGCACGATTAGCACAAGTTGGACCAGCAAGTAGGCATAGAGAATCCGCCGGTTGCGGTTGATACGCCGGTATTCATAACGGTAGGCGAGGTGACGCAACCGCTTCAATTCCTCGTCATCCCACGGCGCAAAGGTAGGCATGACCTGAACGCCGGTGAAAAGCTGTTCGTAATCCTCCGTCGTTTCGTAGGTTTGCAACACATGGCGGAACAAGACGTGGATATGTTCACGCACCAGGGCGCGCAACTCAGGATCAGGGAAGGGGAAGGTATAGAGCAAATTACAAAAGATCAGAATGGCTCTGGTGTTTTCCCACTCGAAGGTGGCAAAGTCGTCTGCTTCAATCTGCTCGGCAAAGAAACGGGCGGCGGCCTCGTCCTCCAAAATAGTGATGTCGGCAGCCACCGCCCCTAGAAAGCCCAGCCGTAACTGTTGCGCTCTTCTCTCATCCGCTGTCCCAGCTTCATATTCCCGTAAAAGTTGCCGCCAATCAACGGAGGGCTGTCTGGTATGGGGTGCGGCGGTTCGCCCCTTCAACAAGGCACGAATTGGCTTCATAAAGTTAACTTTCGGGTAACTACTAAGCCCGCTCGTAGCCGGTCCGTGACCGGCGTCCCCAAACGCCGGTCACGGACCGGCTACGAGCGGGAACGGCTTGGTAGTTACACTTTCGGCAGTAATGATTGATCAATAGGAAAGGATTGTTCATGAATCGTAGGTGCGATTTCCATACCTATGGTGCCAAGTTGAAGAATTTTCACCGAAAAACCAGTGGGGATCGCCTGTCATTCTGAAAGAATCTCAATGCAGCAATGCCCCAGAGATTCTTTCAGAATGACAGACAAGTCACTAGGGCTTCCTTAAAAGACCCCAGCTTGATGCCGATGGGTAGGCAAACCGCATGCTACAAGTTATCCGGCTACTCCGCCTGGGTGATGCCCAAGGCAGCGATTGCAGCCATTTCCGTTGCTTCGGCGGTATAGGCGCCATCGTTTACTTGCACGCCAGGAAAAAGCGTTGCTTTGTTGGAAAAGTTGCATACAGGGTTCCCCTTTCTTCAGTAGAGTTTGCGCAAAGCTATACAGATTACTGGGTGAAACGCGAATTCACGCTGTCGATTATTGGCAAAATTTATCTACTTCACGGCAAGCAGGGTCACATTTGTGCCAGATTGGGGCGAGGAAGAACGGCGGCAGAGCGCAAGCGATTGGCAAGCTCATGCCAAGGGTGCAGGCATACAAAGAGAGGGAAGTTATGATGAGGACAGAAGCAGAAAAAGAACCCTTTGACATCGCTGTGGCGATGGCAGCGATTCGTGAACATGTGCGCCCATTCCCGCCGGCAGCGCTCTTTCAACTGGCCGATGAGGGCTTTGGTTCCCCCTTTGAACAACTGATGGCCTGTATCATCTCCATTCGCACATATGATGAAGTGACCATCCCCTGTTCACGGCGCCTCTTTGCCCTGGCGCGCACCCCAGCAGAGCTGGCGTTGTTGAGTGTGGATGCAATCGACCAGGCCATTGCCCAAAGCACCTTTCACGAGGCCAAAGCGCCCCAAATGTTGGCGATTGCCCACCGCATTTTGAACGAATACAACGGCGTGTTGCCCTGTGATTTTGACGTGTTAACGTCATTTCAAGGGGTCGGCCCGAAGTGCGCCAACTTGACGCTGGGCATAGCCTGCGGTCAGGCCAAGATTAGTGTGGATGTCCATGTCCATCGCGTGACCAATCGCTGGGGCTATGTGACAACGCGCACTCCTGAAGCCACGCTGGCACGGTTGGAACAACGGCTACCGCTGGCCTACTGGGTGGAGATCAATCGCTTGTTAGTGCCGTTTGGGAAGCATGTCTGCACCGGGCAACGGCCCAAATGTTCCACTTGTCCGGTGTTGCAGATGTGTGCGCAGGTAGGTGTGACGGCCCATCGGTAATGCGGAGAAAAAGAAGTCCGCCTTTTGACCAAAAGGGCGGACTTCTTTTTCTAACGTTTACGGCAACCGGTTGTACATCCCGTACACATCCGGCCCGTGGAAACGCGCCGCTTGATTGGCCGGCGGTAGCGCTTCGCTGTAGAAGAATGCGGGCAATTCATCATCGGCCGCGCCAAAACCGGCTTTCTGGTTAAATTCCCACTCCAACTTCAACACTTCGCGTCCCAATTGCGGGAAGAACTCCGGCGTAATGCTGGTGCCGTGGGCAGCGTTGGCGGCTTCGGCCAGGAAGGGATATTGGGCATCGGTCACGGTGCGACCAAAGATACAGAGACCAATCGAGTCACTGGTGGCGCACTGGGTCTGCACCTTGAGGCTGGCTTCCAACAACTGTTCCAAACTCATATCACGCGACTTGAGCCGGGCCAGGTTGCCGGCAGTGTGATCGGCGCCCTGCGCCGTCGCCATCATGGTGATACCGGTGCCTTCGATGACGCGTGGGTCATAGGCGCTGATCGCCTGCTTCTTGATGACCGGCACCCGCTTGACGCCGTAGTGATCACCGACACGGGCGGTGCCTTGCGCCCAAATTTTGCCCTGTTCCGTCCCCAAGCGAATCTCTTTCAGCACTTCGACCATAAAATTGACATCGCCAAAGGGCGCCAAGCCGGCTTCCATCAATACGGCAATCATAGCGCCGGCTTCAATCGTATCAATGCCGAGATCGTTGGCGATCTGATTGAGCGCCGCCAGATCATCTGGGTCGCCGATGCCGCAGTTGGTGCCAAGCAGCCCCAACGTTTCATACTCCACCGGCGAAACCACTTCCTTGCCGTCGGCGTCGTGATAGACATTGCTACACTGAATGACACAGCCGGGCATACAGGCGTGGGTCTGTTCACCACCGCGCGACTTGTTCAACTCACCGATATAGTCGCCGCCCATCTTGAACTGTTCACCGGCGGCCACGTTGGCAAATTGCCCGCTGCTGAAATTGCGCACCGGCAAGCCGCCCACCACATTCTGATAGTCGGCCATGCCCATCGTGCCGACAGCCTGGTAGAACTGGGTGACAACCGAGTCGGCTTGCAACAGCTTGGCATAGTCGCGCACGCTCTCGCGCACCTTCTTGACATCATGGAAGTTGGGGCTGCGATCCAGATCAACTACAATCGCTTTGACCTTTTTACTGCCCATCACCGCACCCACGCCACCGCGCGCTGCCAACCGCGATGGGCGGTTATCCGAGTCGCTAAAGGCAATGCCGGCCAGCAAGCCCTGGTATTCGCCCACCGGGCCACAAAGCGCCAGCGACACCTTCTTGCCATACTGGGCATGGAGCGCTTCCGCCGCCGCGTAGTTGCCACGCCCCAGGTAAGGGGTGGCGTCGTCAAAGGTGACTTGTCCATCCTTGTGGAAATGAATCACCACCCAATCATCCGATGCGTCATGCAGCGTGAAGCCAGCAATGTAGAGCTGGCCCAAGCCATAGCTAAAGGTGCCGCCGCCATTGGCTTCTTTGATACCGCCCGTTAGAGGGCTTTTGCAGCCAACGCTGGTACGGTTAGCATTGGAAAAACTGCTACCGGCAAAGGGGCCGGCGGAAAAGATCAACGGATTTGCCGGTGAAAGCGGGTCAACCTGGGCGGCTTCCTGCTCCAAGAGAATCTTGGCGATCAGGTAGCGCCCAGCTTTGATGATCTCTTCACCGTGCAATTCACGGGATTGGATCGAACGATCTTTCAGATTAATATCATAATACTTACGCATTCTCTTCTCCTACACAGTGCTGTCACAAACAGGGAAAGTGGTTGGTTATCCTTATCAAAGCCATGAGATGGGTAGAAGTATAACCGGCTCCGGCGGATTTGTCTAGCAGTCAAGACAGTTGGTCACGTTACAAGTAAGGCGGTATGGGATTGTAAATCAGTACCATCTGCATTATAATTCCACAGAAACGTGTCAATCAAAGGAATTCTGCCATGAACGAACGAATTGAAATTAATCCACATGTGATGTTGGGGAAGCCAGTAATTCGTGGGACACGAATTACTGTTGAACTCCTTGTACGCAAACTAAGCGAGGGCGCTACCGTTACAGATCTACTGGATGCGTATCCACGGCTCACAGAAAAAGATATTCACGCCGCATTGGCCTATGCCGCCGCAACCCTTGCACATGAAACGATTATCTTGCAACCAGCATGACAACGCCTTTTTCCTTACGCTTTTTAGCAGTAGCACAATAGTCCGCTTGGTACAAGAACAAGGGATAAAGTTGCTCGGCAGTTTTGTTGTTGTTCAACCGGGACAAATTCGCCTAAACACACAACGTCCCGCCGCTCGTATGTAAATCCTAACTCGTATGTAAATCCTAAGAAGAGAGAATATGTCGGAAATCATTGCGCCCCTCGTCGGCGTCATCATGGGTAGCAAGTCCGATTGGGAGACCATGCAACATGCCGCCATCACCCTGCGCGATTTTGGCGTCCCGCACGAATGTCGGGTCGTTTCGGCCCACCGCACGCCCGATTGGATGGTGGAGTATGCCCACACGGCTGCCGACCGGGGGCTGCAATTGATCATTGCCGGCGCCGGTGGCGCTGCCCACCTCCCCGGCATGGTGGCCGGTCACACCCTGCTGCCAGTGATCGGCGTGCCGATTCAGAGCCGGGCGCTCAATGGGTTGGATTCGCTCCTGTCGATTGTGCAGATGCCCGCAGGCGTACCGGTGGCAACGATGGCAATTGGGAAAGCTGGGGCGATCAATGCAGCGCTGTTGGCGGTGGCAATGTTGGGGACAACTCGTCCGGCATTGCAGGCAGCACTACAAGCCTTTCGCGCCGAACGGGCAAAACAGGTGATGGAAGAGAAGTTGCAACTGCCTGCTTAAGTGGTGAACGGATCATCAAAGAAATCAGCAACCGGCATCGTAAACCCTGGTAAGACTTCTTCACCACTTAGCGTGTCACCTTCACGCAAAATGTCAATGTTCCCGTTAGCAGTGTACACTTCCACCATACGTTTGCGGGGGTAGACCAGCCAGACCAGTTTTGCGCCATTCGCTAGATAATAAGTTGCTTTCTCACGCATCGCTTTGATACTGTCATCAGGTGATTGAATTTCGACCGCCAAGTCGGGCATGGCCGGCACACTGCCCTTGGTCACAAGCGCCCGACGGACGGTGCTATAGGATACGTCGGGTATTCGTGAGTTCCACTCATCTTCTGGTATACGATGGCGCACTTCGACGGCGACTCGTCCGGATTTATGAGTTTGTACATAACTGCGCAAGGCAAAAACGGCGTTGCCAGCGACAATACCGTGTTCTTCTGTTGGCATTTTCTCAACAATTTCCCCATGAATCAGCTCAAGAAGTCGGTCGCCGTGTTCCGCTTCCGTGAAAAGTTGTTCAAATTCTCCGACAGTATATTTACGGTTCGGCGATTGACGCTCTTGCGCCAGCTCATTTTTTATCAATAGCGTCATGTTCTTACCCCTCAAGAGAATGATCACGAGCTTCGATAATACTGGTAATTCTTCACGTTGTCAAACAATCTTTCATTATTTTCCTGATTTGCTGTCGCTTCCCTACCGCCGTAATCGCGGGTCCAAAATATCGCGCAACCCATCGCCCACCAGATTAAACGCCGCCACCAGCAGCAGAATCCCCGCCGCCGGCACCGCTGTGAGCCACCACTGCGTCGTGATATAGTTGCGCCCGTCGCTGATCATTACCCCCCATTCGGGTGTCGGTGGCTGGGCGCCAAAACCGATGAAGGAGAGGCCGGCAATGATCAAAATGGCCGATCCCATGTCAAAGCTGGCTTGCACCAGCAGCGGCGCCAGCACATTGGGCAGCAGATGACGCAATAACAGCCGACGGGTATGCACGCCAACCGTCTGCGCGGCTTGAATAAATTCCCGTTCCCGTAACCCCAACACCTGTCCGCGCACCAAGCGGGCATAGACCGGCCATAACACTACCACCACGGCAATCAGCGCATTGGTCAAGCTGGGGCCAAGCGCGCCGGCAATCGCCATCGCCAGGATCAGCGGCGGGAAGGCAAAGAAGATGTCCGTGACGCGCATCACCACCTCATCGACCCAGCCACGGCGAAAACCGGCAAAGAGACCGACCAAGGTGCCAAAGCTTCCCGCCACCGCCACCACCGCCAGCCCGACAAAGACCGAAATACGCGCACCATAGATCATGCGACTAAGCATATCTCGCCCCAAAATATCCGCACCCAACCAGTGGTCAGGTGATGGCGGAGCCAACTTGGCGCCGATAATATCTTGCGCATTAGGATCAAACGGGCTGATAAAAGGCGCCAGCAACGCCACTGCAAAGAAGAACAGCACCAATACCAACCCCACAAAGGCTGTGGGTTCTTTGCGTAACCGGCGAAATAGATCAGAAAAGAGCATAATCTCTCAATCTCTCAATCTCTCAATCTCTTAGTCTCTCGATTAGCATTGAGATTGAGAGACTAAGAGATTGGGTGATTATGGTTAGTCCACCCGCACGCGCGGATCGACCAGGCTGTAGCCAATATCGACGAGTGTGTTGACAGCGGGGTAGATGAAGGCCGCAAGCAAGGTGACACCCATGACTGCCGGCAGATCGAGATTGCTGACGGAGGTAGTGGCATAGCGCCCCAGGCCGGGCCAACCAAAGACCGTTTCGGTAAGGACGGCGCCGCTTAGGAGGCTACCAAAGGTTAAGCCGATGGTCGTCAGCACCGGCGGCAGGGCATTTTTGAAGACGTGGCGCAAGACGACCAACCGTTCACGCAACCCCTTGGAGCGGGCGGTACGCACATAATCTTGTGAGAGCGCTTCCAACATGGCAGAGCGGGTAATGCGCAGCAAGACGGCGGTGGAAAAATAGCCCAGAGTGACCGCCGGCAGAATCAAGTGCCAGGCGGCATTTTGAAAGACTGGCCAGTTGCGCGTCAACAGCGCGTCTACTGTGAAAAGACCGGTAATCAGATCAGGCGGGTTCATGGTCGAGTCGAGCCGCCCTTGACCGGGCAGCCAGCGTAACTGGCGGTAGAATAAGCCCAACCCCAGCAACCCCACATAGAAGATTGGCATCGACCCGCCCACCAGGGCGATCAGCCGCGCCAGGGCATCGACCCAGTTGTTGCGGCGTAGAGCAGCGATAATCCCCAGCGGAATGCCCAGCACCAACGAAACGACCAACGCGGCCAACGAAAGTTCTAAAGTAGCGGGGAAAAAGTCGCGCAGATCATCGGCCACGGGGCGGCGCGTGCGGATCGACTCGCCCAAGTCGCCCTGCACCAGGCGGGTGACATAGCGCACATACTGTTCCCAAACGGGGCGATCTAGCCCCAACTCCTGGCGGTAGGCCGCGATCTGCTCTTCGCGCGCTTTGGCGCCTAAGGCAGATGCAGCCGGGTCAACCGGCACGACTTGGGCAATGGCAAAGGTGAAGAGCGAAACACCCAGCATCACAAAGAGCAGACCAACTAGACGGCGGAAAATGAAGCGGAGCATAGAAATAATTAATGGAAAATGAAGAATGGAGAATGGTTAATGCATCGCTGTTGTAACTCCTAAGGCGACCCGCTCCTAGCCAGTCACGGACTGGCTAGGAGCAGGCTTGGCAACAACAATTAATCGTTTTCCATTCTCCATTACTTATTGGTTATTTCTTGCCAATGCCGGCAAAGTTCACCGACGGTGTATCCGAGGGGTCGAAGGTGAAGCCATCAACATTGGTGCGAATGGCATACGTTTGCACCGGTTGATAGAGAATCACATAGGGACCTTCATGGAAGATGCGTTCGGTGATGTCGGCGTACATTTGGACACGTTCTTCTGCGGTTTCAGCAATGGCGGCCTGGGCGACCATTTCGGCAATTTCGGGATTGTCCCAGCCATTGCGCCAGGCAATCGACTTGGCCGCATAGTTGGCGAAGGGGGTCATATTGCCATCGGGATCGGGATAGTCCGGCCCCCAGGCGATAAAGACCATCTGCTTCTTGTCATGCTCTTCACTGCGGTAGATATTGAGCAGTTCGGAGACCTGTAACTGTTGCAGATTGAGCGTCAAGCCGGCCAGGGCCAGGTCACTTTGGATCTTGGCGGCCAGGGTCGGGTAGTCAATGGGACCCGCCGGGAAGTCCGCTGGCACCAGTGCTGTGATCTCCGTGCCTTCGGGGATACCAGCCGCCGCCAGCAACTCTTTGGCCTTGGCAATGTCCTGCTTGAAGGGAACCTGGCCAGTGTGGCCAAGGAAGCCGGCGGGAATCACTTCTTGTACCAGTTTGGCATCGCCGCCGGTCAGCGCCATGATCTCTTCGTAGTTAATGGCATAGCGCACGGCTTCGCGCACATCTGGGTTGTCAAAGGGCGGGGTCATGGCATTCAAGCCGATATAGACCAACTGCGTGTTGTCAGCCGTGAGGATCTGCACATCGGCATTGCCTTCCAGCGCCGTCTTCTGTTCCGGACTGAGGTCTTTGACAATATCGGCGTCACCGGTTTCGATGGCGGCCTGACGGCTGGCGGCTTCACCAATGTGACTCATGATGACCCGCTTCATTTTGGGCGCTTCGCCCCAGTAGTTGGCGTTGGCGTCCAGCACCACCTGCACTTCGCGCTCCCAGCGGTTCAGCACGTAAGGGCCGCTACCCGCCGAGTTGTCATTGAGCCAGGTTGACCCCATATCGTC
Source organism: Caldilineaceae bacterium (assembly GCA_026645575.1). The sequence continues at coordinate 19,650 of JAPKMW010000106.1, forward strand.
GCCGGCATTGGCTTCGATAAGCGCCTTTTCCACCACACCAGCCACAGTAAAGGTGATCACCGAGAGGAAGACCTGCGGGCTGACGCTTTTCGGAATCTTGACCTGGAAGGTCTGGGCATCGACGGCGCTCATATTCTCTTTCGTGACCTGCCCCACATCAATCAGCAGAAAGGCCGGCGACTTGTTGAGATCGATGGCGCGGCCCCAGGAGTAGACGACATCGTCGGCGGTCACGGGGTTGCCGCTGGCAAATTTGGCATTCGGGTTCAGCTTAAAGGTCAGCGCCCACATGTCGCCATCTTCGGTCACTTCCCAGGATTCAGCCAGGGCCGGCTGGACACCCGTCTGGCCGGCGACAAAGCTGACCAGGGTTTCATAGATGCTGGCCTCCGCCTGGATGCCGCTAAATTCATAGGCGACAGCCGGGTCGAGGGAGATAATATCGGTGATGTCGGAACCGAAGATGAGCGTCTCTTCGCGGCTCACTTCGCCGCTGTCGCTGCTTTCAGCAGGGGCGGCTTCACTGCTGGTGCTTTCGCTACTTGTGGTAGCTGGCGCCGCTGCCGGCGCTGCACAGGCCACCACCAACATGGTGATGACCAGGACAGAGAGAAACGCATACAGTTTTCGCACTTTGTGCGAACGAATTGTTTTCACGGTGATTTTCTCCTTGCATGTGGTTAAATGGAAGACAATCTTCTGCATCGTAATCGAAAGTATGATGGGCGTCAAGTAATGAGGGGTAGAGACGCGGATTCAGGTGGCGCGGCTTCGTGAAGATGCGGATATCCAATTATCAGTAGTCCGCAGTCCTAAGTCCAGAGTCCAGAGTCAGGCTCGCTAGCGTTGCGGTCTACTGATTATAGACCAAAAATTTGCGCCACCTGAACCCACGTCTCTACCCCCACCCATAGATCCACCCCACCAATATCATCAGCGACAACAGCGTCACCGGGATGCCGATGCGGGCATGTTCGCGGAACGTGATTTCGACGTGGTAGCGTTTGGCTTGCTCAATGACGATCAGGTTGGCGATGCTGCCGATGACGATCAGGTTGCCGGCAAAGGTGCTGGAGACGGCCAGAGCGTACCAGGGGACCGGGTTGGTCTGATCAAGAAATTGAATCAGCAACATGGTGGCCGGCACATTGCTGACGAGGTTGCTCAGCACAGTCGAAACGCCGCTAAGGATGTAGAGGTTATCCAAGGCAACGCCATAGCCCCCCAACATGTCGATCAGGTAAGTCGGCACATTGACCACTGCGATGCCATGAATGACCACAAAGAGGCCGCAGAAGAGGGTAATCAGGTGCCAGTCCACCAATTCCAACTTATCGCGGGAGTGCAGTTCGCGACTACAGAGCAGAATGCCAGCCACCGTAATCGCAGAAAGTTCACGCGGAATCGGCGTAAAGAAAAGAAGGATCAGCCCAACGGTTAATACCAACCCTTTGGCGCTCTGCCAGCGGTTGAATTCGGGCCAGTCGTGCGCCAGGGGGCCGGTGACAACGCCCGGCTGTGTGAAGCGTCCGCGATATAGCCAGGCCAAGACCAGATACGCCACCCCTAAGGCAAGCAGCGCCGGCGGCGCACACCAGAGCAAAAACTCACCGAAGTGCAGGCGCCCGGCCTGGCCGATCAACATATTCTGCGGGTTGCCGATGATAGTAGCCGCCGAGCCAATATTGCTCGATAAGGCCAGCCCCAACAGAAAGGGCAAGGGGTTCATCTGCGCACTGAGCAATGCAACCGTCAGCACTGGCGTAAAGGCCAGACAGACAATATCATTCGCCAACACCGCCGACAGGGCCGCGCTAGTCAGCATCATCAACAAGAGAAAGAGTTGGGGGCGTTGCACCAGGGTCGTAATGCGAAGCGCCGTCCAGGTATAAAAGCCTGCCAGTTGCAACTGTGCCGATACAACCATAAGCGCATACAGTAAGAGCAACGTTGGCAGATCAACTGCTGTACCCAATTGATCCAGTGGTACAACCCCCGCCACCGCCATTGCAATCGCGCCAAGCAGCGCAATACCGGTGCGATCAAGCCGTAGGCGAGGGACATCGCCAATCGCCACGCCAGCATAGGTCAACAAAAAGATGACAATAGCAAGCAAAGTCATAACAATCCATACGTTTCAAGGTAGATTGAGAATCTTACGCTTGCATGATAACACCGCCGGGCAAGAGCGTGCGAATCTTTTTGTGGTCGATTCGCTCATCCACTTGCCCGGCGCCATTCAGTAGCGATGTGGATAACGCCCAAAGGGGCTTGGCCATTAGCGATGTTGATAATGGATAAAACGGTTAAAAGTCACATATAGGGTAGGGGCGTCCCCTTGCGGGCGCCCGCAAGGGACGCCCCTACCCTATTTATCTATAAGAAGATGGCACCACCATTGGCAATGTCGGCACTAGATCCAAATCGACGATGAGTACCTCAGTAAAAACCCATGCCGTGCGGTTTTGATCCAGTTGAATGAGCAGCCAGGTATTATCAATGGTTCGCCCGACAGCGCGCCATTGGCTCCCCATGGGCAGCACAGCAACGAGCGCCGCTGTAACCGAAACATCGGCGCGCGCATTCGCTTGATGGGTCGTCGGCACAGTAACGATCAAAGTCGGCGCCGGCGTTGGGGTGAGCGTGGGCGTTCCGGCCCCGGTCGTCCCGGTTGGCAGTGGGCTTGCCGTTGCCGTCCGGGTCAAGGTTGACATGGGCGTGACGGTGGCCGTTGGTCGTCGTGTGGCGGTTTTGGTCGCTGTCGCCGTATGCGTTGGCGTTAATGTAGCCGTTGCCGTGGCGCTGGAGGTGGCCGTCGCCGTCGCCGTATGCGTTGGTGTCAGGGTATGGGTTGCCGTCAAGGTCGGTGTAGCAGTATGGCTCGGCGTTACCGTTGCGGTTGACGTGTTCGTAATGGTGGGGGTGGCCGTTGCTGTGGGACTATTCGTCCCGGTCGCCGTCGGCGCTGGCGTATTGGTCGCCGTATTGGTTGGGGTATTCGTTGGCGTATTCGTAATGGTGGGGGTGCGAGTCGCTGTCTTTGTTGCTGTTGGCGTTATGGTTGGCGTTGGCGTCACCGTTGCCGTATGAGTGGCTGTATTAGTTGCCGTTGGCTGGGGGGTTGGTGTTGCCGTGCCGGTAGCGGTTGCCGTCGCTGTATTGGTTGCGGTATGCGTGGGGGTGTTGGTGACGGTTGCTGTGTTGGTGGCCGTATCTGTTGCTGTGGCGGTCGCCGTCGTTGTGTTGGTTGGCAGGGGTGTCTTTGTCACGGTTGCGGTTGGCGGAGTGGTTGCTGTCGCGGTGGCCGTGGGGGCGCTGGTCGGCGTTGGCGTCGCACTGGCGGTGGCAGTTAATGTTGGCGTCACTGTTGAAGTGGCTATGGGGCGGGGGGTGTTCGTTGGCGTGGCCGTTGGCGTGGCCGGCGCCGTATTCGTTGCCGAAGGGCGTGCAGTAACAGTCGGGGAAATGGTTCCTGTCGCCGTTGGTTGTCCGGTCGCTGTTATGGTCACCGTTCCCGCTAGCACACCACGCGTCGGCAGCGCGCTGGTAATGGCGGAACGGGCAGCCACCGTGGCTGTTGCCAAGGGGCTGGCGTCTGGCTTTGTCGGTAGGACGCGCGTTGCTTGGATCGGTACAGCCGGCGTTGGGGCGACGGTCGCGGTGGCTGTCCTTGTGGTCGTTGGCGTTCGGGACGGCGTTCGGCTGGGGGCGGATATAGCCAAGCTTGTAGCGGTTGTCTCCTGGCCTATTGTGTGCGTTGGGGTTGCTGCTACCGTTGCCGTCATTACCGTGGCTGTGATCAGATTACTTTGAGTCGCGGCCGTATGGCTTAATACTTCAACTGGTGGCAGCAAAACGCGGGCCGTTGCTGTCGCCACGGCGGTTGGATTGGTGAGGGGTAGCGTTACCGCCACTGTCACCTTCTGTCCAACCGCGCTCTTTGCTGTAACCGGCAGCCCGGTGGGTGTAATTGTTGTCGGTGTAATCGTTGTCATGGTTGCCGGCAAGGTGGTTGTCACGGCAGTGCGCTGTGCGGTTGAAATCACGGTGATGGCTCTAACCTCTGCCGCCGGCAGCACAGTCGTTGAGATGAGGGCAACGGCTGCCGGTTGGCCACTTACGGCTGCGCTGGTTGTTGGATTCTGCGTATCGACCTGTGTTCCTGGCATAAAGCCGGAAAGCGGTTGCCCTAACAGACGTAAGGCGCCCAACAAGAGCAGCAGACAGATCATCGCCACAATCAGTGCGCGTCGTGGCGTCAGGGTCAGCACACGATTGCTCCCGACTTGAGTGGAAAGCGCCACGCGCGTCATGGCGCTATCCATGCGAATTTCGATCCACCCTTTATAACTTTTGCCGGCTTCCAACTTACTCGTGTCAGCCAACACCGAAAACTCCATGGGGAAGGGCTTGTAGTTATAGAGCCGCCGCCCTTTGGTCACCTTAAACCAGCTATTGGGGTCGCTATAGTTGATTTGGAGACTGTTTGCCGGTCCGCCGTCGTTCTCCACATAAAAGATCAAGGTGCGTTGGGCGCCTGGCGGCAGCGTACCAAAATGCAAAGTCGTTGGCGCCGCAACCGGTTGGGGCAAAATTGCTGTTGCACCGGTGACCGCCGTCGCTGCTGAGTCGAAGGAGAAGGCGAGCGGCGATTCGATGACTTGGGCGGACATTTTTAACAACTCGTGGTAGGCTTCGGTGACTTCCTTAAGTTTTGTTTCGACATACTGTTTATCTTCTTCACTGGTAAAGCGATCGGGGTGATAGATGCGGACAAGACGTTTATATTGCGCTTTGATCTGCTCCGGTGTGGCGTCTGCCGCTACCTCAAGAATTCGTCGATAATCTTTCATAGTCGCCTGCTTGAAGATGCCGATATGATGTCAGGATTGAAACTGTTTTGCTCTTAGGGCCGTAGAAGTATAACTTGAGACAGCGCTCTCCGTGAGTCCGTGACTCGCTCTGACCGGTTGCGAGTCACGGACTCATAGCGAGCCGCAACTTATATTTTTACGAACCGGCTAAGAGCTGAATCGTTCCTCTGGATTATTGAATCGGGGTACTCGGTCTGCTGGCTAACAACAATTATTGTTTGTTTACCCTACTGTTATTTATCGGAATTTTGAGCGTAATCCTTCGCGCTTTTCCAGATTTGCTTGTATTTAAAGTTTTTCTGCTTCAGCGTTTGTCGCAAGTGGTGGTGTTTTTCGCTCGGTGCGCGCCAGGGCCAAGCAGGCCACTAGTGCCAGTCCTAAACCCAATACCTGGTTGACGCGTAAACGCAAGAAAGTACGACTGCCTTCCTCGTAGGCGGCGAGCCAGAGTAACAGCAAGCCGCTCCCCAGTAACCAGAGCAGGAGCAATTGTCCGACACTCATCCGTACCCTGATCAACCAGCCGGCGACCACCAGTAGCGCAAAGCCAATGCCATAATAGAGCGCCACCGGATGGCGCAGGACGCCGTAGTAGGGCAGCGCCCATGGCACGGTGCTGGGTAGCCCCACTAGCGTGCCGGTTAGGAAAGCGCCGGCAGTAAAGATCGCCGTGGCAGTCAAGACGCCGCTCGCCAGGGCGACAGTGATGGGCAGCGGCGGCAAGGCGCGTCGCAAGAGATAGAAGTAGGCCACGACAACGCCGGCAACCAATCCGGCATTCCAGACAAAGCCGCTGGGGCGCAAACTCAAGATCAGCCACGGTTCTGCGCTATAGGCGCCCCAAAACTGGATTACATTCCAGAGACGCGCTACAATCACCGTAGCCAGCGTGGCTAAAAGGCCGGTGTTCCAAACGTCATCAGTGGCAAGGTGTAACCGGCGGCCAAAGCGACCGGCTACTTCCAAGCCAATCGTCACCGCCACCAGGGCCACTAAGGGGCCGGTGGGAATGGTGACAGGGCCAAAGGGTAGAGCAGGGTACATAATGGAATCTCAACTTATCGCGTGAAGTTATTTCTTGGTAGTTGCAAACTTACATATTTCCAACGGTGCATCGTGCAGAGAAAGATGGTATAGTATACCCATCCTGCGCACATGCGCAGCGAAGCAACCCGAGATTATTCAGGAGAAAGGATTTAATGATGCGTATTTTAGTCACCGGCGGCGCCGGTTTTTTGGGTAGTCACCTCTGCGATCGCTTGTTGGCCGAGGGTCATGATGTGATTGCGATGGATAACCTGTTGACCGGCAATACGGACAACATTGCCCACTTGGCCGGCCATAAGCGCTTTCTCTTTATTGAACACAATGTAACAAATTATATCTATATCAAAGGTGATCTAGACGCCATTTTACACTTTGCCAGTCCCGCTAGTCCAGTTGACTATCTGGAGTTACCCATTCAAACGCTCAAGGTCGGCAGTCTCGGCACCCACAACGCGCTAGGGTTAGCCATGGCAAAGGGGGCGCGTCTGCTACTCGCCAGCACCAGCGAAGTCTATGGCGACCCGCAAGTTCACCCGCAAACAGAGGATTACTGGGGCCACGTCAACCCCATCGGCCCGCGTGGCGTCTATGATGAAGCCAAACGCTTTGCCGAAGCGATGGTGATGGCTTATCACCGTAGCCATAACGTCGATACACGCATTGTGCGGATTTTTAATACGTACGGACCCCGTATGCGATTGAATGACGGGCGGGTTGTCCCGAACTTTATCGGTCAGGCTCTCCGGGGCGAACCATTAACCGTCTACGGCGACGGCAGCCAAACCCGCAGCTTCTGCTTTGTCAGCGACCTGGTGGACGGCATCTACCGCTTGCTTCTGAGTAATGAAGCGGAGCCGGTCAATATCGGCAATCCGACCGAAACCACCATTTTGGAATTTGCCCAGAAGATCAACGCCTTCACCGGCAACCCCGCCGGCATTCAATTTAAACCATTACCCAAGGATGATCCAAAGCAGCGGCAGCCTAACATCACAAAAGCCCAACGGATTCTAGGGTGGGCGCCCAAAGTCGCCCTCGACCAAGGCATGGCGACCACAGTCGATTGGTTTGCTGAACGGATCAAACAAGCCTAAAAACAAGCACGCTTACGCGCAGATCCAGAATTCCTTGTTATACTGCCCATGCACGTCATGCACTCCCCAGTCGATGCGCGTGTATGGGCCGGTACTTGGATGATCTCGCAGTGTAATGAAACAACTTCAATTTTTGCCCTTGTTGAGCGTTCTCTTGCTCCTGCTGGCGGCTTGTAGCTTTCGGCGGGCTGCACCGGCAGAGGTCGAAACTGTGGCCGGCGCCACGCCTACCGCCACGTCATTGGTGCGTGGGTTACAACCCACCTTCACGGCCACCCCGTTGCCACTGGTGGCGACGCCACCAGCCGCTGATGCGCCTTTACTCTTAGCGACAGCGACATCAGCACCGCCAACACCTGCGCCACTCCCCGCCCCTGTGTTGGCGCCACGTGGGGGGGTGCTAACCAATGTGCTTTACCTGGACACAGTGTCGGCGGCGCAGATCGACGAATTGAGCGCCCAATTCTATCCGGCCAACAATCTGCTCCCCGCCCGCTATGACATTGACCGCTATCAACTCACCTTACAAACGGTGGATGAAAATGATCAACCGGTTGTTGTGCGCGCCGAACTCTTTTTCCCGCGCTTGACGGCCTGGTCGGCCTTCCCGGTGTTGGTCTATGGCGCCGGCACCACCGGCATTGGCGCCAACTGCGCCCCCTTGGATGAGTGGACGCATGGCCGCAACTGGGGTAACTATCGCACCCACATGCTCTCCTATGCGGCGCAAGGATTGATCACCATTCTGCCCCTCTGGCAGGGCTATGATGATGCGGCGCGCACCCATCCTTACTTCGTGGCGCGGTTGGAAGGGTATCTGCTGCTTGATGCAGCACGGGCAGTCTATAACTTCTTTGCCGCACCGCCCCCTGGTATTATGGCCCAACCGCTGGATGCCGTCTTTTTTGGCGGCTATTCACAAGGGGGACATGGGGCCTTTGCCGCCGATCAATTTGCCCCCTGGTATGCGCCCGAATTGACGGTCAAAGGGGTGATTGGTCACGCCACGGCGCCTAGTGTAGAAGCCTTGCTGCGCGAGCGGCCACCGCTGGCTCCCTACATCGTCCACGCCTATAGCAGCTACTACGGCCCCTATGTAATCGCGCCGGAGAGTGTCTTTCTGCCCCAGTGGTTGCCCACCTTTGCCCAGGATGTGACGAGTAAATGCGTCGATGAGGTCTATCAATATTATCCGGTCGAACCGGATCGCCTCTACCGGCCGGAGTTTCTCAATGCGCTCTATAGCGGGCAATTGGCGGGTGGTTTTGCCGCCTTCAAACAAGTGTTGGATCTCAACTATGCGGGTGAGGCCATCAATCCCGACACGCCGGCCGCGCTGTTGCATGGCGCCATCGACCCGATTGTTACGACGCAGACAAACGAAACGTTTATGACGGAGATTTGTGCGCTAGGCAAACGGGTCACCTATTTCCTCTACCCAGAGGTCAACCATTTTGTCACTCGTCAACATGCTTTCGCTGACACCTTGCGCTGGATGCAGGAAATTTTGAATGGCGGTACGCCCCGTTCGGATTGTCCGGCTGATGTGGAGATGGATGGAGGGTAGGCATGCGCCGTTTCCTGGTCAAGTTTCTGTTGTTGCTCCTGCTCCTGCTGGCCGGGCAACTGGTTGCCGGCTATTTCTACCCGGCTGAGATCCCGGAACCGATTCTGCACTTTCAGCGGCTGCTTGACCAGGGCGCCGACGTTCTCTACTTTGGCGACAGCACCCTCTGGCACCCCGAAGGCAGCCAAACCACGGCCGCCATGCTCCAAGAATTGCTGCCGGATCGCAACGTAGGTGAACTTGCCCACGCTGCCTATGGCCTGGATGTGTATCGCAGCTATATCAACTTTATGCTGCGCCAGGGCTATCGACCGGCGCTGGTGATTATGCCGATCAATATGCGCGCCTTTTCGCCGGAGTGGGATCAGCGACCGGGCTATCAATTTACCCAGGAGAAACGGGTCTTGGCGTTGGGGTTGCCCCTGGCGCGCGCCTTTGGTCGCCCCCTGAATCTCTTTGGCGGTTATGAGTCGGCGATCACGCAGGATGACTTTTTGCGCAGCCCCGTCTATGCCGGCACGACCAAGATCGGGAAAGTGCAGGACTTTGAGGATGAAGAGCGGGTTGCGCCGTTGGTGGAAGGGGGGGGGGAGCAATTTGTCTACTATCAAGAACTCCCCGCCGACGGCGACTACCAACGGTTGTTGACCTACTATTACATGGCCGCTGTCAGCCCCAATCATCGCAAGATCGGGGCGATGGTTGATATTGCCCAACGGTTACAACGGGTGGGGGTGTCGGTGCTGTTCTATGTCACGCCGGTCAATGCAGAGTTGGGCGATGTCTATGTGGGAGAGGCGTTCCGGCAGCAATTCGCCGCCAATGTACAGGTGGTGCGAGAGCAATTGGCGGCGCAAGGAATCGATCTGCTGGATCTATCCTTTGATCTGGCCGCCTACTACTTTACCGACACCGAACATCTGCGCCAACCGGGTAAACGGTTTATTGCGGAACAGTTGGCCGAGCGCATCGATCCGGCAGCGATGCCGCCGACCCTCACGCCGTCGCCACCAGCGGTGACACCCACAACCGCTGTCACGCCGACGCCAGCCGACGGCGTCCCCGTCAACCCGCTGTTGGCAACCACCATTGCGCGCGCCACTGCTGCTGCCGGCGGTGACGCAACGACGCCCACGGCGCCCACAGTCGTAACACCAACGCCCATTGCCAATCCGCTGTTGGCAACCGCCGTCATGCGCGCAACCGAGGCTGCCCAACGGTGAGACATGCCAACACCCCCAGTGCGCCTCTGTGCCGAAACGAATTGGTCGCTTGTGTAGAGGGTTGAAAGGAACTCTTACCTCTATGAAACCACACGCTTTCCTGATGCCGTTCCTCTGCCTGCTCTTCTTGGCGAGCGCCTGTAACAGTAGTATGGCATTTGTCCCAGCGGCGGCAGCAACCCCGGTCTTAGTGCCGACAGCGACCCAAACGGCTGCCCGCACTAGCCCGCCGTCAACGGTCGCCCGGACGCCAGCCCCGACGCCGACCACCCCTGTCACCACGACAACCGCCGCAAGTACAACAGCAACGATCACGGCAGCCGCAACCCTCACGCAACCAGGGACCATCCTGGCTGTGCAACTGCTGGAAACCGTTGCTGTGACGGAGATCAACCGCTTGAGCAGCGCTTTTTATCCTGCCAGCAATCTGGTGAATGCCCGCTATGCCGTTGATACTTATCGGCTTACGGTGCAGAGTCGTGATGAAACCGGCGCCCCCATCAACCTCCAAGCCGATCTGTACATCCCCCGTGTCAGCGCCGGGACGACCTTTCCGGTCCTTGGCTATGCGCCTGGCACCACCGGTTTGGGTGATGGCTGTGCGCCCTCGCAAGAGTATCCATTAGGCCGCTCTTGGGGGAGCTACCGCACCCATAGCCTGAGTTACGCCGGCCAGGGTTTTATCACTGTGCTGCCCGACGGCATGAGTTATGGTGACCCGGATCGTCCCCATGAATATTTCATCAGCGAGTTGGAGGCGCATACGTTGCTGGATGCAGCGCGCGCAGCCTACAATTTCTTTGCCAACCCACCGGCTACGGTGCGCGCCCGTCCGCAACAGGCGCTCTTTTTTGCCGGCTACTCGAATGGCGGTCACACTGCCTTCGCCGCCAAAGACTTCGCCGCCGACTATGCACCGGAACTGCCCCTCCGTGGCGTCATCAGCCACGGCGCCACGACCAACGTCGAAACGCTCATGCGTGAAAGTCCCATCTTTACGCCTTATCTTGTCTACGCCTACCGCTACTTCTTTGGCGCCGACGTGATTGCGCCGGCAGATGTCTTTCTCGACTCATGGCTCACCAATTTTGACCAGGCTGTCTTGACCCAATGTGTCGATAATATCTTTGTCTCCTATAGCAACGATCCGGCAGCCATGTATCGACCGGAGTTTCGCACGGCGCTCAATGGGACATTGGGCGACACCTATCCGCTCTTCAAAGCAGTGCTGGATGCCAACTACGCTGGCACCTTTGGCGGCTTTGATGTACCCGTGGCTTTTTTCCAAGGCACCGCTGATTACATTGTCACCCCCACATCGCAACAGCAGTTTGCCGCGTTGCTTTGCGAACAGGGACAACCCGTGACCTATGCCACCTTGCCCGCTGTGCAACATGCGACGACGCGTCAGGTCAGTTTCAAAGCGACAATGGCGTGGATGCGCGGCATCGCCCGTGGGCAGACGCCGCAGAATAATTGCGCACAGATTACGGCAGAATAGGGGGTACAGACGCGAATTTAGGTGGTGCGGATTTACCCCTAAACTTGGAAGAAATCCGCGTTATCTGAATCCGCGTCTGTGCCCCTAAAACTGGAAATAGATAAAGGGGGTCTCAATCGCAGCGCCGAGGTTGGCAATGGCAATCGCCATGGCAACGTAGGCCAGCCAGCGCAGCCAGCCAGGGTTACTGGTGAAGGTGCGTTCCATGTTGGCAATGTAACGTTCGTACCACTGACTGATCTCCAAAATCACGATCAACCCCACCGAGAGTGCCATTTCCAGACGAACATCGACAACCCCGGCCGCTTGCCAGGGGGCAAAGATCGCTTCGGTAAAGGCAGTTGTGCCAAGTTGGGGGATGCGCTGGATGATCAAGCGCGCGTCGTCTAGGCTATTTGCCCGGAAAAAGATCCAACTAAACAACACGAGATGGAAGGTGATCACGATCTTGAGCCAATCGGGCAAGAAAGCGCCGTTGGGACGACCCAGGCGTCGGGCGCCCCAGACGCCGACGCCGCCCAACCAAAGCTCCATGAGAACATAGAAGGCGTGTAACGCACCCCAAATGACAAAGGTCCAGCGGGCGCCATGCCAGAGACCGCTTACCAGGAAGACAAGCGCAAGATTCATATACCAGCGCCACTGGACCACGCGGCTGCCGCCCAACGGAATGTAGAGGTAGTCGCGGAACCAGGTGGAAAGGGAAATGTGCCAGCGCCGCCAGAAACCGGCCACCGAGTGGGCGACATAGGGTTGGCGGAAGTTCTCCATCAGGTTGAAGCCCATGACACGGGCCGCGCCAATGGCAATATCGGAATAGCCGGAGAAGTCACAGTAGATCTGGAAGGCAAAGAAATAGGTTGCCAGCAGCAGCGGCCAGCCCGTGTAGTCGCCCGGCTGATTGTAGACCTGGTTGACATAGACCGCCAGCCGGTCGGCGATGACCACCTTTTTGAACAAGCCCCAGAGGATCAGCCGCAGCCCGCTGTTGACCCGCGCTTCGCTAAAAACGTGGTGCATCCGAAACTGTGGCAGCATCCGTGTCGCCCGCTCAATCGGCCCGGCCACCAGTTGGGGGAAAAACGAAACATAGAGGGCAAAGAGGCCAAAGTGCGGCTCTGGTTTCAACGTGCCACGATAGACATCGATCACGTAGCTCAACGATTGAAAGGTGTAAAAGGAGATTCCCACCGGCAGCAACACATCCAGGCCAGCAAAGCGATACTCGACATCAAAGAAGCCAAAGAGACCCCGCACCGACTCATTGAAAAAGTTAAAATACTTAAAGGTAAAGAGCAACCCCAAGTTAACGACCAGACTCAGCGCCAGATATTTGCCACGACCGGCTCGTTCCGTCTGCCCGCCCATTAGGCGCGCCGCCGTATAATCCACCACGGTCGAGAGCAGCAAGAGCAGCGCATATTCCATGCGCCAGGCCGCATAGAAGAGATAGCTGGCGGCCAGCAGCAACACCCAGCGATAGCGTTGCGGGCAGAGAAAATAGGCGGTGACAACAATGGGGAAAAAGATCAGAAATTCTACCGAATTAAAGAGCATAACCGTTCACTCATTCGACCAAAACTAGCCTTTATCCCTATATAGCGCCGCCTTGGCCGTGAAAACAAGTAGTAATCTTGCAAATGGAACCGTTGTTATTGAGCGATTTGGTTAGAATGAGGTAGAATAGACGCGATTGTCGGTGGGTGGTTTTGGTTACCACCTAAAATTATGTAAAGAATGATAGCAGATAAAAACTTTATGAAGTTAGACCATATTCGCAATATTTCCATTATCGCCCATATTGACCACGGCAAAAGCACCCTGGCCGACCGTCTCTTGCAGATGACCGGCACCGTTACCGCGCGGGAGATGAAAGAGCAATTGCTCGACTCCATGGATCTGGAACGGGAAAAAGGGGTGACGATCAAGGCCAGCGCCGTGCGCATGATCTATGCGTACAAGGGTGAAGAGTACGAAATCAACCTGATCGACACGCCGGGCCATGTGGACTTTAGCTATGAGGTGAGCCGCGCCCTGCAAGCGTGTGAAGGCGCCATCCTGGTGGTGGACGCCTCGCAAGGCATCCAGGCGCAGACCATGGCCCATCTCTTCACGGCGTTGGAGCAGGAGTTGACGATTGTCCCGGTCCTCAACAAGATCGACCTGCCCGCCGCCATGCCCGATGACATTGCCAAAGAGGTCGAAGACCTGCTCGCTTACCCCGGCGAAGATATTCCGCGCATTAGCGCCAAGGCTGGTCTCAATGTCGAGCAGGTGCTGGAAAAGATTGTCGAAGAGGTGCCGCCCCCGAGCGGCGATCTCGACGCCCCGCTGCGCGCCCTGGTCTTTGATTGTCAGTATGACGCCTATCGCGGCGTGATCGCCTATGTGCGCGTCGTCGATGGTTCGATGAAAAACGGTGACAAGCTGCTGGCGATGACCACGCAGAAACCGATGGAGCCGCTGGAACTGGGCGTCTTGACGCCGAGCATGTTGGCTGTGCCGGAACTTCATGCCGGTCAGGTCGGTTACATTGCCACTGGTTTCAAAAGCGTGCAAGATATTGATGTTGGCGACACGGTGACGTTGGTGCGCCAGCCGGCCACTGACCGCCTGCCCGGCTACCAGCCGATGAAGCCGATGGTCTTTGCCGGCCTCTACCCCTCCAACCCCGATGATTATGTCGATCTGCGCGATGCGTTGGAGAAGCTGCAACTCAACGATGCCGCCCTGGTCTATGAGCCGGAAACCAGCCAGGCGCTCGGTTTTGGCTTCCGCCTCGGCTTCCTCGGTCTCTTTCACATGGAGATTGTGCAGGAACGGTTAGAGCGGGAATATGACATGGCAATCATCTTCACCGCCCCCTCGGTTGCCTATCGCATCACCAAGACCGATGGCAGCGTCATCACCATCGACAGCCCCGCCGACCTGCCGGAACCGAACTACCTGGAGAAGATCGAAGAGCCGTGGTGTGAATTGCGCCTCTTTACGCCGGCTGACTATATCGGCACCATTATGGATCTGGTCACCAAGCGCCGCGGTCAACTGCGCAACCAGAATTGGCTGGACAGCAAACGGCTGGAAATCTCCTGCATGATCCCGCTCTCCGAGATCATCGTCGATTTCTACAACGACCTCAAAGCCCGCACGCGCGGCTATGCCAGCATGGACTATACGCTGGATGAATATCGCGAGTCGGATATGGTGAAGCTCGACATTTTGGTCAACGAACAACCGGTCGATGCCCTCAGCGTCATCGTCCATCGCGACTCGGCCTTCCACAAAGGCCAACGCCTCGTCACCAAAATGAAAGAGATCATCCCGCGCCAGATGTTCGTCGTGCCGATTCAGGCCGCAGTGGGGAGTAAGGTGATCAGCCGGGCAAATGTGCAAGCAATGCGTAAAGACGTCCTTTCGAAATGTTATGGCGGGGACATTTCAAGGAAGAAAAAACTTTTAGAAAAACAAAAAGAAGGCAAGAAGCGGATGAAGATGGTTGGTAGCGTCGAGATTCCGCAAGAAGCCTTTATGTCAGTTTTGAAATTGGACGAGGACTAAAACTAGCTGGGTAATGCTAACTTTTGTTTAGCATTACCCATTCTTCCCATTTCCTCCGTTTTCGTGTCAAACTAGGTAAGTCAGGCTTGTAGTACATAAACATACCTAGTTGATGGGCTTGTTTTGATTGATATCGTAAGTCAATACCGTTAATATACCCATTAATACCAGAAAGCCGACGAATATTCTCTTGCAACCACTCTAGATAAATACGGCTCCCGGAGGTGAAGATGCCAAGCAAGAATTGTTTTTTGTGTTGTCGGCCTTTACTCCAGCACCCATCCCCGTCAAATTCGCCACGTAGAAAATCCCGAAAGTATTCATCAGGAATTGCTAATGGACCTAATGTTTTACTCTTGTTCGGTGTTAGACCAATCGCTTCTAAATGAGCGCGATAGATGTGATCGCTGAATAAAATATGATATTGCTCTTTATAAGGTGGTCTACGTTCAATACGAAGATGAACTTCAACTGCGTTTGGGTTGCCCCAATTCATAGCAGAAATATCATGCGGACGTAACCCCAATGCAGCGCAATACATATCAGCAATTTCCCGATCAGTTGAGGCAATCCGAACTTCATTGCTATTTGATTGCAAGTTACCATCCGACGCAATCAACCCTACCACGTAAGCGAAGTCAGATGACCACTTGAGGCATTCATCCGGCACAATGCGCTTCACCTTATCCCAGCCACTTGGCCTGACTGAAATGCCATGTTCTTCCATACGCCGATAGACAACCGAAGTAGCACAGCCATATAGTTGCGCAATCTCCGGCGCAGTACGGTTTTCTTGGAGGTAGAGTCGTTCGAGTTCAGCTTTGGGAATATCAATGTACAAATAGTCCCAGTGTCCACGTCGCGATAAACCATACTCTTTCATCCGATTGATGATTGTACCAGACGTGACCCCAAACCGTGCAGCAATCTCTTTTGTATTCAACCCCTGCTCATAATACAATTCTTCTAACACTGCCTTGGGAATTTCAACATAGTCGCTACGCCGCTTCATGGTTAATGCATCCTTTCCTTGATGGTTACCTGGGCGGTCAGATATGTATTGATATAGCGCCAACCAATTTCACCTAGCACAGCCTTACACTGGAAGAGGTTGAAGTCCAAGCATTTGCAAACATCATAGAGGACAAGCATCTCCGCATGAATGGCTTGGGGGAATTCTAGGCCGGCATCGTCCTGAAGCTCTTGACGCAGTTTGCGCAATGCGTATAGACCTTTCATACTGGCTTCCATAGTTTGCCACTCCTTTCGTAAGTTTTTGCTGTCAGTTGACTTGCAGGTATGATAGTGTTTACATTAGTGTTGTTTGCCACGTGCTGTACAACATACCATACAGATATTATATAATTAATTGTACAATGAGTCAAATTAAAGTACAACAAATCATACAAAATGATATTCGGCAACGCTTACGTGATATACAGGAAGTGTTGCGGTTAACCCAAGAGGAAATGGCAAAAGCCGGTGGGCGTACAAGGATCAGCTACGCTGAGTACATTCGCGAACAGAACCCACGAATGCCCGGCGCCGACTTCATCGCCAACCTGGTGCTAAACACCGGCGTCAACGCCAACTGGCTCCTGACCGGCCAGGGGGACATGTTCAACGCCGAGTCGAGTGCGGTGGAACCGGGGATGCAAGAAGTGTGGGCGGTCTATCAGCGGCTGGGTGACAAGGAGCGGGCGCTGTTATTGGAAGTCGCCAGAGCGTTCGCGGTACGATATTAAGGTAAAATCCCCGTACCGTGTCTTAGAAACAAAAGAGCGTGATCATTCTTAAGCGGTGCTATGGGTGCTTCGTAAGCCATTGCGTTTGCAAGCATCGACAATCAGTTGTGCCTAGCAACAGTAAGATAAACGTAATCAAATTTGACAAAACAAAGTAAGTGACTATAATAAGAATAATTTATATGAGAAAATAAACTTCTTTTGGCGTTAAAAAACTACGAACACTTACGGTATTTTGTACAACAAGTACTCGTGTTTCTATAGTAGTTTATTTTGTAATTCTATCTCACTATTTCCTTGTCAATAAAAATCTCACACTTGTACAAGTTAGCAAAGGAATTAAGCAATGAGCATTAAACCTGATTATATGCCGCTAGATACCCTTCTTCAGGGCAAGTTATTCCGTATACCAGATTACCAAAGAGCATATAGTTGGGAAAGTAAACAACGACAGGATCTATTCAATGATATAACAAAACTTGCAGAAGATAAAAAAACAGATCGTCATCACTATATGGCAACAGTTGTTTGTCTTAAAAAAGGCGAAAAAGAAGAAATTGGTACTGATGAATTTAACCGATATGATATTGTAGATGGCCAACAACGTATAACAACATTAATTATTCTGTTAAAAGCTATCGCCAAAAAATTAGACACTGATGAAAGTAATGAAAACAAGAAAGAGTCGATCAGAATAGATGAGCTTTTAGTCAAAACTAAAAAACAATTAATTTTGTTGCAAACCAATCATGATAGTGTTGACATCTTTCGAGACTATTTGGAAAAAGGGTATATTCGTGATGAAGACACTGTCGACACTCTTGCTGGGAAAAACCTAATTCGTGCATTCAAAGAATGCGAAGCATTTGTTGCAGAATGGGATAATTCCCCTAAAAAAGGATCTTTTTTGCTTCTGAAGATCATTAAGAATCGACTAGATTTTATTTTTTACGTGATTGAAGATGAAGGAGCAGTTTATACGATATTTGAAGTTCTTAACAGCAGAGGCTTAGATGTAGACTGGTTAGATAAATGCAAGAGCATGCTGATGGGTACTACATTTGAAAAGTTATCCCCTGAGAACAGAGGTGATTTAGTCGTAGAACTCCATAAACATTGGAGTAACATGTACAGAATCATTGGTGTAAAGGAAGTATCAGGTGATGAAATTTTAAAGTTCACAGCAACTTTGACTAGTAGTGAAACTCAAAGTAAAATTTTCAGTCCAGAAAAGTCTGTGGAGTTTTTTGCCGATTATTGTCAAAGCTCACCACAAATGGTTGTAGAAATATCTTCTTGGCTTGTCAATGTAGCAAAGAGCTTAAAGGAATTATATAAAAATTCCCGGTTAAGCGCAGTGACAGAGATCTCACAAGCTCGTTTATTAGCCGTTGCCATCATTTTGTGTAAACACTTCAATAATGATGAGCGTAAAAAGCTGTTGCAAGCTTGGGAAAAAGCCACTTTCAGAATATATGGTCTTTGCCGTAAAGACTCTAGAACTAAAGTAGGAGATTATATAAGACTTGCGCACGAGATCTATAATCTAAAGGATAAGCCCAATATTTCAGAAATTTATAATTGACCCCAGAAACTAGACCACATGTTAAGATACTAAGCAGCAATCATGTGGAGGGGTATGATGAGAAAAC
>JAPKMW010000107.1 GCA_026645575.1 Caldilineaceae bacterium
CTGTCAACGGCGGAATTCTCCGCTACTGTCAACGGCGGAATTCTCCGCTACTGTCAACGGCGGAATTCTCCGCCAGTGTCACGGAATAGGATGCAGTGTGGTTCAACAACTACACTCAATAAGGAGTATATCATGAACAAGAAACTAAACCGTTGGGTTGTCGGTGGATTGGGGGCGCTCTTGGCCGTCACCGTTGCGGTCGGTGCGGCCAACACCACCTTTGCCAATGACCAGGGTGTCGCCGCCATCCAATGGCGCGGCAACCACGGCGGGGCGGGCGGTCTGGGGCGCGGCGCTTCGCTGACCACCATTGCCACCACCCTTACCATGACGGTGGCCGATCTCCAGAGCGCTCTCCAGTCGGGCAAGACGGTTGCCACCCTCGCCACTGAAAAGGGCGTCGCCTTGCAGACCATTGTCGATGCGTTGCTGACCGAGCAGAAGAGCCGACTGCAACAAGCCGTCACTGATGGTCGGTTGACCCAAGCGCAGGCGGATGCTCGCCTGGCCGAGTTACAAACGCAATTGCCGACCCAACTGAACACAGCCTTTGCCCCTGGTCTGCGCGGTGGGGGACGGGGGATGCCCGGCGGCTTTGGCCTAGGCGCTTCCTTGACCACCATTGCGACCACCTTCGGCATCAGCGAAAGTGAATTGATGACCGCCTTGCAAGGCGGCAAGAGCGTCGCCGATGTCGCCACCGAAAAGAATGTATCGCTCGATGCCGTGATTGCGGCCATCGTGGCCGAACAAAAAACGGCTCTACAACAGGCGGTGACAGATGGACGGCTGACACAGGAACAGGCCGATCAAGCGCTTGCCCGCCTCCAAGTCAATCTGCCCCATCTGCTTAGTTTGCAGGGCGGCATGGGACCTGGTTTGGGTGGGCTGCGGGGTCACGGTCGCTTTGGTGGGGATCGCAGCCAACAAGAAGCCCCTTCACCACTGCCGACCCCGCCTCAGCAATCCAACGATGCGCCGGTCGTTCCCGGCGTTGAGGGGAATGCGTAGGCAAAACGGATAGTCAGTCAGTAAATCAGTGGGCCAGCATCATCCATTGGCTGGTCCGATGAAGTATAGACAAACCAGTCAAATCAGTAACAAACAAGAAGGAGATTTAGTATGCAATCGACAATGTTCTATCTTTTGAGCAATCCGATGAGCAATGCGGCCGCACAAGTTATGATGCGGGGCGGTCCCGGTGGGCATGGTGGCGGTTTCTTGCTGGGTGGGTTGATGAGTCTGTTGTGGACGGTACTGATCGTGCTGGCCGTCCTCTGGGTCACCCGCAACTGGGCAAGCATTAAGGATTATGCCCGGCGCACCGCTTCGTCATTGACACCCAACAGCGGCAGCGCAACCAGTCAAGCGCCCCTGGAAATTTTGCAGACCCGCTATGCAAAAGGTGAGATCACCCGCGAAGAGTATGAAACCATCCGCCGCGATCTCACCGGGGAGCCGGCCCCCGCTCCAGCCCCCACCCCTGAGCCGGTAACGACGCAAGCGTAAAGAAGAAGTCGTATACCCCGCCAAGTGGCCCTCTCTTTGAGAGGGCCACTTGGCGTATACAAGGGTCTTGCTTTCGCCGCCTTTTCCACAATCATTCTTCAACTTCTTGACAATCCCTTGAGATTTACCGGGTAGACTGAAACCAGCGCAATCAAATGGATTTTCAGGAAAGAGGAAGCGTTGTATGCAAATGACACAAAAGAAACTAAGCCAAACCACCGTCAATTACTTGATTGACATTGGCATCTTTCTTGCCTTTCTCGTGGCAATGGATCCGCACGCCACAGGTATCGCCCTTCATGAATGGTTGAGCATTGCCTTTGGCGCCGCTATCATCACTCATCTGCTACTACACTGGTCATGGATTGTCGGCATCACTCGTCGGCTCTTTGGCAAAATTACACGAGAAGCGCGCTTGAATTATCTGGTCAATCTGCTCTTTTTTGTAGATATGACCATCATCATTTTCAGCGGCATCATGATTTCCGAAGCCGCGTTGCCGGCAGTGGGCATTACCCTGGCCCATAGCTTTGCCTGGCGGAGTCTGCATGATCTGTCCGCCAACCTGGCGCTACCGATCTTGGGGCTGCATGTGGCCTTGCACTGGCGCTGGCTGCTCAACACGACCAAGAGCTATTTCCGCAAAGGACGGTTCGCCCAACCGGTTGCCGCCCTGCCTGAGCAAGCCATCCAGAAAGGCGCCTAAGCATGAAAAATTTACTGATTCTTAGTGGTCGCACCGTAGTGATCTTGCTGGCGGCGTTGCTGGTGGTATGGGTTACGATGAGTGTCGTGGATACCAGCGCCACCGATCGTTTTCCAGACGAGGGGCGCAGTGACTTTGCCCAAGTGAACGCCACCGTTGACGACGCTGATGCACCGTCCACTGATGCCGTTGAAAGCGCCGAGGGTCGCCCGCAAGGTGGAGAGCGACATGGGCCACGGGAGCAAAGCCTCAGTGGTCGTCTGACCTTTGGCCTCTTTGGGCTGGTGAAGAACTCTGCTATCATTGGGGTTGTCGTGTTGATTGTGGTAGGGGTTGAACGCTTTTTCATACGGCGAGCGCAAAGCACAACGGTCTAAACCGTTCGATTTTTGGTAACTACTAACCCGCTCTCAGCCAGTCCGTGACCGGCATTGGGGGACGCCAGTCACGGACTGGCTGAGAGCGGGCGTGGGTTGGTAGTTACGATTTTTGTTAAAAACCGAACGAATCGTGAGGTCAACAGGAGTAGATAGAGCAGGTCACGCATGAGCAAACAACGCATTCTCGTCGTCGATGACGATAAATCGATTGTCAAAGTGGTGCGCAGCTATTTGGAACAGGCCGGGTATGAGGTGCGGGTCGCCCATGATGGTTCGACCGCCTTGCATAGCTTGCGCAGCGAGAAGCCCGATTTGCTGGTGCTGGACCTCATGCTGCCGGATCGTGATGGCTGGGAGATTACGCGGATCATTCGCGCCGACGCCACCTTGGGGGCGACCCCAATCATCATGTTGACAGCACGGGTAGAAGATGCCGACAAAATTATCGGGCTGGAACTGGGCGCCGATGATTACATCACCAAACCCTTTAACGCGCGCGAAATTGTAGCGCGTGTACGGGCGTTGCTGCGCCGTGCACAATTTGCCCAGTTTGCCCCGCCGTCCCAATTGCGGGTAGGGAGCCTGGTGCTTGACCTTGATCAGCGCACCTTGATGATTCAAGAGAAAGCGGTTGATCTCACCCGCACCGAATTTACCCTACTCCAAATTCTCATGGCGAATCCAGGTCACACCTTTACACGCGATGAATTATTGGAAAAGAGTATGGGCTACGCCTATGAGGGCATGGGGCGCACGCTGGACACGCACATGAGCAATCTGCGCAAGAAGATCGAACCGGATCCCAGTGCGCCGATCTATATTCAAACCGTCTATGGCGTCGGCTATCGCATGGCGAAGGAGGCTTGATGAATCGTCTATGGGTGCGGTTAAGCATCGTAATGAGCGGTCTGATCCTGATCTTTACGGTGTTGCCGTTCTTTACGTTCCTCTTTTTTGCGCGCCCGGAGCCACGCAACAATGAGCGTGTTGATCGCAAACCGACAGTCGAACGTCGCTTTTTTAGTCCTTGGCACGATTTGCCCGAAACGCTTCTCCAATCCATTGCCATTGCCGGTGCGGCCGGCATTGCTGGCGGTATTGCCGCCAGTTGGCTACTGGCGGCCCCAGTCACCAAGCTGGCGAATGTCGCCCAAGCGATTGGCGCCGGTGATTTGACCGCACGGGTCGAAGTTGATCATGGCAGTAAAGAGATCAATGCCCTGGCCGAAGCTTTTAACAAAATGGCGTCGGATCTACAACATGCCGCCGAGCTACGGAACAACTTAATGGCCGACGTTTCCCACGAGCTACGCACACCGCTCACTGTGTTGGAGGGCAACTTACGGGCCGCGTTGGATCATGTCTACGAACTGGATGAGGAGCAGATCGCCAACCTGTATGAACAGACGCGCCACCTGATTCGGCTGGTCAATGAATTGCGTGAATTGACCCTGGCCGAGGCGGCCCAACTGCCCTTGGCGCAGGAAATAGTCGATCTCAATGCGCTGGTGCAGGAAAGCGCAGCCGTTTTTGAGCCACTGATGGAAGAAAAGGGCGTACAGCTTCTGATCCAATTACCGCCGACGGCATCAACCGTGACCGTCGATCGTTCCCGGATTCGACAGGTACTACATAACCTCTTGGCTAACGCGCTGCGCCATACGCCCAGCGGTGGACAAGTGACCATCGCAGTTGCACAACCGGCAGGAAGGTTACGGCTTACGATGCAGGATACCGGCGAAGGGATCGCCCCAGAAGACTTGGAACACATTTTTGACCGCTTCTACCGTACGGATCCCTCGCGCAGTCGCGAAACGGGCGGCAGCGGATTGGGGTTAGCCATTGTCAAAGCAATTGTCGAAGCGCACGGCGGCGAAGTCATTGCCGCCAGCCCCGGGGTGGGGCGAGGGACAAGATTTACGATTTTTCTGCCGGCATGACAGACGCGAATGCAGGGGACGCGGATTTCTGCTTTGTGTAAAAGATCCGCGTCCCCTGCATCCGCGTCTGTCACCCCCCAAAGAGCGTTGCTTGCTCGGTGCGTTCAGGGTAGGGAATACCAACGTGATTATAAGCGGCGCGGGTGGCAATACGACCGCGCGGGGTACGATCCAAAAAGCCCATTTGGAGCAGGTAGGGTTCCACCACATCCATAATCGTGTCCCCCTCTTCGCTGATACTGGCCGCCAGTGTCTCCAGACCAACCGGACCGCCGCCAAATTTTTCAATAATTGCCAGTAGTACGCGGCGATCCAGATCATCCAGCCCCAGCCAATCAATTTCCAGCATGCTTAGAGCTTGCTCCGCCACGCTTTGGGTGATGCGACCATCAGCGCGCACCTCGGCAAAGTCGCGCACCCGGCGCAGAAGGCGCAGGGCAATGCGCGGCGTACCGCGCGACCGGCGCGCCACTTCCAGCGCGCCATCCGACTCGATCTTGACGTTCAACAAGCCAGAACCACGGGAGACAATCTCATGTAGCGCCTCAACCGTATAAAAATCAAAGCGCTCAACGACACCAAAACGGGCACGTAGCGGTGAGGTCATCAGCGCTAAACGGGTGGTTGCACCAACCACGGTAAACTTGGGCAGTGACAAACGAATATTGCGCGCGCCAGGACCGCTGCCCACCACAATATCCAACGCAAAGTCTTCCATGGCCGGATAGAGAATCTCTTCCACCGCACGACCGAGGCGGTGAATTTCGTCAATAAAGAGAATGTCCCCTTTGCGCAAGTTGGTGAGAATGGCAGCGAGATCGCCAGCTTTCTCAATGGCCGGACCGGCGGTTACTTTTAAATTACTTTCCATTTCGTTAGCTAAAATATGGCTTAATGTAGTTTTGCCAAGACCGGGTGGGCCGTAAAGTAACACATGATCCAGCGGCTCACCCCGCTTGCGCGCCGCCTCCACCAAAATGCCAATTTTTTCGCGCAGGCGTTCCTGGCCGATCATCTCTTGCAAGGAACGGGGGCGTAGGGCATGGTCAACCTTCTGCTCGTTACCTTGCGCCTCGCTGGAGATCATTCGCTCGGCATCTGCGGCTGGGCGCGGCGCCACGGCTTTGCGTCCCTCAATGCTACGTTCGTCCGCCATCGGCTTCCTCTGCTACTCTCTACAATACACTTGACGACACACTTGCACGTTTGTTCTATTCCATGTATTATACCAGAGTTGGCTGGGGTAGACCAAATTTTATGGTTTTTTCGCATAACTCGCACCATAAAGCTAAGGCAGCAAGCGCAGACTGTCAGCATTTGTCAGGCAATCTTCAAGCTTTTTCCTACAATTGTAGTTTGACCTTTCATCAAAAAGCTGCTATAAACGGTGTCTAACTTTTTCATTAGCGCGACTGCTTTTCAGGCAAAGCAACTTATTGCTGGTCGTAGGTTACTTTCATTGTTGGTTGGATAACTACTTTGCTGCTAGCCAGTCCGTGACTGGCGCCCCATCGCCAGTCACGGACTGGCTAGCAGCAGGCTGAGTAGTTACGTTGTGAGTAGTTACGTTGGTTGGATAACTATGCGATCTTTCAGCAAGTTTTGCCACTACCTACGATAAAGCGCGCACACACAGATGCACCATTTGCCCTACTGGCGTGAACAACAGCCAGTAGGTTGGGAATATAACTTCTAGAGAGGGAATGATCATGTCAGAGTCAGCAGCCGTTACCCAGGAGAAGAACCGCTTATTGAGTGAAGAAAGCCAGGTCATGGATGAGTTGCGCCATCTGCGCGAACTGATGCTTGATGAGGTGGACATTGATCCCGATGAAGGGGATGCCGAGATTACGGAGCGAGAGAAGAATGCGGCCTTGATCGGGGTGTTAGAGAATCGCTTGCAAGACATTCAAATGGCGCTGCGTTCCATTGAAAAAGGCAGCTACGGCACTTGTGCGCGCTGTGGCAATCCAATTGAACCGGGTCGGTTAGAAGTCAAGCCGGATGCCACCCTCTGCGTTTCCTGCCAATCGGAAGTCGAACGGTTGAGCCGGCGCGGGCGCAACACACGCCAGGTGCAGTGGTAAGTTGTCGCAATTCGGCAAAAACGCTACAATAGCGGGTTAGTTATACAGTAGGTCAGTAAGACAGTCGATCAGTGGAGCGCTGGTTAGCTGTCGTACTGACCACTGTCTCACTGCTAAGTTGCCAACTACACCTGATCCCGTCCACAAGTACCAACTGGTAAGGAGCCAAGCCGTGTCTGCTAACGTTTTTCCGTCATCCCACCCACTGGCGCAACACAAATTAACCCTCTTACGGCGCAAAACTACGGAGCCGAAAAAATTTCGCGAACTCGTCAGCGAGTTATCGACCATGCTCACCTACGAAGCCACGCGCGATCTACCATTGTTGCCCTACGAAGTCGAGACGCCGCTTACGACGATGCGTGGCTCGATGATGGGTGAAAAAATTGGGCTGGTGCCGATCTTGCGCGCTGGATTGGGGATGGTGGATGGCGCCTGGCGTTTGCTGCCCCAAGCCGAAGTCTGGCACCTTGGCCTCTATCGCGATGAACGGACATTGCAGCCGGTGGAATACTACAACAAATTGCCGACCGATCCCACAGTGGGTCTGTGCCTACTCCTAGACCCCATGTTGGCGACCGGCGGTTCGGCGACGGCGGCGGTGCAAGTGTTAAAGCGCTGGGGCGTGGAACGCATCAAATTTGTTGGCTTGATTGCCGCCCCCGAAGGCATTGCCGCCTTGCACGCCCAACACCCCGATGTGGATGTACATGTCGCCGCCGTCGATGAACGCTTGACCAACAAGGATGACGAGTTCCCCTCCGGCTACATTTGGCCGGGGCTGGGCGACGCTGGAGACCGCCAGTTTGGCACCGCCTAGTAATTTCAATGAGCAGTAAGACAGTAAGACAGATCAGTCACTGTCCTGCTGTCTTACTCTTCGATGCCCACCTGGGCCGCACATTTGACCAACTCCTGCGCCGCTTTGAGATGCTGCATCAGCTTGACCAGATTGCCTTCCATTTTGAGCTGACGAGTCATAATGCCCTGCATTGGTTCCAGTTGGCCGGTAAGCACCTTGCGCCAGCTTTCCATGGTGGCCGTAATCGTGTATGCCGCTTTTTTACCCGCACTATCGGCAATATAAGTCGCCTCTCGGCAAGCGCCATGCCAGAGATCGAGGTAAAGCCCCCCAGCACCTTCCAACGCCAGGAAAAGATCGCCCTCCCAGTTGTGGGCCGCACTGCGGTATGCTTCACTATGGTTCAAGGTCGCTTTGAATTGATCAGCCCAAGCCTGGCTGGGAAATGGCGCTGCCATTGGCAAAGTCCTTTCTACTTTGGCATGAAACCACTTTTCAGTAGCGCGCTTTTACTTTATGATGAAACGCGCCTACCCGTTCACGAATCACGCAACACGAATCACGCACAAGGAGGTCACGCATGGCTTCGATTGGAGAGGAACGCGAATTTAATAGTTGGCTCCAGGCGCTTCAGGAGCAAACCTTAAGCCCGGAACAGATCGCCGTCCTCCAACAGATGGTTGATCAGGGGGATGCCGACACCCTGGATCGTGCCGCCTACTTACTCGACTGGCAGGAAAGTGTCATCGACCCGGTGGAACACTTGTATGGTTTCTAGGAAAATAACGCCCCAACACTCTCCCCCGTATGAATGCGTTCGATAGCAGCGGCCAACAGCGGCGCCACGGAGAGGACAGTGATCTTGTCCAGATGCTTTTCCGGCGGCACGTCCACGGTGTTGGTGACAAAGAGCGCTTCGACCGGGGCATTGGTAAAGAGTTGGATCGCTCGTCCGCAGAAGACGGGATGGGTGGCTCCGACGTAGATTTTACGCACGCCGGCATCGCGTAGTGTCTGCACAGTGGTCATGAGGGTTGTTCCCGTGGCGATCTCATCCTCAAAGATAAAAGCGTCACAGCCATGCACCTCGCCCACGATGGAGCCTTGTTCGACATTGGTGTCGCTAATGCGCCGTTTGTCGATGATCGCCATTGGTAGATTTAAGCGGCGCGCAAAAAAGCCGGCCCGCTTCACACTTCCCACATCCGCCGCCACCACGACCGCCCTCGTCAAATCATAATTCTCCCGCACATGATCGGCAATGGTCGGGATCGCCGTCAAATGATCGACAGGGATGCTGAAAAAGCCTTGCACCTGGGGCGCGTGCAAGTCCATTGTCAAGACGCGGTTGGCGCCCGCCGTCACCATGAGATCGGCCATCAGCCGCCCCGTGATCGAGATGCGGGGGGCGTCCTTCTTATCCGAACGGGCGTAGGAATAGTAGGGAATGACCACCGTAATGCGGCGAGCGGAGGCGCTACGCAGGGCATCCAAGGTAATAAACAGTTCGATGATATGGTCATTGACCGGTGGGGTGAACGACTGGACGACAAAAACATCGCGCTCACGCACATTTTCCAAAATCTGGACGTGCATGTTGTCGTTCGAGAAACGGGAAATCTTCAAGGGGCTGAGGGGCATATCCAAATAGCGACAGATCTCGCCGGCCAGCTTGGGATTGGAACTGCCGGCAAAAATCCTCAATTCGTCATTCATTTGGTTCTTCCTGGCTTTCTGCTGATTTAGGGCGCCCATCAACCGTCAATGTGAGCATAGGGTTTGGTTGATAGCGGCACAATGCTAACACCCACACTTCCACCGATGCCTGACGCCTATCGGGACACTTCTTCCGCATAATTGCGTATAAAACGCCCCTTCATTCTACCGCTGGCGCGATGAATTAATCAAACAGAAAAGTGCTTGGGATGCAGGTCGAACAATATCACCGCGAAGCATGGGATTAGCGAATTAGCCGCAGAAAGATTCGCTAATCCCATGCTTCGCGGTGATAGGGCATTCTTACGCGCAAAATGCCGCCACCGTCGCCGTCAACACATCGGTACATTGCGCCACGCTTTCCAGATCGACCCATTCTTCCACGGCATGAGCGCCGGCGCCGGTTGGCCCAAAGATGACACAGGGAATCCCCGCCGCCGAGAGGATCGCTGTATCCATCCACGGTTGGTCGCCATAGATTTTCGGCGGGCGCCCCAGGTGTTGTTGAATTTGTGCCTGCAATAGCTGGACAATGGGTTCAGCTTGCGCGACTTCAAAGGGTTCGCGCACAAGGCCCATGCGCACTTCCGCCTTGAATTGAGGATCGGCTGCCGCCAATTTGTCCAAAATGGCCTGGATCTGCTCTTCGACAATGGCTGGCGTTTCACCGGGAATGGTGCGCCGCTCCACTTCGAGGCGACAGTGGGCCGGGTAGCTGGACAGTTCCTGGCCGCCGGAGATAAGTGAAGCGTGCAGCGAACCGCTACGCAACAGGGCATGGGTCGGCTGGGCGCGCAGGTCGCGATCCAGTTGTTCCAGCCCCACCAACACATGGCCCATCTTGGCAATGGCATCCACGCCCAACTCCGGGCGCGAACCGTGGGCGGCAATGCCGTGGGTCTCCACTTCCAACCAAACAAAGCCGCGATGAGCGATGCAGAGATTCAGATGGCTTGGCTCGGTGACAATGGCGGCGTCGGCGCGCCACTTCTGCACAATCGACGCGGTGCCAATGCTGGCATACTCCTCATCGGAAACGGCCGTAATGATCACGTCGCCGCGCAACTTCATTGTTTTGGCCCGCCGCGCTGTGAGCATACAAGCAGCCAGGCTTCCCTTCATGTCATAGGCGCCGCGACCATAGAGACGGTTGCCTTCGACACGAGGCGTAAAAGGGTTCGTCATGCCGGCCACGCCAACCGTATCGGTGTGGGCATTGAGCATCAAGGCGTGTCCGCCGCCTGTACCGCGCACAACGCCGACGACGTTAGGTCGTCCGTGCGCCGGCTCATCAAAGGTGACTTCCAGCCCGGCGCGCGCCAGCCACTCCGCCACATAGTCGGCAATGGCCGCTTCCCCTGCGGCGCCGGGCACGAGATCGGGGTTGATCGAGTCGATGGCCACCAGATCAGAGAGGAGCGGGATCAGTTCATTGACCGGCGGCATGGGTCAAGCCCTCAATTTCTTTCAATTTGCTCGCCAATGCAACGAGGTCGTCAACGGCCTGTTGCCATTCCAATGTATCGGTTTCTACCTCCCAACTGCTGGCATATTGCACCGTGGTGCGCCGTTCCAGGAAATCAGCAAAGGTCGTTTCATACTTCTGGGCCAGTCGCTGATCGACCGCTTGCGCAGCCGCCAGACGCCGCTGATATTCATTGGCCAGAAGGCGCAGAATTTTGTTATCGACATCCCCGTCGCCCAGCAACGGATCGGCCAGTAATGATGCGGTTTGGGGGCTCAACTGTACTTCACTCATAGAACAACCCTCCTTTATGCTTTTGTCCCGTAAGGACACGTGAATTTAGATAAGACGCGATGGTGAATTGCCAAAGCGCAGTAAGCGCATCCCATTCAATGTTACCAGCAGCGCCGTCCCCATGTCGGCCACGACTGCCATCCACATCGTCCCCCAGCCCAGCAGGACGACGACCAGAAAGGCCAGCTTGATGCCAATGCTCAAAGCGACATTGGTGCGAATCGTACGCATAGCGGCCTGGCTCAGCTTGACGGCAAAGGGCAACTGACGGAGATCAGCGCTCATCAGAGTGACATCAGCGGTCTCCATCGCTTGGGCGGTGCCGGTGGCGCCGCCAATGGCAATGCCTACATCCGCCGCTGCCAACGCCGGGGCATCGTTGATACCGTCGCCCACCATGGCGACGGCGCCGTGGGTCGCTTGTAGTTCACGAATTGCCGTCAATTTGTCCGCCGGCAACAGTTCGGCGCGCACGTCGGTTACGCCCACTTGAGCGCCGATGGTTTGGGCCGCGCCGCGATTATCGCCGGTCAACATGACAACGGCAGCCAGACCTGTCGCTTTTAAGCCTTGGACAGCGCTCTGGCTACTGGTGCGCACCGTATCCGCCACGGCCAAGGCGCCACGGTAGATGCCATCCACGCTGATCAAGAGGGGGGTATAGCCACGTTGGGCGTCATCGCTGGCCGCCAGGCAATGGTCGGGCGCATGACCCAAGGTGGTATCAAAATAGGCGTGACTGCCGATGACTACCTGACGCTGCTCGACCATACCGGTTACGCCGCGTCCAGTCAAGGCGGTCACGCCTTGTGCCGGGGCATAACGCTGGTGGAGACCGCGTTGTTGGGCCGCAGTAACCACGGCGCGCGCCAGCGGATGTTCGCTCTGCTCTTCCACGGCGCTTGCCAGCGCCAGCAGATCATCACAGGCAGGACACTCATCGCTGCCGATAGGCGTCATTGCAGCACAGGCGGTACTGCGAATGGCAACAACCGTCGGCTGCCCGGCGGTGATCGTGCCGGTCTTGTCGAGGGCAATGGCGCGCACGCGACTCAAGGCTTCCAGAAAGGCGCCGCCCTTAAACAAAACGCCGTGGCGTGCGGCATTGGTGATGGCGCTGATCAGGCTGACCGGTGTGCTAATGACCAAGGCACAGGGGCAGGCGACCACCAGAAGCGCCAGCCCGCGGTAGAGCCAGCCAAAGGTATCAGCGTCTGGATTCCAAAAGGGTTGGCCCAAGAAAAGGGGCGGCACGGTGGCAACCAGCGCTGCCAGCACCACCACTGCCGGGGTGTAATATCGCGCAAATTGATCGACAAAACGTTGCACCGGCGCCCGTTGCTCCTGCGCTTCTTCCACCAAGCGGATCATGCGGCTAATCGTGTTATCGGCGGCCAGATGGGTGACTTCCAACGTGAGGACGCCCTCGCCGTTGATGCTGCCGGCAAAGAGAGTATCACCGACGGTTTTGTCAATGGGCATACTCTCGCCGGTGATGGCAGCCTGATTCACCGCCGACTGACCAGTGCGCACACAACCATCCATGGGGATGCGTTCACCGGGGCGAACGCGCAGTAGGTCGCCAAGCTGCAATCCGGTGATGGGGGACTCGACGGGTGGAATGGGAATACCGTTACGAGCAATGACCGTTGCCGTGCTGGGCGCAGTTGCCAACAAGCTGCGAATGGCATGACGAGCGCGATTGCCGGTGTAGCCCTCTAGCGCCTCACTCAGGGCAAAAAGCACCATAACCATGCCCGCTTCGGTGTAAGCGCCGATAATCACCGCGCCAATGGCGGCAATGGTCATCAGGACATTAATGTTGATGTCGCGATTGAGGAGCGCGCGCCAGGCGCTTTGGGCAATTGGCCAACCGGCGGCGGCCATTGCCAGTAAAGAGAGGGCATGAATAGCACCATGCTCATAGCCTAGCAACTCGGTCAGGAGCAGACCGGGCAGAATCAAGAATGCGCCCAGCAAGGCCAATTGGGTTTCGCGTCGCTGCCAGAGGTAGCCCCAGAAGCTGGGCAGCACTTCTGGTACAGCAGTAGTGGGGGACGCCGCATCGGTGTTGATCGCACCATAGCCCAGGGCTTGCACTTTGTCCGTAATTGACGCTGCGGTCATCTCGCCGCTGACACGCAATTTGGCGGTAGTAAAGGTTAACTCACAGTGCTTTACACCGGGCAATTGACTAACCGCCTTTTCAACCGATTGCGCACAACCGGCACAGTCCAGGCCAGTGATTTGGAATTGGAATGAGTTTGTCCCTGTGGTCATAAGACTCCCTTTGCAATAACTACTACTCTTCCTAATCGCGTAAAACTGAAGTGCTCAGTCCAGTGCGTTTGGCGAATTCTCTGATAGTGAGCATGGTCTCCATTCACATTTATGTCCACGAACGCTCCTGGTAGCATAACCGACTTTGGCCGATTTGGCAACTGGCTTTGCGCTATACTTTTTGTAGCAAGATTTCGCACTTCAGGTTGCTTCTGCTACAATAGATTGACAATTACGGTGTTCTCTACTACTCTTGCCGATAATGATCCCGATGAAACCAGTTTGTGGCCCAAAGAGCAGTAGCAACAGAGCAAAGCAAACGGAACCTATGATCAACAATCAAACGCCATCACTGACACGCTTTTTGGAGAAGCTCGACACCCAAATTACCAACTTTCGCAGCGTCCTGCCGCCCAAGCAGGAGGTGAATCATTTTGCGGAAGGGATGTTTGACTTTCTCTTTCCCATCAACTGTCCCCAGCCACGCAAAGCTTCGGTGCAATATGTCAATTTGTCGGACCAGTTGGCGCGGCTGCTCGACCCGCTGGATGTCGATGCTCAAGCGGTGACAGAGAACTTTTTTGCCGCCCTACCCGAACTTTATGAACGGTTGTTGGAAGATGCCGAGGCGACGATGGCCTTCGATCCGGCGGCCACCAGCCTGGAAGAGGTGATCACCACTTATCCCGGCTTTTATGCCATTACCATCTACCGCCTGGCTCATCAACTGGTGCAACTAGGGGTGCCATTATTGCCCCGTATGTTGACCGAATACGCCCACAGCAAAACCGGCATTGACATTCATCCGGCGGCGCAAATTGGTCATTCCTTCTTTATCGATCATGGCACCGGCATTGTGATTGGCGCCACCGCCAAGATCGGTGATAATGTCAAGCTCTACCAAGGCGTGACGTTGGGGGCGCTTCAGGTGGAAAAATCATTGGCCAACACCAAGCGTCACCCGACCATTGAGGATGATGTGATTATCTATGCCAACGCCACCATTCTCGGCGGCGAAACGGTCGTCGGCCATCATTCGATCCTCGGCGGCAACGTCTGGATCACGCGCAGCCTCCCGCCCTACTCGCGTGTCTACCACGAGAGCAAGGTGAGCGTGCGCAATAAACATGATGGGCAAGTACTGGATTTTGTGATTTAATAACGGAGAGATTATAGAGATTAAGAGATTGAGAGACTAGGCCGGTGCTTCCGCTAATCTCTCAATCTGTGTAATCTCCCTCTTTCGTAACATATCATTGACCAACGATTTTTCGTCTTGGTTAGTCTATTCATGGGAGAACCTTCATGCGAGCAAACAACATTCTGGAAACCATTGGCAACACACCGCATGTGCGGATCAATCGGCTCTTTGACAGCAGCCACGAGGTGTGGATGAAGTTGGAACGGGCCAACCCCGGCGGCAGCATCAAGGATCGCATTGGTCTGTCCATGATCGAAGACGCCGAAAAACGGGGCATTCTCAAGCCCGATAGTGTGATCATCGAACCAACTTCCGGCAACACGGGTATTGGTCTGGCAATGACAGCGGCGGTGAAGGGCTATAAGCTCATTCTGGTCATGCCCGAATCGATGTCGATTGAGCGGCGCAAGATCATGGCCGCCTATGGCGCCACCTTTGAGTTGACCCCGCGCGAAAAGGGCATGAAAGGCGCCATTGCCCGCGCCGAGGAGATGTTGAAGGAGATCCCGAATTCGTGGATTCCCCAACAGTTTGAGAACGATGCCAATGTGGAAGTCCACAAGCGCACCACTGCCCAGGAAATTCTGCGCGACTTCCCCGAAGGCGTTGACTACATCATCACCGGCGTCGGCACCGGCGGTCATATCACCGGCTGCGCTGAAGTTCTCAAGGAACATTGGCCGAATCTCCAGGTCTTTGCGGTGGAACCAACTCTCTCGCCGGTCATCAGCGGCGGCAATCCTGGCCCCCATCCGATCCAGGGTATCGGCGCCGGCTTTATCCCGCGCAACCTCCATACGAATGCCATCGACGGCGTGATCCAGGTCAGCAAAGAAGATGCCTTTGAGATGGCGCAACGCTCGGCCAAAGAAGAGGGGATCTTCATCGGCATCTCGTCCGGCGCCGCCCTGGCCGCCGTGCGCAAAAAATTGGCCGAAGTTCCCGCCGGCGCCCGCGTCCTCACCTTCTGCTATGATACGGGTGAACGCTACCTGTCGATTGAAGGGCTGTTCTAAACACCAGGGGGTAAACGGATTCTAGACAGGAACGGATTGGGCGTCGCTGAATTTGAGAACATCTTGTACATGGTGACGCGTAGAAGTGCCATAGCACACTAAATTTTCAAGTAAACAGCGGCTAATCTGTTCCTGTCTAGAATCCGTTTTTAAACACCGTTGCCAGCTTCTGCACACCGGTACGGATTTCGTCGGGCTTTAACATGCCATAGCCCAGCACTAGACCACCGCGGATGGGCGATCCCATAACGTAGGCGGAGATAGGGGCGACTTCGATACCCTGTTGCCAGGCTGCGGCGGCAATCTGTTCATCGTCCACCCCCCTGTTACACCAGGCAACCAGGTGCAAACCGGCCTCGGCGTGTTCCACGGTGAGATAGGCGCTGAGTTGCTGTTGCAGGGCTGTAACTAATACCTGTTGCCGTTCAGCGTAGAGGGTGCGCATCCGTCGAATATGCCGGGCAAAGTGACCATCGAGGATAAAGTCGGCCAGGACGGCTTGGTCAAAGACCGGCAGGTAGCGATGGGCCAGGAAGAGGGCGTTGCTGAAAGCTTCCGTTAGCGCAGGCGGCGTCACCAGATACCCTAATCGTAGCCCCGGAAAGAGAACCTTGCTAAAGGTGCCACTATACAGCACGCGACTATCACAGTCCCCAATGGGTTCCTGGCCTGTGCGTAAGGCGCCGCCATCTGCGCCATCCAACCCTTGCAACGCCGCCAGGGGGCGTCCGCGATAGCGATATTCACTGTCATAATCATCTTCCAAAATCCAGGCATTGTGCTGTCGCGCCCAGGCCAGCAACGCCAGGCGCCGAGTCACGCTCATGGTTGCGCCGGTCGGGTATTGATGGGACGGCGTGACATAGATGAGCCGTGCGCTGGGCTGTTGAGCAGCGCCGATCTCAACACATAACCCTTCGGCATCAACCGGAATCGGCATCAGATGAGCGCCGACGCCAAGCAACGCCGCTCGTGCGCCCCGATAGCCGGGGTCTTCGATCCAGACCGGATCGCCCGGATCGAGTAGCACCTGCGCCACCAGATCGAGGGCGTGTTGTGAACCGGCGGTGATCAAGACCTGTTCCGGCGTACAGCGCACACCACGCGCCGCGCCCAAGTACTCGGCAATTGCCTGGCGTAAAGGCCAGTAGCCACAGGCGTCGCCATAGGTGAGCAATTCTGGGCCGGCAGTGCGCCAGCGTTGGGCAGTCAAGCGTGCCCAGACCTTGGTGGGAAACATATCCAGCGCCGGAATGCCAGTGCGAAAGGCACGGGGGGCGAAATCATCGGACGCCCCGCCCATCGGCGCCGCTGTAATGCGCTGGTGGCGTTGCGAAAATTCACCAGCAAGCGCCTGTTGCAATGTGTTGGTCGGTTGGACACGTCGATTGACCAGCGCCAGTTCATCAGGCAACGCTGGGCTGACGTATGTACCGTCGCCGACGCGGCTTTCCAGATAGCCTTCCGCCACCAGTTGCTCAAAGGTCGCCATGGTGGTATTGCGCGAAACACCAAGAACCGTCGAGAGTTCCCGCGTCGAAGGCAAGCGCACCCCAGCCCGCAGCCGTCCACTCAAAATGGCTTGGCGCAGACCGTCATACAACTGTTGATATAACGAATGTTCCCGCGTCAATTCTGGTAAAATGGCGGCGAGATCAAAGGCGGTGACTTGTTTGCTCATCAGATTGTTTTATCTGTTGTGTTGCTTGATTCGTGAACCGTGTTGCGTGTTGCGTGTACTGTTTCACAGCTTCCGCCTGTAAAACAGTACACGCAACACGCAACACGGTTTACAATTGGCCCTATCAAATTTCCGAAAATGGCCCTTGTCATTCAACCATTTTCCTGTATCATAAACGATTATCGATTTTCGCCAAAGCAAGAGGCAATTCATGCAAACATTGAAATCAGGCAAGTTCTTTTATGGCTGGGTCGTCGTCGCGGTGACAGCAGTAACGCTCTTTGTCTCCGCCGGCCTGCGTTCGGCGCCCGGTGTCTTTATTCTCCCGCTGGAACAGGATATGGGGTGGAGCCGCTCGGCCATCTCCTTTGCTGTCTCCATTGGATTGATTACGCTGGGCATTGCTGGCCCGTTGAGCGGCTGGTTGATGGATCGCTATGGCCCCAAACGGGTCGCCCTGGTGGGCTTGGCATTGGTGGTGGCGGCCATGGTCGCCAGCTATGGCATCACCGAATTGTGGCAACTCAATCTCCTGTGGGGGTTGATCAGCGGGCTAGGCACCGGCATGGTGGGCGGCGTCTTGGGGCCGGCGGTGGCGAACCGTTGGTTTGTCGCACGGCGCGGGCTGGTCATTGGCATCTTTGGCGCATCGCTCTCGGCTGGGCAATTGGTCTTTGTACCGGCGCTCATGGCGGTGGTGCTGACCGTGGGGTGGCGCTGGAGCAGCGTTGCCTTGGGGTTGATCGCCCTGGTGGTCATGATTCCGCTCTTGATCTTTCTGCGCGATGACCCAACGGATATGGGCTTGACGCCCTATGGCGTAACCGCAGGACAGGGCGCAGCCCGGCCAGCCGTTGAACCGAATGTGATGCTACGTGCGATCAAAGCGCCCGAATTCTGGTTACTGGCCGCCACCTTCTTTGTCTGCGGCGCCACCTCGAATGGGTTGATCGGCACCCACCTCATCCCCCACGCCGCTGATCATGGCATCCCCCAGGCGACCGCCGCCGGCATGTTGGCGTTGATGGGTGCCATGAACTTTGTCGGCACCATCGCCTCCGGTTGGCTCACGGACAAATATGACCCTCGCAAGTTGCTCTGTATCTACTACGGCTTCCGTGGCCTGTCGCTCTTTCTCCTGCCCTATGTGAGCGGCGTCTTTGGCCTGTCGGTCTTTGCCATCATGTTCGGCCTGGATTACATCGCTACCGTGCCGCCGACCACCGCCCTGGTCGCCGACACCTTTGGCCGGCGCAATGTGGGGACGGTTTATGGCTGGGTCTTTTGCGCCCATCAGGTGGGCGCGGCGCTGGCAGCCTGGCTTGGTGGCGTTACGCGTGACATGTTTGGCGACTATTTGCTCGCCTTCCTCGTCGCCGGCGCTATTGCCATGATCGCGGCCCTGCTCTCGTTGCAAATTCGACATACACCGAAAGTCGTACCGGCGGCAGCTTAATATTTGATGATTAGGGTATTCGGTGATTTCGACAAGCGCAATCACCGAATACCCCAATCACCCAAGAACCAAGGAAGCACAAATGATCACCCAAGAACGTCAACAATCTATTGACAAAATTCGCCGGTTGCCGGGACAAATTACAGCGCTGGTCAGCGGCCTGAGTGACGCCCAACTGACCACCCATTTTCTGGCTGGCGAGTGGACGGTGGCGCAGAATGTTCATCATCTGGCCGATTCACACATGAACAGCTATATTCGCTGCAAACTGATCCTCACCGAGGAGAACCCGCCGCTCAAGCCCTATGACCAGGATGCATGGGCCAATTTGCCGGATGCGCAGAGCGCTGATCTTTCCACTTCGCTGAGTTTGCTCGCGCAACTTCATGCCCGTTGGGTGGTCTTCTGGGAGAATTTGCCGGATGCCGCATGGTCGCGCGTCGGTTTTCATCCAGAGAATGGGCCGATGACGCTGGCGGATATTGTGCGCAGCTATGCCGCCCACGGCGAAGCGCATATCGACCAGATTACGCGTACCCTGGCGGCGGAACAGTAGTAAAGACTTTAGTCTTTGCTTTGCCCAGCAGACAAAGACTAAAGTCTTTACTACGGCCTTTATCGTAAGAATGAGGATGAGTTATGTACATTCCCAATGCCAACCGTGTTGACGAGCAGGCCCAGTTGTTGGCCTTTATGCAGGCGCACAGCTTTGCGACGTTGGTGAGTCTGGTACAGGGCGAGATGTTTGCCACCCATCTGCCGCTGGTGATTGTGGCCGATGGGGAGCAGATTACGTTGCGCGGGCATCTGGCCAAGGCGAACCCGCACTGGCAGGAATGGGCGACGCAACGGGAGGTGCTGGTCATCTTTCAAGGGCCACACGCCTACATATCGCCCAGCCATTACGAAAAGTGGGAGAGCGTCCCCACCTGGAACTATATTGCCGTCCACGCCTATGGCGCTGTGCAATTGGTGCAGGACGAAGCAGGGCTATTGGCAACTTTGAGCGAGTTGATCGCATCGACAGAAGCGCCTTATCAAGCCCAGTGGGATAGCCTGCCGGACAAGTTTCGGACCGGGATGCTCAATGGGATTGTCGCCTTCCAGATCACCGTCACCCGATTGGAAGGCAAGTTCAAATTGAGCCAGAATCGTCCCATCGGTGATCAGCAACGGGTCGCAACGGCGTTGGCCAGCGCCAGTGATACAGCCATTGCCGCCACCGGCCACTATATGCAGGAGCAACTGGCGGCCACATTATCAACAGCCGCTGGGTAGGAGAGCAGAGATGAGCAAACGACAAAACATTTCATCGGGCGCACAGTGGGAAGAGATTGTTGGCTACTCACGCGCCGTGCGCATTGGCAACCAAGTTGAAGTCGCCGGCACCACTGCCGTTGACGAAACAGGACAGGTGGTCGGCATTGATGATCCGGCGGCGCAGACCCGTTTCATTTTACAGAAGATTGAAAAAGCGTTGCACAAAGCCGGCGCGACCCTGGACGATGTGATCCGCACCCGCGTCTTTGTCACCGATATCAGCCGTTGGGAAGCGATTGGTCGCGCCCATGGTGAATTTTTCCGCACCATCAAACCGGCGTCCAGCATGATCGAGATCAAGGCGTTGATCAGCCCGGAGTTGTTGGTGGAGATTGAAGTGACGGCTGTGATTGATGCGTGATGCGTGTTGCGTGTACCGTTTTTATGATTGGCGATACACAACAACGCCCTTCAATCACAAAAGCTTTGTCGATAAGCTGCCTCTTTCCACACAGTTCACGCAACACGCAACGCGTAGCACACAATCAGGAGTAACAACATGCAAGAATTTACCCCAACTGACAAAAACCGCGTGCGCCGGATGCCGACGCGTGGCGCCTATGACACGGCGACGATCTACCCGATTGTTGACGCCGCCTTGATCTGTCATGTAGGTATGGTGTATGAGGGCGAACCCATTGTGATTCCGACCCTTCATGCTCGGCGGGAGGATGAAATTTTGTTGCATGGCGCAACCACCAGTCGTCTGTTGCAATATGCAATGGCCGGCCATCCGCTCTGTGTCACCGTGACGATCACCGACGGCTTGGTGCTGGCGCGTTCAGTCTTCAACCACTCGGTCAACTATCGTTCGGCCGTTCTCTTTGGCCGTGCCCGCTTAGTGGCGGATGCCGACAAGATGGCATACCTGACCTACTTTACCGAAAAGCTCATCCCTGGTCGCTGGGACGATGTGCGCCCACCGACGCCGGCTGAATTCAAAGCCACCGCCATCGTTGCCATGCCCATTGATAGTGCCTCGGCCAAGATCCGCACCGGCCCGCCCAAGGATGATGCCGAAGATTACGCGCTGCCGGTCTGGGCTGGCGTACTGCCGATCAAGCAACAGTTCGGCGATTTGGAGGCTGATCCCAAATTGACGAACGGTATGCCTGTGCCGGCTTATCTGCAAGCGTATATAACTGGAGAAATCTGAGCTTTATACAAGCGATGATCCTTGCACGCCTGTCTCGAAGGGAGACTTGAGTTTAGGGGAAAGGTGTCACCCTTATCGACCTAAACTCAGGCGTCCCTTCAAGACGAAAGATTTATTCTCTTTTGATCGCTGGCGCATGTTGACAGCATTCTACGACCATGGCGTTCGCTTAAGGCCGTTTGGATGGTGCGCTGCTATCATACTCTGGTTGCGCAGCGAGTAACTGTTGAACTTCAGCTTCGGTTGTATTCAACAAGCGGGCAATCGTTTCCTCAGCAAAGCCATTTTCGGCCATAGAACGCACCATTTGCCGGCGCGCAGCTTCCATGCCGATGTCAATGCCTTCTTTCTTGCCGATGTCGATGCCTTCTTTCTTGCCCAAATCAAAACCGAGCGATTTGCCTTCTTCGATCCATTCTTGTGCCAGCGTTTCCATGAGGACGCCTCCTTCTTTCGGTAA
This sequence comes from Caldilineaceae bacterium, assembly GCA_026645575.1. The sequence goes on from JAPKMW010000107.1 coordinate 21,470, forward strand.
ATAAGCCAACAACTTCCTTTTTCCTTGTTTGAATTCGCTGCGATTCTTGGATAGAATGGAGCTTAACACGAAGCGCCAGGTATTTCAAATCATTCAAAAAGGTGGCTGCTCCATGTCCCTACTCGACAAAACCTATGGCTGTCTGCTTGGCGGTCTCATTGGCGACGCCATGGGGACGCCCACGGAAAACAAAGAACCAGCCGAGATCGAAGCGCAGTTTGGCTGGGTGAACGATTTCAGCGAAGATGGCACCGACGATTCGATTCTCAAACATCTACTCTGTGAAGCATTGATCGAAACGGATGGGTACGCCACCGCCGATGACTGGGCCGCGGCCTGGCTGCGCAACCGTCACGAGATCACCGGCCCCAAACAGAACCGTTTTTTTGTTTCGGTGAAGCAGACCTTTCTCAAACTGAGCGTGGGCTATCTGCCGCGCCTGGTCAGCCTGGGCAACCTCCCCAGTTCCAGTTCGGCTATGAGCATTGCGCCGGTGGGCATTGTCAATGCTGGTCATCCACGCGCTGCGGCGGCGCAAGCGCAAGAGGTAGGCACTTTGATTCACACCGGGGATGTGGCTTTCTGTCAGGATGGCGCGGCGGCTGTCGCAGCGGCTGTCGCAGCGGCGTTTATTCCTGATGCCACCATCGAGTCAGTGTTGAATGCCGCCACGCGTTACCTCAAGCCGACCAGCGGCGCGGAGGTGCGTGATCTGATTCACAATGCCATTGACCTGGCCCGCCGTACAGGGGAGTATAAAAGCTTCCGTGAACAGTATCACGCCGCCTTTCGCCGTCCCATCGCTTGCGATACACGGGAGACGGTGCCGGCGGTCTTTGGTTTGTGCTATTTGGCCGCCGGTAAGCCCGTTGATGCAATTATCTATGGCGCCAACTTTGGTCGCGACACCGACACCATCGCCACCATGGCCGGCGCAATCTGTGGCGCGCTAGCTGGCGCCGCCAATGGTCTACCCCAAACCTGGATCGACCGCGCCGAAAGTTACTCGGCGCGTAAACAACGCGAATTGGCCGCAGCCCTGGTCGATGTTGCCCAACGCAAAGCACAAACCGAACGCTCAGCCTGGCAAACGATTGGAGCGGTTTCCACTGAATAAGATCGCCTATAAACAGTTCATGCAACACGCAATACGTAGCACGCAACACGTCATCAGAAAAAGAGGAAACGATGAAAATTACCGATGTCAAAGCTTATGTCGTTGACCCGCCCCTGCCCGCCTATGGCAGCAGCAAAGATCGCGAGTGGACCTTTGTTCAGATCGATACGGATGAAGGAATTACCGGCTGGGGTGAGGCAACCAACTATCCCGGCGGCGGCTCATTCTTGAGCGCGCAGGCAATATTGCTGCAAAAAGAGGTGTTGGTGGGCGAAGACCCGGCGGACATTGAGCGGATCTGGCACAAGCTCTACCGGCGCTACACCTATCTCGGCGCACGCGGGTTGCCGACGACGGCGATCAGCGGGATCGACATTGCGTTGTGGGATATTAAAGGCAAGGCGCTGGGCAAGCCAATCTATGATCTGCTGGGTGGCAAGTTCCGTGACAGCATTCGGCTCTATGCCAATGGCTGGTTTGGCGGCTGTTCGACCCCGGAGGAATATGTGGCGGCAGCCAAAGCGGTGATCGCCAGCGGTCATGACGCGATCAAACTCGACCCGTTCCTGGAGATGATTCCCTATCACACCGGCTATGTCAGCGGGCAGATCTCGGCGGCAGGCGAAGAACTAGGCTGCAACATTGTCGCCGCCTTGCGGGCAGCGCTTGGCCCCAAAGTGGAAATTCTGATCGACGCCCACGGTCACTACAATGTGCCGACCGCCGTGCGGTTGGCAAATCGTCTCTATGCCGAGGCCAGGATTGATTGGTTTGAAGAACCCGTGCCGCCCGAAGGGTACGATGCGCTCCGCGCTGTGCGCGAGCAGGTGCAATGTTCGCTTTGTGTGGGTGAGCGGCTCTTTACGCGCTGGGATTTCTTACCGATCTTCCAACAGCGGTTGGCCGATTATGTAATGCCCGACGTGGTCTGGACGGGCGGTATTAGTGAACTAAAAAAGATTGCGACGATGGCTGAAGCGTATTTTGTGCCGATCAGCCCGCATAATGCGATGGGGCCACTCCAGGTGGTGGCCGGCGCGCATGTGATGATGACTGTGCCGAACTTCTACCGGCTGGAACATAGCACGGCTGCCATTCCGGCCTACAATCTCATGTTAATGGAACCGCTTCACTTTCAGGGGAACGAAGTGCGCGTGAGCGGCAAGCCGGGGCTAGGCGTTGAGTTGAATCTAGAGATGATCCAAGCCTACTTACATCCGAATTCACCGCGCTGATCAAACGCAGAGTCCTTGCCGTAAAGCATTCCCCATACAAACGGTTCACGCAATACGCAACACGGCTTTACATCAGTGGCAACACAACCTCAGCGCGTTCACTATGGGTCGCGACCAGGGTCGAACCACATTGCGGACAGGTGGGCTTGTCGGACATCATAAGCCAAGAACTGCCGATCTCTTCATCAGTGACAAGCCAAACATTGGCAAACGAGGAAGCGGCATGAGCGGAAATTTCATCAGCCAGGCAAGCGCTGTTGGGGCAGAAATAGGTTTTGGTAACGGGCTTGGAACGACCAAATAGGGCGGCTTTTTCACCGACAACGGTTGCTTTGGCATGAGTACTAGCTAACATAAAGACTCCTTGATTGACTGCTTGTTGTTTATTGTTGCTTGTTATTTACGCTTAGGTATTGAAAGCCAGGTAATAACGCTGTTGTTGAGAATAACACAAACGGAAGATACGCCTATATGAACGGATATAGGCAGTGGGTATGTTCCTCACGTATGTCTTAGCTTACCATGAGAAGGAGGTAATTAGTTATACAAGATCCTTACAACATTTCCTGATGCCAGGCGACATGCGACCGATTCACTACAGAGGTGTTTATGAGGAATGGGCTAGAAGATGATTATTTCTAAAACTTTGCAATACGTCTATATAGCCCCTACCTCGGCTTCTTCTAGGCACAGTCAGATTCAGCTCACTCCTCCAAATTCAGCCACCGCATCTCCTCCACTGTTAACCGCACCAGGAGCGCCGGTAACACTTCTCACAACTCATCAATCGACTATGGCCCGATCAGCACAAAGAGCGAGTAGATGGCCTTGCATGTATTCATGTTGCACAATTTTATTGCGCAAATATACAAGACGGCAATGTAATCCAATAAATATATGGAAAACAATTAGCACAATGCACAATGACAGGCGCGTACTTTGCTTGTAGACTGGTGGTAACGACTACTTCTGCACTGCAAACAAGCGTGCCACTTTTCGATTGCAGGTCGTCTATGACCCAGTTTGATATTGTCATTGAACATGTTTCCAAGCACTACGGGGCAGTGACCGCTGTCCATGACCTCTCCTTAACCATCGAACAAGGCGCCTACTGCTGTTTGCTTGGCCCTAGTGGGTGCGGCAAGACCTCAACGTTGCGCATGATCGCCGGCCATGAAGCAGTGACACAAGGGCGGATTCTGATTCGCGACCAGGATGTCACCTACCAGCCACCCTCCAAACGCAACACGGCAATGATGTTTCAAGAGTATGCACTCTTCCCACACATGACCGCCACCGATAATGTCGCCTTTGGCTTAAAGATGCGCGGCGTCGGCAAAGCGGCGCGCCGGCAACAAGCCGCCACCATGTTGGCCAAAGTTGGGCTAGCAGATTATGGCGAGCGCTACCCGGCGCAACTCTCTGGCGGGCAACGGCAGCGGGTGGCCTTAGCGCGCGCCTTGATTACCGAACCGGCGGTGCTGCTGCTGGATGAGCCGCTCTCCGCCCTGGACCGCTTTGTGCGGGTGCGGATGCGGGGCGAGCTACGCCGTATTCAGAAAGAGCTAGGCATCACCTTTGTCCATGTCACCCATTCCCAAGAAGAAGCGCTGGCCCTGGCCGATCTAGTCGTCGTTATGGATGGTGGGCGGATTCAGCAAGCGGGAACGCCGCGCGCCGTTTATGATCAGGCGCAAACTCCCTTTGTCGCCTCTTTCATTGGCGACCATAATGTCGTGCAAGGGACGGTGGTTGGGCATGATGCACAAAATTTGATTGTAGAGGGGGCAGCGCAAAGTCGTTTTTGCCTGACCGGGTACGGCCAAATCGGCGATCCGATCACCTTTTCGGTACGCGCCGATCACGCCTTTATTGCACCGCCAACGCTGGTCGAAGGCGCCGTGCCCATCAATCAACTGGTGGGCGTTACCACCGTGGTGGAGTATGCCGGCTATCAGGTGCGGGTCAAGATAGAAACGGCTGGTGGTCTTGAATTTATGCTCTATGTACCCGAAAAGCAATTTTCAGCGGCGCCCATCCAACTGAACCAACCGCTCCAGGTCGGCTGGCATAGCGAAGATGCAGTGCAATTAAATCTGACCTGAGTAAACCGCTCACAGCCGGTCCGTGACCGGCGTCTGGGGCGCCGGTCACGGACCGGCTGCGAGCAGACTGAGTAGGTATTGAATTTTTAAGATGAACCAACAATGCTGTTGTCCGGCATCGTAGGCCGCTTCTTTTATCAACCTTGATTGTTTCCAGCAATTTTATGAGGAGAGTGAAACGTATGGCAATGCAAACCAAGACCAGCGGCCTGATGAGTCGGCGCGCCTTTCTCAAGACCACCGGGTTAACCGCCGGCGCCATGATGGGCGGGGCATTGTTGGCGGCTTGTGCGCCAGCTACGGCACCAGCCGCTGCGCCGGCGGCTAGCGGCCCCGAAATCAATACCCAACAGATCAAAGATGTAGTGCTGCGCCAAATCGGCACCGGCGTCTCGGCCATGAATGAGATTCAGCAGAAGGCGCAGGAAGATCTGGGCTTTACCATTCAGATGACCGCACTTAGCACCACCGAAAACAATCAGCGCGCCATCACCCAACCCGGCACCTGGGATGTTTTTGATGGCGAATATTTTAGCCTACCATTGGTCGTGCCCTCGGGCAATCTGTTGCCGTTGGATGTTTCCCGTATTACCGAATTTGATAAGATTGCGCCGCTCTTCAGCACCGGCAAATTGACCGAAGAGTCGGTGATTGCCCAAGGCACGGCGCCGCACAAGGTCATGTTCCTCAAAGACGCCGACTCGACCGAATTTGCCACCGAACCGACCGGCTTTGCCACCTTGATTCCGACCATCTACAACGCCGACACACTGGGCTATCGCCCTGATCTCGTGGGGCGTACCATTGAATCGTGGGCCGAACTCTTCAACCCGGAATTCAAGGGCAAGACCTCGATTCTCAACATTCCCTCCATTGGCATTATGGACGCGGCGATGGTTGTCGAATCCGCCGGGTTGATGACCTTTGGCGACAAGGGCAACATGACCAAGGAAGAGATTGATCAGATCACCGACATTCTCAAAGAGCAGAAGGCCGCCGGTCAATTCCGCGCCTTTTGGGAAACCTTTGACGAATCGGTCAACTTGATGGCCTCGGGCGAAGTGGTGGTGCAATCGATGTGGTCGCCGGCGGTGACAGCCGTGCGCGCCAAGGGGATTCCCTGTATCTATGCACCGTTGAAGGAAGGCTACCGCGCCTGGGGTGGTGGTTTGGGGCTGAACAAGGCATTGGAAGGGGTGGCGCTGGATGCCGCCTACGAGTACATTAACTGGTGGAATTCCGGTTTCGCCGGCGGCTTTGTCGGGCGCCAGGGCTACTATAGCGCCATTCCCGAAAATGCCAAGAAGTTTATGAGCGAAAATGAATGGAACTTCTGGTATGAGGGGAAAGAAGCCGCCGAAGATGTTGTCGATCCCTTTGGAACAACGTTGGAAAAGGCCGGCGCCACACGCGACGGTGGCAGCTTCCTCCAACGGATGGGCGGCGTGGTTGTTTGGAATTCCGTGATGACGGAACAAGATTATCTGGTGCAAAAGTGGAATGAGTTCATTGCTGCGTAAAGAAATGTCAACCGCACCCCGTCCCGTGGCGACGGGCGAAGCGCATCACTTGATCGCCAGTCCTGACGCCCGTGCTGCTGCCGTCCCCCCAGGTGGCAGCACGGGGACAGTGGCTGTTCCAGCGCCCAGGTCGGGATTGGCGATGCGCGGGTGGCGGCGGCTTATCCCGTACCTGCTTGCCACGCCCTATGCCCTTGTGTTGCTGCTCTTCCTGGTTGTGCCGATTGGGCTGATTGTGACGATTAGCTTCTGGAAGTACAGCAGCTTTGTCATGAAGCCCGACTTTGTGTTGGACAATTATCTGTTGGTCTTTTCGCCGGTCTATCTCAAGACCTATCTGAACACCTTCCGCTTTGCCGCCATTGTCTGGGTGTTGACCGTACTCATCGGCTTTCCTGTGGCCTACTTTCTCGCCTTTGAAGTACAATCGGTGCGGCTGCGGATGGCGCTCTTTCTGCTCTGCACCGTGCCCTTTCTGACCTCGAATATCATTCGCAGCATTTCGTGGATTCCCTTTTTGGGGCGGCAAGGGTTGCTCAACGGCGCTTTGCTGGGTTTGGGGCTGGTTGATGAACCGCTGGACATCTTTCTCTTTTCCGATGTATCCGTGGTTTTGTCCATGGTGCATCTCTATACGCTTTTTATGGTGGCGCCGATCTTCAACACGATGATGCGGATTGATCACTCCCTAATCGAAGCGGCACGCGATGCCGGCGCTGGGGAATGGGGCGTCATTCGCGAAGTGGTGATCCCGCTCAGTCTGCCCGGCATCACCATCGGCACCATCTTTGTCATCGCCCTGACCCTGGGCGACTACAGCACCGTGCGCTTGATGAGTGGCGGCCAAGCGTCGTCGGCTGGTCTGGCGATCAGCAATATGATCAACAGCCTCCAATATCCGCCGGCAGCGGCCAATGCCGTGGTCCTGCTGGTGGTGACGCTGACCATTGTCGGGGTGCTGTTGCGCTTTGTCGATATTCGGAAGGAATTATAAGGTAGCAGCGCGTCATTCGTCATTTGTCCCTGGCTGCGAATGACGAATGACCAGGGACTAAGGACAAACCTATGCACCGACGCAGTAAACTTTTCTGGCCTTTGGCCCTTTTTTTTGCCCTCTTTCTCTTGTTTCTCTACGGCCCTATTTCGACCATTGTGTTGCTTTCCTTTCAGGGGGAACAGGGTGGACTGACCTTCCCCATGAACGGGGTCAGCACCCATTGGTTCTATGCCCTCTTTCAGCAGCAACGGGTGGGCGATTTCAAAGGCTCCTTTCTACGGTCATTGGGGTTGGGTTTTATTGTCATGTCGATCTGTGTGACCTTTGGCTTGATGGTGGGGCAAGCCTACCGCTACCGCTTCAAAGGCGCGACGCTGCTCTTCTACCTGTCAATCGCCAGCTTGATTGTGCCGAATATTTTGGTCTCGCTGGGCATTGGTGTGTTGTTTGACCGGCTCGGGTGGCCGCTCGGCTGGTACAGCTCCGGCTTGGGCGCACATCTCACCTGGACGCTGCCCTTTGCTCTGTTGATCATGCTGGCGATCTTCAACCGCTTTAACCGTTCCTATGAAGAAGCGGCGCGTGACCTGGGCGCCAATGAATTCGTCACATTCTGGGAAGTTGTCCTGCCGATCATCCTGCCCAGCCTGGTGGGGGTGGGGCTGTTTGGCTTTACCATGTCCTACGACGAATTTGCCCGTTCCGCCCTGGTCATGGGAGAATTTAACACGCTGCCGCTGGAAATCTATGCCATGACCACCAACGTGACCTCGCCGGCGCTCTATGCGTTGGGGACACTCACTACCCTGTTCTCCTTCTTGATGATCGCGCTGTTCCTGGTGGTCTCGCGACGGTTGCAAAGACGGGCAGGGGCGTTGACCGCCAAGTTGACCACAACCACAGAAGAATAGGCTATGATCCGCATTAACGTTATCAACGGCAATACCTACGCCGCCATGACCGCCAATATCGATGCCCAAGCGCGCGCCGCCGCCCGGCCCGACACCGTGATCCTCACCACCCAACCGGACGCCGGCCCCTTGACCATCGAAAGTTATTATGATGAATATCTGGCAATCCCCGGCATTCTCGCCCAAATCATCCAACGGCAGCACGAAGTAGACGCCTTTATCCTGGCCTGCTGGGGTGATCCGGGAATTGAAGCGGCGCGCGAAGTGACAACCAAGCCGGTGATTGGCATTGCCGAAGCCAGCCTCTATGTTGCCAACAGTTTGGGCGCCAAGTTTGGTGTGGTCAGCACGCTCAAACGGACGCAGCACATGGTCGAGAAGACGATTGAAAAGGTGGGGTTGAGCAGCCGCTGTGCGCTGGCGCTCTGCACCGATCTGCCGGTCGCCGCCACCGAAGATGATCGCGACCTGACCTTGCGCGTTCTGGCAGAGGGCGGGCGTCAGGTCATCGCGGCCGGGGCCGAGGTCATTGTGCTGGGGTGCGCCGGGATGAGTGGTTTAGATCAAGCCTTGGCCGAACGGCTGGGTGTGCCGGTGATCGATTCGGTGGCCGCAGCGGTGGTCTGGGCCGAGGCGCTGGTGCAACTGGGCAAAACGACCAGCAAAGCCATGACCTATCGCCGGCCAGAGATCAAGCCAATTGCCGGTTATCCCGATTTCATGCAACCACACCATCTACGGTAAAATCGGAAGCGACAGACGCCTCAATCCATCATGAGTTGTAACTGCTCACCCCTCCCTACCCCTCCCCTGCTAGGGGAGGGAACCGTGGTGCGCATGACAATCCCTCCCCTTATCAGGGGGAGGTTAGGAGGGGGTGGTTTGGTAGTTGCCTTGACCGGAACCGTTACCCATTTTTCACAAAAGAGCATCCTATGAAAACATTGATCAAAAACGGCAAAGTTGTCACCGCCGCCGACGAAACGGTGGCCGATCTGCTGATTGACGGCGAAACCATTGCCTTGATTGGCGCCAATCTCGACCCCGCGTTAGCCGATACGGTAATTGACGCCAGCGGTCTTTATGTACTGCCCGGCGGTGTTGATGTCCATACTCATCTCGACATGCCCTGGCGGGGTGTGCGCAGCGCCGATGATTTCTTCACCGGCCACCGCGCCGCGGCCTTTGGCGGCACCACCACCCATGTCGATTTTTCCGTGCAGAGCAAAGGCGGCACCCTGCGCGAGGCGGTGGCGACCTGGCAGGGCAATGCCAAGGACAAAGCGATCATCGACTATGGCTTCCACGTCGCCATCACCGACCTGACCGATGCCGTCATGGCCGAAATTGCCGAACTACCCACCATCGGCGTCACCAGCATCAAGATGTTTATGGCCTACAAAGATTCGTTGCAGGTCGATGACATGACGCTGTTCAAGAGCTTTCAGATGGCGAAGAACAGCGGCGTACTCTCGCTGGTTCATGCGGAGAATGGCGACGCGATTGAGGTGTTGACCGAGCAAGCCTTGACCGCCGGCAACCACGAACCCATTTATCACGCCCTGACCCGCCCGCCGGAGTTGGAGGCCGAGGCGACCGCCCGTGCCGTCTGGTTGGCCAAGGTGGCCGGCGACGCACCGCTCTTTGTGGTTCACTGCACCTGTGCCGATGCGTTGGCGGCGGTCAGCGCCGGGCGCGCACGGGGCCAGTCGGTCTATGCCGAAACTTGCACCCAATATCTTTTCTTCACCAAGGATGACCTGTTAGGAACAGCGGACGATGCCTTCAACGGCGCCAAGTTTGTCTGTTCGCCGCCGCTGCGCGAGAAGAGCGATCAGGTGGCGCTCTGGCGTGGGTTGATCAACGGTGATCTGGCTTCGATCAGCACCGATCACTGCCCGTGGCGCTATGAGGAGCAGAAGAAGCTGGGGTTAGAGAGCTTCGCCAAGATTCCCAACGGCGTGCCGGGCATTGAAGATCGCCTCTACATGCTCTGGGAAGCCGGGGTGCGCAGCGGTCGCCTGACGCCGAGTCGCTTTGTCGCCATTACCGCCACCAATCCGGCCAAACTCTTTGGTCTTTACCCGAAAAAAGGCACCCTGGCCGTCGGTAGCGACGCCGACATTGTGCTGTGGGACGGCGATGCCCAACACACCGTCAGCGCCGCTACCCATCACAGCAACATGGATTATAACTTGTTTGAAGGCTACAAAGTCCACGGCAAGCCGGTCAAGGTGCTGGTGCGCGGGCAGGTGGTGGTCGATGGCGATCAACTGCTGGCCGCGCCGGGGAGTGGGCAGTTTGTGCATCGGAGTAGCCCGCTGTTGATGTAGAGATTGAGAGATCAAGAGATTGAGAGATTCAGGCGTGCAATCTCTCAATCTCTTGATCTCTCAATCTCTACTGTACAAATCGCTACCAAAACCCCTCATGCACCAAACGCGCTTCCTCCTCAATTAACGGCCCCACCACCGAGACGGGGCGACCACAGCGGGCAAAGAGTTCGCGACAGGGCAAGCGCATGGTTTCATTGGCGGCGTGGCTGCCGATCATGGCGTAGAGGCTGGCTTCACTGAGGGCAAAGACCACGCGTCCGATCTTGCTCCAGTGAATGGCGCCGGCGCACATGGCGCATGGCTCGGTGCTGGTGTAGAGGGTACAGGTTGCCAACGTTTCCGGTGAAAATGCCTGCGACGCCATGCGCACGAGATTGGTCTCGGCGTGACCGGTGCAATCGTGCTGGGTGTTGACGGTATTCTCGGCTTCGAGCAAGACCTGATTCGCCGCATCCACCAGGAGCGCGCCAAAGGGGTGATTGCCGTGGTCACGGGCGCGCCGGGCAATGACAAGCGCCCGCCGCAGATGCACAAGGTCATGTGTGAGTTGATCACCGGTCATGGCTGCGCTCCTTCTAGCGTGGCTCCGCTGTAATCGTAAGCGAACCATCAATTAACCCCGCTTCGGCGGCTTTGGCCGCGTCTACCGCTTCTTGGGGCAGGCTATCACTATAGACGGTATGAATGCCGCCGTTGGCGTAGGTCAGGGCCAGCACTTTGCCGCCTAATGTGCCGGCTTGGTGGTCTTTGATCATGGTGAGCAGCGTGTCATGCCAGTTGTAAACCGCCGAAGCGACAACCGTCTCCGCCGCCACTGAACTTTGGTCAGCCTGCACGCCTAGCCACGGAACGCCATTCTCCTTGGCAATGCCAATGGCGCCGACTACCTGTTGCGCCGAGCCGGTCAAGACATCGGCGCCGGCTTTGATGTGGGTGTTGGCGGCCTCAGCGGCCAAGGCGGTGTCGCCAAAGGAGCCGGTAAAGGAGACGTTCACCTCAATGGCTGGATCGGTCGCTTTGACGCCGGCCAGAAAACCATCAACATGTAATTTGGCATCGCCCGCATCGACCGGGCCGACGAGACCAATCACCTTCGCCGTGGTCAATTTGGCCGCCAGGACGCCGGTGACATAGCCGGCTTCGTCGCCGCGCGGCTGGTAGGCAAAGACATTGGTCAACCCTTCGTCGGCGCCAACGTTGGTGGTTGTTCCCCAGGCAAAGCTCGTTTCGGGAAAGTCACGGGCCACGGCAAAGAGGGAGTCGCCATATTGGGCGCCGTGGGCAATGACGAGATTGTAGCCATCGGCGGCATAGTCGCGAATGGCGGCGGCGGCATCGGGCACATTGAACATGTTTTCGCTGTAGGCAACGGTGACAACCCCTTCACCCGCTTCGGCTTCAATCGCCTTGAGGCTTTCGTAGATCGACTGGCTCCACGAAATGTCATTGATGGTGCTGGGCAGGATCAGCGCGACCTTGACCGGTGCAATGCCCAGGGTGTTGGTCGTTTCGGCGGCTGGCGCGCTCGTGGCTGCCGGTTGCGCAGCCTCACCAGCCGGGACGATTGCCCCAGCGCACGCCGTGAGCAATGCCACGACGGCCAATCCATAGAGTGCTAGAGAGAAGAGTTTCCGCATGATCATACTCCTGTGGTAATGAAAAAAGGGAAGATCAAAAAGCTGCGCCAGCGCGCCGTTGGCTCTGCGACGATGGCAGCAGTTCTCATGGTAGCACAGGTGCGCAGATTCGCCTATGGTAACTCTGCACAACGTGTATGTGGTTTGACTGCGCGATCCGTTACGCGTGAAAAACGTAACGCTTAGTGAAGTCTCATTGGGGACAGATAGAAAAGTGACAAGAAAAACCCCACGTAGCCGAAGCCAGCGGTGGGAGCAACCTAACGGCAAGCTTTTCCCGGGTTTGCTTTGCCGCACCCGCCCATACGGGTAGGATTCGGTTGTGATTTGGTGGTAGTATAGCACAAGCGCTACAAGAAAGGCTTCAAACGCAAATCAAAGTTGAGTTTTGGCCCATTCAGCAGCAAATAGTAATGATTGAGGATGTCACGACCCAATAACGCGTGTGGTTCAGTAATGGCAATGAATTCCTGGCTGCGAAAGCGCGCCTGTTCAATTTGCAGAATAGCCCCGTAGGTGGATACCATCGAAGCAACCCCATCATAACCTTCGACGAGAAGTTTACTGGTGACAGGCAACCCCAATTCATGAATCGTTGATAGGGGAATTGCCGAAATATCAGCCCCGGTATCAATCTTCGCCTCAAGTTGAATAGCCCGCTTTGCTTCAGGGTGATGAATCGTCACTGTCAAAAAAAGGGGCCGGCGGTTCTACCTGTTCGTTATACTTCCACATGCCGTATCACCTTTCGATGAGGCATCTTGTAAACCTTCGCTGGATATTCGACCGTTTGAATATAGACCGGTGCGCCATTGGTTTGCTGCCGCGCCCGTTGCCACACCTCCATGCGATCATTGCCAACGGCAATTACTTCCCCTTGATAGATGGCAACGACGCGACCAGGGTATTGTTGTAACAAGAGTGGCAACATCTGTTGAAAAGCTTGGTGTTCACGGTGAATAGCAGATTCTTCTTGCACTCGCTGTTGTTTACGCTCTTCCGCCGTGCGCCAGGCTTGAAATGCGTCATACTCAGCCATTGGCACGACAGCCGCTACCGATTGCCCATTCTTTTCAAGGATGACCACTTCCCCCATAAACGGCGCATCACTGAGCGCAACCTGATACGGCGCCTGTGCTTCTTTTAGAATTAGTTTTTGCATAGCCATTGCCCTCTATTACTGCCTTACCTACCACTTGCCATAGTATATGCCAAATGAGAGGCGCCGTCAATCGCCTGTTCGCGCTATCTTTCGTGGAAAGTTGCCGAAATTCTACAGCAAGCTTATGATATGCGTTGACGAAGAAGGGTTACGACTAACCCGCTTTGGACGTGTTAATCGGTGCGCTTCTTCTGGGCGCGCCGCACTTTGTCCATAAAGGTGGTCAAGCGATCCACCGCCGCTTGCAGGGCATTGACGCGCCCGTCGAGGGCCGCACGGGTGGTGGCTTGCGCTTCATAAAGCTGGGCAATGTGTTGCAAGCTGTGACCCACCGCCATCGCCGGTGCGTGTTATCTGTTTGAACCTACTGGATGACATGTAGCCCATGAACGATGCCGCCTTCGGTGTCGAAGCGATGTTGGATGAGGGAGAAGAATTGTCCATCAGCGCGTTCATAGTACCGGTAGATTGCATATGCAATAATATCGGCAAGTTGAATTAACCTGGATGCCTTCGAGTCGAGAAAGAGTGGAACTTCGGCAAAGTTTCTAATCACGCCCCAACTATGCCCTAGTGTGCGAAAGTCGCTGGCTAAGGATTGAATGGTTGTTTCGTAGGTCGATTTGTCAAAGATGATGATACCGCGCTGCGTGTCTCCACTACGATGTAAGCGCATCAAATATTGATCGAATCGACTAGCCATCTGTTCAAAGGCGATTTCAACTGGATCTTGGGGCGAGACAACACTCTTTTTGATGACACTGGCAAATAGCCGGTTACTGGGGTGCGAATTAGCAAAAATTTGCAAGATGTCTGCAATCGCTTGTTCACGAGTCGCTTTGGGGTGGCCTCGCCAACGTCCCTTGCCAACCAACATTGGATTGCCATGCAACTCCACGGTAGAGGGGTCAGCCGGATCGAACCTGGCCGCAATGGCGTCGAGTTGATTGGCAAGCCAGTAGCCTTGTCGTTCAAACAGGCTGAACCCAGCCAATACAAAATAGGTCTGCTTTGGATCGGCGACTGTGCCAGACTCATCCGCATACAATAAATGCATTGTTTACAATAGATCGATGATTGAGGATGATAAAAAAGACAGCCAAGGAGAGACCTTGCTCTCGCGGTCCAACATGGGTAGACCTCTTGGCTGTGTCTTTATTATATCACTGATTCCCTGTACCGTCAATAGGAAAATTGTCCACAAGCTATCCCGTTCTCGTTGATAACTTGCTGAAACGGAGAGGCAAGCGTATGATACACAGAGGGGCATTTCGGCTTACTTGCCACTTTGCGACTGTCCTAGGTTGGGCGTGTTGTCATTGGTTCGCTTCTTTTGGGCGCGCACCACTTTGTCCATAAAGGCGGTCAGGCGATCCACCGCGGCTTGCAATGCATTGACGCGCCCGTCAAGGGCGGCACGGGTGGCGGTTTGCGCTTCATAAAGCTGGGCAATGTGTTGCAAGCTGTGACCCACCGCCATCTCCGGCGTGATCCGCCCGGCGGCGTAGTCGGCGAGCACTTGTTTGTGGTCGTAGGTAGCCATTGGGTTGCTCCTTTTGTTGGTAAATGTGGGTTAACACGAATCTGGAACCATTTGGTTCCAAGAATACTACGAAAATGTTGCTATGTCAAGTAGCAATTTTGGCGTTGTCAAAAACTGGGTGACGACGAGGAGTACGCTGAATGAAACGGATTGGGGAAAAGTTATACAAGCTGCGGCAACACCACAACCTGACAGCGCGCGAACTGGCGGAAAAGCTCCAGACGAGTCATACACAGATCCTTCGCATTGAAAAGGGGACGCGCCAGCCTTCAGGTGATCTCATCCTGAGGATGGCGCAGTTTTTTGGTGTGTCACTTGACCAGCTTATGCAGGATGAGATGGGAATTGATTAACTGATTAACTTGTACCGAAGGGTGGTCACTTGATCCATGCAAACGCAAGAAACTACTTTAACTGCGAAACGCCCAAATATCATGCTCCATAATTGGTTCTTGTTGAGAGATCTTAAACTGGTCTGCCTGCCTTTTTCCCTTTGAAGCTGTACCTGCATCTACTGTTTTTTCTATTTTCCATTCCGAATTTAGCAAGGAATCACGGATTATTTCTAAAGGTTCGACCTTTCGATCATTGATAGCACCAAATCTGATAACTAACCGTGCATCTTCTGTCGATACTAGTGCCATGTTTTTCCAAACTTGGTTAAGCTGTGATGCAAAAAACTCTGGATTTGAATGCTCCACCTGCTTGGTATTTTTGTAATCTACATAATCGGTTCCACCAACAAACCACATTCTAAGCCACTGATCAGGTAAATATGTACGCATTCCATAGTAAGGCGGCGAAGTAATTATCCACTTAACCTTAGCTTGACCTTTGAAGGTGCCAAAGGATTTTTCATTTCGGCTATCGCCTTGTATGATCATCCCGGTAGTGTTTGTTGCTTCTTGTCCATAATATCGAATTGCTCTACGTTCAATTACTTTAAGGACATTGATATAAGTGGGTTTAAGGTTTTTCGTTTTCCAAAATTTGACCGCATAGTTAGGCTTTGGTGCATAAGTTCTTGGAGCTTGATTCGAGAAATATGAAGGTTGATTTTTAGCCAAAGGGCCATGCAAAGCCCCTAAAATAATAGCTCTCAATGCAGTACGGGCATGTGAATTGCAGTTTTCCAGCAAAGCTTCTCGTAAACAACATAAAGCGTATAAAACATCTCCATGATAAGCCCATTCCCAAAATTCACCTGTAGGTATCTGCTTAGGTTCACGATGCTCACTGAGAATCCTTATAGCAGAAGATAAAATTTGCTTTGGTGTTGTGCAAGCAAGCTTTGCCTTAGCTACGGCTACAGCTACAGGACTACTATCAATACCAAGAGAGGGTAATCCCAGTAGTCTACCTGCGTAATTAGTTGTGCCTCGCCCACAAAATGGGTCTGCCACCCAGTCACCTGCTCTAGCATTTAGTTGAAGAATACTGTGGGGAAATCCCAATGGAAACATAGTAAAGTACGGACAAATTCCATTAAGAGCGGTGTTAAGCGTATTGTTTTTTACATTCATTCCTCTCTCCGAGTTGCAAAGACTATAGATTTCCCATTATTGTTCTTACGTGTGTTCCACCCTTGCGGGCCGCGAGGGCCAAATACTTCTGTAAAAATGTCTGGCATGTTATTGTAAATAATATCACTACTATCTTTAATCGTGCTAGGTAACTGGGGAGTGATCGATTTTTGAATTTCACCCCAAAGCACCCCATCACTATAAATGCGAACTAATAATTCCTGATTATCTCTAAGAATCTGTCTGAAAAGGAAAAGCTGTCAGTTGAGAAGGTGGTATAAGCTGAAGTTGTGAACAAACAACTTTA
>JAPKMW010000108.1 GCA_026645575.1 Caldilineaceae bacterium
TTCTCCTTGGTTGATCCTTTGCTTTTTTTGCTTATTGTATCAACCTCGAGGTCATTTGAGCCTATATATAATCTCTCCTTTCCCGAAAGCTACCGATTAGCCTTCATCAGTGTTCCTCCCTATCCGTGTGAACTACTGCGCGCTCTGCGCCATCGTCCGATCAATCGCCTGCTGGGTCTGTTCGGCCATCTGTTCCGGGGTCAATTCGCCGGTCCACACTTGTTCATAGCGGGTGTTGGCCTCCTGAGTAAAGTTGGGATACGCCGGCACGTAGACGCTGCCCTGGCTATTCTCCATTGCCGCCATCACATCGGCCCAGTAGGGGTCAGCCATGAGGACAGGACTGGTTGCCAATGATTGAATGGTGGGAATGGCAAGCGTGTCGCGCGCCCAAGATTCCTGCCCGGCCTCGCCGGTCATACACTTGATCACTTCCCAGGCCGCATCGGCATTGGGGGCGCCACGGGGAATCGATAGGGCAAAGCCGCCGCTCCAGTTGGCTTGCGTGGTCTGATAGGGCAGATTGCCGACGCCCCACTCCATGCGCGTTGTGCTGCCGTCGGCCAGCGTCACCTGGGGACGGTAGAAGTTTAACTGCGAAAGATAGCCCGCTACATCAACCACCATCGGCGTGGCGCCGGACATAAAGATATCGTTGGGGGGCGAGGCGTAGCTGGCGGCATAGTTTTGCAAATTCTGCCAGCCGCCATAGCGATCCACCCAGCCTTTGATCCAGCTCAGCGTTTCGATAAAGGCCGGATCGTTGTAGTTTGGTTGGCCATCCACCACCTGTTGCCAGCCATTGGTGCGCGCCCAGAAGTCTGGGCCTGCTTTCCAGAGTGGGAAGAAGCCAATGCGTTGGTAGGTGCCATCCTCATTTTGGATGTCAAGAGCGTCGGCATACGTTTCCAGATCTGCCCAGGTGGTGGGGGGCGTTTCCGGGTCAAGACCGGCGTCGGCAAAGGCTTGCTTGTTCCAGATCAACACGCGCACATCAGTCTCAAAGGGAATGCCATAGCTATCTTCTTCATAGAGCGTCTCCTGCCAGGCAAAGGGCCAGAAGACCGTCGTGTCAAACTGGTCGCGGTCGATGTAGGGTTGCAGATTGGTGGCAATCTCATCGCGCGCCCGTTGGGGCAAGAGAGGGCGATCCTCCACAATAATATCAGGCATCCCGGTGCCGGCGGCCACGGCGGCAATGTTGGCCGTCCAAATATCGCCAAAGGGTTTAAAGGTTTCGACAATCTGCACGTTGGGCAACTGTTCCTGACAGATCGCCACAATGCGCCGCACCGCGGTACGCCGCACCGGCGACCCCCAGAAATGCCAAAATTCGACATTACCACTGATGCCGGCTTGCGCCTCGCCACCGGTCGTGGCGCCGGTTTCACCGCCAGTCGGCGCGCCAGGCGCCTGCGGCGGGACACAAGCGGTCGCGACGATGCTTAGAACAAGCAACAGCAACGTTGCTATCCGTACAACTTTCATAGGTGATTCCTTTCGTGGCCGGTTGCTTTGCGTGTTTTCTGTCAGCAATAGCAAAACAACACTGTTTGAGGTGAATCCTCAAACCGTTCAAGGTTCATCGCCTGGCAGCGACGGTTGCGGCAGCAGTCCTAGCGTCTGCTATCCTCTGCCGCAGGGGAGAGCGCCTTCATCATATGCGAAGTTTATACTATTGTCTAACAATTGATAAAATCAGATGGGAATACTCCCTACATGGGAGAAGATCTCTGGGGTGATCGTCCGTAGTAAAGACTTTAGTCTTTTTCTGGGTGGGCGGAAGACAAAAGTCTTTACTAACCTGAGTTCGGCGTTAGCCAAAGACCTCCGCGCCCGATGGGCACCCGTGGGCAGAGAATACGCGTTAGCCGCCGCTTCGTGTGCCCACCTCCCGGAGGTCTTTGGCGGGTATATCCACGAAACGTCGAATTCACGTTACTACGGTTCCCCCAGGAAGATTGGTTTAACAAAACAGTAGTACAAGCAATTGAGCAAAAACGAAAGGGACAAAGAATGAAACTCAGTGGAAAAGTGGCCTTTATCACCGGCGCGGGCAGTGGCATTGGCGCTGCCACCGCCCGTTTGATGACAAACGCAGGGGCAAAAGTGGTTTGTGTCGGTTTGCCGGCGACAGGCGTCCAAGCAGTGGTCGCGAAATTGACGACTGCCGGCCATGCGGCCCTCGCCATTCCTGCCGATGTCAGCAATGGCGAGGAGATGGCGGCAGCGGTGGCGCAGACAGTTGCCCACTTTGGCCGGCTCGATCTGGTGGTGGCCAATGCCGGCATCCAACTGCATACCGCGGATCTGAATCTACATGAACTGCCGGAGGAAGTCTGGGATCGCACCCATGATGTCAATTATCGCGGCGTCTACCTGACCTGCAAACATAGCCTGGCGCAACTGGTCAAGCAGGGCGAGGGCGGGGTGATTGTGATCGTCGCTTCGGTGACGGCGCTTAATGGCCGCTCGGTCAATCCGGCCTATATGAGCGGCAAACATGGGTTGATTGGCTTGACCCGCTACATTGCCGTCCACTATGCCAAACACGGCATTCGTTGCAACGCCGTCTGCCCCGGCGCTTTGGAACGGACGCCTAACCACGATATTCACCCCAACCCCACCGGTCGCGAGCAGATGATCAGTGAACGCTCCCCCTTAGGCCGCTTGGGCCGCCCCGATGAAATCGCGCCGATGATCACCTTCCTGTGCAGCGATGACGCCAGCTACGCCACCGGCGCCCACTTTGTGATCGACGGTGGCTTGAGTGTGGCATAAAACAAACTGAGAACGTCGGCATCCCTGCCGGCAAGGATGCCGACGCCTCCCGGACGCAAAAAAGCACTTTGACAGCCTGCCCGCTCCTGTTTATAATCAGAGCGACTGCTAAGCACAGGGGAGTGTTCTCCCCACGGTATGTCCATCCCAAGTTTGCTACATTCACGAACCAAGAAGGAGATTGTCCATGTCAACTGCATTTTCACGGCGTCGGTTTTTGCAGGCCACGGGTGTTGGGCTGAGTTTGCCCCTCTTGTCACAACTCTTAACGGCTTGTCAAGCCATTGGACCGACGGGCGCCGGCTCGGCGGGCAGTGCGGCTATGACGGAAATTGTCTGGTCGCGCGGTGATGATCTGCGCACGCAAGATCCGCAATTGATCGGTGGCCGTATGGAAGGGGAGATTAATCGCTGTATCTACGACCAACTCTTTGACGTTGCGCCGGATGGCGCCCAGATCCCGTGGGTGGGCACGGAGTGGAGCAGCAACCCGGAAGGCACCGTCTGGACGGCGAAGATGCGGGAAGGAGCCAAGTTCCATGATGGCTCGCCACTCACTTCGGCGGATGTGAAGTTTACCTACGAGCGTCTCCTCGCCAATCCCGATTTCCAACATTCAACGGCCTTTATCGATCTGCTGACCGGGGTCGATACACCGGATGACTATACGGCAGTCTTCAATTGCGCCAAGCCGGCGCCGTTATTCAACCTGCTGATGGGTGAACACATTCTTTCGAAAAAATCGGCAGAGGAGCATGGTGAAAATTTCTGGGAAAAGGCTGTCGGTAGCGGCCCCTACCGCCATCTCGAATATGTCAAGGGCGAGTATTGGCTGGGCGAACGTTTTGAGGATTATTGGCAGCCGGAGTTAGCCAAAGTGCAGCGGCTGCGCTATCGCCCCATCAGCGAAGAGGCGACCCGCGTAGCGGCGTTACGCTCCGGCGAAGTCGATATTATCGCCAACGTCAGCGGTGAACTGGCCGAAGAGTTGGCGAAGGATGAGAACATTGTCATCTATCGCCGCCCGTCGCTCGATCATCTCTATTTGTTGACCCAGCAGAATCGTCCGCCCTTTGACAATCCTGACGCGCGGCTGGCAGTGAACTATGCGATTGACCGTGAAGCGTTGGTCAAAAACATTGTCAAGGCCGGGCAGGTAATCGGCGGTCATATTCCACAGGGGACGCTGGGCTACGATGAGGGCCTGACCCCGATGGCCTATGACCCAGACGAAGCGCGCCGTCTGCTGGACAAGGCCGGCGTCGCCCCCGGCACTAAGATTGAGGTCAAAGCCCATCCCTTCTGGTTTGCCAAGGGCAAAGAGGTCATGGAATATGTGGCCGGCGCGCTGCAAGAGATTGGCTTTGAAGTTGACCTGCAATTCCTGGAGCCGGGCGCCTACACCGAAGCACGGAAGTCAGGCAGCTATGACCTGGCGCTCCAACAAGGCGGCAAGGCCAATAACCCCTGCAACCAATACAAAGTCTTCTACATCACCGACACCTATGGCTCTGGCTTTGGCGGCAAAAACCCGGCCTTCCAGGAGATGATCAATCAAGTTTGTGTCGAAGTCGATCCAACCAAAGCGGACGAACTCTACAAGCAGATCCAGAAGCAGATCTACGACCAATCGGTCGAGATCCAACTCTACCGCCAGGAGAACATCTGGGCCGTGCGCAAACGGGTTACCGGCTTTGAAGCCTACTCGCCGGATACGACGCGACCGTGGAATGGGTTGGGCGTGAGCGGGTAAGTAGGTAGACAGGTAAACAGGTAGACAGGTAAATAGGGCTGTACCGACAATTACCTGTCTACTTGTCTACCTGTTTACCTGTCTACTTGTCTACCTGTCTACCTGTCTACCTGTCTACCTGTTTACCTGTTTACCTGTTTACCTGTCTACCTGTCTACCTGTTTACTTATGACTAAGGTGTAGAACTCATGGGTGCATATATTCGCCGCCGGTTGGTCCAGTCGGTGGTGGTGGTGTGGGGGGTGTCGGTGCTGGTCTTCTTCCTGCTGCGGCTGGCGCCGGGGGATCCGGTGTCGCTGCTGCTGGTGGAGAGTGCGTCGCCGGAGCAGATCGCCGAAGCGAAGGCCAAGTGGGGGTTGGACAAGCCAATCCCGGTGCAATATGCAGTCTTTCTAGGGCGCGCCTTGCAGGGCGACCTGGGCGACTCGCTCTTCTTTCAAGAACCGGCGATTGAAGTGTTGATGGAGCGGATGCCGGCTACGCTGCAACTGTCCGCAGCGGCGCTGCTCTTTTCGCTTAGCGTGGCAATTCCAATCGGCATGTTATCGGCACTGAAACGGGATACCTTCTGGGACTACCTCGGCACCAGCCTGGCAATGCTCGGGCAGGCGATTCCACCCTATTGGCTAGGGATCATGTTGATCCTGGTCTTCTCCGTCGCGCTGGGCTGGTTTCCAACCTCTGGGCGTGGGACAGTGAGTCATCTGGTATTGCCGGCGATTACGCTGGGATCGGTCTTGATGGCGCTGGTGACGCGATTGGTGCGTTCAGGGATGTTGGATGTGCTGGGCGAGGATTATGTGCGCACCGCGCGCGCCAAGGGGTTGCGTGAACGGGCGGTGATCATCCGCCATGCCTTGCGTAATATCCTCATACCCCTGGTCACGGTCGTGGGGCTGCAACTGGGGGCGCTCTTTGGCGGCGCCGTCATCACCGAAAGCATCTTTGCCTGGCCTGGCGTTGGGCGGCTGGCGCTCCAGTCGATCAACGCGCGTGATTACCCGATGGTGCAAGCGGCGGTGCTGGTGATCTCGGTTGTCTATGTTTTTCTCAACCTGGCAGTGGATCTTTTGTACGTCTACCTCGATCCACGGATTCGTTATGACCGTAGCAGTCGGTAGTCGGTTAAGAGATAAAGCGATTAAAAGATTTACGGTAGAATGTACTTAATCGCTCAATCGCTTAATCTCTCTATCTCCCAACTCAATTTTGATTGCGATACAAGAATTGCAAAGCATTTACCATGACCACACAAACGATAGCGCGCCCTGACGTCTCATCCCCCTTATTAGAACCAAAACGGTCAGCGACCCTTTGGATGCGCTTTGGCCGCAGCCGACGGGCAGTGATGGGCAGCGCGTTTCTGCTTTTCATTTGTCTTGTGGCCCTCTCAGCGCCGTTGATTGCCCCTTATCCTCCCGGTGAACAGGAGCCGGCGCGGGTGCAATTGCCGCCTTTTACAACCTCTGACCAAAACACCTTTCATCTGCTTGGCACCGATGCGTTGGGTCGCGACATGCTCTCCCGCATGATCTACGGTGGACGCGTTTCGTTGTTGGTCGGCATCACGGTAGTGGTGGTGGCCGGATTGATTGGCGTGCCGATGGGTTTACTGAGCGGCTACTTTGGCAAAACAGTCGATACCCTAATCATGCGGCTGGTGGATGTGCAGTTGGCTGTGCCTTTTATCTTATTAGCCATCGCCATCATGGCCGTCTTGGGAACTGGACTGAACAATGTTATCCTTGTCTTGGGGATTAGCAGTTGGGTCGGCTATGCGCGCATTGTACGCGGCGCGGTGTTGAGCCTCCGTGAACAACCCTTTATTGAAGCCGCCAACTGCATCGGTCTGTCCAGTGGTCGATTGATCCTGCGCCATCTCCTGCCCAATGTTTGGACGCCGGTCATTGTGCTGGCGACCCAAGGCGTCGGCGGCGCAATCCTGGCCGAATCGTCGCTCACCTTTTTAGGGCTGGGCATTTCACCATTGATCCCCACTTGGGGCGCAATGGTGGCCGATGGACGCAACTACTTGATGACTGCCTGGTGGATCTCCACCTTCCCCGGTTTATTGTTAACGACCACCGTCCTCGCCATTTACTTTTTGGGCGATGGTCTGCGCGATGTGTTAGACCCGCGGCTGCGGGTTTAACAACGGAAGAGTTAGCTTGTTATTGAGCAAACGAACCAATAAATCAATCAAAAGGAGTATTGAATGGCTGACCCGATGTACATTTACGTTGGCACCTATACGCGCAGTTTGCCCCATGTGCAGGCCAAGAGTGAAGGAATCTACTTGCTACAAATGAACCCGGCAAGCGGCGCCTTGACCATGGCAGGCAAAACGACCGGCGTCGAGAATCCTTCATACTTGACTATCCATCCCAATGGTCGCTATTTGTATGCGGTCAACGAGGTGGGCGATTTTGGCGGCAAGGAAAACAGTGGCGCGGTCAGCGCCTTTGCCATCGACCCGACCAGCGGCGCGTTGACCTTTCTCAATCAAGAAGCGACCGATGGCGCAGCCCCCTGTCACTTGAGTGTTGACGCCACGGGGGGCTATCTGTTGACGGCCAATTATAGCGGCGGCAGTGTCGCCGTGCATCCGATCAACAGCAACGGCAGCTTGGGCAAGATGAGTGACTTTGTGCAGCACGCCGGATCGAGCGTCAACCAACAACGGCAAAAAGAGCCTCATGCACATTCCTTCACCCTGGCGCCGGATAACCGCTTTGCCTATTGTGCCGATCTTGGCATGGATAAAGTCGCCATCTACGCCTTTGACAGCGAACGGGGCAAGCTGAGTCCGGCGCCACAAGCCTGGGTGCGTGTTCACCCGGGCGCTGGCCCGCGCCATTTTGACTTTCACCCCAACGGGCGCTATGCCTATAGCATCAACGAGCTGGATTCGACGATGACCGTCTTTGGGTATGAGATGAGTACGGGACGACTAACCGAATTGCAATCCGTGCCAACGCTGCCAGCCGGTTTCGAGGGACGGAGCCACTGCGCCGATATTCATGTCCATCCGTCCGGCAACTTTGTCTATGGCTCCAATCGCGGCCATGACAGCATTGCCATCTTTGCTATCGACCAAAGCAGCGGTTTGGTCAGCACCGTGGGGCATGAGTCCACCCAAGGGAAGATTCCGCGCAACTTTGTGATCGACCCCACGGGCACATTTTTGTTGGCGGCGAACCAGAACACCGACAGTGTGGTTGTCTTCCGCATTGACCAACAGCGCGGTCATCTGACGCCAACCGGGCAAATGCTGGATGTGCCGACGCCGGTCTGTTTGAAATTCTGGTCAAAATAAAGAGTAGGTGATTGGTTGATTGGTTCGTTGGTTTCGACAAGCTCAACCAACGAACCAATCAACCAATCACCTACTCAACCAACCAGCCACCCCCTGAACACTCTTCTGCTCAGGGGGTTCTTTTTTGCCTGGTTCCCATAACTTCGGATGGAGGATCACCGCTATTAGAGAGAGAGAAGTTTACTATTACAATGTTCGGATGCGTGTTTTGTAAATTATTCCTTGATAGTTGTCAAATCTCTATTACTTGAATGAATAGATGTGCTATGGTGAATGAGAGTTTGGTTACACAACTGAATCAACAGTCAGTGACCGTAGATGCGGAGCAGCTCGCCACAGGTTATGACGGCAGTCAGTTAGCAGTGGTTTGTCTGGCGGCTGACTTGTTCGTGGCGACCCGTTTACAGGCTGTGATTCATGCGCAAGGGGGGCGACCAGTGATCACAGAGACGCCGGAAGCTTTGGTGGATGCCGTCGATCACCACTTTCCGGTATTGATCTTGGTCGATCTCCAGGCACCGGGGGATTGGCAACTGGCGATCACCCGGTGCAAGCGGCGCCCGCAGTCGCGCCAGATTCCGCTCTATGCCTTTGGCAGCCATGTCGATGTGGCGACTTTGCAAGCAGCGCGGCAAGCCGGCGCCGATCATACCTGGGCGCGCAGCAAAATGATGGAAATGCTCGGCGCCGTGGTCGATCAACATCTCCGTCCACCGGTTGAATACCCGGCAGGGTGGGATGACCAGTTGAGTGATCTGGCGCGTACTGGCTTGCTGGAGTTTAATCAGGGGGAATACTTTGAGCAACACGAACATCTGGAATTGGCTTGGCAAGCCGAAAAACGACCGATTCGCGAAATGTATCAAGGAATCTTGCAAATAGGTGTGGCCTTCTTACAGATCGAACGGGGCAACTGGATCGGCGCGATCAAAATGTTCCGGCGGGGCTTGCCCCGCTTGCGCACCTTGCCACCCGTCTGCCAGGGGGTCAACATTGCCGCCCTGCGCAGCGCCGCTGCAGCCATCCACGCCGAAGTCACCGTGTTGGGGCCGGCGCGCCTGGCCGAGTTTGATCAGCGCCGCTTCCCGCAGATTGAGTTTGCGCGGGAGAACTAAAGACACGAGATACGAGAAATCGACGATCTCATGTCTCGTGTCTCGTATCTCATGTATCCTTGCCTACCAGTCTAAGGACAGGAGACGCGCCAGTTCGTCCGCCGTGGTGGTGTTGCGGATGCGGACACGCCGTAGCTCAAAGAGTTGCTCGCTATGATGGGTGGCGCCCTGGACAGTGGTCACAGCGGCCCAGTAGCCGGCAGCTTGAAAGGCCGCAATGGTGTTGGCGTCATATTCGCCGGCAGGATAGGATAGAAAGCGAGGGCGAACGCCCAGTAGGTTCTGGAGGGTCTCATAGGAGCGCAAGGCTTGGAATTCCAGATCCGCCCGACTGCGTTTGCGTAAGGTGGTGTGGTCAACACCGTGGACTTCAATCGACATACCGCCGGCATACATTTCACGCACCATCGCCCAAGTCAGATATTCGGGCCGCTCTTGGTTGATAAACTCCATCACCACAAAGAAGGTAGCAGTCATCTGGCGCGCACGCAACAAAGGGAAGGCATTCTCGTAGTTATCGCGGTAGCCGTCATCAAAAGTCAGGATCACCGGCTTTGGCGGCAAGGGCGTACCTTGTTGAAGGTAAGCGACCAGATCATAGAGGCGGATCGTTGTATAGCCTTCCGCTTGGAGCCGATCAAGATGGGCGCCAAAGAGTTCCGGGGGGACAGAGAGATCACGGCGGTAAATATCGGCATTGGCAGGTGGCGTACTCAGGTAATGGTACATTAAAATCGGCACGTTACCAGTGCGCGCTACACCATCCGGTTGCAGAGCAGCGATGGGAGTGACCACTAGGGGTTCTGCGGCCACTGTGTCAGTCGGGTCCGGTCCCAAGGCGGGCGCCACGACAAGCGGTGGCGCCGGATGAGTGAAAAGGGCAGTCGTCGATAAGGGGCTGACCGCCGTCACAACAACGGTCTGGCTCAATACTTCAATCAGCGACAGGGTGGGCGTTACCGTTACACTTACTATTACGGTCGGCGCCGCTAGGGTGTTGGTCGGCACAAGGGAAAACGCTTGGCGGGTGGGTGTTGCCGGCGCCGCTGGAGCAGTCGCGGTCAACTGGCGTAGAGGAGCAGTTGGTGTCGTGATAACAGTTGTTGAGGCTGTCACCGGCAACAAGGGCGTTGATGCCGAAGGTATAGTAAGGTTTGATGAGGGTTGGTCGGCGCGACAACTGACCAAGCCAAGCAGGACGAATAACATTAATGAACCGAAGAGTTGATAATGAAGGGTCAAACTTTTTAGGACTTTAAGCATTTTCTGTTTGCCAGTTGTAATTTCAATAAGCCTTGAATATAACACCTCTGCTATACCTGTATTTATTTGGGTGTTATAATGCTTAAGGGTTTGACAAATTTGATTGTGCAATCTATACTTGAACAGCATATAATCTATATCTTATGGTAATTCAAACACTTTCAAACCACGCTCGCCTTACTGCGTTTACAGCGTTACTTTACTGGACGCTGAGCCTTTTCAGGCAGAATCTTCTCCCAATAAAGATTGTATTGCCCCTGGCGTCACAGTACGGCGCCATTGGTTGGACGTACTCAGCAACGTGGATCAAGGTAGTGGGTAAAGTTGCCCTTGCTTTGTTAACCAAAGTCACGACTTACCAGGTTTTACATAGATAATACGAACTAGCCTCGCCGCTTTGTTTGTTGGGTAGAAAGCTGCCCGCCCGTGCGAAGCGGGCAGACCTTTCTACTGCTAAACCCATCGGGCCGAGGCAACTTGCGATTGGAATCGGGGAAACCATGTATCGAGAAAAGATTCGTGAATATTATGATCACCTCAGCCGCAGCTATCGCAAAGTGGCTGATTATATTATGAGTAACTACTATGAAGTCTCCTTTATGACGGCGGCGCAACTAGCCTATGCCGTCGGGGTAGACACAACGACGGTTGTCCGCTTCTCCCAGCGGCTAGGCTATAACGGCTACCCCGAACTGCTAAACGATGTGCGCGATCAAGTCAAATCGGAAATTTACGCATCGTACACGCCCAAGGATCTCTCGCCAGATGATCCGGCGGGCATCTTTAAAGATCGCGCCGTCCATGAACAGCACAACCTGAAACAGATGCTGACCCAAACGCCGCCGGAACATATTGAAGAGATCGCCAAGATGCTACAAAAGGCCGGCCACATTATCCTCGTCGCCGAGGGCTACGCCGAAGCGGTGGCAGAAATGACTGCTCAACAGTTGCGCCATCGGGGCATTTCGGCGGAAGCAGTTTCGAACGATCCGAGCAAAAAAGCTGCCGCTTTAATGAATCTCAGCAGCAATACCCTGGTCATCGGTATTAGCGCGACTTCTTATGGTCTCAATGTGGCGCGCTCCCTGGAATTGGCCCGGCTCAAAGGCTGCGCCACCTTGGGCATCATCGGTGCGTTGGGCAGCCCAGTCAACCGCGTCTCCGACCGTGTCATCTTTGCACCGACAGATGTCGCCGGCCCCTTGCCTAGCATCGTCGCCCTGGTCGCCGCCTTGGCCGGTCTGGTGCAAATTGCCAGCAAAGACACCAAAGCTTCTGTTGATCACCATCTTACCGAATTTCAACAAGCTTATCAATTTCTTACACGCCCGGAATTGCGTGACCTAGACGAGAGCGAGGAAGAAGGGTAGACAGGGAGACAGGTACACAGGTACACAGGAGATAGGACGCCTATCCCTGTCTCCCTGTCTCCCTGTCTCCCTGTCTCCCTGTCTCCCTGTCTACTTGTCTACTTGTCTACCTGTCTACCTGTCTCCCCCCGCGCGTCAGCACCCCCAAGCAAAGAAACGCAAGAATGTAACTCAAGTAGTTCTCGTTGAGAAAACGGCTGCTATAAAAGAAGACGAATAAAAAGACGCCATAGTGCCAGCATGCAGTACAGAGGGCATTGTGGCGTCTTTGTCTGTGTAGAAACCAGAGCAGCACCGGCAGGGCGCAAATCAGTTCCAGTTGCCAGAAGGGCCACTGCGCAAAGCGACTGTTGACCCAACCCCACGCCAACACAAAGTTGCTGGCGCCCCACCCCCAGATCTGATAGCCCGTCTCCCCCTGCCCATTACTCCAGCGCCAGACATCGTCGTAGAAAGCAAAAGGATCCCAAAAAACATAAGGCAGCACCAGCACCCCAAAGACGAGCAGCGCCCACCGGCTACGCCAGAGGATCAGACGTACAATGGTGAACCCGTTTGTCCAGCCCCCGGTCAGTAACGCTGGTTGATCAGCGATGAGTAACAAGCCGTAGAAGGGCGCAAAAAACCAGGCAGTCGGTTTGCTGGCGCAGGCCAGACCAAAACAGACGACGGAAAGAACAAACGCGCCTGGCGTTTTGTACTCCCGCTGCGTCCACTGTTGCCAGGCTACCAGGCTAAAGAGAAGCCAACAGAGAACAAAGACATCATTCTGCCCAAAGATCAGATCGAGCGCCAGCAGCGGGTTCAAGCCAATGGCCGCGGTCAATGCCAGTTTGGCTCGTGGCGAATGGGCCAGACGATGGGTCAAGGCCAGCGCAACCGTCATCAACAGCAAGTAGACCAACCGCTGATCATAGAAGCCCAACGCTTTACCTACCACGTAGAAGGGGGCGCTAAAGACAAAGGTCCAGGGCAGATAGGGGTAGTGGTAGAGCGCCGTGCGAAAGTCGGGGTGCCCCCAAGTTGCCATCGGTGTTTGGGTATAGTCCTCCACATAGGGATTCTTGCCCTGCAAGAGAAAGTCAATGGTCGCCTCAGTCTGTAAGACGCCGCCGTCGTGCGAATAGCTGCCGCGTGGGCCTTGGGCATCCAATAACATCAACTTGACCGCCGGCAAATAGACAGCGGTGAGGATCATGGCGATCAACAAAAGCGCCTTAATGGCAATTTGCCCGCGTCCTTCCTTGCACAGATCCACAAGAAAATAGAGGCCCAACAGCCCTAACGTTATGGCAAAAAGCACCAAGCCCAACGGTTCCGCCGGACGGGGGCCAATCTGTCCCATAGCCGCCACCCCCTCTGCCGGCAGCAATTGGCCGAGGAAGGGATGGCGCGTCACA
This sequence comes from Caldilineaceae bacterium, assembly GCA_026645575.1. Next base: position 12,999 of record JAPKMW010000108.1, read on the forward strand.
TCTTGAAAACGGTTGCCTAACCCCGATTCAGCAAAACCGGTGATCATCAACAAGGTAAAAACGAGTAACGCCAGCCATAAGGCGTCCCAGCCCGGCAGCGTGACAGCCGTCTTGGCCGGTACATCGGTTATATCGGTTGTCGTATCATGCATATTATTGTTGACCTCGGAAGGCCTGGACAAGCGGGCCATTGACAGGGATAAAGAGATAGGGGCCGGCCACCGCTGGTGCGCCGATGACCTGCAACCCATTCGGAATCGGTTGACTGAGACTTTGCCCATTCGCAGTCATAAAGCTTTGAAGCGATCCCCCGGCAGTGACGATCAAGATTTGGTCGTTATCGATCAGTGGCCCCCCGATGGCGCGACCGGCGGTTGTCACATCACCCCAGAGGGTGGCATTGCCCCCTTGCCGCGCAATAGCGCGTAGGTAAGCATCTCCTGTCACATAGACCGCCGTGTCCCCAACGGCCAACCCTCTCACTTCGCGTCCGATCACCGTGGTCCAAATCGATTGACCAGTGTTGGCATTGAGCGCATGAAGGCGGATGCCGGCATTGGTGTTATCGACCACGTAAAGTTCAGCCAAGGCATTAGGGCCATTGACCAGATAGACTGGCGGCGCCATTAAATTTTGAATATCATCGCGTGTCCAGACGCGTGAAAAATCGTTTACATCGAGCGCCTTTAGCGCAGGATCGCCAATATAGAGCAGTTGATTGCCAATGGCCATATAGGACGACATCTCGCCAAGGCCCTGATAGGTGCTATTGGCATTAATATCCCCTGTGCTGCGATCAATGCCATAGATAAATTCAGTGCCGGCGCCATCGCGGCCCATCACAAAAAGTCGATTGTTATTGAGATAAAAGGTCGTAAGCGGAGTCGTCGGTATCGCCTTCTGCCAAACAAAGCCCGCCTGGTTCCCCAAATCTTGCAGCGCCCAGGTGCGTTGTTGTTTATCAATAAAGTAAATGTAGTTATCCTGCACCACGGGACCAAAGGCCAAAGGCGCCCCCACATTGTAGCGCCACTGTTGGTTGCCTTCCGCCACGCCCAAGGCATAGAGGTGGTTGTCGGCATTGCCCACCAGCACCTTATCGTTCATCACGACAATATCGGAAACCATGGGTTGATCGGGACGATTGGGGTTGGGCCAGATCTGGGTCAGCGGCCAGGTGGGCAATTTGGGGGTGCGGCCACTGTTGGCGCGGTCGCGGCGGAAGCGCGGAAAACTATTGTCCGGGATCGCGGTGGGGGTCATAATGGGGGTTGTAGTCGCCGGCGCCGGCTCCACCCGAAGCCAACGAATATCATTCGGCGTTGCATTCGGGGGCGCGTCAGGGGGCAACACATTATCCCTGGCCTGCACATAGAGCTGACGCACCCAACGGAAGGTGTTGTTCGCCACACAACAAATATAGATCCACTCGCCCGTTTCATCCCGTCCGGTCAATGTAACCGCATAGTTGGGGGGCAAAGTCTCCGTCGCGCCATAGAGCGTACTTGGCCCGGCGCGCAAGGTTGCCACCGGCGTCATCACAATGACAGCGCGCAGGCTGGAGACAAAGAAGGTCGGCGTTGGCGTAAAGGTTGGCGTTGGCGGCAGCAGGGTTGGCGTTTCGCTGGGCAAAGGCTCTGGTGTATTGGTTGGCGTTTCGCTGGGCAGCGGCGTCGGCACTTCTGAAAAGACAACGGGCGTCGGCGTGGGCAGAAAGGAGCCATTGGCGGCAACTGGGATCGAAACGACATTGACGTTGCCGCCACTGTCGGCGCCCGTTGCCGGAGTGACAACCATGATGGGGGTTGCCTCGCCTTCGCTAATCACGCCTGGCACCAGCACCTGAACGGTTGCCGGCGGCTTTGTGGGTGTGGCCAGGGGTGACAAGCCCAGTTCCGCCGCCAGGGTGCTATAGGCGACTTGGGTTGCCACATTTTCCGCAATCAAGGTGGCGCGGAAGTCGGCGGTGGGTGCAAGACCGAGGCTTGCCGTGGCGGTGGGGGTCGGTGTCGGTGGAAAAAGCAGCCGCTCACCGCCAAACCAGATAACGCCAATTAGCCCCGACAGCGCCATCATAAGAAAGAGCAGCACAAATTGTAAGATCACCGCAGCGCGCTTCTCGCTTCGCCGCCCATAGGGTTGACGCGTATCCATTGGCTCCAGCCGACTGTATGAAATAGGACTTACGCAGGACGGGTTCACCGCCAGAGACCTTTGGGGTCTACAAGATCCTCAAGGTCTGGGCTTGTGCGTATGTTCTATGAAAGAAACAGACTAACCGATTCTTCCATTATAACCAACCTTGCCCTAAACGAACACTTTTGATGCAGCAAAAGTACTTTGTAGATCGCCAAGCAAATGTTATACTAGCGGTACGGCTGGCATAAAGCGTTATTCATGCTACGTGATTCGTAAGAACAACAGTCACGCAGCACGAATCAGGTATCACGAATCATCTATAACCACCAAGGAGCGACTATGAAGCTTGATGCGCGTCAGGAAAAACTGCTACGGCGCACCTTTATCGATTATCAACAGACCTCGGCCTTTCTAGAAAACCCACTGATTGTTGACCGGGCCGAGGGGTTGTATTATTGGGATACCGAAGGGAAACGCTACTTTGACGGGATTGGCGGCATCTTTGTCGCTTCGCTGGGCCACGGTCATCCACGGCTGATGGCGGCCATGCAAGAGCAGATGGCACGCTTGAGCTTTGCACCGCCGTTGCATGGCATCTCTGATGTAGCGCTCAACTTTATTGAGAAGTTGGGCAATGTAACCCCCGGCACCCTGAATTTTATTAAAGCCTACAGCGGCGGCTCGGAAGCGGTCGAGTCGGCCTTAAAGTTTGTGCGCCAATACTGGAAACAGGCCGGCCATCCCAACAAATACAAATTTGTCAGCCGCTACCTGGGCTATCATGGCGGCACCTTTGGTGCGATGGCAGCCAGTGGCACCGGCAAGCGTAAGACCCCCTTTGAACCACAGATGGCCGGCTTTGTCAAGGTCTTCCCACCCATCTACTATCGTGACCGCTTTGCGACTTGGGAGGAGTGCAACCGCTTCTGCGCCCGCATGTTTGAGGATGTGATCATCAACGAAGATCCGGAGACGGTAGCCGGCGTCATCCTCGAACCGATTGGCAACACCGGCGGCATTATCACCCCCACCGCCGAATATTTCCAGATTATTCGCGAAATCTGCGACCGCCACAATGTCATCCTGATCTTTGATGAGATCATCACCGGCTTTGGCCGCACCGGCAATATGTTTGCGGCGCAGACCTTTGGCGTCACGCCCGATATTCTCTGTGGCGGCAAAGGCATCTCCAGCGGCGCCTTGCCCATGGGCGTGATGGCGGCGCGCGAGGATATGGGTGATGTCTTCTTTGGCCCCGTCAGCGCCGATGTGAACTTTGCTCACGGTCACACCTTTGCCACCAATCCGCTGGCCTGCGCCGTCGGTATTGCGGTATTGGATGAAATTGCCGAAAAGCAACTGGACAAACGGGCGCACGTTCTAGGCGAATACCTGGTCGGTAAACTGGAAAAGCTCAAACAATATGGCGTCATCCGCGAAATCCGCGGCAAAGGCTTACTGCGCGGCGTCGAGTTGGTGAAGGACACCCAGAGCCTGGCTCCCTTCCCCGATCTCGGCCACGCGCTTAAGAAGACGGCGCTGAAGAATGGCTTAATCATGCGCATCGATCCCTCATGGTTTGCCGTCGCCCCGGCGTTGATTGCCACAGAAGCGCAGATCGATGAACTATGTGACTTGATTGAACGCAGCCTACTCGACGCCCTGGAAATGGTCGGCGCCTAAGCGTTCAACCCAATCACGGAGTGACGGCTGCGGATAGCCACGGGTTGATGAACAGCCCATGAATGTTTCGGTAATCGTAGGTGCGGTTTCTGTACCCATTGGCATGGCGTTAAGAGAAAGACACTGGAAAACTCAGAAAAACTCGCCGCTAGGGTTCCTCAAAATCTTTAGCTCTATGCCGATGGGTTTCCATACCACACGACGCTTTTACCGTCGATTTTCATAACGTTCGTCAACCGTCACGCCAACCGCAGCCGCGTGTACAGGAGTATCAATGACTGCATTGCAAACGAAATGGCAGCGCCATCATCAGGGCATCACATTGCTTGCCCTGGTCGTAGCGCTGCTCTGGCTGGGCAGCCCAATTGGTTGGGCGCAAGGCGAAACCCTGGCCGATATCGGGCCGGATCAACCCCGTTCGACGGCCCCCTGTGACCGCACGCTGAACCCCGGCGACGCCATCCAACCGGCGATTGACGCCGTGCGCGACAAAGAAACCCCCTATGTCCTTTGCCTGAATCCCGGCTACTACATCGGCGGCCTGAATGGCGACACCACCTTCGACCCTGATCACGACTTTGGCGACACCGAAGTTGATGCCACCGCCGGCGGCGACTGGTGGAATCAGAACGACGACGGGCCGTATTATGGCAATATTGTGATCAAAAACCGGCGCAATTTTACCCTGCGCGGGTTGACCCAAGGTGACGAACGCGCCGTCATTTTGGGGTTGCCGAATGACCAGGAGTACCCAGCCGAAAGCGCGCCGCCGGAGGAACAGCACCCCAATGACAAAGGAACTTTGATCAAAGTGGTCAACGGTGACAACATCACCATCGAGCATCTGACGATCGACGGCTTTCACTACCCCGACTTCCCGGCGATGGAACGCAAGGTAGCGGTGTTGAACCGGCTGGTCTGGTTGCAACAAACCAGCAATTCACGTATCATCGGCAACATCATTCAACATGCCGGCGGTGAGTGTGTACGCATTCGCAGCCGGTCGCACGACAACGAAGTCGCCTATAACACCATTCGCAGTTGCGGCTACTACCAATTCAAGATCCAACCCTTGCAACGGCTCTGGAAAAATGGCGAGGGGGTCTACATCGGCACCGACCCCTACCAGATTCGGGCCAACCAGATCAACAAACAAGCTTATTGGGGCGCGCGGTGGGAGGAGATGACCGACGGTTCACACAACAATCTGGTGCATCACAACGACATCTTCCCCGGTGACCAGACGACGCTGAACCCGCCGCCCATCAACGAGTTGCGCGAGGGGGTCAAAGCGACCGACGGCTACGGCAACGAATGTGTCGATGTGAAAGAAGACAAAGAGGAGATTGGTCGCCTGGTGACCTTACCCGGCGTGACCCAGCCGCAACGGATCAACAATGTCATCCGCGACAATCGCTGTCAGGGCCAATTTGACGAAGACAGTGGCGCGTTGGATGCGCGTGGCTCCAACAACCTCTTTGCCCATAACCATGTGTTGGGAACGGTGCGCGGCGCAGCGTTGCGCCTGGGCGGCGGCGACCCCAAGCCGATCCTGGTCGAACCGTTGCTGTCGGATCCGGTCAAAGCTTGCACGGGTGAGATTGTTGAGACGCAGAAATGGCAGGCGTACAACAACCGCATCCAGAACAACCTCTTTGAAAGTTACTACAACGACGCGAGCGACTTTAACGGGCGGGGTGGCTATGCCGCTTCCGATTGTGATGAGGAACTCGACTGCGACGCCGCCGGCACTGCCACCACGGCTTTGCGCAACTGTGGCCCGCAGAAGATTCTCTATGTGGTTAAGACCTTTGAAGTGAGCGGCCACCCTATCGAAGCGCAAGCGCCCGGCGCTGGCGTTTGCGGCAATGTGGCGACGACGGCTGGTTCGACGAACTGGGGGCGGCGAACGTATAAGGGCAAATTACAACCGGTGCTCTTCTCCCGCGTCGCCAAAGCGGCAACTAACCTGCCAACCTGTGCGGGTGACGCCAACAACGCCGAAGCGCTTGACCCGCCAGGCATTCGCGGCGACTGCGCTGGTGCGCTATGCGAAGAGGCAACGCCCCAGCCGGCTTCGCCGTTAATCGGAGCATCGCCACTGGCGACCCAAGTGCCATCGCCACTCGCCACGCCGTCACGCCGCGACAATGGCAGCGGGCGAGCGCCGTAAGTATCGCGCAAAGCTACAACGAATTGGGGGAGCAACGAAAATGGTTGCTAAGTCCGCTCCTAGCCAGTCCGTGACTGGCTAGGAACAGGTAACGGTTTAGAGTTATGTGTTCGACAATAATTCGTTGCGCCCCTAATCCGCTGTTCAACTTTTTGCTGTAGCTTTATCCGTAACACCTTTGTTTGCATCACTGCTTTTCAGGAGGACCAAACCAATGCTGACACAAGCACAAGTTGATTTCTACAACGAGAATGGCTATCTGGGCGTCGAGAATGTCTTCTCTGCCGCCGAGGTGGCCGAGCTACGCCGCGTGACCGACGAGTTTGTCGAAAAGTCGCGGGCCGTGACCCAACACACCGATGTCTTTGACCTGGAGCCGGGCCACACGCCGGAGAAGCCCATGTTGCGCCGTCTCAAAGACCCGATCAAGCAGCACGAAGTCTATGATCGCGCCCTGCGTCACCCCACCGTCTTGAAAATTGTCAGCCAGTTGATTGGCCCCAACCTCCGCACCAACGGCAACAAGCTCAACCTCAAGTATTCGTCCTTTGGCAGCCCGGTCGAGTGGCATCAGGATTGGTCGTTCTATCCCCACACCAACGATGATTTGTTGGCAGTCGGCGTCTGCATCGACGAGATGACCATGGAGAATGGCGCCTTGATGGTCATTCCCGGCTCGCACAAAGGCCCCATTTTGGATCACCACCACAAGGAGCGGGGCGTCTTTGTTGGCGCCGTGACCGATGAGGATTTCAACCCCAGCAACGCCGTGCCGATCCTGCTTGGCGCTGGCGGCATTTCGATCCACCATGCCCGCGCTCTGCATGGTTCGGAGCCGAACACCTCGCCCCGTCCGCGCCGCTTGCTCCTCTTCCAATATTGCGCCAACGACGCCTGGCCGCTGGTCGGCTTCCCCGGTTGGGACGCCTTCAATGCCAACATTGTGCAAGGTGAAGTGACCAATGTGCCGCGCGTCACCAACGTACCGGTGCGCATCCCGCTGCCGTCGGGCGAAAAGGGCGGCTCGATCTACGAGACGCAGACGATGATGGCGAAGCGCTATTACACCATGCCGGCGGCGAACAAGGAAAAAGCGGCGATGCCGTAACAGAACACTACAGCGGATTTAGGTAGCAACGGATGAGTTGGGTACAGACCGGAACTGACATGAACTAAAGGCATTATTAACCGGATCGTTTTGCATTCAGAACCGTTCCCCCGGCAGAAACATCCGTTCCCGCCTTCATCCGCTGCAGTAAAGCGTAGGTCACACAACATGTGTGACAAAGTCATCAGGGGAACCACCCTATCACGCTACAAGCGTGACCTACGTCTACCGCTCACAACTTCGTTGACAAAACATTACCATGAAGTCCTGATCGGTTAAGTCGTTCATCAATATCACCGCGAGTCAGGGGATTAGCGAACCACTTCAGGGAAAAATTCACTAATCCCATGACTCGCGGTGATATGATTGGAATGAAATGAGGGCAATCATGACAACAAGCACAGTGTCCAATTTCGATCAAAATCAAGCGATCGATTTATCTAACCACCTTCCTCGTTTGCAGAACGACATTCACGGCAACAGACCAGACGATGCTGGTGCAACGCCGCCGCTTGTTGATACGTGGTCGCTCGTGTTCGGTAGCCTTGATCTTTTTTCAGCTGACTTTATGGCAACGCGTAATCAGCCAGAGCAACAACGACGGGAGAAGCATTTCCCATGAACGACCCACAATACCAACGCGGCATCGACCAATTTGCTCAAATGGTCGGCACCGACAAGATCGACGCCCTCCGTGAGCGCTTCCGCGCCGTTTCACCGGAATTTGAAGAGGCGGTGATGAGCATCATCGGCGGGCAGATCTGGACGCGACCGAACCTGGATTTACGCACGCGCAGCCTGGTCAGCATTGCCACCTTGGCGGCGCAGGGGCGGGTCAATGCGCTGGCCTTGAACATTGAAATGGCCCTCAACAACGGCGCCACCGAAGCCGAGATTGTCGAAACCTTTTTCCAGGTCGCCATCTATGCTGGTTTTGCCGCGGCGTGGGATGGGCTGGAAAAAGCCAAACCGATTTTTGAAGCACACCGACAAAGAAACTAGTCATGAGACAGGAAGACTGGAAGATAGATCGTCTTGTTAACCGTCTGGCCTCTGACTTCTTGTCTTCCTGTCTTTAGCGGTTGATGAGTGGGAGGAAAACCCGCTCTTCGGCTTCTTCAACCGTGCCGTCATCCAAATCCGGGGTTTCGACGGTGTCAGTATCGGCTTCGGTGGCGCTGGCGAGGATTGGCGGGGGAGCGAGATCGAGCGCGTCGATCACTTCGCCGGCAAAGCCGTTGGCGCCGCCATCCCAGAAGAGACGATAGGTGCAACTGGTGGTGGCGCCGAGAGAGGCGGGGGTGCAGATCAAGACGTCATTGGCATCACCACTTAGCCCCGGCACAACGTAGGCGCCCAGCGTACTCAGGTAGAGTTCGTTGTTGGCGGGATCAATCCAGACGCCAACCAGGTCTTCGCTGCTATCAGTCAGGGCAACATCCGAACCATCAAAATAGAGCGACCAACTACCGCTGGTGCTTGCCCCCAACTGCGTCGGCGTGAAGAGGAGCAGATCCTCATCAGCGCCGGTGAGTCCGGGGACATTGGCGGCGCCCAACGTACTGAACAGCAGTCGCCCATCCGCTAATAGCGCAAAGGCATCCACATCTTCAGCATTGGTCGCCAACCCGACAGCCGAGCCGTCGAAGTACCAGGCAAAGCTGCCCGCCGTCCGAGGGCCGATGGTCGTAGGGACGAAGCGAATCAGATCGGAATCATCAACCAGCCCCAACCCTGTCACCGTGAAGGGTTGCGCCAGACTGAGCAGCAGGGAGCCATCGGTTTGTAGGCTAAAGGCATCCAGATTGGCGGCGCTCAACCCCACATCGGACCCATCAAAGAAAAGCGACCAGACGCCGTTGCTGCGATTGTGAACGATAATATCCTCGTTGGCAAAGGCCACACCACCCACCGTGCCACCGGTTGTGGAACTCAGATAGAGCGCACTACTGCTCCCACTTGTCACCCCAACCGTGGTCTCACCGGCGGCAGTACCGACAGCGGCGGTCACTTGGGCAACGCCGTCGGTGGCGCTCAGGGACAGATTCACGGTGGCCTGCCCGTTACTCGTGGTGGCCGTAACGGTGGCGGCGCTGTTGGGAAATGTGCCGGCAGTGGTGGTCAGGAGTACCGGCGTTTGGTCCGGCGCCGGTTGGCCCAACTTATCGCGCACCAGAACGGTGATGGCAGAAACGACCGGCGTACCGGCGGGGCGGGTTGCCGGGCTAGCCGACACCGCTACCTCCAGCGCAGAAATGGTCAAGCTGTACTGACCAGTGGCGCTCAACGCCGTGTTTAAGTAACCGCCGCTGTAATTTGCCACATAAGCCGGTTGTCCTTGCACGTTTACCAGATAAGTGGTGGCGGCAAAACCAATGCCCGGCTGCGGGAGAATCTCGGTAATCGGCGTCGCGCCTAGGTTAAAGCCCAAGGTCAACGGATTGGGATCGTTGACCGTCGCACGCACAGTCTGGTTGGCGCCATCGGTGAACAGATCAATGGATGACCAATGCTCATCCCCCGTCTGACTGATCTTGAGCCAGTAGAAGGTTTTGCTTTGGTCAGTGACGATGCGGAGTTGCGACGGGCTACCGGTGCGGGTCAATGGCGCCAGGAAGTTAAAGACGCTGGTGGGATCATTTTCAAAGCAGTGATAGTAGGGGGTCGGGTCACTGCCGCCGCGATCGGTGCAAGTCGGCCCGACAACAGTGTCGATGGTCAGGCCGGCGGCTTGCAGCGGGGCGAAGCTATTGACGGCATCGCGCAGTTCAAGCGAATGGCTTACCGGCACCAGCAGGTCATTCTGGCTGTGGGTAAGGGCAAGCGGCACCTGCCGGTAGTTCCGCGCAAAATTCAGCCCGGAACGGCGTTGATAACAGAAAGGATTCTGGAGGGGCTTCTGCGCCGTCGGTACGCCGCTGATCAGGCGATAGCATTCCCGCTCCATCCAGCCACGATGGAAACTTTGACTGTAGCCCTGGGCGATCAGCGCCTGCGTCTGTTGATGCCACTGGACCCAGTCGCTTGGCCCTTTGTTGAAAAAGGCAGCGGCAAAAAGGTCGGGAAAGCGTCCCACCGTTGCCTCGCCGGTTTGTGCGCCCATGGAGTTCCCATAGAGGTAGATACGGTTGGGGTCAATGTTATAGTTGGTGATGGCATATTGGATCAGACCGACAATGTCATACTGGCTTTGCAACGAGGCATAGACATATTTGCCCGGTGGATTGGGGATGGGGAAGGCGGCTGTTCCTGGCCAGTTGCCATGTAGTTGGGGCGAGGCATAGAACCAGCCGCGACTGTCGGCAGCCATGTGAAAGCTATCATTTTCACCCCAGAACATATCACTGCTGCGCGGATGAATCACAAGGACAAGGGGCGTCGGTGTGGCGCTGTTGTACATACCCGGCACCTGGAAACGGGCTTCCTGATTGCTGTTGTCATACTCGTTCAGGAAGGTGATAGTGGCGACGGTGGCGCTGCCGGCAGCCGCCTGCACACTTTCTTCCGCCGTAGCGCCTCTGTCGTGATCGATTTTGCCCAGCACTTCCAGCCGCACATTGCCGGCGCTCCAGCTATCACCGGCGGCAGCGTCATTGGTCAATTCAATGGTGTTAAAGCCATGCCTGACAACCGCAAGCGGCAGATCGAGATAGTAGACCTCGCCTTCCCCACACAGTTGGCCCTCCAGGTAAATGGGGGTTTTGGCGACCGCCTGCCCATTCACTTTGATCGTATGGGCGGCTTCAGCGCCAGCCACCGTGAAGATCAAGCGCGCTTGCTCGGCGCGGCCTTGCCACTTTAACTTGATTTCACCCGTGGCGGGGCCACGGCTGCCGGGGCCGATCGATAGACAGGGTAAGGCCTCGGTTGCAATGCCCCGTTTTCCGTTACGTTCACTTTGTGCTTTGATAACGCCAGATGGATAAAACCCAAACACAAGGGTAATGACGAAAATAGCGACCATAGAGACGAAGGACGCAGGAGAAGTGGTAATTTTCATAGTTTCTGCAGTTTCCCAAAACTCAACTGGTTTTGCGCCTTATGTGCCAGCGCAATCTGCTTATGCGATCTGACAGTGCGATAACCAGACAACCCGCTAATGCTGTGAGTAGTCTACAATGTTGCCATTGCAGTCCTACGTGGAAAACAGCAGACTATGCCCATGAGTTAGCAGCCGGGGTAAGTTTGGCCACTAGGAACAGATAATGGAGGAGGAGGAGAGGGGATTGTCAGTAGTCCAGAGTCGCGTAGTCCAGAGTCGCGCGATTGCAAACCTAGTTGCGGTGCGGTCTACTGATAATACAATAATACAAAATCGCTTGGTAGCGGCTTGCAGTCTGCTTACAAATTACTTACGTTTCAGTAAACCGCTAAGGACGCAGCACGAATCACTCCTGCGGGGCGCACACAAGACCGGCCCCACAGCAAGCGGATCGCTGGGCTGGGCCAGGCGGTGGCGTGTGGCGTTGCCCTGCACCGGTGTGGTCAGCCAGAAAGCGCCCGCGCTCATCGCTCAACACCCAACGCCAGCGCATCGGGTCGAGGTAGTCGGTCAGTTGCAACTGGAGTGGAGCAGGCATCGCATCACCTCCGGGGTGAAAGTCATAGGAATGGATCGCGCGTTTTAGTATACCACTACAGTTGCTGACGAAAAAGATCGGGAAACATTCTCATCGCTGCTATTACCCCTAAGCACCCTGGTGTTCTGTCAAATCAGTCATGATCGATTGCGCAGGTTCGTCCCGTAGGGACGAGTTTGTAGCTTGTTACCAACACTGCACTCATGTTTTGTGGGCCACGGCAAACAGGACGCGATGGCGGTGGTCGGGGGCGGTGGCGGGCAAGGGGGTCAAGGAGGGGGTGACGGCGTCGTCCAGCCCATCAACCGGGGGTAACTCGGCCGGTAAGGGGTGGAGACGACCATAGGCAAGCTGTTTTAGGCGCCGGGTTAGCGCAGTATCAGCGGTAAAGAGTTGGAAGCGCAGGGCGTATTTGCGCACGGTCGCCAGCAGGGTTTTGTGGGGCGGGCGGGTGTCCGGCAGCGGGAACGCGCCATAAAATTCGGTGCGGGGAAAACCGGCGTTGGTCAACAGCGTCGCCAACGCCGGTAGGTTCGGGTAGTAGACACTCATCTGCCCAGGGACGAAGGGCGACCAGTCGGGGTTGCTGGTACAGAGGAGCAACAGGCCGTCATCCCGCAGGACTCGCTGCGCTTCGGCCAAAAACAACTCGATCCGGGGCAGGTAGTAGATCGCTTCAAAGGAGAGTAGCAGATCAAAGGCGGCCGCGGCAAAGGGCAACGCCTGGGCATCAGCGCCGACCAATGGCACACGTCCGCCGTAGTGGGCTTGCGCCAGTCGCAACACCGGCGCGGTATAATCAGAGCCGACCAGGGATCGTGCTTGGTGGCGGATCATCCCCAGTCCGCTGCCGGCGCCACAGCCTACTTCCAATACATCCTTGCCGCGGGCCAGCGTTGCCGCCAATTCATAGCGTTGTCGGATGCGCGCCAGTTGTTCAGCGTTTAAGCCGCTGCCGGGCGTTTCGGTAATGGGTGTAAAGTCTAGCATCGTTCTCCATCACTTATAGACTCAGGCTCTTCCCTTCGCGCCGGGCATAGAGATAGAGCGCAACCAACGTCGCTAGGTAGGGGGCCATGCCGGTGAATTGCGCCGGCACCGCATAGCTTTGCAAGAGCAGCCCCAGACCGTCAAAAAAGCCAAAGAGCAGGGCAATGAACGCAATGCCCCACGGGTTGCCTTTCACCAGGATGATCGCCGCCAGCGCGATCCACCCGCGCCCCGCCGACATATTTTCGGCAAAGAGGCGCACATAGCCCAGCGAGAGAAAGGCGCCGGCCAGCCCGCAAAGCACGCCGCAGAGCAACAAGGATAAACTCTGCACCCATGCCACCGAAACGCCACTGGCCGCCAACGCCGCAGCATTGTACCCCGCCGCCCGCACCCGCAATCCGAAACGGGTGCGAAAGAGCAGCCATGCTCCGCCCATTGTCGCCGCCGCCGCCACATAGATCAATAGATTTTGCCCAGAGAGAATCGGCCCAACCACCGGTAGATCAGCCAGCCAGGGAATGTCTATCCGTGGCACGGGCAAAATCGCTGGGTCGGCAAAGGCCCCCTTGACGCCGAAAATCTGGCGCAGCAAGTAGGTCGTTGCGCCCAAGGCAAAGAGGTTGAGGGCAATGCCGGTGACAAAGGCGTCGGTCCGCAGCACCACAGCGAAGAGGATAAAGATCAACGCCAGCAGCAGCGCCCCCAGAATCGCCGCCAGGATCGCCAACGGCCACGATTGCAGATAGTAGGAGCCAAGCACGGCAAAAAAGGCGCCGCTCAACATCATCCCTTCCATGGCGATATTAAAGACGCCGGCATAGTAGGTAAACGATCCCCCTAACGCCGCCAACAAAATCGGCGTCGCCCCGGCAATCATGCCGTTGATCAGACCGGTGAAGATGTTCAAAGTTAACTTCCCCTTTATTTTGACAGGGTGACAGGGTGAGGGGGTGAAGTTGACGACTATGTCACCTTGTCGCCCCCTCACCTTGTCACCCCCTCACCTTGTCATGCAATACTCTCCGCCTGCCGCCGGGTCTGCCAGCGGTCGCGGACGACTTCCAGGTAGACGCGGGCGGCGACGCCGACGAGGACGATGACGGCTTGTAAGACTTGGATAAATTCGCTGGGGACGGCGGTGATCAGTTCCATGCCCAGGGCGCCGCTTTGCAGGGCGGCGAAAAAGATGCCGTAGAGCAACGTGCCGATCAGGCCATTGTTGGCGACGACGGCGATCATGACGCCATCCCATGCATAGTTAGCGCCCAGGCCGCGCAAGAAGCGGTGCGGGCCGGCCATCAAGACCAGGCCGCCGGCTAGGCCGGCTAATGCGCCTGTCACCAACATCACCGCCAGATAGTTGCGGTTGATGGCGCAACCACCCAGGCGGGCAAAGAGCGAATTTTTGCCGGTCATCCGCCACTCGTAACCGGCGGTCCAGTGGTTGTAGACAAACCAGATGACGCCAAAGGCGAGCAGCAGGATGATCACACTGCTGTTCAAAGGGCCAAATTCCGGCAACCAGCCATTGGCGCTAATGGCCGGTGTCATTGGCGAAAAGGCAGCGGGATCGGCCAGCGGCTGGGTGATCGCCCAGAGGGTCAAGAAGTCGGCAATCATATTGAGCATGAGGGTAGTGATAAATTCGCTCATGTTGAACCAGAGGCGCAATACCGCCGCCAGCCCCGCCCAGAGCGCCCCACCCACCAACGCCGCCAGCAACAAGATCGGGATCATCATCACCGCCGGCAGATCGATTGCCAGCCCCACCATCGTGGCAAAGAGTGCGCCCATCACCAACTGCCCCGGTTGTCCCAGATTGACCGGCCCCGCCGCAAAGGCCACCGATGCCGACAACCCCGTCAAGATCAACGGCACGGCATTATTTAGCGTCGTCGCCAGTGGATACAGCCCAAAGAGTGAAAAACTAAAGAGCGCGCCATAGGTCGCCAGCGGATCATAGCCCTGCAACGCCATGATCAGCGCGCCCAACAGCAACCCAACCCCAATCCCCAACACCCCGCTCAACAAATTCCGTCCCATCACCCCTCACTTGCTTGTTCCCATGCTCGGCTATCGTAGTAAAGACTTTAGTCTTTGTCCCAGCCAGAGAAAGACTAAAGTCTTTACTACGGTCAATGTCCTTCCAGCATAAACCGCCCCACTTCCGCGATCGTCGTCGCCACCGTCGGCAGATCGGCCACCAAGCGCCCCCGATGCAGCACCACAATGCGATCCGCCAGAGCAAACAACTCTTCCAAGTCTGCCGAAATCAGCAGCACCGCACGCCCCTCTTCGCGCAAACGCGTAATCACCCCATGGACATACTCAATCGACCCCACATCCAGCCCGCGCGTCGGCTGATCGAGCAGGACAAAGGGGTTATCCAGCGCCAATTCCCGCCCCAGAATAATCTTCTGCTGATTACCACCGGAGAGCGAACCAAAGGGCTGATCGTTGTCGCGCATTACTACGCTAAAGGCCGCCTCCACCTCATCGGTAAAACGGCTGGCTTCGCGCATATCCAGCAAGCGACCACCCCAGCGCGTAAAGCGGGGATTCAAGCGGTGGTGGGTCATCAGCATATTCTCGGTGATCGACGCTGTCACCGCCGCGCCCATCGTCCGTCGATTTTGCGGCACAAACGAAACACGATCACGTCGGGCGAGAATGGGTAATTGGGTGATTGACTCGTCGTTCACCTGAATTTCCCCACTTGTCGGTTGCAAGAGACCGATAATGCACTGCACCAACTCAAATTGCCCATTGCCCTCGACACCGGCCACGCCGACAATCTCACCAGCGCACACGATAAGGTTGATCGCGGTCAGCAGGTGACGACCGCCTTTGTCAACAGCAGAGAGATTTTGGACAGTAAAGACGGGGGGGCCAGGGGGCTGTGTTGCCTGACGGGGCGCCGGGTGTAGATCACGCCCCACCATCAGACGCGCCAGTTCTGATTCACTGGTCGCGGCGGCGGCCACCGTCGCCACAAACTGCCCTTTGCGCAGAACCGTAATGCGGTCACTCAGCGCCAGCACTTCATCGAGATGATGGGAAATAAAGAGAATGGTGCGCCCGGTCTCCCGCAGCCGGCGCAATTCGGCAAAGAGTTGGGGAATCTCCTGTGGCGTCAAGACCGCGGTCGGCTCATCGAGAATCAACACGGTTACATTACGATAGAGCAGCTTGAGAATTTCGACCTTCTGCTGCGCCGCCACCGAGAGATCTGCCGCCAGGGCATCGGGGTCGAGTTGAAAGCCAAACTCGGCAAGCTTCGCCTGCACCTCGCGGCGCGCCCGCGCTACATCCAACCGCCCCCAACGATCCACCGGCTCGGCGCCCAACACAATGTTCTGCCAGACGGTGTATTCCGGGATGAGCAGAATTTCCTGATGCACCATACCGATGCCGTTGGCAATCGCCTCGCCCGGATGGCGAAAATGGACCGGTTTGCCCTGATAGGTGATGACACCGGCGGTGGCCGTCTCCTGTCCATACAAGACCTTCATCAAGGTGCTTTTGCCCGCGCCATTCTCACCAACAATGGCGTGAATCTCGCCTGGCAGGAAATCAACTGAGACCTTGTCCAGCGCGACCAGATTGGGCGGATAGATTTTGACGATGTTTTGGAGGGTGATGATTGGGTTCATGGCGATTGAGAGATTAGAGAGAGTGAGAGAGTGAGAGAGTGGGCTGAATCTCTTACTCTCTCACTCTCTCTCACTCTCTTATTGACCTGTATACCGCTCGACGGTCAACTTACCATCAATGATTTCCTGGCGCACGGCCATCACCTTGTCGATCAGCGTTTGGGGCAGCGGTTGTTGTTGCGCTTCAAAGGTGACATCGACGCCGCCGCTGGCGAGACCATATTCCAACACCTGGCCGGGTTGGTAGCTGCCGTCGTTGATGGTTTTGTAGACATCGACAATGGCTTGACCAACATTTTTCAGGTCACTGGCGACGACATGGCCGGGGGCAAGATCGTTCTGGTTGGTGTCAACGCCGATGGCATAGAGACCCCGCTCTTCGGCGGCTTGCAAGACGCCTAGCCCAGCGGCGGCGGCAATCTGGAAGACCACATCGGCATTCTGGTCATAGAGTTGCAACGCAGCTTGTTTGCCCTTGGCCGTGTCATCCCAACTGCCCAGGAACTTGCTTTCGACCTGAATTTCCGGGTCAACGGAGTGGGCGCCATTGGTGTAGGCAAAGATAAAGGCGTTGATCACCGGATCGACATCGCCCCCCACCGCGCCAATGATCTTCGCTTCGTTGATGCCTGCCAACGTGGTTTCCAGCGTGGTCAAACCGGCAACGACGCCAGTAAGATAAGCGCTCTCTTCTTCAATAAAATCGACCGACGTAATGGTATCCTTACTATTCTCCACGACCGTATCGATGTTGACAAAAATTTTGTTGGGATTGTTATCGGCAAATTCCTTTAACTGATCCTCAAAGCCGTAGGAGATAACAAAGATCACATCGGCATAGGTGACAGCCGCTTGTAGCGCCGGTTCATATTGACCAGCGTCAAAATTGGTCTCAATCGTGCGCGTCTCGACGCCATATTCGTTTTTGATCTGGTCAATACCCGCCTGGCCCGAATCATAAAAGGCATTATCGCCTAAGGCGCCATTGATGACGTAGACGACGCGCTTTAGATTGGGGGCGGCATTGGTTGAACTGCCGGTAGGTGGCGCCACACAGCCGGCGACCAGCAGCAATAGCACGATCAACGTAGGTATGAATCTTTTTTGCATGTAACGCTCCTTGTTTGATGATAGTACAGTGCCAGAGGTTGCTCGCTTGTCAACGGGGCAGCCGCTGACCTGTTGCAATTGTCTTGTCAACCCGCGATGATAGCGTAAAACAGCGTCATTGCCAAATGAGCTGCGCTACCCTAGCAGTAATTAGCGAATGCCATACACTCTTTCACCATTCTAGACAGATTTGGCAATTCTAGGTAAAATCATCCTGTAGTTTCTCTTTTTTCAATAATTCGTTCAATCTACGTAACTACTCAGCGCCTAGCCGCCCCTGCGCGGGTTCCCGGCAGTCGGGTCGCCGGTCACGGACCGGCTAGGCGTGGGCTAAGTAGTTACCAATCTACAACGTGCAGGTTCTGCGGGAGCGTATGACTGTCGCTGAAATGCCAGTGCGACCCCGCATACCATATAGTCAATAACGGAGTTGTCAATTAGCGTGGCGTTAATGCTTTGCCGCAGTGTGGGCCACGGATCAGCGCTGCGGTGGATTCCTCCGACCAAGGATTCATTATCCTTGGCAGCAAAACAAAAAATGCAGAAGACGATTGGAGAGAATAATGAGCGACGAGAGCAAATGCCCAGTGACGGGCCGATCGAACACAGCGATGGGAACCCGGTCAAACCGCGACTGGTGGCCGAATCAGTTGAACCTGAAGGTTCTCCACCAAAACTCTTCCCTGTCAAATCCGATGGGGCAGGCGTTTAACTACGCCGAGGAGTTCAAAAGCCTCGATCTGGAGGCTGTGAGAAAAGACCTCTACGCGCTAATGACTGATTCACAGGATTGGTGGCCCGCGGACTACGGTCACTATGGACCGCTATTCATTCGCATGGCGTGGCACAGCGCCGGCACCTACCGCATTGGTGACGGTCGCGGCGGCGCCTCTGATGGCACCCAACGGTTTGCGCCCCTCAACAGTTGGCCCGACAATGCCAACCTGGACAAGGCGCGCCGCTTGCTCTGGCCGATCAAGCAGAAGTATGGCCGCAAAATCTCCTGGGCCGACTTGATGATCCTGGCCGGCAACTGCGCCTTGGAGTCGATGGGCTTCCAGACCTTTGGCTTTGCCGGCGGCCGCGAGGATGTCTGGGAACCGCAAGAGGATGTGTACTGGGGCGCAGAAGACACCTGGCTGGGCGACAATCGCTACACCGGTGAGCGCGATCTCGAAAACCCGCTGGCCGCGGTGCAGATGGGTCTGATCTATGTCAATCCGCAGGGGCCGAACGGGCAGCCGAGCGCAGTCGCCGCCGGGCGGGACATTCGCGAAACCTTCGCCCGCATGGCGATGAACGACGAGGAGACCGTTGCCCTCATCGCCGGCGGTCACAGCTTTGGCAAAACCCACGGCGCCGGCGATGCTGCGCTGGTCGGGCCGGAACCGGAAGGGGCCAGCATTGAGGAGCAAGGCCTCGGCTGGACGAGCCGTTATGGCAGCGGTAAAGGCGGCGACACTATCACCAGCGGGCTGGAAGGCGCCTGGACGCCCACCCCGATCAAGTGGGACAACAGCTTCTTTGATGTACTCTTTGGCTACGATTGGGATCTGGTGAAAAGCCCCGCCGGCGCTTGGCAGTGGGTGCCGACCAATCCCGCTGCGGCGACCACTGTGCCGGATGCCCATGATCCAGCGAAACGGCATGCGCCGGTCATGTTGACCACCGATCTGGCCCTGCGCATGGACCCCATCTATGGGCCGATTTCCAAGCGCTTTCATGAGAACCCAGATCAGTTCGCCGACGCCTTCGCCCGTGCCTGGTACAAACTGACGCACCGTGACATGGGGCCGCGCGCCCGCTATCTCGGCCCCTTGGTGCCGGCGGAAGAACTCATCTGGCAAGACCCCATCCCCGCTGCCAACCATCCCTTGATTGACGCCCAGGATATTGCCAATCTCAAAAGCACCATTCTCGCTTCGGGTCTCTCCATTTCCCAGTTAGTGGCGACGGCTTGGGCTTCGGCGTCAACCTTCCGCGGTTCGGACAAGCGCGGTGGGGCCAACGGCGCCCGCATTCGCCTGGCGCCGCAAAAGGATTGGGAAGTCAACCAACCGGCGCAATTAGAGACCGTCCTTGCAACGCTTGGAGAAATCCAAAAGGGCTTCAATCGCGCCCAATCTGGCGGCAAGCAAGTTTCACTTGCAGATCTGATCGTCCTCGGCGGTTGCGCCGCGGTTGAGCAAGCGGCTAAGAATGCCGGCCATGCGGTGACTGTCCCCTTCACGCCGGGCCGCGCCGACGCGTCGCAGGAGCAAACGGATGTTGCCTCCTTTGCCGTGCTTGAGCCGACCGCCGATGGTTTCCGCAACTACCGCAAGAGCAAATCCAGCATGTCTACTGAGGAGCGGCTGGTGGATCGGGCGCAACTGCTAACGTTGACCGCGCCGGAAATGACCGTTCTCGTCGGCGGATTGCGTGTTTTGGGCGCCAATGCCGGCCAATCCGAACATGGCGTCTTCACCAAACGCCCAGGGACGCTCACCAATGACTTCTTTGTGAACCTGCTCGACATGAGCACCGTGTGGCAGGCCGCGGCGGAAGATGGTGAACTCTTTGTGGGCCGGGATCGCGCTACAGGCGCCCAAAAGTGGACCGGCACCCGCGCCGATCTCATCTTCGGTTCCAACTCGCAACTGCGTGCCCTGGCCGAAGTTTATGGGTGCAGCGACGCCCAGGCCACCTTTGTGCAGGACTTCGTGGCAGCGTGGAATAAGGTGATGAATCTCGACCGCTTTGACCTTGGTTAATTGTGATGAAGTAAACGAGGGGTTTGCCCCCCGTGCGAACTGAGCTTCGCACGGGGGGCAAACCCCTCGTTAATTGGGTAGTATTTACTGACTCAAGCAACTATGAAAAAGGCCCGCCATTGCTCCAGGTTTTCAGGAGTAATGGCGGGCCTTCTGTTTGTGATGAACTGCGCTGAACTTGGTTAACCCTTATTTGCTCTCATCACCAACAAAGCGGTAGATCAACGCCCCCAGCACAGCGCCGATGATAGGCGCCACCCAGAAGAGCCAGAGTTGAGAAAGCGCCCAGCCGCCGGCAAAGATCGCAACGCCAGTGCTGCGCGCCGGATTGACCGAGGTGTTCGTCACCGGAATGCTGATCAGGTGAATCAAGGTCAAGGCCAGACCGATGGCAATCGGGGCAAAACCTTGGGGCGCCTGTTTGGCGGTCGCCCCCATGATGACAAAGAGGAAGATCAGGGTCATGACAATTTCCGTCACCAAGGCGGCGGTCAGGCTATAGCCGCCGGGGGAATGTTCGCCATAGCCATTCGAGGCGAAACCGCCGGCCAGACTAAAGCCAGCCTGTCCGCTGGCAATAAGATAGAGTACCCCGCCCGCCACAATGGCGCCAATCACCTGCGCAATGATATAGCCCACCAAATCCTTTGATGAAAAACGCCCGCCGACCCATAGCCCAATCGAAACGGCCGGGTTCAGATGGCAACCAGAGATATGACCGATGGTATAGGCCATGGTCAACACGGTCAACCCGAAGGCAAAGGAGACACCCAGAAGGCCGATCCCCACGTCCGGAAAAGCGGCAGCTAACACAGCGCTGCCGCACCCGCCCAGAACCAACCAAAATGTACCAATAAATTCCGCTGTCAGCTTCTTCATTATTATCTTTCCCTCTTATGAATCAGTAAATAAACAAACCTTCAGGGAAATTAGATTAATAACAATGTTATTGTATGTAAGTTTATTTACAGTGACCTACTGAGCCTCACGAATAGGAACAGACTGTTGACACAAAAACTTTACAGTTGCCTACGAATGGCGCTTAGTGGGAGGGCTTGTACAGTGTGACCGCGATGACCACGCATTGTCGTCGCCATGCAGAGCGAATGATAGATGGCTTCTTCGGTTGCTTCGATGACGGCCTGAAAGAGGGGTGAGAGTTGATCATTAGGCGCTTCCAGCGTCGCTTGTAATGATCCCGTTGGTAAAGGTTTCCGCCGCACCTCCATTGCAGTGGAAAAGGCGATTACATAATCACCTGAGCCGTTGCTCATGGCGGCGCCCGTACAGGCCAACCCGGCGAGGGCGCGCTGCGCCAGGCGGGTCAAGTTGCGATCC
Source organism: Caldilineaceae bacterium (assembly GCA_026645575.1). The sequence goes on from JAPKMW010000108.1 coordinate 34,529, forward strand.
GAGAGCGGGGCATCGGTGGCAACGATGATCATAATGGAACCATCGGCGCGTTCGGCGGGTGGGGGAGCGGCCAGTTGTTCGCGCAGGTAATATTGCCCAAGTTGCTGACCAATGGGTTGACCAGCGATTTGCAAGACGCCGCCGTAATTGGATTGCACCAATACCCCCACCGTATAGCAGCCCAGAGAAGAAGGCAAGCGCCGAGAACTAGTGCCGATGCCGCCCTTCCAACCAAAAGCGACGGTGCCTGTGCCGGCGCCGACACACCCTTCGGCCACCAATCCCGGTTGGGCGGTTGTGATGGCCTGCCCAATCATAGCGGGTGTCAAGACGCGGCGGCGAATATTGTTCAAATAGCCGTCATTCGTCTCGCCCACCACCATGTTGACCGAGCCGACCGCTTCGTTGCCCGGTTGCGCCAGCGTCCAGTCCAAGATGGCATCAGCCGCGCGTGGCACAGCCAGGGTATTGGTTAAGACAATCGGCGTTTCGATCTCCCCCAGTTCAGCGATTTGGGTACTGCCCATGAGTTTGCCATAGCCATTACCCACGACCACGCCGGCAGGCACTTTCTCTTGATAGAGATTGCCGGGGTGGGGCAAAATGGCGGTGGCGCCGGTGCGAATGTCGGCCCCTTCGATCAGGGTGAAATGACCAACCAACACCCCAGTCACATCGGTGATGGCATTTAGCGGGCCAGTGGGCAAAACGCCGCAAGACAACCCTAAATCACGAAAGCGGCGGCGCGCGCTATTAACCGCGTTATCAACATGGTAGTTGCTCATACTTGCGCCCTGTGGCCGCCGGTGGCTGAAAACCGACGACGCGAATCGGCCACGCGCCCTGCTTTTGCGCCAGGTAGGCCTGACGATGGGCAGCAAAGGCCGGGTCTAAGGTTGAAAGACGTGCCACGTAGCCCTTGTAACAGACATCCGGATCAAGAGTGCGAATTTTCGTAGTGACAACAAAGTTGGGCGCAGCCGCATCGCGCACAAACGCGGTGCTTTGATCTACAAAACGCAGATAGTAGCGCAATTCCGGGTTAGGGCTTTGGTGCAAGGCGCGCCACAGATCTTCATCGGTGCCCCAAAGGTCACGCTCAGTGATCAATCCTTTGGCCAAAGCCAGCCGCAACGCCTGTGCGGTTAGCTCATACAAACCGACTTCGCGAAAATTGGACCAACTGGCATCATCGGCGGTCAGAAAGCCATAGGCTAACTGCCGGGCCGCGGCCACATCATCCAACACCATCCGCCCGTCAAACACCATCAGATGGTGCAGAATAGAAGCAATAGCGGTTTGATCAATAACACCCAAGTCGTAACCATCGCGCAGAAAGTAATCGAGCCGGTCGGCACAGAGGGCCGGCGACGGTTGTTCCAACAGAGAAAAGTCCTCTTCCCGCAAGAGTGCGCGCCAGTCGTAGTCATAGCGGGTCAGCACGGCTGGAATGTCCGATTGCGCGACGAACCATGCTTTCCGCTCATCGTGATAGCTTTGTGAATCATGCCGGGCAAAGAGATAATCGATCACATGGCTCATGGCGGTATGGCTGACATCATGAAGCAACGCGGCAATCTGCTCCGGCAGATCGGCGCCCAAGCGACGCACCAGCAGCATAGCGCCAATGGAATGTTCCAGTCGGCTAGTACGGCTAGTGATGCCAACCTGCGCCGACACGCCATGTTGCAAGACGCCGTCCAGCCGCCGAAGCGCTTGAGTGTTGAGCAGGTCAATCAACACGGGTTCTGTTAGGGTAATAGAGCCATAAAGACGATCTTGAATCAGCATGGCGCCATTATAACAGAAAGCTGTGTTGATCGACCCAATTCGCTTACGGCTTGTAGGCTTATGCGTGTTATAATGGCTCGTTAGTAAAGGTGCAGCGCACGCGCATCCCGGCTTCCAGTTGAATCATACTATCAACAATTGGCACATAGGCGTTTTGCCCAACAGTAAAACATTGTATCAACGTCCAGAGATGAGAAGCACCTGGATCTTGCGAGAGACAATAGGCGCCGGGTGGCAACCCGTTCACCGGCACATTCTGTCGGTTGGCAATCTTCACCATTGCGGGCGCGCCGCTATAGTTGCAGCCGTCGTCGGTGGGTGCGCCAAGGCCATAAAGGATGGTAAACTCGGTACGATCATTGTTGACCCCATCGACAATGTTGGCAAAAATGATCGAGCCATCGTTTGGGCCGGCGAGCAGTGATTGCGCCAATAGATTTGGTTGTACACTTAGGAACAGGCTGATAATCAGGGCTGGCAGTACACGGTGATGAATGAGTTGTTGCATGGTGGTTGCTCCTTTGATAAAGTCAAAAAAGGTGAATGGGTTAATAAGTTGATAAAACGGCAGGGGCCGTGCCATTTCCCAAAAAGTATATACAATATTTGATAATCTAATAAGAGGTTGTTGGCAAAAAATTGTAACAATATCCTGACAATTTTGCTGCTAATTTACGAACATTTGCAAAAACAATGTTCAGCAAGTAAGAAAACCTTAATCGATGTAACTATAGCGCTCCTGCTTGAGTGGTGGAAACCTGTCAGGGTTGCGAAACCGGACAGACTTCCACGAATCATCTATAGGTGTTCAGATAATCTTTCGGGACATTCTACACCTGACAGGTTTTGGAAACCTGTCAGGTGTG
>JAPKMW010000109.1 GCA_026645575.1 Caldilineaceae bacterium
CACCCTCCTCCGAGGGTCAGGAGTAGATGAATCCTCGTCAGAGGTCGGAGACGAAAATCCGGTGGTTTTGTAGCCCTCCATCACGGTTGTCAGGAGTAGATGAATCCTCGTCAGAGGTCGGAGACCATCATGATGGTCCCGAGAATGGCGAGGTACAGCGGCCGTCAGGAGTAGATGAATCCTCGTCAGAGGTCGGAGACCTGGAAAGCGGCTTGCGCGTGTGCGGCGGTGGCGGGGTCAGGAGTAGATGAATCCTCGTCAGAGGTCGGAGACTAGATCGGATTGCAGAGAATTTCGACTGTGCCGCTCGTCAGGAGTAGATGAATCCTCGTCAGAGGTCGGAGACTCAGTAAAGACAGGATCAGGGTAGGTGTTGCCCGGGTCAGGAGTAGATGAATCCTCGTCAGAGGTCGGAGACTTCGCTGCCGCTTCTTCTGCGGCCTTGCGCTCAAGGTCAGGAGTAGATGAATCCTCGTCAGAGGTCGGAGACCAATAGTAGTCATAGAGCCTCCTTAATTGTAAAAATGGTCAGGAGTAGATGAATCCTCGTCAGAGGTCGGAGACTTTGTTCCGGATTGTTCACCGTAGGACAGTTGTCTGGTCAGGAGTAGATGAATCCTCGTCAGAGGTCGGAGACGGGACGCTAACCGGGGTACTCGTTGCGGCAGCAGGCGTCAGGAGTAGATGAATCCTCGTCAGAGGTCGGAGACGTAGCGGCATTTCCAGGGGCGACCGGCAGCGGCGGTTGGGGTTGCGTAAGTCAGGATTGGGTGCTTGGTTGGGTGCGCTCAGTCCGCGCGGGCAGTCGATCAGGGGCGCCAACGCTTGAGCGTATAAGAACACCTGCTTTGTCCGAAAATAAAAGGGCGCCAGGGTTAATCGCCCTGGCGCTCTTTCGTCGCTTCCGCTTCTTCTTGTTGACCAGGCTCTGCATAAGCAACAAATAACGCAGTCGTCTGCTTCTGCAACCAATCCCACGGCTTCGACCACTGTCCTATGCTTGATCCTCTGTCTCTCTGTCTTTGTCAAAGTCTAAAAACAGGAGTACCGATGGTCGGATGGCAGGGAAACGCACAAAATTTTGAGCAAAAACGAAGAGTCCCAAGCGCCTATCGCGCCTTGCACTCTCCATCTTTGCCCAAGGACTGGGGGACAGGGATTCGAACCCCAACTGGCTGATCCAGAGTCAGCTGTTCTGCCGATTAAACTATCCCCCAACGCCGTCGGTGCAACGTCCCTAAGCATACCGCAAGACAAGAAAAAGAGCAAATTGGAGGAGTAGCATTTGCTCTTAATTCTCGCCGCGTCGCTGATCGCAACCGTGGTCGTCTACATCATCCACCCCTTGATCCGTGCCACGCCCACTGCCACTAACAGGCCGGCAATCAGAAAACCCCAAAAGGCCAGTCGATATTTAGCCGCATCACTGGTCGCCCGTTTGGCGCGCGACCAACCAATATGAGATGCTGCCAATGCCAGCGTCATGGTAGTGGCATGTTCCCAGAAGTTAACGCTGCCCCGGGCATGAAACCAGGCAGTTGGAATGGGCGCCCAGAGGCCAATGCCAAGTAACCACTGAATTGTGATCACAATTGGGGTGGTCACACCCAAAATATGATCAAATCTCGACCATTTCTGATTGAGAAGGAGTCCGATCAAAAATTTGATAATCGCTACCACCAACACCAGTGTAACAATATACCACCACCCAAAATGCGATCCCTGCAATATTGACATGTAACTTCCCTTCTCTGTATCACGAAACTACTCTTTTATCTACTGCAAGTAACTACCAAGCCGTCGCGCTCTGAGCCAGTCCATGACTGGTGATTCAGCCGCCAGTCATGGACTGGCTCAGAGCGGGCTTAGTAGTTACTATCTGTTCCAATCTTACGACAAAGAACCCAAATCAACCAAAACTCAACGTTTGGCACGCACGATTGCAACATAAAGCGGATGTTTATCCTACACATTTGCTCTATACTCAGATCGGAGAAGGGGAGAAGTGCGTGCATTGCCCCAGTCAGCACCTGTTCCAGCGTCACAACGCCAATGAACCAGAGCAGGATACGCACTCTTCCACCAAAGATGACGAAACGGACAAAATCCGGTATGATACCACGATAACAGTTGCTGTGTTTACGAATCACGTAACACGAATCACGTATCATCCTAGTAGCAAGAAGCGGTATGACTCAACTTACGAATCACGAATTGATCGAACGTTGTCGTCACGGCGATGCTGGCGCCTGGCAGCGACTGGTGCAACGCTATGTCCGCCTTGTCCACTCGGTGCCGGTGCGCTATGGACTGACGCCCGGCGAAGTCGATGATATTGGCCAAGAGGTCTTTCTGGCCCTGGCCCAACAACTCCATCAGATCGTCGATGCGGAGAGTCTGCCGGCTTGGCTACTCACCACCGCCCGTCGCGCCAGTTGGCGTACTATGCAGAAGCGCAAACAGGAGCAACCCCTCAGCGCCGTCGATCTGACCGATGCGGCAGTGGAAGAGAAACTGCAACCAGTCGGCACGCGCGCCCCCTCTATGGCCGAGCTATTGCAAGGCTGGCAACGGCAGGAAGCGCTGACCCAGGGCATGGCCACCCTAGGGGAGCGCTGTCGTGATCTACTCACCTTAATCTTTTTAGACCAACGGGAACCATCGTATGATGTGATTAGCGACGAACTGGCTATACCCAAAGGCAGCATTGGCCCTACGCGCAACCGCTGCCTTCAACAGTTGCGCACCATTCTCGAAGGTCTCGGTTACTCTGGTAGCGAAGCGTAACTCGTCCCAGCCGGTTGTGAGTCACAGCCGCGCGGCGAGTGGAAGTTGTTTTTGGATGATTATGAAGCCGTGTGAGTGACGAGTGATGAGTGCTGCACAACTTGCTACGCGTCACGTATTACACTAGACCTTATTCCGATTTAATTTTTTACCAGTGTAGCGATTGATTGGTCAATAGCGCATTACCACTGGTGGAAATTAAATCCGAATAAGCACTACTGTTCACTAAGTCTGTTGGGATTTTGGCGCCGGGCACGAAGGGTGGCAAACAAATTGGTCACACCGAAACCAATTGGTCTTGCCACCCTTCGTGCCCCTACGGGAAATGCCGAAAGATTTGCTGAACACTGTACGCACCATATCGCCACATTGCAAACTCATGTATTTTCTGCGTAGGAAATGCACACCTCAGTCGTAGCAACAACGTACAAGTTGATCAAAGTTGATTATCGTGCAAATGGTTATGAAGTGTAGGGCAGACAACATGGCGCATATAAACGAAGAAATTCTCTATCAACGGCTCCTGGACGGCAGTGTGCTAAGCGCAGATGAAGAGCAACACTTGGCCGACTGCGTCGCCTGTCAGGCGCAATGGGCCGCAGTGCAGACCCTGGGTCGGGAACTGCAAATTGCCAAGGCCAGCGTACCGTCGCCAGCCGCGCTGAACCGCTACTTTCAATTTTTTGACCAGGTCGAACAGGCGCTCTCGATAGCCCAACGCTTTACCGCCTTTATCACCGCCCAACTCCAGTGGGATGGCCGCCGCCAACCCGCTTGGCAAGGGGTGCGCAATACGCAAGTCGCCAGCTATCGGTTGCTTTACGGCGCCAAACAGGTGGAGATCGAGCTGCTGGTCGCCCCGCGCGAAGGGCGTTTTCAGATTGAGGGCGAAGTGGTGCCGCTGGCGGAACCGACCACGCTGCTGCCGGCGCGCTGTGAATTGCAGGATATGCACAGCGCCGAAACCATCAATATCACCGATTGTCAGGCCAGCGGGCGCTTCCACCTGGGCAATATCCCCACCGGGCGCTACCGCCTCTGTTTTGTGCCAACCAGCGGGCCGACCATTGTCATTGATGAACTGGAGTTGCAATAGCAATGACGCCGCTCTACCCACCCTTGACAGAAGAGATGCTCGCCCAACTGAGGGGGATGGCGATGGCGGATGCCGTCGCCTTTTTGGCGCGCCACGATGCTATTGCCCCGGCCACGGTCGAACAACTGGCCGCCGTCGCCCTCACTGCTGCCGAAACTGCTGCACCACAGGCCGCTCACTGGCTGGCCATTGCCGATGCAGTGGAGGCGCGCTTGGGCAACGTTCCCGTTCGTCTGGCGCGGCTGGCCTATACACGCGCCCGTGTCGAGGTGCATCAAGGTGAATTGACCGCCGCCGAGGCTTCCTTACGACAGGCGCAAACCCTTTGGCAAAACGTCGGCGATCACGATAGTTACCACCGTTCCTTACTCGGCCTGACTCAGATTCTTGCCATGCAGGGGCGCTATGACGAAGCTGAAAACGCCGCCCGCACCGTTGTCGCCGCAGCCGATGCTATGCTGTCGCCCACCGATCCGGTCGCTGATCCCACCGATGACAGCGCCACTGCTGCCTTTGCGATCCTGATGCGGCGCGTGGCTGCGCGTCACAACCTGGCGACCTTGCTGCTCTACCAGGAGCGTCATGCTGAAGCGCTGGTTGAGCATACCCTTATTCGCCAACTTTTGACCACATCCGGCGTTACGGACGCGACCTTGACAGACGCCGCACAGCAGACCGAGTGGCTCAACAAACTGGCCCACAGCGATCTGAACCGGGCGACGGCGCTCACCTTTTTGGACCAACCCGTCGCTGCCGAAGCCGCGCTACAACAGGCGATTGCGCTCTTTACCCAAGCTGCTGACCCCATCAACCAGGGGCGCGCACGGACCAACTTGGGGCGGCTGGCCTTGCGCACTGGCCACTATGCCGCCGCGCTGGCCCACTTTGAAGCCGCTTTTCGTGATCTCCTGGGGCCAACCACGACCATTGCTGGCGCCACTCTGGAACAGTTGCGCCCTGCTGACGAGTTGCTGCTCGAATATGCCACTGCCTGTCTCGCCATCAACCTGCTTCCTGAAGCGGGCCAGGCGTTGACCCAGTGCGAAACGCTCTTCCGCAGCGCCACCCAGCCCTATGAACTGGGCCAGACGCGCTACACCCAGGGGCTGCTCTTTTTGCGCACCCAACAGGCGATATTGGCGCAGACTGCCCTGACCGAAGCCGCCACTCTCTTTGCCGCCTTGGAAAATCATTTTTGGCTCAACCGCACCCGGTTGGCCCAGGCGACGCTTGCGTATAGCCAACAGCAGTATGTCCAAACGCGTCAATGGCTGGCCCTTTTACTGCCGATGAGGAACACGCCGCCGCAAACTGATGAGCCGGCGCTACATTGGGATCTCCTGGGCGAGGCTGAAGCGCGTCTGTTGCACATTCGTGTCGATCTTGCCGAAGGTGAGTTGGTAGCGGCTCAACAACAAGCGGCTTTGCTAATGGCCCTGCTGCAAAGCGATACGTCAGGGCCGGGAAGCGTCCTCACCTGGCCTCATCTCCAACTGCGGCTGCACCACCTGCTGGGCAAGATCGCCTACAGCGCCGGTGAGTACGCCACGGCGCGCGACCACTTCAAACAGGCCATTGTCCACTTGGAAGCGCAGCGCGCCACCTTGTTGGTGGAGGAGATCCGCAGCGCCTTTGTTGATGACAAGAGCGAACTCTACGCCGATCTGGTGCAGACGCTGCTGGCCATGCCCGCCACCGACAGCGCGACGACGGCGGCGATGGTGGCGGAAGCCTTTGCCGTGGTCGAACAATCCCGTTCGCGCGTACTCTTGGAACGGTTACAGGCTGCACTCGACGACACCACCCAAGTGGGCGTCGCTGAAACCACCGCGGCTACGCCCGATGATGCCGCCGAACAAGAGCGTTTGGCCGCATTGCGCGCCCAACTACACTGGCTCTACAACCAATTGATGGGGGAAAGCGGTCGCCGCCACCTGGGCGCGGCGATCAACCGCCAGTTGCAGGTGACGGAAGCCGCACTGCAACAGATCGAATGGCGACAATCGCCGCTCTTGGCCCAGGCGCAGGCGGTAGATCTGGCCGCCTTCCAAGCCGTCTTGGCGCCCGACCAACAGGCGATTGTCTATGCCGAGATCAACCAGGAACTGCTGGCCTTTTTGGTCGATCACACTTCCGTGCGCATCTACCGCCGGCTGACTACCCTGGGGGCACTCACCGCTGCCGTGGATGAGTTTCGCTTTCAGATGGGGCGGGTGGAGGTTGATCCCGATTATGTGGCGCGCCACAGTCAACGGCTGGAGAGTCGCCTACGCGCCGCGTTGCAGCAACTCTACAGCCTGTTGTTAGCGCCGCTCCGTCCTGCGCTTAGTGGGCACCGCTTGCTCTTTGTACCCTTTGGGCCGATCCACCGGTTGCCGCTCCACGCATTATGGGATGGCGACCACTATTTAATTGAACAGACCGAATGCAGCTATGCGCCGAGCGCCAGTCTGGCCGTCTTCCGGCAAGCGCGCCATGGCTGCAAACCGTTGCAAGCGTGGACGGGCTTTGCCATTGCCGACCCGGCCATCCCGGCGGCCCGACGTGAAGTGGAGCGGGTCGCTCGTCACTTTTCCCGGCCCACCACCTACATGGAGGACGCGGCCAACCGTCCCAACCTCTGGCAGGCCGCCGCCGAAAGTGACATTTTGCACCTGGCGACCCATGGTCTCTTCCGCCCAGACAACCCCTTCTTTTCGGCGTTGAAGCTGGCCGATGGCTGGGTGGATGTGCGGGAACTCTATCGGTTGCCCTTGTCCGCCCGCTTGATTGTGTTGAGCGCCTGTGAAAGTGGCGTGGGCGAGATCGCTGGCGGTGATGAGGTGGTCGGTCTGGCGCGTGGTTTTCTGGGCGCCGGGCGCGACCCGGCCGGGCGTGAACTGATCGCCAGTTTGTGGAATGTTCACGACGCCACGGCAGCGAATCTGATGGATCATTTCTATGGGGCGTTATTGGCAACCAGCCAGGGCCGACCCGCCACAGCGCTGCGCACCGCCCAATGTGAGGCGATTGCCCAGCGACAGCACCCCTATTATTGGGCGCCCTTTTTTGTGATCGGCGCGTAACACCCCCTCCTAGCCTTCCCTGGTAAGGGGAGGAACAGTTACGCCGTCAACGGTTCCCTCCCTTCACAGGCGAGGGCTAGGGTGGGGTCCGTAATTAAGTTGTATGAAACGAGAAAGTAGCGTATGCGCGAAAACGACATGGTCACCTCCCCAGACGTTGCAACCACCCCCCCGGTGACAAAGTCCCGGCAACTTGCCCTGCTCTGGCTGCTTTGCTTGACGCTGCTCTTTGCCGGCGGCTTTAGCCTGACGGTCGAAGGGGCCGATCTGACAGATCTGCCGGAGGTGGAGCTAACTGGCGTTGTGGTTACGGCGCCGGCCAACCCCAGCGGCCAGGGCGCTTGGCAGATCCGCGCCGATAACCAGCGGCTATACACCGTGATCGCCACTGTCGCCACTGAATTTAAGAAGGGCATTCCCCAGCCCAACCAATCGGTGCGCCTCAAAGGCGCGCTCGACTCACCCCAGCAAATCACCGCACAAGAGATTGAGTTACTGAGTGAGAGCGGCCGCGAGGTCAGGCTCAAGGGTGTCTTGCTGCGGGTTCCTGATAACGCCGCCGGCATTGGCGTTTGGGTGATCCAAGGTCGCGCCCATGTGACCTACACCGTTGTGGTCAACAGCGTTACCCGCTTGGACAATGGCGTGCCGGCGCTGGGCAACTGGTTGGAGGTGCGTGGACAATGGCAACAGGACAATAGCTTTCTGGCCAAACGCATTCGCGCCGATGATCATGTGGTCAACCAAGTGATTGTGCGGCTGGCGACTGGCGTCGTTTCGACCACAATTGCCAGCCAATATGGTCTGCTGCCCTTGCAAACCTTGCTGGCCTCCGGCAACATTCATTTAATGCAGACAGGCGAAGATCAAGAGAGTGCGATCCTCGACCAATTGCGCGCCGATACCAGCCGGGTGATCTGGGCGGAATTGAATTATGCCGGCGGCATTCCCGAAGGCCACGGCTACAAAACCTGGCACTGGGGCGGCGACGACCCGTCGGCCTACATCAACCAAGGCGCCTTTACGCAGGTGAATCTGACTGGTCAAAGCAACTTGCAAGGCACGGGGGTGATCATCGCCGTGTTGGACACCGGCGTCGATTTGGCCCATCCGGCGTTACAGGGGCGACTGCTCACGGGTCATGATATGGTCGATGACGATGCTGTACCCAACGATGACGGCGATGGGTTGGGCTGGGGGCATGGCACCCATGTCACCGGCATTCTCGCCAAAGTGGCGCCCCAAAGTCAGATTTTGCCGGTGCGTGTCCTTGATACGGACGGGCGTGGCAATATCTTTACCCTGGCCTACGCCATTGAATGGGCAGTGGCCCAGGGCGCTGATGTGATCAACCTCAGCCTGGGCGCTGAAGGCGATTCGCTTGTCTTGCACGACACCATTCAGCGCGCGCTGGAACAAGGCGTGATTGTGGTCGCCGCCGCCGGCAATAGCAATACCAACGCGCCCCAGTATCCCGCCACCTACCCCGGCGTCATTGCCGTGACGGCGGTAGACAGCGCCAATCAGAAGGCTGACTTTGCCAACTACGGCGCCGCGTGGGTCGATCTTGCTGCGCCCGGCGTTGGCATTACCTCGACGATGGTGGGGCCGCTGGGCAGCGGCTACGCCAGTTGGAGTGGCACCTCCATGTCCGCGCCCTTTGTTAGCGGGGCTGTCGCCCTGTTACGCCAGGCGCTACCCTCTGCCCCGCCGGCTGAGATTGTCGCACGCTTTACCAATCACAGTCAGAATCTAGATGCCCAAAACCCTGCCTATGCCGGACAACTGGGGGGCTTGCTCAATATTGACGCCACCTTGACTGACGCCCCGGCAGTGACGCCGACGCCAACTCCCACGTCGGCACCTACCCCCACGCCGACATCCACGCCACCGGCTCCTACCCTCAATCGTCACAAACTCTTCCTGCCGCTCACAACGCGTCGGTAGCAAACCGCTCATACAACAGGTATTGTTTCGTAGGGGCGCCTGGATTTAGGATAAGGGAATCATCCTTGTCCTAAATCCAGGCGTCCCGCTGGGACGATCAACTGCACATGTCCACGCCTAACAATTTATCCACTAGCCATCTTCTACGCCAATCCTACGATTCTTCGTCGTAAGGCCGCCCCCATGTATTTTTCGCCCGCCCCCTCTTCACCTTTGCCGTGACACGCTCATTACATCGATGCCAGTCAATCCTGCGCAGTCGGCGCAGGCTAACATAAAGAGAGAGAGTGTTACAAGTTGATTGAGGAGGATGATCGTATGGTTCAGCCAATTTGGAGCGCACCTGATCGAGGAGGTGCGCTTGTGAGGATGAACGGGCAGAACAGCCGTGAGCAGCGTCAATGGTTGCTCTGGTTGGCGCTCTTGCTTGGTGTGATCTTATCCATTATGTGGATCGGATCGGTGGCGCGGGCCGAGGATTCGGGCTGGGTCGGTAAGGTGGAAACCATGCCGACCGGCGGGCTGATTGGCGAATGGCGCATTGGCGGGCGTCTGGTCACTACGACCAACAATACTGAATTTCGCCCGGAAAAAGGTCCCTTTGTGGTGGGCGCCTGTGTGGCCGTCAAGACAGTTGGGGAGACAGCCCCCTTCCAGGCGATGCGCATGGTGACGAAAGAGGCGAAAGAGTGCCTACCGGACGCTACGCCGTCCGTCACCCGCACACCGGAAGGCGCCGAGACGCCGGTCGCAACCGAGACCACCACCCCGGATGATAGTGATGATGATGATGATCGCGAAGTCGCCAAAGTGACGGCGCTGGTGGAAGTTATGCCGGCGCGCGGCTTATGGGGGCGCTGGGTCATCGGGGGCGTTGAGTATGTGGTTGGCCCCCGCTCGCGCTTGCGTCAGGAAAAAGGCCCCTTTGCCGTTGGCGCTTGTGTTGAGGTGGAATATGTGGTTGGCGCCACACCCCATCCAGTGCGCAAGATGGAGACCAAACGGCGCCATGAATGTGCGCATGATGGCACCCCGGCTGCGACGCCAACGTTGATTCCCACCATGCCGCCGGTTAGCACCCCTGGCGCCGAATTTGAAGTCTACGGTCGCGTGGAAAGCTTGCCCGAAGGGTTGATTGGCAACTGGGTGGTCGATGGTGTCACCTATCTCGCCACGGCGGAGACCGAATTTGAGCGCGAACGGGGCAACTTTGCGGTTGGCCGTTGTGTCAAGATTCATGCCTTGAACACGACGCCTGTGCCGACCATTCGTGAGATTGAGAATGAACGGGGCTATCATTGCGCCCATGATGATGATGACGACCATGACGAATTTCATGGCGCCGGCATCCTCTTCGGCAAAATTCAGAGCTTGCCGACGGATGGCTTGATGGGCGAATGGAACATCGGCGGCATGACCTTTGTTGTCACCAATACCACGGAGTTGAAGGCGCGCGATGGGCAATTTGCGGTTGATGTGATGGTCAAAGTCCGCTTTGTGGTGGACGCCGACGGGGTCAACCTGGCGCGCAAGATTGAGATCAAGTGGGCCAGTGATGATGACGGCCATGATGATGATGGCAACGGGAACTTTGAGGGCGCTGAGGGGCACGCATTTGGCAAGATTGAAAAGCTGCCTGCCAGTGGCGATCTGATTGGGGAATGGGTGATTGGCGCCATTAGTTATACTGTCACCGCCGAGACGCGTATGGTCGAACCGCAGGGCAACTTTGCGGTTGGCGCCAAGGTGCGGGTCAAATATTACACTGACGCCCAAGGTAACCGCATTGCGCGCATGATTAAGACGACCAATGAGAACAGCGGCGCCGAAGATCCCAGCCACTTTACCCTCTTTGCCTTTGTCGATCAAATGCCGCCCTCTGGCTTTGCCGGCGAATGGATTCTCGACCATATCGCCTTTGTCGCCACGGGTGAGACCAAGTTTGTCGAAGAGCATGGCACGCTAGGGGTAGGCGCCTATGTGAAGGTGGAATACTTTATCCGCAACGGGCGCAATGTCATCCATGAACTGGAAACGCAGGTGCCGCCCGGCGCCGGTGACGACAACAACGTCGGGACAATCGAAAGTATGGGCGATGGGTTGGTCGCTGCCGGCGCCAACGCTATCAACTGGACCATTGGCGGCAAGAGCTACACGATCACACCAGCCACCGACCTGAATGACCTGCAAAGCGATCTCGCCGTTGGTTCGACAGCGCTGGTCAATAGCTATACCGCCGCCGACGGCAGCCTGGTGGCGACCCAAGTCAGTGGTATCACTCTCGATAACCGACTTTTCTTGCCAACGGCCAAACGCTAATCGCCGCCACCCGACCGGTTTTGTCAAGACAGGTTTTGTCAATCGGTCGGGTGTTACGATGACTTTCCGCTAAGATAGAGTAAGTGTTCCGCACGATGAAGGCGGCTCCTGACAGGAGCCGCCTTCATTTCTGCTCGATGCGAGTCACGGACTCGCTTAGAGCAGGCAAGGCGAGTCACGGACTCGCTTAGAGCAGGCAAGGCGAGTCACGGACTCGCTCAGAGCGGAAGTAATTTTACCGACTATCTATAACGGTCCGCGGACGACTGGCGATCCTGTGGGGCCAGGGCTACCGCCGGCCGGTTCCGGCGTAATGCCCATGAGATCGTAAAAATCGAGCGATTGTTCAATGGGAAACACAAAGATGCCCATGCCTCCCGGCTCCACGGTAAAGAGACCGGGGCTGGTGCGTGTATCATCTTTCCTAAGCCAAAGTTGATATGCCTGATCGGGCGGTAACTCAGGAAAGTTACGCACATAGACAACGGCAATGCCCAAGGTGTTATTCCACAACACATCGGCCTGCGCCTCGCTATTTTCCTGGGCTGCCGGCAGGATCACTTCCTGTGGTTCTTCTGCAGCCAAAAAAATCAAGGCGCGGTTCTGTTGCATCAACTCGGCTTCCAATGCCTCTTGGCGAGTATGCAATTGTTGATTTTGGATCAGCAATGCCAGATTCGCAACCACTAGAAAAGCGCCAACGGCTGTCATCAACCCATTGGCAAAGGACCAGCGGCGCGCCGGTTTGGAGGGCGGGGTAAGGCCATAGGGTGACAATGGCTCTGTCTTTGGTGTGATTGGTGGTGGCGCCGATGGATAGGCCAGTCCAGCCCTTCTTGCACCCAACAGTGGATTGTTACCGGCGGCAGGGCGGGAGGCGCCAAGCGCCGCACGTAGCCGCTGGGCAAGGTGGGGCGGCGCCTGGCGGGACGGGGCGGCATAGAGCAACGCTTCCGCTAGCTTGCCATAGTCGGCTAATTCGGCTGCGGCATTGGGGCAAGCATGCAAACGCCGATTGACCATCGCCGCTTCTTCCGGGTCGGTCGCACCCAAGCTGTGGGCAGGGATCAAAGCGGCGACCTCATCACAAGGCAAAGCCGTAGCCGGCGATGGTCGGCGCGACGCATCGACAGACGAAGAATTAGGATTAAGTGGCTCAAACGGCGTATTGGTCGAACTCATGGACGATTAAACGAGAAAAAATGTTGTGTAACCAGCACAAACTGCAACTATATAACGAATGATAGACGATCTAGACTTAAAAATAAGTAAGTGCAATTATAATAAATAACGCAAATCTATGATGATTTAGATTTAACAGTTTTGTTTGGGTTCGACAGGCTCAACCGGTGTTGGTTGAGCCTGTCGAACCCTTACCCACCGCCATCTTGGTTCGCCTCTTCCCACAGCGTGCGTAATTTTTGCAAGCCGGTGCGCAGCCGAGTTTTGACCGTACCCAGCGGTAACTGGAGATTTTCGGCCAATTCACTATGTGTATACCCTTGATAGAAGGCCAGTTCAATCAATTGACGTTGTTCGGCGGGCAATTGTTGCAACAGGCGCGCTAATAACAAACCGTCAAACCAATAAGCGTTTTCGCCGCTAACACCCTTTTCACCCGCCTCCATCAGCGGATCGCTATAATCCTGCGGAGGCGTCCAGTGGCGGCGTTCTTTGCGTAGCCGGTCAATGCCGGCATTCCGCGTGATGGTAAGGAGCCAACTGCTAAATTGCCCCAACGCCGGATTCCAACGCATTGGTTGTTGCCACACCTTGAGGAAGACATCCTGGGTCACCTCTTCCGCCATCACCTGGTGGCGAACAACCCGCAGGGCCAGGCTATAGACCAAATTACCATAGCGCTCATAAAGCGCCAGAAAGGCTCTTTGATCGCGCTCGGCAATCCCTTGTAGCAGGTGGGTGTCCGTAACAGGTGACCGTGTTGGCAAAGGTGAAATCATCGAAGAAATTTAGGCTTTTGCGCAAAAGAGTTAGCGATTGTTCGCTATAGTTTATCACAATCTGAATGAATACTAAATCCATTTGCAGCGCTGACTACGTTACCTTTTACAGCAGTAACTCCCGCTGACCGCCCAAACAGTGCAAAGCAAAACCAATTTTCTCATCATTTTCTTAGAATTGAAGGAGTATTTCCATGCCGCAAATTCGGGCCAGGCTCGCTTTTCGTCTTTCTCGTAGCCTTACGATTGGCATAACAGCTCTTCTCGGCGCACTTTTGTTGACTACCGCCCTGGTGGGGAGTATGGTGATTGCGGCGGAAGAACACGCCCACGATCATACTACCGGTGCGTCGGCCATCGTTCACATCGCCGATGATACCACTGCTGCCGTCAGTAGCGCAACCGCAATTCATCTATTGGAAGCCAACCTGTCCCCTGCCAGCGAAGTCCCGGCGGTTGACAGCGTCGCCGGCGGTCGCGCTGTTTTGGCTTTGATGACCGATACGCTCTCCTATCGTGTCTTTGTAGCCGACATCGACAATGTGACGGCTGCCCATATTCACGAAGGCGCACCGGGGACGAATGGCCCGGTGATTGCGCCGCTCTTTGGCGGCAGCGGCCTCTTTGATCCCGCCAACCCCATCAGCGGCACCCTGACCCTGACGCCAACCCAAGTAGCAAAGCTGTTAGCTGGTGATTACTACATCAATGTCCATACCAGCGACTTCCCTAGTGGTGAAGTGCGCGGTCAGGTGCGTGTCTATACGCCGCCGGCCAGTCATAATGCACTGCTCTTAGGGCGCAACGAAGTTCCCGCCGTGACGACGAGCGCCAAAGGCGTGGCACGCTTTACCATCGTCAACACTGACACCTTGCAATATCAGATCGCCGTCTCTAACATTGTCAGCATCACCGCCGCCCATATCCACTTTGGCCCCATCGGTAAAAATGGCGGCGTGGTGCATGGTCTTTATAATGGCAGCGGCGCCTTTGATCCGGCCAATCCCCTGAGCGGTACGCTGACGTTGACAAATAAGAACCTTGTCGATCTGCTTACTGGCTACTACTATGTCAACATTCACACCAGCGCCAACCCCGGCGGCGAGATTCGCGGGCAGATCGGCGGGACGCGTCTCTTCCAGGCCAACCTCTCCGGCGCCGCCGAAGTGCCACCGCGTATAGGCAACGCTTCCGGGCGTGCCGTACTGGCGTTGAGCGCCGACGCCACCAAACTCACCTACCGGGTGACAGTCAATGACATCATCAGCATTACTGCCTCCCACATTCACAAAGCGCCCGCCGGCGTTAATGGCGGGGTGATCTTCAACCTGATGGGCAGCGGCGGCTTTAGCACGCAGCAGCCGGTAAGCGGCACCCTTGATCTCTCCACGGCCCAGGTCATGGATCTGATCAGCGACAACTACTATGTCAATGTCCACACCACCAGCGCCCCAGCCGGCGCCATTCGCGGTCAGGTGCTGCCCTACCAACCCTCGGCCCACATGATGGCCCCCTTGACCGGCGCCGCCGAAGTGCCGGCGGTGAACACAAATGCGGTTGGCGTGGCGCGCTTTATTTTGAATAGCCCGCTCGACACCCTTCATTACAGCGCCTGGGTCACCGACATTATCAGCGTGACGGCTTCCCATATTCATGTGGCGCCGGCGGGCAAGAATGGGCCGGTTGTCTTCCCCCTTTCTGGTGGTAGCACGCCCTTTGGTCCCCTTCGCCCCATCGGTGGCGGGGTGGCGCTCAATGCCCAAAACTGGGTTGATCTGTTGACGGGCTACTACTATGTCAATGTCCACACGACAGCCAATCCTAGCGGCGCGATCCGTGGGCAACTGGGCGGCGCCCGTCTCTTCCAGGCCGATCTCAAGGGGGCAAATGAAGTGCCGGCGGTGACAACCGCAGCCACGGGGCGCGGGGTGCTGGCGCTCAATGCCAATGCGACGGCGATCTCCTACCGCGTGACAGTCAAGGACATTGACAAGATCACAATGGCGCACATCCACCAAGGCGCAGCCGGCGTTAATGGCCCAGTTGTTGCCCCGATCTTTCTGGGGCTGGGCCTCTTTGACCCGGCGAACCCGATCAGCGGGACGGCGCCAGTCAATACGCTGCTGGTCCTCAATATGTTGAGTGGCGATTACTATGTCAATGTCCACACCACCGACTTCCCGGCGGGCGAGATTCGCGGCCAGATCGAACCCTATGCGCCGG
Source organism: Caldilineaceae bacterium (assembly GCA_026645575.1). The sequence continues at coordinate 15,399 of JAPKMW010000109.1, forward strand.
AAGCCAAGTGGACGGCCACCTTGAACGGGGCGCAGGAGGCGACGCCCGTCACCACGACGGCGTCGGGGCAAGGCTACTTTGCCTTGAACGGTGATCTGAATCTGTTGCACTACAGTGTCAGTGTGACCAACATTGTCACGATTACCGCAGCGCACATCCACCTGGCGCCGGCGGGCAAGAATGGGCCGGTGGTCTATGGCCTCTACAGTCCCAGCCAGGGTCGCTTTGACGCCGCCAACCCCATCGGTGGCTGTCTACAGTTGACGGGCAAGGATCTGGTCGATCTCGTCACTGGCTATCACTATGTCAATGTCCACACGACGACAAATCCCGGCGGCGAAATTCGTGGGCAGATTGTCCTGCCAGGGCAGAGCGCTACGCTCACGCGCCTCTTCCTGCCGTTGGCAACCAAACCGCAGTAATGAGCGTGGACAGTATCACTGCGAAAGCGTGGACAGTATCACTGCGAATCAGGGAAAAGGATGGGCTATTCCCCTGATTCCAATAACGAGGAGTTCGCACGCCCCGTGCGAACTCCTTGTTAGGGAGCAACAAAAAAGCGACGCTATGCAGCGTCGCTTTTTTGTTGCCAGCATCGCTAATGAGCCTGTTACTCGTCAGCAAAGAGGTCTGCCACAGAGACATGAAAGCCGGGCAGTAACTCCTGACAGGTGATGGTATCGCCCATTTTGTAAACGTGGATCTGGTCGAGCGCTTGGTAGCTGTGAACTTGCAGCAGCTTTGGATCAACCACCCAGACGACCTTTACGTCAATGGCAAAGTATTCAGCCAGCTTTTCCTGTACTTCGCTCCAAGCGTCATGCGGGGAAAGCACCTCGACAATTAACTCCGGCGCGACATCAAGATAAGAAGTTGACTTTACTTGGGCATAGCGAGCGCGTGACATATAGGCCAGGTCAACGCCTCGCACCGTGTCTGGATCACGACCAGTATAAACACCAGTCTCGCCACCGAATACTTTGCCCAACTTGTGTTCACGCACATAATTTTTTAAGAATGAACCAAGGTTAATCTCAACATCACCGTGACGATGTCCGGTCGGCATACGTTCAACAATTTCCCCTCTGACAAGATCGGTTGGGCCGAGACCGGTCATGCGGTAAAGTTCTTCACCTGTGATCAGCCGGCAAATCGTTGTTGGTGGTTCAACAGCCGGCGCAATGGCAACTGTTGGCATGGTCATAACAAAAACTCCTAATACAAAACCGCTTACCGATTGTAATAATCATACACCGCCCGCCCAATCTGCCCAAACGCACTATCAATCGCATCCGTGCGCGCCCATTCGGCTACTTTGTCATCGCCGACAGCTTCGGCGTCCCAACGGGCGAAGACGGTGATGGCAATGTGATCTTGTTCGGTGGCGTAAAGAATGCCGGCATCGTTGCGGATGCCGGCGAGGGTGCCGGTCTTGTGCGCAAAGGGGACGCCGTAGGGGAGATAGCGGGGCAGGCGCTGGTTGAGTTGTTGTTGCAGCATGATGTGCAACATGCCGTCACAGGCGGTGCGATCCACCACTTCGCCCCGGTAGATCATGGCGCAGAGGCGGGTCATGTCGCGCGAGGTGGCGCTGTTGTTGTCGGCTCCACGGCTGTAAGCGTGGCCGTCGCGGTTGGCCGGCGGTGCTTTGCGGTGCTTGGCCCAATCGCCAAAGTAAGTGTTGGGGTCAGCCGCTTCGTGGCCGAACATGTCATCAAAGATGCCGCGGATGTCAAAGGCCATGTGGATATTGCCGACCCCCAACGCCTTCATGTATCCGTCGATCTGTGCCACGCCCAGACGACGCATTAACATATCGGTGGCGGTGTTATCGCTAATGATAATCATGACGGTCAACAGATCACGCACGGTCGGCTGCAACCCATCGTTGAGATAGGTGAGAATCCCGCTGCCGATATTTTTGAGCGGATAGGTTAACTCCCAGCGGTCATCCAGTGTAAAAGCGCCAGCCGCCATCTGGTGAAACGCTTCGCATAGTACAGGAATCTTCAAGACGCTCGCCATCGGAAAACCGGCATCGGCATTGATATGGAGTTCCTCGCCGGATTCAATGTGGATCAAGGAGACGCCCATCTCGGCGCCGCTGGCGGCAATGGCGTGGTGGATGGTTTGTTCTAATACAGACATAAGCTCCTCATCTATTTTGTTTATTCGGCCCGCTGTTTGGGATCAAGGGCATCGCGCACGCCATCGCCAAGGAGGTTGAAGGCCAGCACCGTAATAAAAATCATGACCCCAGGAAAGGTGGCAATGTGGGGAAACTGGCGAATCAGCGCACGTCCATCGGCCAGGGTGCCGCCCCAGGAGGGGGTTGGCGGTTGAATGCCCAGCCCCAGAAAGGAGAGCGATGATTCCAAAATGATAATGCCGCCGACCCCCAACGAGGCGAGGACGATCACGGGGCCTAAGACATTGGGTACAATATGGCGCCAGATGATGCCGCCGCTGCGGGCGCCGATGGCCCGTGCCGCAATGATGTAGTCGCGTTGTTTCAAGCTCATAACATCGGCGCGTACCACACGGGCGAACCTTGCCCAGGTGGTGGCGCCAATCACAATGATGGTTGTTGTTAAACTAGGACCCAAGACGGCGGAAAGCACGATCAGCAGCGCCAAGAGGGGGAAGGCCATGAGCGTATCGACAATACGTGACAGGATGGCATCGACCCAGCCGCCGAAGTAACCAGCCAACGCCCCCACCAACACCCCGATGCCAACGGAGACCGCCGTTGCCACCAACCCAACCAGCAAAGCAATACGGGCGCCGTAGATAATGCGACTGAGGAGATCGCGCCCAATGTGGTCAAAGCCCAACCAATGATCGACCGCTGGCGGTTTGCCGCGCATACCGGGAAAGCTATAGGTTGGATCGTGGGGAAGAATCCACTCTGCAAAGATGGCAACCAGCGCAATGATGACAATAAAAACCAGGCCGACCGCCGCGGCCCGGTTGGCGCGGAAGCGTCGCCACGCTTGTTGTAACTCGGAACGGCGCTTGATCTCCGCTTTGGGGACGCCAATGCTTTGGCTCCGTTGCATGGGTGCGACTGCCATAGATGGAAACTTTCTCCTCATTCAATCCGAATGCGCGGGTCGACCAGGGCGTAGGCCAAGTCGGTCAAAAGGTTGGCGACAACAATCAGGGCCGCCGAGAGAACCACAATTGATTGCACCACCTGGTAGTCTACACGGAAGACCGAATCGACAAAGAGCCGCCCCAAGCCCGGCAGTGCGAAGATGGTTTCAATGATGATCGTGCCGCTAAAGAGGAAGGCAATGCGGAAGCCGATCACCGTCACCACGGGCAGCAGCGCATTGCGCACAGCATGGCGGGTGATCACCACATAGCGCGATAGCCCTTTGGCCGTTGCTGTCCGTACATAATCCTGGCTCATGGTTTCAATTGTGGCGCCGCGCATCACGCGCGCCAGCACGGCCATCTGTTCTGTTGCCAGCACCGCCACCGGCAGGAGATACCCCTGCCAGCTTTTGAGGCCAAAGGGCGGGACCCAGCGCAAGATCAGGGCAAAGAGGATAATGCCCATGAGCGCAAACCAGAAGTTGGGCAGCGCTGCCCCCGCCGTCGCGCCTAAGGTTAAGCCATAATCAAAGAGTGAGTTACGCCGCACGCCGGCAATAACGCCAGCCGGCACGGCCAGGGCCAGCGACACAATCAAGGCGTAGAAATTTAATAGCCCGGAAACCGGCAACGTCTCAAAGATCATATCGCGCACCGGCACGCCACGCCGGATCAACGATTCGCCAAAATCGCCGCGTAAAAGATTACCGGCCCAGACCAGATATTGTTCATGGTAAGGCCGATCCAGACCCCACTTGCGTTTTACCGCATCCATCTGCTCCTGTGTCATCTGGATCTCTCCCTCACCCAACAATAAGGTGACGGGATCAGCCGGAATTAAGCGCATGATGACAAAGGTGATGATGCTAATCAAAAAAATCACCACAACACCTTGGAGCAGACGCGAAACAATGTAGTTGACCATAGGATTTGGGATTTTAGATGCAATTACTCAGCCCGCTCCTCGCCAGTCACGGACTGGCTAAGTGAACGTCTAGAACTAACTTCCGCTCTTGGCGAGTCCGTGACTCGCCCTATCTGGTTGCGAGTCACGGACTCGTCAAGAGCAAAGCGGGAAGTTATAGTTAGACGTTCACTGAGAGTGGGTGAGCAGAGTTACTTTTAGATTTTGGATTTTGGTTGCATGTAAGAGGTGCAATCTAAAATCCAAAATCTAAAATCACAAATAAACTTAGCCGTTTTGGTTGATCCCCATAATGTGACCTTGGGGATAGAGCAGGTCGCCACGGAGGGTATTCGTCGGGTCGGGCAAGTTTGTGACCCGAGGGTGCCAGACATTCAACCACTGATCCCATTGCAAGAAGAGAAATGGTACTTCTTCGGCAACAATGTCTTGAATCTCAGCATAATATTGACGACGTTCTTCCATGTTAACTGTTTTGAGACCCAACTCAAGCAACTCATCTACCCGTGCGTTGGAAAAGTTTGTGAAATTATTGCCGCCGCCCGTTCCTAAGGTGTTCGATGCGTCGGGATCAAGGGCATCGCCAAAAGTCCAGTTATAGAGCGAGGCATCCATATCCCCTGCCTTTAGCGCTTCATTGATGGCGGCCACTGGCGCTTCGGCCAATTGCATATCAACGCCGATATCCTTGAAGAATTGCTGTGCCAGTTCGGCAATGGGGCGGCGCGCTTGGTCGCCGGTAATCGTGGTGCAGGTAAAGGTGAGCTTGGCGCCGTCCTTTTCCCGAATGCCATCGGCCCCTACTGCCCAACCAGCCTCCTCTAAAAGCGCTTTGGCCGCTTCGGGATCATGGGCATATGTTTTCATATCGGCCTTGTGATAATAGGCATTGGCCGGCGACAGATTGGAATGGGCAACCTGCGCTGCGCCGTTCCAAAGTTCGTCAATGATCCGTTGGCGATCCAGCGCGTGCATGAGCGCCTGGCGCACCCGCTTGTCCGAAAGGATGGGGTGCTTGTTGTTGAGTGGGAAGTGTTTTACCGAATTGGCCAGGGTGGCAAAAACAGGATACCCTTCCTCATCACGCAGGCGCAGGCTGTCTTCAACCAACAGCGGCCAAGTGGCAGAATCAGCCTCACCTGTTTCCAAAGCAATGGCGCGCACCGACGGTTCCGGCACCGTGTTTTGCCGGATGAAATCCACTTTGGGGCGGCCGCGGAAGTGATCTGGGAAGGCTTCCAATAGCGTATATTCTGCCGGCACCCACTCCTTGAGCATAAATTGACCGGTGCCAATGGGTTTGGTCCGGTACCCTTCTTCCCCTACTTCAGCGTGATATTCAGATTGGACAATCCAAATCCCGGCGGCGCGTGCCAAAAAGGCTGCATTGACATCGGTCATGTTGATGACAACAGTGTAGTCGTCTGGCGTTTCAATTGCGCCCATGTTGCGGAAGTTATTGGCCAGCGATGAACCATTTTCTGCATTGCTGTAGAATTCAAAGGTGTATTTCACGTCAGCGGCGGTAAATTCTTTGCCGTCGTGAAATTTAATACCTTCACGTAATTTGAAGGTATAGGTGAGGCCATCTTCTGCAACTTCGTAAGACTCTGCCAGCACAGGTTCCAGTGCGTTATCCAAACCGACCTGGATCAACGCATTGTGGATGTTGCTGATCATCGTCCAGTGAACGGTCGGGCCAGCATCATTGGGGCTAAGACCGGAGACTTCTTGATGGCCGACCCAAATTAATGTGCCGCCGGTTGTCTCGCCGCCAGCGGCAGCCGGCGCTGCGCCGCTATCTGCCGCTGGGGCGCTGTCGCCACTCATGGTTTGCTCGGTCGGCACACAGGCTGCCAACGCCGCCGCCGAAAGACCAATGCCGGTTAATTGCAAAAATTGGCGTCGATCTAACTTTCTCATGCGTAATTCTGCCATCGGTGTGATCTCCTCTTGTTGCGAATTGGTATGATACCGTGTTGCGTGACTTCAACCATTGCGCCGTATGATCAAGCGAACAGCGTTACCGCATTTGGTGGTCACAGGCTAAGTTAAAGTCGGGAAAGTAATGTTGATACACCGGCCAGCCATTGGACGGTGTGCTAGGTGTGTGCGCAGTGTAGCATAAGGGCGCGCCCCTGTCAATAAGTGTCGCGCTCCTAGGTGCATTAAAGTTTGCTTGTCATTACTGATTGCCGTTACGTAAGATCAGCTATTCCTCATTTGCATAAATGCGCTGTTGTGGGTAGATTATCTGTAGACCACAATGGCAAACCGACTTTCTGTCAAAAAGCCGGTTTGTTGCTCAATAAGCTTCCGATCCGACATAAAGGAATTGATCATGCAACCAGCAGCACGTACCGCCACCTTTGGCGAATCGACCATCCGTGAAATGACGCGCCTGGCCATCCAAACCAATGCCATCAACCTCAGCCAGGGCTTTCCCGATTTTGACCCGCCTGCCGCCATCACTGAGGCTGCCATTGAAGCGATTCGTAGTGGGCAGAATCAATACGCCATCACTTGGGGCGTCCCGGCGTTGCGCCAGAAACTGGCCGCCCATTACACCAAGGAGCTGGGCTGGCAAGTGGACCCAGACCAGCATGTCACCGTGGTCTGCGGTGTGACTGAAGGGTTGGCCGCGGCGTTGACGGCGACCCTGGAACCGGGCGACGAAGCAATTTTGATCGAACCGGCGCACGAAAATGTCCGCCCTGCCGCCATTATGCAGGGCATCAAGCCGGTTTCGGTGGCGCTGGAAGCGCCCCAATATCGCTTTGACCCAGAACGGATCGAAGCGGCCATCACGTCGCGCACCAAAGCCTTGCTCTATAACACGCCCCACAACCCCACCGGCCGTGTCTTCGACCAGGAAGAGACACAGGCGATGGTTGATCTCGTCCTCAAGCACAACTTGATCCTCATCACCGACGAAATCTACGACCGCATCCTCTACGATGGCCGTGTTCACCAAGCGCCCGGCGGCATTGAAGCGCTGCGCGACCGCACCATCACCATCAGCGGCTTTGGCAAGACCTTTGCTGTCACCGGCTGGCGGTTGGGCCATATTGTGGCGCCGGCTTCCGTCGCCCAGGCAGTGCGCAAGATCCATGACTACATGACCATCTGCGCCCCAACCCCCTTGCAACATGCCGCCGCCGCTGCTCTCGATCTGCCCCCTAGCTACTATGAGCAGATGACGCGCGACTATCACATCCGCCGTGATACCATGATGGGCATTCTCGAAGAGGTCGGCTTTTCCGCCATCCTACCCGAAGGCGCGTATTATACGATGGCTGAATACAGCCAGCTTGACATTCCCCAGGCACAGTGGGATTCCAAACAATTTGCCCGCTGGATGACAACCGAAGTGGGCGTGGCCGTCGTGCCGGGAACCAGTTTTTATTCCTTGCCTGGCTATGGCGAACGGAGCATCCGCTTTGCCTTTGCCAAAAAGTTGGAGACCTTGCAAAAGGCCGCCGACCGGATGAAGAAGCTCAAAGGCGTGTAACCAGAACGAGATACCTACCACAATCACAACACAAAAAGGAACTATTGATGAACGCCAATACGATGCGCTATCTGGACGATGGCACAATTGATCTGATCGAAGTCACCGTCGGCGATCCGGCGGACAATGAGGTGCAGGTGCAGGGCGGGGCCTGTGGCATCTGCTCGTGGGATATTGCCACCGCCAAGCTGGGCAAAAAAATGTACCCGATGGCGCCCGCCGGACATGAAGTCCCGCAATATCCCTTTCTACCTTCTCTTCGATCTACACCGCCAAAGCATTTCTTCACTTTCTTGTATGGCTTACAGCCATCATGATAGCAATATGCGTATGACAGCACGGGGCAACTAACGGCATCGTTTTTACTAATCAGAGTTAGACTCATTTTCCTATCAAGAGGAGAATATAGATGCAAAGCAACACAATGCGATACCAAGACGACGGCACGATTGATTTACTTGAACTCGACACCCCTGACCCGGGTGAAGGTGAGGTGCAGATCCAAGGCGGCGCCTGTGGTATCTGTTCCTGGGACATTGCTACGGCCAAACTGGGCAGCAAAATGAAACCAAAAGCGCCTCCTGGACACGAGGGAGTTGGCTATATTACCAAAGTAGGTCGCAACGTGAGGGGATTTCGGGAAGGTGAGCGAGTCGCAGGCGGTGGATTTGCGTCCGTGCGCAACCTGGCAGCGACCCAGGTTTATAAGATTCCTGACTCTACCTTGGCTGATGAATATTGGGTAGTCGAGCCGGTCTCCTGTGCGGTGACCGGCCTTGACCACTGCCGGTTACAACCTGGTGATCGTGTGGCAGTAATTGGTGCCGGTTTTATGGGCTTATTGATTCTCCAAGGATTGCTCCATTCACCAATAGACCAGTTGGTGGCCGTAGACATTGTGCAGGATCGGCTCAATCTTGCACAGAAGGTTGGTGTCAAAGAGACCTTTAACTCAGCCCAAGTGGATCGTACTCAACTAGCTGAGGAACTGAAGCTGCGCAACTTTGATGTAGTCGTAGACACTACAGGGCATCAATCAGGGTTGGATCTGGCGACCGATATTGTTAAGCGGGGTGGCCTGATTAATCTTTTCGGTTGGATTAAAGGCGAGCAAGCGACCTTTGACCCTACCAAGTGGCACATGGGCGGTTTTACCGTTGTCAACTCCTCACCCTCGTCACGCCTGCGCGATCCATTCCCGCCCGCCATTCGGCTCATCCACCAGGGGATCATCGACTTGCGCCCCCTCGTCACCCATGTTGTCCCCCTGAATCATTATCCAGCATTGATGCAGAAGATTGTGTATGGTGATGCAAGCTATGTCAAAGGTGTCGTGACGTTGTCGTCTTAAAAACGCTAGTCTCTGTGCGGACAGTGGGCGTTTGATTGCACTGTCCGCACAGGGTGTTGGTGCTAAACTAATTTGCCCTTTTTGAAATTCGGCGCGATTATCCTGCCTTCTTGCGCTTCTCCTAGCTTTGTATACCTGCTTTTCCAGTGACATACCACCGCATCTAGACAGCTTTATCATCAATGATGTGATTGCTATGTATCGCCCTACTTACTATACTGAATATTGCCTTGCACTTTGACATACTGAGTACGTAGAAAAGAAAATAGTCTGAGTTAGGGGACTGAAGGCCGAGGGCTTTCAGTCCCTTTTCTTTTTGGAGAAAGCAGGTCACATGAAAGGAAGTCCGACGATGCAACAGATGGTGCAGCAGGTGTTGGCGCGTTACAACGTGGATCTGTGTTTTGTGGGGGCGTTTCTGAGGCTGGATCAGCCTGGGTACGACAGTCTGGTCATCGATCACAGTGGTGCATCACAAATTTCTGTGCTGACCTGCGATGTGGAGTGTGGCGAGTGGCGGATTGACCGTGAGGTGCTGTTCTTTACCGGATATTCGAGTCAGTGGATTCCGATTGAGATCACGCAGATGGAGACGGGCTGGACGGCCTTTGCCCGCCTCAGCAGTGACCATCAGCGAATTGCGCGGATCAATCATTGCAGCCAGGAAAAGTTGGCCGAGTTTACCGAATGCTGGGCGCGCAAGCTGATGCGCCAAAACTGGCTGGAACAGGGGACGCCTTATCTCACTTGGACGCCACCTTCACGGAAGGAGTTGGTATGAGTACCGCACGCAACTCTGCTCGCCCACGTTTCACCCTGGGCCGTATCTTGGCGACACCCGGCGCCTTGGAAGCGCTGGATGAAGCCAGTCAGGAATGGCTCGTGTTTTTGCAGCGGCACGCCGTGGGCGATTGGGGCGAACTCGATCCCCATGACTGGCAAGAGAATGAAGCAGCGCTCGTTCATGGTGGGCGACTGTTTAGTGCCTACAATCTGGCAACCGAGCAACGGCTTTGGATTATCACGGAAGCTGACCGCTCTGCCACGACTTTGCTGCTGCCTGCTGAGTACTGAAGGGATGAGGAAACGGTGAGGCCGCCGCCTCAGGAGAACAAGGTAACTGAGCTTCTGATCCCAGAGGCGATGGATGAGTTGGCATTTATGGAACACATCCTAGCGCAACTGCTGACCGGCCAGCGTCAATCCCAGATCAGATTTACGGAGGAAGAGCAAGCAGCTATGGAAGAGGAGCATATTGGCGAAGATGTGGCGCGCCACCCGTTCTTGTATTGAAAGAAAGGAACATGTCATGAGTACGAAGTTAGACGAGATCCTGCAGGAATTGCAGCAGCCGTTTCGCCCGAGTGATGTCTACTGGAAGCCTGGGAGTGTCAGTAAGGAGGGGACGAAAGCTTTGGCGCTACCCTATGCCACGCTACGTGCCTATCAGCAGCGGCTGGATACGATCTGCGGCGCTGACTGGAGCGTGACCTATACCCCCTGGGGCGATCGGATTATCTGTCATCTCACTCTGCACGGGGTCACCCGCTCCAGCACCGGCGAAGCCGACAATCAACAGGAACGTTCGGAGATTGCCGGCACCTCGGCCGAGGCACAAGCGTTCAAGCGCGCTTGTTCCATGTTTGGGTTGGGAAGGTATCTCTACCATATGCCCAATCTGTGGGTCGCCTATGATCCTGGGGCCCGGCAGTTCACGGATCAGGCGAAAGCCAAGTTGGAAGGTGTGGTTGCCTCCCATTACCAGCGGTCGACAGGACAGGTCGTGGAGGAACAGGCGCCAGCTGAGGCCGAAAGTGACGAAGGAGCCACCAAGCAAGAGGCCGTTGGCGAAAGCGTGGTTCCGGAGAAACTGCGCAAGCAGTTCGAGACGCTGGGCAACGAGCTATACGGGGAGCGTTGGGTGGAAGTCAGCCGTCATAATGTGGCGCGTCTGACCGAGAACCAAACCAATGACCCCAGTCGTTTGACCGTTGAGCAGATGCAAAAGCTCATCAACGGGATGAAACAACTGAAGCGCCAACAGCGCGCCGCAAAGCCTCAACCCAAGGGAACTGAAGCTGACAGCGGGGAGCGAGAGGAGCCACGTAATGCTGTTCGCTTCTAAATTGCAGCAGTTTGTGGAGCAGCTAGCGATGAAGCATGACGTTGATCTTACCCAAATCGGTGCATCCCTGTGTTTGGCGCGGCCACCCTCATCCGACTACCTGGTGTTGCAGCGGTTAGATGCCTGGCACCTCTACATTGCCCGTGTGGTCGAGGAAGGAGACACCTATTTCATTCCTGATCCGAGTGTGCTTGTGTTCACCCGTCTGCGCTGGTGGCTGCCTCTTGATGTCTTGTATTCTGAAGCAGAATGGCAGAAATTTGTAAGCTCACGTCTGCTCAGAACTACTGCCCAAGGGCAGGATCACCAAGATGTGGATCTGGTTGATTTTATCGAAGCGTGGGCGCAACGCCTACTCGATGAAGGCTGGTTAGCGCACGGAAAGAAGGTAGATAGATCCACTGGACGCATGGCGGGATGCCAAAGCACGAATCACATTGAGTGTTATGGTGAATTGTGGCAATGCGCCGCCTGCAACAAAGTGGTGTGCTATGCCGAAGGCACGAATAATCACCCAGAGCTTTGCGATGATTGTTGGGCGAAGCGGTATACGCCAACTATCGTGCTTGCATGCGACTGCTCAGAAAAGGAGTGTGGCGCCTGGTTGGAGTTGACGCCCGACGGAATCCTGGCCCTTGAGGATCAAGACGGGCTCCGGGTTTCGATCATGCTGCCGGCGTGGTTGGACGAGGCCATCCGTAGCGCTTCGCGGGTGCAGCAGGTGATGGAGTCAACACCTGAAAAGGAGAATTGAAGCAGATATGGCTATCGGAAGGGAACTACTCATGGCAAGCCAAGTATGCGGTGAAGCCACTCACTCATTTTATCAGCTAAGATGAAGTGAGCAACTTTATATAATACTTCTTGTCGTGGTGGATGGAGCCGGTAGCTACAGCTTTCTACGGATTCAGACTGGAAGGCAAGGTTATAACCTGACCGCAAAAGCTCCATTCCTTTTTCATACTCCATAGGCGCTTTTCGGTCGGTTATTCTAGGTGTATTTATCGTTAAGCTACTCGGCACTTGCTACCAGATTGTTTGACCGGAACGAACAATTGTGCTATAGTTGTCCGTAAGCTTTTGGGTTCTTGATATAAGCTTTTCGCAAAATATATCTGAATTCTTATGAGTCGAACTCTAAACATGTGAACACTTACTCTCCTTACAGAAATTCCAGCATTTGTGCTTGGCGTTTCTGTATTTCATTTTATATACAGGATGCACCAATATTATGTGGGCTGATAATGAAACTACACGAGATTTGCTTGGATTTCGAGTTCATGCCGATCTGATCCGGTCACTGGTCACCAATCCTCAAATGCTGCCTATTACGGTTGGTATATTCGGCGACTGGGGGAGTGGCAAAACAAGCGTCATGCATATGCTTCGTGACGATCTTGAGCCAGATAAGTACGCCACAGGTTCAGAGCTACGAAAGCAGTATGAACATGTGGCCTGCCTCTATTTTAACGGGTGGCTTTTTGAAGGCTATGATGATGCCAAGTCCGCTATTTTGAGTTCGGTGTTACTTCAACTCAGAGACCATAAGCGCTTTGGCCCCCGGATAAAAGACAAGATTGAGGGGCTTTTGGAATCGGTGAACTGGATGCGGCTGGCTCGTTTTGGCTTCAAAGAAGTAGCGATTCCTGCTGCACTTGCGTATTTCTCCGGTGGTCTTACGCTTATTCCGGCTCTCATCGACACCGTGAAAAAAGCGGCTGCTGCCAACTCGACGGCCGGTAACGATAAGAGTGTTATTGATGAGCTGATGAAGCCAAACGGCAAAACATCCGATCCTGGTACCGTTAGGACATTTCGGGAGCGGTTCAGTGAAATGTTACGAGAATCTGACATTCATTCGCTGGTGATTCTGATTGATGATCTGGACCGGTGTTCACCACAGCGGATTATTGACAATCTGGAAGCAATTAAGCTCTTTCTCAGTGTTGAGCGGACGGCCTTTGTAATAGGTGCCGACAGGCGGATTGTGCGCCATGCCATTGCAACCGTTTACCGCTCAAGTGAAATTCAAAAGGCAGCTAATCAGGAAGATCAATCAACCGATATTGTCGATGATTATTTGGAGAAGCTGATTCAAGTACCCTATTGGCTCCCGCGGCTGTCACCGGCCGAAGTAGAGACCTATATGTCGCTTTTGTTTTGTGAGTATCATTTACAGGCGGAGATCTTTGAGCAACTCCATGGTGCCTGTGAACAACACCGGAAACAAGACCGCTACCGGGTATACGGGTATGGCGCCATTAACCAGCAGTTGGGCAGTAAGCTTGCGGCGGATCTGTCCCGTAACCTGCATCTGTGTGCTGCGGCAGCGCCGTTGATTACGGAGGTACTTACTGGCAATCCACGTCAGGTAAAGCGTTTTCTCAATGCACTGGTGCTGCGCAAACAACTGGCTGAAGTTGCGGGTCTCACCCACGTTCAGGATGATGTTCTGGTGAAGCTTATGGTGCTTGAGTACTTCGGGTTTGATTTGTTTAACGAACTATACAACTGGCAGGCGTCACAGCAGGGGATGCCGAAGCAGATTCAAGAGATGGAACGGGCACTTCAAGCCACAGCGGACGGTTCTACCTATGCCGAGGTAATCAAGCAGTACAAATTCAACTGGGATAAGCCAGGGGTACGCCGGTGGGTCGCAATGGATCCCCAATTGCAAGAGGTAGATCTGCGTGACTATTTTTGGATTGCCCGCGACCGTCTGCAGTCTACCCTTTCTCAGGTCTCATTGGTACCTCCGTTTGCGCGCACATTGTTTGAAAATCTCCTTTCAGGCCAGGTAAATAAACAGGAAACGGCAGTCAGAAGCATGGAAGGTATGAATGCTGATGATAGCGCATTGGTACTCGATCTGCTTGTACGTCATGTTCAGAAACATCCCGATCAAAAGCAAGGATTCGATGTGCTGCGGCTGCTGGTAGAAAATAAAATAGCAGGGAGTCTTCCGGCGCTTATTACCACCTTGGACAACTGTCAGCTTGACCGTATCGATCCAGCCGTAGGAGTTGATTTATCTACCATGGTACGCGCACGTCCTGATCTGCATGCGCATCTCAAAGTTACCTTTGAAAGAATCAGCAGCACAAGTACGCGAATTGGTGCAGCGTTGAAGATACAAATGAAGCAATAATTATGGGAACATCAAAAGGCTATCAAGCACCAACGAGTCCTCAGTGGCGTCAACTCAAAGCGGAAATTACCCGTGCATCGTCGAGTGGTGATGTTTCTGATGCACAAGGACGGCAGATTCTTGGCAATTTCATTCGCACAAACGGTGGCTCGCGTGGGATGTCCAGCGGAGGAGGAGGAGGGACAGGTACAGGCAGCACTGGGAGTGGTCGTGCCGCCCGTCGTGCAAGTAGCAATCTTGCCCGTTTTGCTGGTGCTGTCGCATCGCAGGGCCTTTCTAAGGCCCTGGATGACATGGGACTTGGTCATCTTGTTGGTAAATCGGCCGGCGAAATTGTGCATACGTTAGTCAATGAACTCTGCGATGATGGGAGTACGCTTGAGGAGGTTGATGCACGAAAGGCGATGTCTGATCTCAATAGTAAGCTGTTGGAAAACACCACAACTTATGAAGAGGTCGTACAGGCGCTTGAACAGCAGATGCGTCCTGAGTCGCTTAGCCCTCTTTTATTTCAGTTCTTTGGCTACTATCTCTACCACCGGTTCCGTCGCGTATTTTTCGAACGACTTGTCCGAAAACATGGCGAAGAAACCGCAGCAACTTTCCTTGGCAGCATTCAAAATCTCATCACATCACTACTCAAAGCAAAGACTTTGGGCCGGGATCTGATGCGGGTTGCGTGGGCAGGACAGGAAGGGCAGACAATGGCACAGGAAATATTTCAAGTTACCCTGGAGGTATTTGAACAGTAATCATGAATATTCAAGCTGAGATTATGCCTCCGAGCATAGGAGACAAATTTGCGGAGGTTTCTCTGATAGCCAAAGATGTGGGGGACCTCTGTCGGTTGCGGATGGATTTCGCTAAATTGCGCCGACTTGGCCCTCTTCCCTCCGATACTGTCCTTGATTTTCTGTTGTTGGCTACGATTGTCTATGCACTTGATCGCCGGATCAGCCGAGCGAGTGCGGATGATGCATGGACACGCCATTTTAGTGTTCTGGTGCCGGTTGCGGACCCCGCTCTTTGGACTGCAGCCCAGCCATCTATCAACCAGTGTTTATCATTTTTGACCGGTGATGTATGGGATCTCTCTTTTGCCAAACGGAGTGGTCGTCTCGCTTTTCCTTCCTTTCAACGACGGCTGGTTGTGTGGCCACAACCACAAGCGGTTAGCCTGTTCTCGGGTGGGTTGGACTCACTCATCGGCGTTATAGACTATCTAGAGTCGCATCAGAACGCTTCGATTATGCTGGTTGGCCATCACGATCCGCGTATTGGTAGCGTCCTATCTGAACAAGAGATAACGTATGAAGCACTTGAACAGTCCTATGCTGGCCGTATGTATCCGGTTTTCCCTTGGATCGGGGCAGATTCAGGCAAGGACACTACCCTAAGAAGCAGATCGTTCCTGTTTCTGGCATTGGGTGCGTATGTTGCGCAACTGGTATCAGATACAACGCCGGTTCTTATCCCTGAAAACGGTACCATTGCGCTGAATGTACCTCTTACTGCCTCACGGACCGGCTCCTGTAGTACGCGTACCGCTCATCCGTATTATCTGGCCCAATTATGTAACATTCTTCGGAGCTTACGCATCGGGACGCCGATACTAAATCCCTTAGCGGCCAAAACAAAGGGTGAGTGCGTGAAAGAGTGCCTCAATCGTACGGTTCTTGAACATATAGCCCCCTATACGATTTCCTGTGCCAAGCGAGGGCATACCAGGACTTGGTTGCGCCGACAAACGAAGCAGTGTGGACGCTGTATGCCGTGTATTTACCGGCGGGCAGCGCTTCATACAATTGGTTGCGATACGGAACTCTACGGGCGTGATTTTTGTGCCGGTGAAGTGGATTTGTCATCGGATAAGGAATCTGCCGATGATTTGCGGGCATGCTTATCGTTTCTAGCTCACAAGTACACACCAGGCCAAATTGGCACGCTGCTACTTGAAAATGGCCGGCTCGATATCGATAATCTGGGGCAATATGCAGATACTGTGGCGCGGGCAATGGAGGAAATTCGCACTCTTATCCGTGATAAGGCAACGGTGGATATTAAAACGAGGGCCGGGTTAGGAGCGTAGCGTGACTATGATTGACACTCATTGCCATATCGATCTATATGAAGATCCACAGCGCATCCTTATGGAGACAACACGGCAGTCTCTTATTACTGTTGCGGTAACCAACTTGCCAAGCTATTTTATGCTTGGAGTACCTCATGTTCGCACGGCTCGCTTTGTTCGTCTTGCGCTTGGATTGCATCCGTTGCTAGTGGAAAAACATACGGCCGCTGAATATCAGAAATTTGAAGAACTGGTAAGCACCACCTCCTACATCGGCGAAGTGGGTCTTGATTACTCAAGGGAAGGGCGCCACACAGTTACGCAGCAGGTGAAGAGTTTCCGTTTTGTGTTAAGCCATATTCAAGACAGACCACGGTTTGTGACCCTCCATTCCCGTAGGGCCGAAGCTGATGTGCTTGCGTTACTTACTGAGTATGAGATTCAGGCTGCCGTATTTCACTGGTATAGCGGGCCTGTTGCTTTGATCGATAAGATACTGGCAGCAGGCCATTATTTCTCATTCAATCCGGCCATGGTGCGCTCGTCAAAGGGATGGAGCATTATCGAACGTATCCCGCAAGAGCGTGTTCTCACAGAAACCGACGGTCCCTATGTCAGAATAGGTAAGAAGATAGCAGCCCCTGCGGATGTGATAGTCGTTCTTGATTACTTGGCTCGTATATGGTCTGTATCACAGATCGAGGCAGAGAAACAAGTACTCAACAACTTTCAAGCTATTTTGGCGCCGATTAAACGTGGATAAATAAGATAAAGAGATATGGGTTCGCATTATTTGTCCTTGATTTTCCCGTTATCCTGTGCCTTGCTTACTTTTTATCGAGCTTACAACAGAAGTAGATTAACCTGTGAGAGATGCGCCTGCTCTTTCGCCGTGGACTGGCTGTCACAGCCTATGGTTCAAGCCGCTTAATGCCGCTAATCGCATCAAAGTCTTGATCATAGCTGTATAATTCAGCCACCTGTTGACGTTCCATCTGTGCGATGGTCAAGCAGTCTTCAAAATCGAGAGTTGATTGACTATAGGAGTCCAATGCTCGCAGGTAGCTTTTCCGGTGAGGTAGTTTGAGGCCCGGTAACAATAAGAGGGGATGGAGGCGCTCTTTTATCTCCAACCGAGGAAGATGATACAGCTTCTTGGAACCCAGGACAAAGACTACTTCGGCGATAACCGCTTCTGTGGTCGTAATCTGAATCTGGTTGTGCTGCACCTGTTGAAAAAGCGCCAGACACGCTTTCGTCTTGACGGGATCCTCTGGCACGAGATACCGCAGGAAAATATTGGTGTCAACAAACCGCATGGTTCTCATGGTTGTAAATCTTTGAGCAATTTCTCAGCTTTTTCCTCTTTGGCTTCCCTGATGGCTTCGTCAATACTCTTTCCCGATGCGAGTGGTGGCACGGAACCGGCGATCTCCTCTAAACTCATGACGGTAGCGGGCGCCACCTCGACTTTTTGATCCTGGATACGAAAGACGACTTTATCATGGGGTTTGACCTTCAATAAACGCCTGACTTCCACGGGTAGGGTGACACCGCCCTTAGCGCCCAGTGCGCTAATATATTCCTTCCTTTCTCGGCTAGCCGGTTGTGTCTCTGTAGGTTGAGTCTGCATATGTATGTATGATACTGATTTCGCGCCAGTTTTTCAAGCGGAGTTTGTCATTTGAACGACGACAAGCAATATTTTGTTATACGATAAAGGATGGTTTAAGTTATAATGATTCTTGCTTGAAAAGCGCTGATATTATGCTAAGATTAATTATATTCTACAAGGTTTTTAGGTAAGTATGGAAAAATTAGCCAAAACTGTCGCCTATTTGCGTGTCTCAACCACTGACCAAGACTTGCAGAAGAATAAATTTGACATTCTCCATCTAGCCAACGAGAAGGGTCTAGGCAAAGTCGAGTGGGTAGAGGAGCAGGTATCCGGTCGCGTCTCGTGGAAGAAACGCAAAATTGCCCAAGTCATTGAAGCACTCCAAACCGGTGATAGCCTCATTGTCAGCGAACTCTCACGGTTGGGCCGCTCGATGCTGGAGTGCATGGAGATTCTCTCCATCGCCTCGCAGAAACAGGTCAATATCTATTCGGTCAAAGGCAATTGGCAACTGGATCAGTCTATCCAATCAAAGATTGTGGCGATGGCTTTCTCGATGGCAGCCGAGATTGAGCGCGATCTTATCAGCCAGCGCACCAAAGAGGCGCTGGCCGCCAAGAAGCAGGCCGGCATGAAGCTGGGGCGTCCACGCGGCGTGGGGAAGAGCAAATTGGATAGCTACCGACCAGAGATTGAAGCGTTACTGGCTAACGGCTCCACCCAAAAGTTTATTGCCGGTCGCTATCATACCACCGAAGCCAACCTGAGCCGCTGGATCGCCAAGCATAAGCTGAAACGGATAAAAGAAATTATACAATAGGAGCAAGAAATGTTATCAATTCACCAACGCTATGCACAACACGAAATCCATGCCTCATCTTGAAATCTTTGCTGGCAATCTGTTCACCAAACGGCACACCTGGCAACCACTCAAAGGGCAGTTGCCGAGCAACACCTGTTTATTGATTACCAGTCTGGACAATCCCACCCAAACGCGTTTGATGCATAAACTTGGTCAATTATTTCGTAAAAACGGCTCGTTTGTTGTTGTTCTCTCAATCGGGTGATAAAAAAGTGCAGCAACATTGATACCGCTATCAAATCTGGAAAAAAATAGGCTGGCCGAAGAGAACTGATTATGTACCTTCCATCCATTTAGCCTTAGCATAAACTCACCTCATCAGCTATAATGAACTTGCCTCACGAAAATTAAAAGAAGTAGGCTGCTTGCATTACTCTGTTGCATTCGAACTGTAGGCCGCTTAAGCAGAAGGAGAAGACACAAATGT
The DNA here is from genome assembly GCA_026645575.1 of Caldilineaceae bacterium. The sequence goes on from JAPKMW010000109.1 coordinate 34,536, forward strand.
GGGACAGCTTTATGGATTTATTTGGCTCACGGCTGTGGGAACCACATGGTCATTGCTTTTTATGGACGCCTTCGCTTCTCTGGACAATGGTCAGTGCCAACTTGTTGATTGCCTTGGCCTACTACTCGATTCCTCTTGCTCTGCTCACCTTGGTCCAACGGCGTCAGGATCTCATCCACCGGCGTGTATTTATCTTGTTTGCTCTTTTTATCTTCGGGTGCGGCACCACCCACCTAGTCAAACTATGGACGCTTTGGGTGCCGGTTTACTGGCTACAGGGAACGGTCGACGCATTGACGGCGATTATCTCCGTAGTCACCGCCATTGTACTGTGGCCTTTGCTGCCGCAGATTCTGGCCTTACCCAGTCCTGCGCAATTACAAAAGGCGAACTTGGCCTTACAGCAGCAAATTCATATTCAGCAACAGACCGAAGCCATACTCCAGCAACGCACCCGCGAGTTAGAAGCAGCGAATCAAGAACTGGAAGCGTTTACTTACAGTGCTTCCCATGACCTCCGTTCTCCCTTACGTGCCATTAATAACTTGGCCACCTGGATTAGTGAAGATGCGGCTGATATGTTGCCTGCCCAGTCGCAAGAACACTTAACCAAACTACGAGGGCGCATCAAATATTTGGAGAATGTGCTGAATGATTTGCTGGCGTATGCCCGAGCTAGCCGGCAATACCATGCACCGGAACGCGTTGATACCCACGCACTGGTGCAGGAGACCGTTACGATGCTGGCGCCCCCACCTGGATTTGTCGTTCATACGGAACAGTTGCCTACGCTTGAAACGGAACGAGTGCCCTTAGCTACAATTTTGCGTAACCTCATCGCTAATGCTATCAAGCATCATCACCAGCCGGCCCAGGGTCAGGTACAGGTGACTGCCGTCGAAAAAGATGAATCAGTTATCTTTACGGTCGCTGATAACGGGCCTGGCATTGAACCACAATATCATGAGCGCATCTTTGGGCTGTTTCAGACGCTCAGTTCACAGATGTCGAGTGAGGGAACTGGCATGGGGTTGGCCATTGTCAAAAAGCTCGTCGAAAGCCGAGGAGGACAGATTGCCATTGAATCTGAGGTGGGAAAAGGCACAATGTTTCACTTGACATGGCCGAAAGTGCGCCCTCGCGCAGAACAGGGGTAGGTCCGGACTCCTTCCCAATCCAGGAGAAGTCCTGTCCTTGAATAAACATACGAATCCATAAGCTGCAGAGGTCAACGCATGCGCCCATTACCCGTAATTCTAGTCGTTGAAGACGATGAGGTCGAAGCCGAGTTGTTGAATCGCGCTTTTGCCAAGTACAAGATGCCATACACGCTCTTTGTTGCCGCCGATGGTCTTGTGGCATTACAAATGTTGCGTGGTGAAGAAGGATATTCACCCCTCCCTTGGCCGTACCTGATTTTACTCGATTTGAATATGCCTCGATTGAGTGGATTGGCCTTTTTAGAGATTCTGCGCCGCGATCCGATCCTCCACCCTAGCCTTGTCTGTGTGATGACAACGTCTGATGCGCAGCGCGATCAAAGTGCTGCTTTTTACCATCATGTGGCCGCCTATTTCATCAAGTCACAATTGAGTGCTGATTTGGCTGACCTGATGACCTTTCTGCATCAGTATTGTTCCCTTACTCAATTTCCAACGCAGGAGATCGAGGGCAATATTTCTCTTCCAACAGAATAAGTTTCTACGATTTACTCTCAAGAGGTAGCAGAACGCTGGCGCTTTCTATTCCCCATTGTTGGACAGTGGATTAATCGCTGCTGGTGGTCTGCTCAGACGCATCGCCACTGAATCAGTGCTTTGATGCCTCATTCACCTCTATTTCTTCTACCCTCTGTATTCCCTTGGGCCACGTAAAACGGAAGGTCGCCCCAGCCCCCACAGCAGAGTCAACCGTGATTGTTCCACCAACTAGTTCAATCGCCTTTTTAACAATGGCTAGCCCCATCCCGCTGCCTTCCACCGTGTCACGTGGCTGCAAGGTTTGGAAAATGTCAAAGATCTTCTGGTGAAACTGAGGATCGATCCCTGGCCCATCATCGCTGACAACAAATTGAATCCAAGCGCCTTCATCGTGTGCTATTAACCTGAGTTCGGAGTAAAAAAGGAGACAAACACCTCCGTGCGTTGGTAAAATACGAGTGACGAAATCGTTAGACC
>JAPKMW010000110.1 GCA_026645575.1 Caldilineaceae bacterium
ACCCGGATTGGTTGTATGAACTGGTGGTGCAGTATCTGCGTCAACACGGCAAACCGCCCAGCCAGAAGGCGGTGCAACGGGCGCACCAAAAGGAAACCGGGCAGATGCTCAACTGGGAAGGCGTAAAAGCGGCAATTGCCGATGCCCTTGCTCAAACCGGAGCATCATCGGCTGCCTACTCAGAGGAAGCAACGTAAGCGTAACGCAACGGGAGCGGTCAGGCGCATCACGCGTCAAACCGATGGATCGTTACGTTACGCTTACGTTACCCCCATCAACAGAGGAGGCAGAGAGATGATGAAACGATTTCAAGCAGAAGGGTGTGGACTGTGGGCCGTGTTGGCGTTAGCGGTTATCCTGCTTTGCACAGGGTTGCTCGTTTATATCGACCGTCGATTTGGGCCGGAAGCCTCGGCCTTTTTTCTGGGGTTACTGCTGGGTATTCCGTTCTTGCTGGTCGTGGTGCTAATCGTTGGCGGCATCTATATTCTCGTCATTCGGGGCGCAACACATCTGCAAGAACGCGATGACATTGGCGAAGTGGAACGCCTACGCGCTTTACGCGAATTAGCGCGTACGGAACGAAGCGCCATGCAGAACGAAAGAACAACCTTTGACAGCCAGCGTCGCGATACCCGGTTGCTCGATGCTTGGCGTCAACGTCAAGCGCCGCCGAGCGACGCGGGCTGGTCCCGATCCTTGCCGAGCCGCAACTGGCCGGATGATGAGGATGATACGCGCAATCCACCAGATGGACCTAGCTACCAGATTCTGGATTGACCGAATCCTCACTTGCTGTATCAAAAAGAAAGAGTGAACGCTCCCTGTCCTCTGCCAAGGACAGACGCTCACTCTCAGAAAATATGTTCCAAAGGGGATGATACATGAATCCACCACTACCGTGCAAATCTGCTGATGACTGTGAGCCATTGTTGCCCATCGCAGAAGCCGACGATCCCATGCCCTTAGCTGATTTTGCGCCAGAGGTGACGGAAGCAGGCATGGGTTGCCCAGCCCTGCGTTGGACCACTGATGAACGCGGCGCACGCATGGCAGTCGCCTTTTCAGCGATGGGCTTCGCAATTCGTGAGCAGGAAACCCATTATCTCATGCGGTTGGATGCGGCTGCCGACCGTCGTTTGCTCCAGCTTTATGATCTCATTGCCACCCTGCGTTGGCGCCAGCCCTATCGTCAACTGGGGTTGCTGGAACGGCAGGAGGTGGCGGATGATTGAACTACCGACAACGCCAGTCCCCGATCTTGCGCTGCTGGCAGACATCGGCGACGGTGAGTTTCGCACCTACGCCTTCATCTGCCATTTGGCCTGGCGCACCCATCCCCAGGCCGAGCAGCCTTACACCGACTTAGATTATGAGCAACTCGCCCACTGCCATCCAGGGAACGTGCCGTTGACTGTCAGTGGCGTACGCGCCCGTATCAACCGGTTGGTCAAAGTAGGGTTGCTCCGGCGCGAGCGGATCAACAACATTTGTTGGCGTACCTACCCAATGGTAGATACACCAGCAAAACATGAAACGGTGCGTGTGATGCCCGATCACACCCAACCCCTGCGCGCCGACAACGGCGTGCGATCTCCGATCACACCCAACCAAGAGCGTAAGGCGTTGAGTGTGACTGCGCATCGTACCCAACCCGCAGAAACAGAAGTGGGTGTGATGGGGCATCGCACCCACCAGCCACAGGCTATGAACTGGGTGTTATCCCACATAGCATCCAGTGACGACCGCCAAGTAATGGGTGACACATCAGATAACACCCAACTTGATGGTAATGCTGTGAGTGCTATACCCGATAGCACCCAAACGGCCCCTGCCGACACTTGGGTGCTACCGCCCATGACACCCAGTGTTGATACGAAGGCGTTGGGTGCTACATCCCATAACACCCAGCGGCCAGAGAAGGGTTTGGGTGCGATGCCCGATCACAGCCAAACCCCTACTGGTGCGGTGGGTGCTACGCCTGATCACACCCAAGCGGTTGAATTGATTGAGTTGATGATGGATCAGAACCAATCAGATCAACGATCAGATCAGATCAAGGCACTGAGCGACGGTCAGACCAGTAACACCATGTCAACGCCGCAACCAGCGTTGGTTGCGGCGCTGGCAAACTTAACACCCCAGGCGATGAGTCCAGCCGGCATTCGTGAGTGTCTGGCACAGCCAGCGCTCACGGTTGCCTGGCTGGCGTATGTACTCGACCCAGCCAACGGCGTCCAGAAACCAGCCGCGTATCTCCGCAAACAGGTGCGACGTGGCGCTTACCCACCACCAATGCTCATGGTGCAGTCAGGCAATAGCGCCGTGGAAAGGAGTGACTATGCAGCTACACTACCCGCTAACCCTCACCCAACCGCCTCCCCCACTTCCGGTCAGTCTGCCCCTGTGGCAGTGGCCCAAAGCCGAGCTACTCGCTGGCCACTGGATACAGGCTAGTTGCCCAACCTGTGAAGGAAGTGGCGCCGAGATTGGCATTGCCGGATGGCGCTTCCCGTGTCGCGATTGTGTTGGTCTGGTCGCCAACCACCTGGCGAAGAGTGGCGGCATCCGCACTTGGCAGCGCTATGAACAGGCTGATCTAGCAACCTTTGAGTGGCAACGCCTGCCAACACACCTGACCAATCTCCTCCAGGGCTACGTTGAATCTGTCGCACAGCACCTGGTAAGTGGCTGGGGGTTAATTCTGACGGGCGGGGTTGGTTGTGGCAAGACCCATTTGGCGGTGGGGATGGGCATTGTTGCGTTAGGGCTTGGCTTCGGTGTCTATGCCACCACCCTGGGCGAACTCCTGCTCGCCATTCGTGCTTCCTTTCAGCGTGAAGCAGAACACAGTGAGGCTGAGTTGTTAGAAACTGTCTGTGGCGTCGATTTGCTCATTCTCGACGATTTAGGCATGGAAAAGCCAACCGCTTGGGCGCGTGAGCGGCTGGCCTATGTGGTCAACCAACGGTATGCCGCCAATCTCGCGACCGTCGTCACGACCAACTTGGACTTGGATGTATTGGAAGAGCAATGGAGCGGACGCGTGATGAGCCGCCTCTACGGGGCCGCCCAAGCTACCGGCCTTCATGAAGTGGCTGACTACCGCCGTCATCAGCGGCAGCGTTACTTGGAACAGCAAGGGCCAAGGGTACGCGTACCGGCGTAAGACCTGAATGGGGTCGCAACCATGTATCTGGTGAGATCAAGATCTATGGACGTTCAACAACTAACCGCTATCGTACAACAATTCATTCATCAATTCTGGCGCAACCAGAGGAGGAACCGCATGCAAGTAGCTACCACAACCGTCCAACCGTACCCGGGCGCAACCGTACAACCCAACCCTGACGTAACCTACCTGGGCGTCGATCTCGGCATGGGCGCCATCAAACTATATGGCGCGCAAGGCGGGACACAATTACCTTCCTTTGTCGCCGTAGGCAGTGGCGCACAGACGGCGCGCATGACGGGCTTTGCTCGCCAACTGCCCGCCATGCAAATCAAGGTTGGCGCCCAGCCCTATTTCGTCGGTCTCTCTGCTCATGACTACGGGCGCGCCATCGAAAATCTCGACTATGAGCGCTTAACGGCTAGCCCCGAAATTGTAGCGCTCTTCTATGGCGCCCTCACCCAGTACATGCAAAGCTATGGCTGTTTCTCTTATCCCCTGGTCTGCCTTGTCGGTATGCCCTTGGAGACGCTCACTGAGGAACAAGCCAAAACAACGGCAGCCGCCGTGCGCAAATGGATGAAGGGTGACCACACCTGGCAGGCTGATGGACAGTGCTATGGGGTACGGATCGAGGATGTACGGGTCACGTCACAACCGGCCGGCGCGCTTTTTGACTACCTATTGGATGATGAAGGCGCCTTTGTCACTGAACGTAAGCCGCACATGAAAAAGGAACTGGGTATCGTCTCGGTTGGCTTTAACACCATTGAACTACTAGCAGTGCGGGACAAGGCGACGGTACAGCGCTTCACAACCGGCAGCACGGTTGGTGTGCGTCGCCTGATTGAGCTACTCAACCAGGACAACCACTACTCCCTGGGTGAACTCGACGCCCTGCTACGTAGCCATGCGCTTGATGTGAGTGATGTATTGCCGATTTGGGCCAGAGAGGTCAATGGCGTTATCGAACGGCGGTGGGGGCAGCAGTGGCGCCGTTTTGAGCGCATCATTGTCGTCGGCGGCGGCGCTTTGCTATTGGGTGATTATTTGATAAGACGGTTTGGCGGTAAAACCCATTTGCCTGACCAACCTGTGCTGGCCACAGCCCGTGGTCTTTACAAACAAGCACTGGCCCAAATGGCGCGGCAGCGAGGCGACTGATGGGACGGCCACGGCTTGCGGTACAGGTGCATCGGTTTCATATCAATTTGACACTACGCGCGGGCGAAGATGATGATCTGATTGCCTTTTTCCGCAGCATTGCTGGTCGACGCCGGGTCGCCGCGGTGAAGATGGCATTACGGTCAGGGCATATGCAACAAGTGATCGATGCGGACCTACCTGATGATGCGGAACTGGCGGATGCACTGGATGAATTACTATTGTGAGTGATGTCCATGAATTTTGGGTCAAAAAACAGAGGTGAGTAATTTGACCCAAAATTGCTTTGCCAGCGACCTAACGCCAAAACTAGCGTTGACACAACTGGTTTACGCGACTGAGTCAACAAGTAATTGCGGGCTTTCTGTTTACAGCGAATTGTCAACAGGCTTTGTCAACATAAAAGGGGTACGACATGATGCCGGGAGTTCAACAACAAACGTGGTTCAGTGATCTACAACCAGAATCCTCTACTGTACAGGAGCAAAAGTTTACCAACGGCGCCCCTCATGCAAGTAAAGTGCATTCGTATCGCGGCATCCCAGAGCAACTGGATCAACAGGTTAAAGCGATTGCCCAGGAGCTGAAAGTGCCGGTGGGGGAAGTTGTCCGTGTCTTGCTTGAATATGCCTTGAGCGCTTATGCGATGGGAGAATTGCTGCTCAATCCACAACCACGTATCGTCCATACGGAACGGAACAAAACCCTCTTCCCTGATTCGTGATTTTCCATGTGTTCTCATTGTCGCTCACATCGCTGCTATCGCCATCGTCGCATAGAGGGTATTACGCGATTTCGAGAAAACGAGGTATGTTATGCGCCGTAATAACCATGTCTTTCTCATGGGTACGATCATCCACCACAGCACCAACACGTTATCGGTAGATGGCGAGCTGACGCCGGTTATGGATCTGCAAGTACAAACCGATTCACCTGATCAAGGTGGCCGCCACCGCATTTTTGTAACCGGTCGGCAGGCGCTGGAATTACACTGCTTCATTCAGGCCAGCAAAGATGAGCCCTTGGAAATCACGATCCTTGGGTGGCTCCATAGTCGCCCAGACGGCGCCGTCGTCATGGCCAGCCGCGTAACAGCCCTTGCGCCGCGTGCCGTGCGTGAATTGGCCGTTGCGGCCATCCGGCAAGAAAAATTAATCCACGGGGCAAAAGGACGAGCCTGATCAACAATCGACACACCAAGCGCGACCATCGCGCGCTAACAATGCATCCGCTTCAGGCGGCCCCCAACTGCCGCGTGGGTAAGTCGCCAGGGGCGGGGCGGTCTCCCTTGCCCAGCCCTGCAACACCGGGTCAATCAAGCGCCAGGCATAGTCAATTTCGTCGCTGCGGGCAAAGAGGGTTGCGTCACCGTTGAGGGCATCCAGTAGCAGCCGTTCATAGGCGTCGGGCAGCGCTTTGCCGGGAAAGGCTTCGTGATAGTGAAAGTGCATCGCCACTTTGTTCAACTCTTGGGCTGTATCCGGCACTTTGGCATCAAACCCGAGATGAATGCCCTCGTTGGGCTGGACGGAAATCGTGAGTACATTCGGCGCCGCCGGCGGACAATCAACCAGGCGGAACATATCAAGCGGCGGCCGTTTAAAGACAATGTTAATTTCGGATACTTTGGCCGCCAACGCCTTCCCAGAGCGGAGATAAAAGGGGACGCCCTGCCAACGCCAGTTATCCACATGGAGCTTGAGGGCGGCATAGGTCGGCGTCTGTGAGGCGGGGGCCACGCCCGGCGCCTGGCGATAGTCCGTATATTGGGCGCGCACCGTATTTTCCAGGGCAAGCGGGCGGGTGGCGCTCAACACTTTGACTTTCTCGTTACGCAAAGTCGTCGCATTGGACGGCGAGGGCGGTTCCATCGCCACCAACGTAAACAATTGCAGCAGATGGTTTTGGAACATATCGCGCAAGACGCCGGCGCTATCATAGTACCCGGCGCGATGGCCGACATCCACGGTTTCCGCCACCGTGATCTGCACATGGTCAATATAGTTGCGATTCCAAAGCGGCTCGAAAATCGCGTTGGCAAAGCGGAAAAACATAATGTTCTGCGCCGTCTCTTTGCCCAGATAATGATCAATGCGATAGACCTGACTCTCTGCCCAGGCGTTGTGAACAACCTGGTTGAGGGCCAGGGCCGTCTCCAGATCATGGCCAAAGGGTTTTTCGATGACCAGATTGCGCCGTCCGTTGGTTTGATCCGCCAAGCCGGCTGCACCGAGATGGGTGGCAATCGGGCCATAGTACTCAGGGGCGGTGGCAAGATAGTAGAGGCGATGCGCTGGACCGGCTTCTAACTTCTGTAAAAATTCGGCCAGGCGTGTGTAATCGGTCGGGGTATCCAGATCGCCTTGGAAATAATGGAGCATGGGCGCAAAGCTCTGCCACAGTCCGGCCTCATAATGGCCGCTGAATTCTTGCACCCCTTTGTGGAGCGGCTCGCGAAAGGCGTCATCGTCCCAAGGGCGGCGGGCAAAGCCGACAATGCGGGTCTGCGCCGGCAGGCGTCCCTTGCGCAAGGAGTTATAGAGCGCGGGAATTAACTTACGCTGGGTCAAATCGCCCGAAGCGCCAAAAATGACAATCGTTGTTGGCAAATGGTTATTCATAAATCACCTAAATTCAGGTGTCCCTACAGGACAGAAAGATTTGTTAGTCGCGCTGGGTTATCCGCCATTTGTTACCGTTTTGATGGCATGGCCGCCAAATTGGTTGCGCATGGCGGCCAACAGTTTGTCGGAGAAGGGGGCTTCATCGCGCGAACGGAAGCGGCGTTGCAGGGCCATGCTGATCACCGGGATCGACACCGCCAGATCGATGGCTTCTGCTACCGTCCAGCGTCCTTCGCCCGAATCGGTGACATAGGCGGCAATGCCATCCAGGCTTGGATTTTCTTTGAGCGCGTCTGCCGTCAAGTCCAGCAGCCATGAACGCACTACGCTGCCATGTCGCCAGATTTCGGCGATCTGGGGCAGGTCTAAGCTCAGTTCGCTCTTCTTCTTCATCAACTCAAAACCTTCGGCATAAGCTTGCATCAGCCCATATTCAATGCCGTTATGCACCATCTTGACAAAGTGACCGGCGCCGTGCGGCCCGACATAGCCCCAGCCCTTGTCCGCCGCCGGCGCCAGGGTGGCAAAGATGGGGCGCAGTTGTTCCACCACCGCTTCCTCACCACCCACCATCAGGCTATACCCTTCGGTGATGCCCCAAATGCCGCCGCTGGTGCCGACATCGACAAAATGGATGCCCTTTTCTTTGAGCAGCGCCGCCCGGCGGATCGAATCCTTGTAGTTGCTGTTGCCGCCGTCGATGATAATGTCACCAGGCGCTAACTGTTCGGCAACCGTCAACATCGTCTTTTCCGTTGGCTCGCCGGAGGGAACCATTAACCAGACAGCGCGTGGTGCGCTCAACCGCTGGACAAGGTCAGCGAACGAACGCGTGCCAATGGCACCTTCGGTTGCGGCCTTTTGAATGGCGGCTTCGTTGAGATCATAAACCACGATGCGATGACCGCCCCGTAGCAGACGGCTGGTCATATTAGCCCCCATTTTCCCCAGGCCCACCATTGCCAGTTCCATGATAACGCTCCTTTGTGTCACAATACGGTTTGAAATGTGGATCGGTCACCACGACAAAATTGTCAGTGCCATACGGGTTGATCACATAGGCATCGGCTTGACTATCATTCAGCCAGTGGTCATGGTCACGCAGATAGCGAAACTGATAGGCGCGCCCTTCGTCCAGATCGACCGTCGTCACCCACTGTCCGGCGCGCTCATCATGATGGAAGGGGTGCGCCGTGCGCTGCCAATCATTGAAATCGCCCACCAAATAGAGGGTGTCGGCCCAAACGCCATTGGGCACCACAAAAGTCACGCGAACAACCGGACGACCATTGTCTTGAAGAAAGCTCTTGTGAATCATCCTCCCTCCTCCCCAGGCAACGATTAACCATCTCTCGTGAACCGTTGCCCAGCCCCCGCTTCTCACCGGCGGTTCAGCGCCAACCAACCGCCGGATAATTTCTGCACCGTGGGGGTGAGCCGGGTGCGGTTGTAGAGACCGGCGACACGCGCAATCGCTTCCGCTTGGGTCGGATAGGGGTGAATGACTTCGCTGATGGTCTTCAGCCCAATGCCCGCCACCATCGCCAGGGTGATCTCGTTGATCATATCACCGGCCTGGCGCGCCACAATCGTCGCGCCAAGAATTTCATCGGCGCCTTTCTTGGTATGCACCTTGACAAAGCCCTCTTCCTCGCCGTCGGCCATGGCCCGATCATTCTCGTCAAAGTGGACGGTGTAGGTGTCGATGGCGATGCCTTTGGCTTCCGCGTCATGTTCATAGAGGCCGACGTGGGCAATCTCCGGGTCGGTGTAGGTACACCAGGGCATCTTGAGATCGGTGATCTTTTTGCGCCCGTAAAAGAGCGCGTTCTGGATCACGATTTTCGCTGCCGCGGCCGCGGCGTGGGTAAATTTGTACTCCATCGCCACATCACCGGCGGCGTAGATGCGCGGGTTGCTGGTCTGCATGTACTCATTGACGATAATGCCGCGCCGCGGGTCGGTCTGCACGCCAACCTGCTCAAGTCCCAACTTTTCAATATTCGGGACGCGCCCGGTCGCCACGAGAATTTCATCGACCACAACCGCATCACACTCGGTGGGACATTCATAGTGCAGCAGCTTCTCGCCATTCATCTGCGTCACTTTGGTCACCTGATTGTTGAGCACCAGCTTGATACCTTCACGGATAAAGGCATTTTGCACAATCTCCGCCGCGTCAGCATCTTCACGGTTGAGCAGATGACCGGCATTGTGAAAGAGCGTCACTTCACTGCCCAGGCGCTGAAACGCCTGCGCCAATTCACAACCAATCGGGCCACCGCCGATCACCGCCAGCCGTTTGGGCTGTTCGGTCAGATTCCAGACGGTTTCATTGGTCAGAAAACCGGCTTCCTTCAAACCGGGGATCGGTGGATGAAAGGGGCGCGACCCCGTGGTAATGACCGCCTTTTTGAACTTGAGCCGTTCGCCGCCCACTTCCAGGGTGTCCGGCCCGGTAAAGCAGCCCTCGCCCAGAAAGACATCGACCCCTTCGTCGGTGTAGCGCCAGACCGAATCAACATGGCTAATGTCGGCCTGCACACGGCGAATGCGCTCCATCACCTGGTCAAAATGGACGGTGGCGCCATGAGTTTCAATGCCAAATTTGTGCGCCATCATCATTTCGCCCATGGTCTTGGCCGAGCGAATAATGGCTTTGGAGGGGACGCAACCCACGTTCAAACAGTCGCCGCCCATCATGTGCTTTTCGATCAAGGCCACTTTGCCCCCCAGCCCAGCGGCCACAATCGCCGCCAACAGTCCGGCGGAACCGCCGCCGATGACAATCAAGTTATAGACCGGGGCCGGTTTGGGATTGGTCCAGTTAGCGGGGCGAGCATTGCCCAAACGCCGTAGATTATTTTCCGTTCGCGGCAGCGCATCGGCCATTGACATCTCTGCTGCTGCCGTCAATTCTTTTGTTTGCATCATTTCATTCTCCAATTGTCCAATCATTTATTGCTACACGGTGGAAGATGTTTCCCGTTTTTTGAAATAGCGCGAAATGGCAATACTGACCAGTAGAATCAGCAGCCCAAAGCCCAGCACCCACGGGTTAAATTCGGGCGTTTTGCCCATCGCCAACTCTTTAATGTCAATCGAAGCGCCAAAGGAGACAAAAGCAATCGTGCCGGGAATCGAACCAAGAACCGTCGCCAACAGAAAAGCTTTCCAGTCAATGCGCAGGATGCCGGCCAGGTAGTTGACCAGATCATAGGGCAGGAAGATAAAGCGCATGATCAGCACGGTCTCGAAGCTGTTTTGGCGCATCCGCTCTGTATAGCGCTGAAGCAGGCCGGCTGTTCCTTCTGCACTCGCCTGCTCTTGTAACAAGCCTTGGCCGAAAAAGCGACCCACCAGATAGGCAATCATGGCCGAGGCGTTGGCGCCAATCGCCGTGTAAAGGACGGCCAGCGCCAGATTGAGCAGGGAGCCGGCGCCAAAAATGGCGCCGCTGGTCAGGGTCAAAAGCGTGGCCGGGAAAAAGATCAAGGGGCGCAGGGCATAAAGCAGCATATAGAGCAGCGGTCCCCAGGCCGAGCTAAAGAGATCGACAAGCTGTAACAGCGCCGTCTCTGTCGTTAGGTTGTTGGCCTGGTAATACCAGGTGTAGCCGCCGACCAACAAAACCCAGAACGCCGCCGCGACCAGCTTTTGACCATGTTTGCCCCAGAAAGAAGGGGCTGCCGTCGCCAGTGAATCAGAAGTTTGAACTGTCATTATTACCTTTCCCTTATGCGAAAACGCTTGCCAACTGTCGTCGCCTTGCCGTGAAATTTTCGTGTAAGCGCACTCACTAAACTTTACTTTTACTTTACAAAGCGTTGTAACAACCGCGTGCAGTATAGACGCCTGTTGGAAAAAGTTCTGGAACTTGCCCTACGTCAGCTGGGGCAGTTTCAAGATGCGCTCCACCGCTGCCATCAATTGCGCCGGGTCATCGACGATCTGTTCTAGCGGCAAGAGCGGCTGTCGCCAAAAGGCTTCGCGGGTAAAGGGGGTGGTCACCGCAATACAGTGCATACCGGCAGCCAACGCCGCTTTGACGCCGGTGGGCGAATCTTCGATCACCAGGCAGTGGGGCGCGTCAACGCCCAGTTGACGCGCCACCATGCGGTAAATTTCTGGGTCGGGCTTGCCCTGCTCCACATCATCGCGACTGGCGACAAAATCAAAGGCGTGTTGCCAATCCAGAATCGTCAGCACCCGCTGGACTTGAGGACAGTAGGACATGGTTGCCAGCCCGACTTTACACCCCATGCGCCGCGCTTCGTGCAGCAACGCCACATTGTGCGGCCACTGATTGTCCAAGAGTACACGCGGGTCGGTCAACATCTCCTCATAAATCGCCAGCCGAATTTGGATGTAGGCTTGCCAGGGCGTCTCCACGCTATAGTCTGTCATGCGGGCCTGGGCGGCAGCGGTCAACCGAAAGCGTTCCACCAGATATTGGGCGACTTCACTGCGGGAAAGGCCCACCACCGCCTTGAATGCTTCCACCACCTCCGCTTCCTGCACATCCGGGTTGAGTAACGCCGCCGCTTTGGCATAGGAGAGCGCCTTGAGCCACTCTGTCTTCACCAACGTGCCGTCAAGGTCAAAGATCATGGCCTGGATCATCCTGTACTCCCGCGCAGCCGTTCGCGCTTTTCATCAATACTGCTCATGAGCGTCTCAAAGGATTTGGCAAAGGACGCAACCCCTTCATCCTGAAGCTTTTGGGTGATCGCGGTGAGATCGATGCCCAGAGCGGCCAGTTGCGCCAGACGCGCGCGGGCGCCGGTCACATCATCCGTAATGGTCGCCACGGTTTGCCCATGATCCAGCACGGCGTTGAGCGTGGCCGGCGGCAGGGTATTGACCGTATCGGGGCCGATCAGGTTGTCCACGTAGAGCGTGTCGGGGTAGTGGGGGCTTTTGACACCGGTGCTGGCCCAAAGCGGACGTTGCACCCGTGCGCCTTTGGCCGCTAAGGCTTGCCAGCGGGCGCCGCTGAAAATTTGTTGGAACTCGGCATAGGCAACCTTGGCGTTGTCAACGGCAATTTTGCCTTGCAGGTCACGGTTGCCGATCTTTTCCAACGCCCCATCCACCACGCCATCGACGCGGCTGACAAAGAAGGAGGCCACCGAGGCTACCTTGCGCAGGTCGCCGCCGGTGACAGCCAGCTTTTCCAGCCCGCGCAGATACGCTTCTGCCACTGCCTGGTATTGCTCCAGCGAAAAAATCAAAGTGACATTCACATTGATACCGAAGGCAATCACCGCTTCAATCGCCGGAATGCCAGCCGGGGTGGCCGGGATTTTGATCATTACATTGGGTTGATCCAACATCGCAAAGATGCGACTGGCGTCGGCCACCGTCCCGGCGGTGTCATGGGCCAGCGTCGGGCTGACTTCAATGCTGACATAGCCGTCGCCGCCGGCGGACTCATCATAGAGCGGGCGAAGCACCTGGGCTGCTTTGGTAATGTCGTCAAAGGCCAGCGCTTCGTAAATCTCTGCGGTTGATTTCCCGGCGCGCACCAGATTGCCCATCGTCCAGTCATAGTCGGTGCTGCCGGCAATCGCCTTTTCAAAGATGGTCGGGTTGGAGGTGACGCCGCGCACCCCCTTGTCCACCAGATCCTGTAACTCGCCGGTGTCAATAAACGAACGGCGAATAAAGTCAAACCAGATGGCCTGACCCGCTCCGGTGATTTCATGTAGGTTGGTCATTGTCTTATTTTCCTTCGATTAACTCTTTTGCCACTGCGACAATCCGTTCCGGCACAAAACCGAACTTCTGTTGCAAAGCTTTCAGCGGCGCCGAAGCGCCAAAGGTTTCCATGCCAATGGCCACGCCCTGGCTGCCGACATAGCGCGCCCAGCCCAGGGTCGAGGCTTGTTCCACCGCCACCCGCGCCGTCACCGCGGGCGGCAACACCTCTTCTTGATAACGTTGGCTTTGCTGTTCAAATAACTCCCACGAGGGCATACTGACCACACGGGCGCCAATGCCTTGCGCCGTCAGTTGTTCATACGCTTGGACACAGAGCGCGACTTCACTGCCGGTGGCGATCAAGATCACGTCGGGTTTGCCGTTGCGGGCGTCGGCCAGAATGTAGGCGCCCTGAGCCAGACCGGCAGCCGACGCGTATTTGGTGCGATCCAGGGTGGGCAGCGCTTGACGGCTCAAAATGAGCGCGACCGGTTCATGGCGCAGTTGCATAATCACCCGCCATGCTTCGACCACCTCGTTGGCATCACCAGGCCGCAAGACGATCAGACCGGGGATGGCGCGCAACGAAGCCAATTGCTCCACCGGCTGATGGGTCGGGCCATCCTCGCCCACGCCAATCGAATCGTGGGTGAAGATGTGGATCGTCGGGATCTCCATGAGCGCGCTCAGGCGGATGGCGGGGCGGGCGTAGTCGCTAAAGATCAGAAAACCGGAACCAAAGGGGCGAATCTTGGAAAGCGACAGACCATTGAGAATCGACCCCATGGCGTGTTCGCGCACACCAAAGTGAAAGTTGCGTCCGCTGTAATCGTGGGCCGAGAAGTCTCCCGCACCATCAAAGGTAAGACGAGTCTTGGTTGAAGGCGCCAAATCAGCCGCGCCGCCAATGAGCCAGGGGATAGCCTGGGCCAGGGCATTGAGCACCTTGCCCGAACTGTCGCGACTGGCAACGCCCTTGGCATCGGCGGGAAAGAAGGGCAGATTTTTGTCCCAGTCTTCCGGCAACTGACGGTGTTGCATTTTGTAAAGTTGGTCGGCCAATGCGGGGTAGGCGGCCTGGTAGCGCTCAAATTGGGCGATCCAGGCATTGCGTTGTTCACTGCCCCGCTGGCCGATACCAACAGCAAAGTAGTCTACCACCTCCGGTGGCACGAGGAATTTTTCGTCTTCGGGCCAGCCATAGTTACGCTTGGTCAGGCGGATCTCCTCTTCGCCCAGCGGTTCGCCGTGGGCCGCATGGGTGTCCTGTTTGTTGGGCGAGCCATAGGCAATGTGGCTATCGACAATGATCAAGGTCGGGCGATCCGTGGTCTGCTGGAAGGTCTGGAAGGCGCGGCGTAACATGGTCAGGTCATTGGCGTCGCCCACCCGTAAGACATTCCAGCCATAGCCCAGAAAACGGGTGGCGACATCCTCGCTAAAGGCCCAATCTGTATGCCCTTCAATCGTAATGTGGTTGTTGTCATAGATCCAACAGAGATTCGCCAACTTCAAATGACCGGCCAACGAAGCCGCTTCACCAGTGACCCCCTCCATCATACAGCCGTCGCCGGCCAGGGCGTAGACATTGTAGCCAAACATGGCAAAGTCGGGGCGGTTGAAGTGCGCCGCCATCCACTGCGCGGCAATCGCCATGCCAACGCTCGTCGCCACGCCCTGGCCTAGCGGCCCGGTGGTGGTCTCAATGCCCGATGTCCAGCGGTATTCGGGGTGACCGGGACATTTGCTGTCCAGTTGGCGGAAGTTTTTGATGTCCGCCAGCGACACCGACAAATCCCCCAGCGTTTCATACTTGGGGTTGACCGCCTTGACGCCGGTCAGGTGTAACATGGCATAGAGCAACATGGAAGCGTGACCAACGGAAAGCACAAAGCGGTCGCGATTGGGCCAGATCGGGTCGTTGGGGTCAAAGCGCAGAAACTCCTGCCAAAGTGTATAGACCACCGGCGCCATCGCCATGGCCGTGCCGGGATGGCCGGAATTGGCCGCTTGCACGGCGTCCATCGCCAGTGTGCGAATAGTGTTGATGCTGCGTTGTTCGATTGCAGTTTGCATGGTTCTTTCCTTTGTCAAAAAAGGGAGATAAAAAGATTGAGAGATTGAGAAACGTCGTAGATCGAATCTCTCAATCTCTTTATCTCTCTAATCTAGCGCCATAATTTCAGAATAAACTCATTGCGTTTGTAAAACGTTTGTAGACGGTAAAATTGCCCTTTGCCCCGTAGAGCCTGCCCTGAGCAGAGCCGAAGGGGACGATTGACTTTAGAGCGCTTCGCGAGCCAGCCCATAACAGGCTGCGCCCAACAACGCCGCTTTCGGATTGAGAATCACATGGACCGGAATTTGACGGAGTAAATCGGCAAAGCGTCCCTTGTTCAAAAACGCTTGCATAAAGCTTTCTGCTTGCAACAGCGGCAGAATGCGCGGGGGAATGCCGCCGCCGATGTAAACGCCGCCGGTCGCCAGTACTTTGAGCGCCAGGTTGCCAGCCTCGGCGCCCAGGATCGACACAAAGGTGTTGAGCGTGGCGGTACAGAGTGGGGAAGTTCTTTCGGTATCCAGCGCCGCATTGACAATCATCGGCGTCGGATCGGTAACGCCGGCCAACTCTTCGGTCAGCCAGGCCGGTTCTTCGGCAAAATCAATGGCTTTGAGGTAGTGATAGATGTTGGGAATCCCTTTGCCTGAACAGACGCGTTCCCAACTCACATGACCCAACTCGGCTTGCAGATAGCGCAACAGCCCTCCTTCCAGTGCAGTATTCGGGGCAAAATCGGCATGACCGCCTTCCGAAGGATAGGCGCGATAGCGTTGACCGTCGTGCAGCAGAAAGGCTTCGCCCAGCCCCGTCCCCGGCGCCACAACGGCCAATGCTCCCGTGGGCGTCGGTTGACCGGTGTGAAGCGTTTGGCAGTCAGCCGCCGTCAGGTTGGGAACGGCGTAGGCAATCGCCACCAGATCATTGAGCAGCGTCACCGAAGTCAGTCCCAGTTGTTCGGTTAAGGCTGTCTCATCCAACTGCCAGGGCAGATTGGTGATCGTGGCGCGCCCCCCCACCACCGGCCCGGCCACCCCAAAGCAGGCGCGCTGCACCGGTAACTTGTTTTGTTCCAAGAATGCCGTCACCAGACTTGCCAGATCAGGAAAGGCCGCGCTGGGCAAGGAGATTTCGACCAGCGGGTCGCGTGGCCCGCGTGCAGGCGAAATAATCGCCAGATTGGTCTTGGTGCCGCCGAGATCGCCGGCCAGATAAAGTTCAGCTATATTGGTCATGGTCTGTTGCCTGCTTGTTCATTTGTCACGCTCTGCTGCGATTCCTGTATGGCGTAACCCCGTCGGTAATTCAGTGGCCGCGTCTTGATCCAAAAACCAGTCCAAGCTACCGTTAGGCGGCCGCACCAGGCTTGCCGGGAGCGCCGTTGTCGGCGGCTTGGTGAAGATCTGCGCCACAACCGCCGCCTTGGCCCTGCCGGTGACGACAAAGCTCACCTGGCGTGCCCGGTTGAGCAACGGTAGCGTAAAGGTAATACGATAGGGTGGCGGCTTGGGCGCATCGGCAATGGCCGCCACCCACCGTTCCCCTTCGGCCAATAGCGCATGGTCGGGAAAGAGTGACGCGATGTGACCATCCGGCCCCATGCCCAGGAGCAGCAGATCAAAACTGGGCGGTTGGGCCGCGCCAAAGATGGCAGCCAACTTGGCGGCATACGCTGTCGCAGCGGCAGCCGGCGGTAGTTCTTCATCCATGGCATAGATCTGATCCGGCGGAATGGGAACATGATCGAGCAACTGTTCTCGCAGCAAGCGGTAGTTGCTCTCCGGATGATCGCGCGGCGCCCAACGCTCATCGGCAAAGAAGAGATGCCAGGCCGACCAATCGATCTGCGCGGCCAATACAGTCACCAGCGGCGGACAGACCAACGCCGGTAAGGAACCGCCGGAAAAGGCGACGGTAAAGCGCCCCCGTCGGGCAACGGCTTCTGCCGCACAAGCGGCTACCTGGGTCGCGATGGCGCGCCGTAAGGCGTCATGAGATGTAAATATATTGAGCATAAAACTAAAATTTATCGGAATAATTTGATTACGAAAGTTTACAATCACTTCTTTAGGATAAACGATTTGGGGAAAACGGCTGTAACACGCCCTACGTAACAAGTTTTTTTGTTTGCGTACTGCTGATCGGCAACAAGGGTGGTGCGCCGCGGTGCTATGCGTCAGGGTCTTTTTCGGCGCGGCGCAGGTATTCCTGCACTTCCTGCAACTGCTGCTGAATCCGGGCCAGTTCATCATGCAGGGATGGCGCGGCGGCCTTTTCAGTTGCTTGCGCCTGCAAAACCCCATTGAGGACAACGCCGATAAAGAGATTCACGATAATAAACGCCCCGATGACGACAAAGCTGAGAAAGTACAAGGTGGCGATCAGCGGTTGCGCCTGGGATGCGACGCACCACCCCTGCCCCGTCATTGTGTAGGTTGACGCGCAGCCGTAATAGTTGATATAAAAGATCTCGGCCCAGCCTTCCAGGGTGGCGACTTGAAAGAGCGCCAGGAGCGCTGTGGGCAGATTGCGAAAGTGCAACGGATCATTGTGACCGAAGAGGAAATAGCCGATCACGCCATAGACATAGAGATGGATGAACATCAACAGCAAGACATAGCCAATCGAAGGCAGGCTATCGAGCAACGTAGTCACGACAATGCGCAACCGGCTAAAGGCTTCCACGAGACGAACGGCCCGTATCGCCCGAAATAGACGAAAGACCAAAACATATTGGCCGACCGTCGGCAACAAGCAGACCAACACCACAATCAGATCGAACCAGTTCCAGCCGTCGCGAAAAAACTGCCGACCGTCGGCAGCCACGCGCAACGTCATCTCAAGCACAAAAAGCGCCAGAATCAGGGTATTGATCCAGGCGAAAAGGGCGCCATATTGGCGAGCCAACGGTTCATGCGTCTCCAAGCCGATCACCACGCAAGCCAGCAGAATCAGGCCGGTGATCAATCGATTAAAACTACGTGAATGAACACACGCTTGCCAATTCATAGCCGAATGTGATCCTCAAGTTACTAGGTTCTTTTGACATTTGACAAGCTGTATATCCTTAAGAGTTGGAGGATAAGGATATGTCAGCAGTCACACTGAACGAAAGACAGCGCCGTAAAATTATGAGCTTTTTGCAGAGCTGTAGCGGGATCTACGTAGGCAACGAAGCAAAGACGATCCAGTTCATTGCAGCTATGCTATGGATTGTGCGCAGTGGTTCGCCGTGGGAACTACTGCCTGAACACTATGGCAAATGGAACAGCGTCTACAAGCGTTTTTCTCGCTGGTGTGAGCGAGGCATCTGGACAAAGATGCACGCCCACTTTGCTGACGACCCCGATCTGGAGTGGCTGCTGCTCGACAGCACGATCATTCGCGCCCATCCCTGTGCGGCTGGCGCACCCGCCAAGCAAGGGGGGCAGCAGGCACAAGCGCTTGGTCCGGGGACCCTCTGGGTGCGCGGAGGCTTCACCAGTAAGATTCACGTTGTGGTCGATGCGTTGGGAAATCCACTGGACTTTGTTCTTACCGCTGGGCAAGTGCATGATGTCAAACCGGCTCCAACCTTGCTTGCGGGCCGTAACTGCGACTATGTGATTGCGGATAAAGCCTATGATGCCGATGCCTTGCTCGCTTTAATCGAGCATACGGGGGCGATTCCCGTCATTCCTGCTCGTAAAAATCGGACTGCGCCTCGGCCTTATGATGCTCATCTTTACAAGGAGCGACATCTGGTCGAATGTTTCATCAACAAGATCAAGTGGTTTCGCCGCATCTTTTCCCGATTCGATAAGCTAGCTAGCCGTTTTCTTGGCTTCTTATCCTTTGTCGCTACCCTTATCTGGTTACGTTGAAATGTCAAAAGAACCTAATTTGACAATGTCACATTGGACAAAAGAGAGCCAATGTAGGAAAAATGAACGAATGAATCTACGACCGAACAACAAAACGAAATCGAGCGTTGGGGCCTAGATCTGAACGAGATCAAGGGGTTAGGCGACCGGTTAGGGGAGTTTTGGCACAAATATGGCTTCTATACGCAAACGCAAACGCGCGACACGCGAGCGTATGGTTATCATTATTTGAGTGGCATACTGCGGATCAAGGCTGGACGAACGATAGCCGAGATCAGCCGAACGGGGGGAGTTTCCATCCAGAATATGCATCACTATATCAGTAAGTCGCCCTGGTCGGGGTCAAGGGTGATCAAAGAAGTGCGCCTGGAAATTGCAACCCATCCGCATTTCGCCAGCGGGAGCGTGTTAATCGGCGATGAAAGTGCCGATGCACGTGGCGGCGAAGTATTGGTCGGTGGGAGTCGACAATATAATGGGCGACTTGGTAAAGTAGACTTGAGCCAAGTCGGCGTTTTTCTTTCTCTTGCCAAAGCTGGTAAACACAATTGGATCGATGGCGAGCTATTCTTGTCTGAACAATGGTTTGACGAAGCTCATCAGGCATTGTGCGAACGCGTGGGTGTGCCAAAGGGGCGCCACTTTCAGACGAAAATCGAATTGTTCTGGCAGATGGTTCAGCGCACCCAAAAGGAAGGGATTGTTTTTGATGCCGTCGCCGTCGATGGCTTCTACGGCCAAAGTTTTTGGTTGCGCCAACAACTGGACCAAGCGCATATCGAGTTTTATGCCGACGTGCCGGCGAACACCCAAGTCTACCTGAATGAACCGGTCATCGGTATCCCGCAAAATCGCCGCGGGCCAAACGCCAAAACGCGCAAAGTCCTCTCCCCAATGGCCTACCGCGTTGACAATCTGCCGCAGCATCCGAACGTTCTCTGGCAAACCTTGACGATCCGCCCCACGGAACGGGGCTGGTTGATTGCTGATTTTGCCCGTATTCCCGTTTGGACGGTGCAAGAGGATCTCACGATCACCCACCACTGGTTACTCATGCGCCGGCAAGGCAAGAAAGTCAGCTATACGTTCAGTAATGCGACTTGGCACACACCGCTCCAAACCATGGCTCTGCGCAAGACCCAACGCTATTTTATCGAACGCGACAATCAAGAGGCCAAATCAGAATTTGGGTGGGATGAGATCCAAACCACGACCTTTCTCGCTTGGGAGCATCAGTTGGCCTTTACCATCCTGGCGCAATGGTTTATCACGCAAACTCGCCTTGACTGGGAAGCACAATCTCAACGCGATCCGGCACTTTTGACGCACTATGACCTTTCCCTCTTACCGGCGCTTTCCGTTGCCAATGTGCGTGAGTTACTACGGGCGGCGCTCCCTTTACCCGTCCTTTCCCCTTTGGACGCCGCTTCTCTTGTCGTTGAACATCTGGATAATCGCACGCGTTCTCGCAAATCGCGTCTCTTGAACCGCTCTGACCCTTAATGGAACCCGCTCTATTTACTCGGCTTTCCTGAGAAAATGGCTCTCAGTGATTCAATGTGACATTGTCAAAATAATACCCTGCCGGTGCAACGCCGCCATTCGCACTGAGGAGCAACACCAGCAAGAGGCCCAGGATCAAGGTGACAGACCATAAGGCCGCGCCGACGGCGTCCACCTGGTCCGGCGTTTGGGTCAGGCGTTGTCGCGTTGACAGTGCCGCCGACGGGAGGATCGTGTAGCGTTGTTTCAAATAGGAAAAGAAGAGGCCGAGACCGGCGCCGTATAACAAATGGCCGATCAAGCTTGGATAAGCCCCTGCGATGACCGACAACGACCAATCCGGCGGTTGGCGCAACAAGATCGGATAGAGCGTCAACGTCCCTAACACCCACCACAAGAGACCATAGTTCACCCCCCACGCCAGCCCTGCCCCATAGGTGTCGATCCGGCTGTGAAAGAGGAGGCCAAAGCTGATGCCGATGATAATGCTGATGACCAGATGAACGATAAAGCCGGCCGGGCCTGAACTCACCCCAATCAACCGACCGATAGCCGGTAAAGCGCCCGTGCTGACCATGACAATGGTAAAGAGCAACCCACCGCTGACGCCGCCCGCGATGCCCATAAGGATGCTGCGCACCCCGCGCACGCCGGCGCCTTCTGCCGTGCGCTGGATCGGATCAGAGGCCACAAAGAGGACGCGCCATGCCTTGCCGGCCATTCCGCAAAGGAAACCGACCAACGCGCCGTAGAGGAGATGGGAGACCAGGGACGGGACAAACCGTTGGGCCGTTGCCAGCGACCAATCCGCGCGCTGCCAGATCCCCAATAACCAGGGCATGAGGGTCAACGGGCCAACGACCCACCAGAGCAGCCCATAGTTCATCCCCCACAGCAACCCCACCCCTGGCTGATGCACATCGCGCTGAAAGAGTAGACAGAACGTCAGCCCAATCACAGCGCCAATCAAATAGTGCAGCAGCCGCCCGACCGTCATCGATTCGGAACCGACCAGTTGCGCCACCAGCGGATAGAAGGCGGCGCGATCAATCCCCCAGGCAAAGACCCAACTGCCCAGCAGCCCGCTGAACAAGCCGATTAACAACATTTGCACCAGCGGCGGCACGACCGCTTGCCCCAGAGGCTTGCGGCGTCCATCGGGCGTTGTGGCCGCTATCACCACAGGGGGGTGGCGCCGTCGCAACCATTGCACCAGACCAAAGTAGAGCAACCCCAACAAGGCGCCGGCCACTACCCATTGAATTAACAGCCCGGTAAAATAGCTATCCGCCGCCTGTGCCGTCCAGCGCAGCGGCTCGCCACGCGCCAGCGGCAGCAGCGTCAAGGGGCCAAGCAACCACCAAAATAACCCAAGCACTTGCCCCCAGGCCAGACCGGCGCCCGCGGTCTGAATGTGCGGACCAAACCACACGCCAAAGCAGAGGCCGACCCCGATCGTCGTCGCCAATGTCCACGCGATCTCTATCCAACCTGACGCCTGGGGCAGTGCAATTGCTAGCGCGCAAAACACCCCGGCGAGTACGCCCGCGCCCAAGCCGGCCAGGAGGCGCTGACGCAGCGTAGCGTTGTTGGTTTGTTGCTCCATCCTGCTCACCTATCTTCTACCTGTTGCTGCTTCGTTGCTGCCGGCGGCGCGACCTCAATTGTCTGCACAATATCGGGCGGGAAAAAGAGATCCAGCAGCCAGTCCAACCCCACGCGTATCCGCTTCTCCAAGGTCGGCAATTTGGCGAGATAGATGGTGCGCCACAGCAACCAGGCCAACAAGCCGGAAAAGCGATAGCCGAAGATTTCCGCCACGGCCAGTTGATGCCCCAACGCCGACAAGCTGCCCACCGTCTTGAACTCAAACGCCTTCAGGGGTTGATTACGTAAAGTGGCGGCAATATTGTGGCCGATCAACTTGCCCTCGCGCTGGGCGTGCTGGGCCGTGGGCGGGGCAAAGCCGGTGCGGGAAGCCTTATACGGAATCTGGGCGCAATCCCCAGCCGCCCAAACCCCCGGCAACAAAGGAACCGCCAACTGCTCATTGACCTCGATCTGGCCGCGTGGCGTCAACGGCAGTCCCAATTGCGCCAGCACCGCATTGGGGCGGTTGCCCGCCGTCCAGACAAAGGTGTCGGTCGCAATCGCGTCGTCGCCGATAAGGACGCGCTCTGGTTCGGCGCCGGTGACGCGCGTCTTCAAGCGGAATTCGACGCCCCGTTCCGCCAGTTTCTCTTGGGCATATTGTCCCAGTGCCACACTAAGCTCCGGCAAAATCGTCTCGCCGGAATGGATCAGCACCATCCGTATCGCATCCGGGTTCACATTGGGATAATAGGCCGCAATGCCGCGTGTGAAATCGTTCAGACTTCCCATCAGCTCCACACCGGCAAAGCCGCCGCCGGCTACCACAAAGGTCAGCAGCCGTTGTTGGGTTGTTGGATCCGTCGCCTGGTCGGCCCGCTCAAAACAGTCAATGATATGGGCGCGCAACCGCACTGCGTCCTCCAGTGACTTCAGGGTGAAACTATTGGCTTCAAGGCCGGCGTTGCCAAAGAAGTGCGGCTCCGCCCCCAGCGCCACCACAAGCTGATCAAACGGCAGTTGGCGTTCGTGAGCCTGGCCGCCGCCCGCCAGATAGACCATTCGCTCCGCCATATCCACCCGTTCGACAGTGGCTTGCACCACCTGGACACGGCGGAACGCACTACGCAAGGGCGGGCTGATGTGTTGGGCATTGACCGCACTAGCCGCCACTTCGGAGAGCAGCGGGGTATGGAGCAAGAAGTTGGTGCTGCTGACTAACCGAATGTCCACGCGTAAGTCGCGCGCAAATTCCTCTTCCAGCGTTTCTGCTGCCGCCACACCGGCATAGCCGCCACCCAAAATCACAATGCGCGTTTGGATGGGCGGCAACGTGTGTTCCGGGCTGGTAAGGCGCAGTGGCTGCGCCAGGAGACGAAAGAGCGGCGGGTAGAGCAGCCCAAAGAGGCCGCCCTGTAACAGGCAAAAGGTCAGCGCGGGCAACGTCGCCAGCGCGGTCGCGGCCTGCCAGAGCGGCGGTCGCCCCAGAAAAACCGGCTGGAGATTCAGCGTCAGGACAAGCCAGGCGCCCATCCCCAGCAGCAAGCCATAAGAGAGCGCCGCCGCCCCGTGAGCGTGATGCGGGCGCTGGTCGGCAGGCAGACAAAGCGCGACATAGCCCGCACCAACCAGCAGGCTGACCAGCGTACCCCAGAGCAGCGGGTTGACGGTATGATCAAGCTGGTCGAGATTGCGGCTCACTGCCAATAGCCCCAACAACGCCCAACCGCTGATCAGACTTACGCCGATGCCCAGCAGCAACCGCCGCCATAGGGTGCCGGTACCGCGGGAAGAAATTGATTGATCCATAAACAGATTTGTAAAATGTCAGTACTGGTTTGTTATGCTGCTTTGAGCGTAACCGGAATAGGCGTGAGGATATGTAATCGCAGGTACGCGAACGCCATGAAATTACGGAACAGTTTGCAAAGAGGACGGCCAATGGAGGGGCAAGCGGGAAAGCAGGCAGAATTGCAAAAGAGAAGAGCGGGCGGAAGGGCGACGGCGCTACAGGCAGTGACAGCCACGGCCCCCCCCTGTTGATTGCAACGGCTCAACATCGGTGTGACCCGTGGCTGTCGTAACGCAGCGGCTGAATTGATACCGGTCAGATAATATGTGTATTGTTAGGCCGCACTGCGTGGTTTGGCTGCCCACTGGGCTTTCTTGCCGCGCATGCCAAGCGGCAGCGCGATCCCGACGCGGTGGCGTGCCAAGGTGTCACCACGATTGAGGTTGGCAAGGATGAGCGCGGCAGCATCGGCATATGGCACGATCATCTGGGGGATCAAGTACGCAAAGAGCGGTAGAAGCAACGGGGCAGGGAGCGCGCGCGCAAACGCCGGCACCTGAACGGGCAATGTATCCAACGCGATCCGCAGCCTATTCAGGCCAAGCGCCGGCTCCTCTACCATTGGCCCCGGACACAGAAGGCGCCAGTCTAGGCCCGACCGACGGATGCGTTCGAAATTGACGCGGTGTGGCCAGTAGGTGGACTTGACCTTGGGCAGTTCGACGCCTTTGCGACCGGCGGGGCCTATGTCCAGGAGTGCGGCCCCTGCGAGGAACCAGCAGACCGGCTGCGCGGCCGTTGGTAGCGACTCCACGGCGGTAACGA
This sequence comes from Caldilineaceae bacterium, assembly GCA_026645575.1. Next base: position 24,296 of record JAPKMW010000110.1, read on the forward strand.
GGCGGTCGATGAGGTCTACGAAGGTCTGGCCTTCTGTGACTAGACCAGCGCAATTGATGAGGGCATCGTGTCCGTTGATGAACTGTGCAATGTCAACGGGCGCGAGTGTGCTGAGATCACCCTGGTGTACGGCGACTTGAGCCTGAGCTTCGGGCGGCAGCTTTGACGGGGTGCGCACCAAGACAGTGACTTGGTGTCCGGCGGCTAATGCTTGGCGAAGAACGTGGCTACCAAGCAATCCCGTTGCACCAAAGATCATGAGACGAGTCACGAACGAACCTCCTAGATGTGTATGAACTATCGGTGGAAAACCGCATAACAGACCGCCACGGTCTCATCCACCGTGGCGGCGTGTCTACTGTTGCCCTAGCGGTTTACGCAAATAGATCGGCGTGTCTGCCGGTGCGTTCAAAGATAATTTCGTCGTCCAGCAGTTTGTAGATCAATAACCAATCTGGCTCAATGTGACATTCGCGCCGTCCGATCCAATTGCCCACTAAAGTGTGATCGCGGAGCCGTTCGGGCAGCGGTTGTTCTTCCATCAAGAGTGTCATTACGCTGCGCAATTTGGCAATGTCTTTGCCTCGTCGTTGCATCAACCGCAAGTCGCGCTCGAATTGCCGAGTGAAGCTGGGCGTACGCATTAGATCTCCAGCCTTGCAAACAGATCTTCTGCGTTCTGGCAGCGCACCAAGTTTTCGCCGGCGTCGGTGTCAGCAAACGTTTGCAAAGTCGTGGCATTCGGCAAGCGCAGGTCAAAGGGTAAACCACGGCTCAGGCGCACTTGTTGATAAAACAAGGTAATTGCCTGTGTCGTGGATAACCCCAACGCTTGTAAAATCGCTTCCGCTTCTTCTTTTAAGGTCGGGTCTACTCTTGCGCGTATCATCGCTGTTTTGCTCATCTTAGCCTCCTTACAGAGTCAAGTGTAGCACAAGTGAGATACAAACGCAAGTGCCTATCCGATCAATTAGAACGAACTTTACGCCTTACGGCCTTCCCTGTTCGTTGTCTAAAGCCGCCGAACAGCTTGCGTTAGGGTAAAGGATAATGCCTGTCGGCAAAAAAGCGAGAAGTGGCACAGCCGCCCGATCCTTCCCTTGTCGCCACGCCGATCAGACAACCGCAAACTCTGTATAGGGGCGCATTGCCGGCGGGTGGAAGACCAGGCTGACATCTTCAGGTAACTATGCTTTCATCATCTGACACACTTGGTCGATGATCAACTCGTTTGGAGCGCGGAGACTATTTCCAGTTGGGGACAAAGAGCGTGCGTTGCACGGGTCCGACGATAATGCTATCATGCGAACCCCTGTGACCCGTGCAACACACGCTCTGGTCGAAGCTCTGCGCTACCACAACCGCACAAGATCACTCTCGGCAAAGATCGCCCCCACCGTCAGCCCCAACGCTGGTTCGGCATAGAGTTGCGGCGGCACGCTGATGTCGGCCAGGTAGAGTTCACCCACGTGGGCGGCGACCCCCGGCGCGCGCAACCCGGCTTTGGGCAGCGCCAGGGTCATGGTGGCGGTGGCTTTGATTGCCGGGGCGTAGACCGTACCGGTGGTCGTATCGACGCCGGAGGGCGCATCGAGCGCGAGAATCGGCGCGCCTTGGGCATTGGCCCAGCGGATCAGATCGCCGGCCGCGCCGCGTGGCGCACCTTTGAGGCTATAGCCGATCACGCCGTCGATGATCAGATCCGGCGCGGCGACGGTGGTGATGGCCTCGGCTTGCGCGACGGGAACCCGCATCCGCTGGAGAATATCGCGTTGATGCAGGGGAATCGGCGTGAACTTTGCGTCCGGCGCCGTGACAAAGACCTGCACTTGGGCGCCATAGTTGTGCAGCCGCCGCGCACAGCCCAACGCGCCGCCGCCGTTGCCCCCTGTGCCGGCCAACACAACGACCCGTTTGCCGCGCGGGTCGCCGCCCAAGAAACGTTCCCGCGCCAGATGGGCCAGGGTGCGCCCGGCATTTTCCATCATCTGGATTAGCTCAATCGCATAATCGTCGATCATGGCCCGATCCACCTCGATCATCTGCTCGGTGGTCAGCCAGGGAATAGCCTCAGTATAGGTGAGAATACCCATTGTTTCCTTCTTTCTTAGCGTAAGCGACCGCCACGGATGGCGGCACACCCCTAGAGGTATACAGTCATAACCAACCGTTTGTAAACCCGGCTCTGCGTAGACCCGTGATGAGATAAGGGCATTGCTGCATCAAACGCCAGAAAAATCCCGTGCGGTAGTTCTCGATCATCAACACAACCGGGCCTTGATCAATCCCGAAATGCCCTGGAGAAACCCAATATCCATCGGATGCGGCCCTAGTTGTAAAGGTTGGATTAAAGCTGCACTTGGCGCCGTACTCGCTGGTCATGACCGCATGGGTCTCATTGAAATGCTGAATGGCGGGTAAGACGATTTCAGGTGCAAACGGCAGCGAGGCGACCGCCGCCCAAGGCGCGATCGTACCATCGTCCGGTCCATCCGGGAGGCTACGTGCTTCGTAATCATAGAAAGAGCGGTTGATTCCATCCAGATCGCGTACGGCCGGACCCGGGCCATCGCTTGCCGTTATGCCCCAACAGTTCGCGTTATACCCTTTGAAGCCGTTTGGATTGTGGATCGCATACTGCTGCTGGACAAAGGTGGCGCGCCGACTATTCTCAAAATAGTCTATGCCCTTCGCCCGCATGAATTCGTCCTGGATGCCGCGAAAATCGATCCAACAGTGGGAGAGTTGATGAATAAAAAGCGTGCCGGCGAACAGGAATTCGTACCCGTAAAGTTCCCGCCACTGATAGGTCTGCATCCACACCTGATAACTGGCCGTGGGTAGCGGATGGGTGGGCGACCCTAACGCAAGCGCATAGAGCAGTAGCGCCTCATTGTAGCCTTCCCACCGGTATGGGATGAAGCCGGATTCGGGTCGCCAGCCATGCGTGAGGGTTGCGCCGCCATTTTGCGCCCATTGCCAGTCCACGCGACGGTAAAGTGCGTCCGCAAGCGTGCGTATTGTGCGCTCTTCCCTCACATCCCGATCAAAATACGCGGCGGCGGCCAAGAACCCAGCCAACAGAAAGGCGGTGTCGACCGTAGAGAGCTCGGATTCCCACACCCGGCGCCCGCTCTGCATGTCGAGAAAATGATAGTAGAATCCCTTGTAGCCAGTCGCATCCGGCGCTTCGCCTTGCCGGCTGTTCCAGAAAAACTGCAAGGTCGTCAGTGTTCGCTGCACCGCTTCCGCCCGTGTCATATAGGCCCGCTCGACGCCGACCGTATACGCCGCCAGCGCCAGCCCGATAGCAGCGATACTCGCCGGTGCGCCCGGTCGGGTGTTATCCGGCACCAAGCCATTGGCCGGATTCGCCAATTTCAGAAAGTACCAGAACGTGTCATGCTCGAGTTTATTCAATGCTGCATCGCTTGTGAAGTTCTGTTTCATGGATGATCTACCTTCCGTTTAGCACTGGTTACAAGGACCTTTTCTCTAGAATCAGTAGACCGCAATGCAACCAAAGTGAAATGAATTGACTCCGGACTACGCGACTAAACGCGCCTAGAAGGCAACCGGGACTACTGAGAATATCATTCGTGTTATTTTCCCGTCACCTGATTTTACAGGAAACTATCCACTTTGGCCGACCAGGCGGGCTTTGGCGCCCCGATGACGTGTCAAGCCCAGCGTTGAATAGCGATAAATATCGACGGCTGCTTTGCCCACCAAGGTCGGTAAGGAGCGGTCGCCAAAGAAATGGGCACGGTAGACGCCATTGCCCATAAAGCCGACGCCGGGGTTGAAGAGATTGGGGCGCAGCTTGTTATCGGGCAGATAAGTCTTGCCGTCCAGTAGATCACGAATCGACGAGGGCATCCACGGGAACTGGGCAAAACAGTGCTTGATCTGCGCCACCGTGCGATCCACATCCGCTTCATCAGCGGGATTGACGGCGTCGATCAGGGCGTCGATCTTGGTTTGGATGGCAAAAAAGTGGTCGAAACCGCCGCCGGCCAGTTTGTGCGGACGCATGAGCGCAAGGTATTCGCTCCGGTCTTTGGCGCGTATCCGGTTGACCACCAGCCGCACATACTCCAGGTAGGCGCCCAGCAGCCACAGCACGGCATAGACCTGCCACAGCTTGTAGTTGCCCCACGCTTTGTAGGAACTGGCAACCAGTCGGTCGTGCATGCCAATGTAGTCGAGCGTCATCTGCTCCAGCGGGGCAAAGGCCGCGGCGGAATAGTCCCCCGTCTGTTTGGCCTTGAGCAGCAGATCGGCGATCCAGAAGATGCTCATATGGGTGACATACAGCCCCTTGGAGTAGAGCGGGTCGATAAAGCCGGCAGCGTGAGCCAGCAGCGCAAAGCGGTTGCCGACAATGTGATGGGCCGAGTATTGCAAGCGATCCACGCGCTGCCAATCGCGCACCGGATGCGCCCCTTTCAGTTGGGCGTAGATGGTGGGAAATTGTTGCACAAAGGTGTAAAACTCTTCCTCCGGCGTCAGATCGTTGCGTTGCGGATAGAGGCGCGAGTCCAGTTGCAAGCCCACGCTACAGAGCGGATTGGTCGCCGCCGGATGGTTGTTGAATGGGATCACCCAGAGCCAGCCGCCTTTGAAGATATGGTGCAGCGTCCCCTGTGAGATTGGATAGGGAAAGCCATAGTCCGCTTGCGTTGGCCCCACTTGGTTAAAACAGGGGGTATCGATCATATGGGTGTAGATGGTGCGGGAATGGGTCAGCAGATCGCGGTGGCGCCAGTTGAACTTGTTGGCGAGCAGCGACTTCATCCCGCCGGCATCCACCACATAGTTGGCCCGATAGGTGGCGCCCTTGGCGGTGAGGATCGTCACCCCATCCGGCTCGACCGTAATGTCCTGAATCTGCGTGCCTTGGCGAACATCTGCGCCATAGGAAACCGCCAGCGCGGTGAGCAGATAGTCCGAATCCTGGCGATGGATGTGGATCTCATGGCCGTAGGGCAATTTGGGGATGACAGCCTGTAAACTGTGGCGGATATTCTGTGGCTGGCCGACCGTGTGATGCAGAAAGCTAAAGTGGCGTTTCACGCCGTGTGATGTGCCGATATAGTTGTAAAAATTTTCCGAACTGAAATAGGCCAGTTCCGGCACATCATAAAACTGGGCCAGGGCGCGCATGGCTTCGGACGTCTCTAAAATCATCGACTCGCCAATCGTAAAGCGCGGGTGGGTGCTGCCCTCAAAGACAATCACCGACAAGCCCTGGCGCGCCAACACTGCCGCCAGGGTCGAACCGCCAATACCCGAACCGATAATGGCAACATCATAGCATGTGTCGGTATTTGTCATCGTTGAATCCCCTTCGGGTGCTACACCCGGAACCAAAAGATCACGACTGCCCATAGATCCGCGTCTGCGGATGCCAATCTTTCCAGCCGAACCAGAACGAGGAGGTGCTTGGCACACGGGTCAAGCTTTTACCCGCCAGCGGCCCGGCGCCAGCCCGCCCGGTGAGCAGCGGCCAGGTCGAGCCGGTTTCGTTGTCGATCAGCGTCATCGCTTCAACGCCCGGTCGGAAAGTCAAAAGCTGTCCATCAACCATGCGCTGAAAAACCGTGGCGGTGGCCGACGTCGGTTCATAGACGACGACCAGCGGTGTTGTTCCCACCTGGTCATTGACAACCCGTTCCGCGGCCAGGACGCTGTGCGGATAGACGACCGGCTGTTCGTCGATCACGATGCCGGTGACCAACGCCTTGCGCGGCAGCCGGTCATCCTGCCGGGTTTCGCCCAACACGCCGGCCTGATTGGAAGCGTAGTAGCTGCTGTAACTGTCATACGCGCCCATGCCATTGGTCGCCAAAGCTTGGGTGGTTGGGTGCAACCGTTTCCATTCGGCCCAGGTGGTTTGCAGTGCGGCCAGAGGCGTTAACCTGGCGCCCAGCAACGGACCGTCAATCGCTTCGCCAAGAATTTGACTCCAATAACTTTGGGTCTGGCGGTCATACATCACCAGCACATTCATCACCAACTTGCCGCTCACGCCAAAGGTGTGGACTTGCTCCTGCTCCTGAAATTTCACTGTGCGGGCATACACGATGCCCGTAAAGCAGAGCGGTCACCAGGTGACGGCAATCGGTTCGCCACCCACCGTGTCGTTGACAATCTCATGGCCGCTGAGAAAGGGAATCGAATAGGCGCGGGCGTCGCCGTTGATCTCGACGCCCAATACCAACTCGTCCGGTTGATATTGCCTATCCGCTTCCTCACCGGTGACAAAGGTGGGGTGGTCGATGGCCGGAATCGCGTCGGGGGGCAGCAAAGTGACAATGGTGTAGGTTGGTGCAGCCACGCTGTTTTGTTCCGCCTGCTGGTTGGTTTGCACTTGGCTACCAGCCATCGACGCCGGCGCCTGGCGACCGAACAGCCACCCTTGATAACCGATATACCCTAGCACACCAATCAGAAGCAGCGCCATGATCCGACTTACTCTCTTACTCATCGTTCTTCTCCTTAGTCAGTTTTTCACTGGGAGCGCCGCCAGGATGGCGGCGCTCCCAGGATTAGCCATATCGCTGAATCAACTCGGCCACTAACCCTGTCCAGCCGGTTTGGTGGCTGGCGCCCAGGCCGGCGCCGTTATCGCCGTGAAAATATTCGTGAAAGAGGAGATACTCCCGCCAGTGGGGATCGTCCTGAAAGAGCCGTTGCCCGCCGTAGACTGGTCGCTCCCCGGCCCCGTTGCGCCGGAAGATGCTGATCAGCCGCTGCGCCAAAGCCGCCGCGACTTTGTCCAGGGTCAACCAATGGCCGGAGCCGGTGGGAAATTCGACTGTGACCTCATCGCCATAATATTGATGGAAGCGCTCCAGCCCTTCAATGAGCAGGTAGTTGATCGGGAACCAGATGGGGCCGCGCCAGTTGGAGTTGCCGCCAAAGAGGCCGCTGCGCGATTCCGCCGGCCAGTAGCTCACCTCAAAGCGCTGCCCGCCGATGTCGATGCGATAGGGGTTGGTTTCATGAAACTTGGAAAGCGAGCGAATGCCGTAGGGCGAAAGAAATTCCCGTTCATCGAGCATATAGCGCAAGACGCTGCGCAGATGATCCTCGGTGAGGATGGCGGTAATCAAGTTGCGACCGCCGTCGATCAGATCGATGTTCGCCATAGTGCCGACCAGATTGGGGCGGAATTTGAGAAACCACTCGGCGCGGCGGCGGAAGTCCGGCAACGCTGCCAGCAACTCAGCATCGATGATCTCCACCCCGATCAGCGGGATCAAGCCGACCAGGGAGCGCACCTTGAGCGGTGTAATGCTGTCGTCGGGCAGATGCAGCGCATCATAGAAAAATTCATCGGTGCTATTCCACAGCGCATGGCCCTGGCCGCCCGTATTGGTCATGGCATGGGCAATGCGCAGAAAATGTTCAAAGAATTTGGTGGCAGTCTCCTGATAGACTGGATTTTCTTTCGCCAGTTCCAGCGCCATGCGCAACATCACCAGGCTAAAGCAACCCATCCACGCCGTGCCGTCCGATTGGTCAATGTGACCGCCAGTGGGCAGGCGGGCGCTGCGATCAAAGACGCTAATGTTGTCCAAACCGAGAAAGCCACCTTGGAAGACGTTGCGCTCATCTTCATCTTTGCGGTTGACCCACCAGGTGAAGGTGAGCATCAGCTTGTGAAAGATGCCCTCCAGAAAGGCCCGATCCGGCTGACCATTTTGTGCGGCATCCATTTGATAGACGCGCCAGGTGGCCCAGGCATGAACCGGCGGGTTGACATCGCCAAAGGCCCATTCATAGGCCGGCAGCGCGCCGTTGGGGTGCATATACCACTCGCGCGTAAAGAGTTCCAGTTGCCGTTTGGCAAAGTCAGGATCGATCTGTGCCAGCGGCACACAATGAAAGGCCAAATCCCAGGTGGCATACCAGGGGTATTCCCATTTGTCCGGCATAGAAATTACATCAAAATTATGTAAATGCTCCCAATCACGGTTGCGCCCCTGTTTACGCTTGTCCGGTGGTGACGGCATCCCCGGATCGCCATGCAGCCATTGCTCCAAATCGTAGTAGAACAGTTGCTTCGACCAGAGCATCCCGGCCCATGCCTGCCGCTGAATGGCGCGTGCCTCATCATCCAAGGTTGACTTGTGAATAGCGGCATAGAATTCGTCGGCTTCGCGCTGGCGTTGGCGGAAGGTACGATCAAAGGCAGCGCTAAAGGGACGATTTTGGCGCTTGGCCGCGAGCCGCAGGCGGTAGACGTGAGTGGCGCCGGCCGGCACTTCATCGGCAAAGTGGGTGGCGCATTTGGTCCCCTCCTGCGCCGGATTGACCGCCGCTGGCTCACCGTCGATCAGCCAGCGATGAAAGGCATCTTTGACATAGGGGGTGCGATTCTCAGCGCCAAAGAGCCGCCGGTTGTTGGTTTCATTTTCGGTAAAGAGCAAGCGGCTACCGCCTTCGGCATAGAGATAATAGTCCCCCAACGTCGGATGGGTGGCCGGGATAGTCAAGACGCCCGCGGCGCCCTCCACCTGGCGAAGCTGAGGCTTACCGGGTACATCCGCCATCGGCCCGGTGGGATAGCCCCATCCCCACGTATTGCGAAACCAGAGGGTGGGCAAGAGATGAAAAGGCGCGGTCTCTGGCCCACGGTTGGTCACGCTGATCTGAATCAAGAGGTCATCCTGGTCGGCTTTGGCATACTCGACCAGCACATCAAAGTAGCGATTGTCGGCAAAGGCGCCGGTGTCGAGCAATTCGTACTCAAAGTCCTGGTAGCCGCGCCGCCGGTTTTCCTGCACCAGGTCGGCATAGGGAAACGCCGCCTGCGGATATTTGTAGAGCATCTTCATATAGCTGTGGGTCGGCGTGCTGTCCAAATAAAAATAGACTTCCTTGACATCCTCACCGTGGTTGCCCTCAGAACCGGTCAACCCAAAGAGGCGCTCCTTGAGAATCGGGTCGCGGCCATTCCAGAGCGCCAACGCAAAACAGAGATATTGATTGCGGTCGGAAATCCCCGCCAAGCCATCCTCGTTCCAGCGGTAGACACGACTGCGGGCGTGATCATGGGGCAAGTAGTCCCAAGCCGTGCCATGTTCGCTGTAATCTTCGCGTACCGTTCCCCAGGCGCGCTCGCTGAGGTACGGTCCCCACTGTTTCCAATTGGACGTGCGCGCCCGGTAGTCGGCCAGGCGTTGGTGTTCGGCGGTTTGTGTTGCCATGAGATGATCGCTTTCGGTGATTGCGTGGGTACTGGTTCCTAACTCCGATTGTAAGTGTATGTGACCGAGCTGAATGTTAGCGCGCCTACGTCGCGGCCAAACTCAGGTTTGATCGGACGCCACAGTTGCCCCAAAGCGAATCGCACCCACAGGGCAACAGTATAGCGCGATTGACAGTAGCGCTGCTTCATGCGATGATGGGGCTATACGACCCATCCATCAAAAGGATTTATCAAATGACAAGGGCGAAGATAATGCCAACTGAACCATCTACACAGGATGTCCTCATTGCGCAACTGCAGACCGTACCCATGCTGCAAGGATTGGCAGCAGCGAGCCTGGCCCACTTAGCCGAGCGGGCGATCCGGCACACTTATACACCTGGCGCGGTCATCTTTTTAGAAGGCGACACGGCGCCGGCGTTCTATTATGTGGATAGTGGATGGGTCAAGATTGTAAAAATGTCATCCGAAGGACGCGAGCAGATCCTCTATGTGTGGGGCCCCGACGAGCTCTTTGGCGGCATGGGCGTCTTTGTCAATCGACCGGCGCCGGCGACGGCGATTGCCCTGGAAACGACCACGCTCTGGGTTCTGCCGAGTGATGCAATCCGCCGGATGTTTACGACGGATCCCACGTTGGCGCTGCCGGTGCTCGACTTTATGGCCACCCGGATCAGTGAATTGGTCGAGTTGGTGGCGGATCTATCGCTACACACGGTGACCGCACGCCTTGCACGCCTGCTGTTGGAGCAAGCCCAAGACGATCTGATCCAACGGCGCAGTTGGGCCACCCAAGCCGAGATGGCCGCCCGCTTGGGGACTGTCCCCGATGTACTCAGCCGCGCCTTGCGTACGCTGGTCGAAGCGGAGTTGATTCAAGTGCAGCGCCACCAGATTCAGATCCTTGATCGCCAAGGACTGCTGGAGCACACGAGCGCGGAACAGTGATAACTGGACAGTTTCCGTTAGTTTCATGTATAGTAAAGGGGGATTAGCCAATGGTAATACGACCAGCGCTATTCATGGCTGTGATGGAGGATAACGATGGGGATACGACAGGAAGTTCGCTACGCAGTGGGATGGGGAGTCGGCGTCACGCTGCTGCTTTCTTTGCTGATTCTGATCGGTTCGCGCAATCTAGCCCACTTTGACGCGGCCCTGGTGGCCTATACCGCCGCGGTGGTTTTTGCAACCTTTGGCCTGACCTATCGTTATGCCATGTGGCTGCAACGACCCCCCACGGCGCTCTACTGGAAGCGCGGCTGGCAGACCTTCTTTCAGTGGGGGCATCGCAGCCGCAACGCGCGCAGTTGGGTGGCCTACATGGTCAATGACATTCTGCTCAATCGCTTTATCTTTGCCCGCGACCGGCTGCGCGGTCTGGCGCACTGGCTCATCATGTGGGGCTGTATCGTTGCGATTGGGATCACCTTTCCCCTCGTTTTTGGCTGGCTGCACTTCGAGTCGATCCCCACTGACCTGACCCTCTATCAGGCGTATATCTTTGGGTTTCCGGCCTTCACTTTCCCCGTGGATTCGATTGCCGCCTTCTTAACCTTCCATGGGCTGGTCTGGGCGTCGTTGATTGTGATTGCCGGCGTGATGTTGGCCATGCGCCGGCGCATGCGCGAGGAGGGCGCGGCGGCTTTACAAATGTTCACCGAGGATTTTCTACCGCTCATTTTGCTCTTTGGTGTCAGCCTCACCGGCGTCATGCTCACCGCTAGCTATACCTGGCTCAAGGGCTATGCCTATGACTTTATCGCCATTTTGCACGCCATCACGGTCATCGGCACCTTTTTGTGGTTGCCCTTTGGTAAGTTCTTTCATATCTTTCAGCGCCCGGCACAGATTGGGGTGCGCTTTTACAAAGATGTGGGCGAGCGGGAAGCCGCGGCCCACTGTCGCCGCTGCGGTGCGCCTTTTACCTCCCAGATGCACGTCACTGATCTGATCGCCGTGGAGCAGGCGCTGGGTTATCAATATGAGCTGCCCGGCACCGACGCCGAACATTACCAGTGGATCTGCCCACCCTGTCGGCGCGCCCTCTTTGTAATCGCCCAGGGTCAACTCTGGCAGGCTGCCCGCGGGAATGTCACGACAGTCAACGGCTACCGTCCAACCACGCCCAGCTATGTCAATCCTGGCCTTGGCGAAGGCCCATTGGGGCAAGAGGACGAACGTAATTTTCATGCCTAGCACACCGTAGCTAGGTAACTGGAGTATAAAAAGAAGGAACCTGCCATGAAGACCTTTCAATTGTTAGAAAATATCGAGTTCCATGATAAAAATCCTTACGCACAACCCCTCCAAGTCACTGACCAGGGTCGTGTACTGCGCTTTGCGTTAAAACCTGGTCAGGTGGTACGGGAGCATAGCGCACCGCACTCGCCGGTCTATCTTGTTGTTCTAAAAGGGAATGGTCTTTTTGCAGGTGCCGATGGCGTTGAGCTTGAATTTAGCCCAAACACGCTCCTAACTTTTGAACCTGGTGAGCAACATACCATCCGTGCACTGGATGAAGAATTAGTCTTTCTGGCGCTTTTGCATGAGGCGCCACAAGCATAAATCGGCGTCACGCGAATGATGCCGACGCCTCACCCAAAGCCTTATCTATGCGATTGAGATAGCAATGAACAATAAACTTTTTGCACCCGATCCGGTCAATGACCCCTTTGGCCCTACGCCCGCCTACTCCACCGGCTTGCGGCTGGACACCGGCGTTGAGCCGGACAAGCTGGTGGCGACGCACTGCTGCTTTTGCGGTCAGCAATGCGGTATTCTGCTCAAAGTCAAAGCAAACGAGGTAATCGGCTTTGAACCGCGTTACGACTTTCCCTTGATCCCGGAGTACAAAGTCTGCGCGGTGCGGCTACGCAAGGCGGAACCAAATGGTGCGTGACCCGATGCCCCCGGACTTGACGCAAATGGAACCGGCGACGCTCGCCGAGGCCGTGCGCCAGGCGTGTATCGAAGCGGCGCTGGCGGCCTATGAAGATGCCCGCCTGGACGGCCTCTGCCACGAAGGGGCGTGGGAATGTGCCGTGGACGCCATGCGGTCCCTGGATTTGGCGTCAACCATGGTGAGCAAGAAGTTCGACTTCTGGCAGAAGTCGAACTTCTGAATATCCGCGTAAGCCCCACGAATAGGAATGAAAGGGAATCATGGCGAGAG
>JAPKMW010000111.1 GCA_026645575.1 Caldilineaceae bacterium
CAATACAGGCGTCGTGTCAACAGCTATTCTGTAAAGTCATCAGAAAGGATTTGCCATGAATAAGAAGTTGCTCTTCATTGGCCTCTTTTGTCTGCTTTCCCTGCTGGCCTTTCTCCAATCACCACATATTGTGCTGTCACGCAGTATTGAGGGGCGGACAGCGAGTCAAGGGAATCAGGATTTTGCCATGACCCAGCAGCAAGTTGCGCCAACGCCGACCCCCACCACCGGTACATCCCCCTTGCCGACACCGACCACCACTCCAATTCCCGCACCGACCAATACACCCATTCCGGCGCCAACCAATCTACCGCCAACCGGCGCCGATCTGGCCCTGCTGCACGCCAACACTGATGTCTGGAGTGAGCCAGGTTTGACAACCGAACTCCCGGCTGATCTGGAACAGGAAATGGGCGATGCGGCTCAACCCAGCTACCTGGCCAATGGTTCGCTCTTCTACCCCGTGCGTTTAGCCGTGGGCGCTATTGGGTTAGACACTGCAGTGACACCGTTGGGTTGGCGTCCAGTGATGGACGGTGACAAGGAGGTGAATATCTGGCACATGGTGGATAAGACGCCAGGCTGGCACCTGAACAGTGTTGTGCCGGGGCAACCAGGGAATACGGTGATCAGTGGTCATAACAACACTGGCGGTTCGATCTTCCGCAACCTGCACCGCCTACAAGCCGGCGACGAGATTACGGTCTGGACGAACGTTGGCACCGCTGTCACCTATGCCGTGGACGAGGTCAACATTGTTCCGGAGAAGGACGCCAATGCCGCCCAACGCGCCGCCAACGCCCAAGCCATCGCTCCCACCAGCGATACTCGCCTTACCCTGATCACCTGCTGGCCTTGGAACAGCAATACCCACCGGGTGATTGTGGTCGCGCGACCCGTTAAGTAGAATGACAAGGTGACAAGGTGACAAGGTGACAAGGTGACAAGGTGGCAGACCTACTGATTGGGAGTTCACCCTTTTGCGGTGGCTGCTTTTCCCAATCTCTTTCTACCATCTTGTTACCCCTTCATCCTGTCACCTTGTCACCCCTTCATCCTGTCACTCCCGATAATGACACCCCATACTGCGTTTGTTACGCCAGGCGGCATTGGTGACAAGCAAAGCTGTGCGGACAGCATTGCGCAGGCCGACCAGGTCGTCGGTGAGGCGGGTTTTGCGGTAGAATTGTTCGATTTCGGTCTCCAAGCGGGTTAGCTCACGCAGGGCACGCTCCAGGCGCGGCGTTGTGCGTACCAGCCCCACATAATTCCACATAATGTGTTTGATCGAACTCATATCCTGGCTAATGAGCGCCGGATCAGCGGTTTCCTGGCCCGGTTCGACCCAAGCGGGAATTTCAGCAGCAGCAAAGTGCTCAGTTGCCGGCAGGGTGCGCAGAATGTGTTGCCCCGCCCGCTCACCCCAAACCAACCCTTCGAGCAGCGAAGTGCTGGCTAACCGATTGGCGCCATGCACACCCGTACAAGAAACCTCACCGATAGCATATAAATGCTGACGATCAGTCTGTCCCCAGTCATCTACCCAAATGCCGCCACAGAAGTAGTGGGCTGCCGGCACCACCGGCGCTGGTTCACGCGTAATGTCCACCCCATAGTCCAAGGAGCGCTCATAGATGGTCGGAAACTTCGCACGAATCTGCTCCGGCGATAGGTAGGAAGCAAGATCCAAGTAAACATTGGGCAGGTCTTTTTCCAACATTTCCCGGTGAATACTTTGGGCAACAACATCGCGTGGAGCCAAGTCTTGCCATTCCGGTGCATACTTCGCCATAAAGGGATTGCCCTGGTCATCAACCAACCGCGCGCCGGCGCCGCGCACTGCTTCGGAGACGAGAAAACGCGCGCCGTCCTGGTAATAAAACGCGGTTGGGTGAAACTGGACAAATTCAGCGTTGATGACACGCACCCCGGCCCGGTCCGCCATGGCCAGCCCATCGCCCCGCGCCCCCACCGGGTTGGTCGTGCGCAGGAAGACTTGGCCTAGCCCGCCAGTCGCCAACACCGTCTTTTTCGCCAGACAGCGGACGACCTGTCCCCGTTCCTGATCCAGCAAATAGGCGCCGACGCAAGCACGCGGTTCATAAATCCGCAACCGGTTCTGACTATGATGCGACGGCGTCAGCAGATCAACAGCGGTGTGGCCGGTCAATAGCGTCACGTTGGGATGACCAGCCAGCGCATTGAGCAATGCCAGTTCAATCGCCTTCCCGGTAGCGTCGGTGGCGTGGATAATGCGCGGTAATTTGTGACCCCCTTCCAGGGTTAACGAGAGCGCCCCATCTGGCGCTTGATCAAACTCGACCCGCAACCGTTCCAGCAACACGCGCCGTACAGCAGCGGGGCCTGCTTCGGCCAGCAACCGAACTGCTGGTTCATAGCAATGACCGGCGCCAGCGCGCAAGATGTCTTCCACCAGCAGATCCGGTGAATCATCCACCCCGGTATAGATAATGCCCCCTTGCGCCCAATAGGTATTGGTGGTTTCGGGCGCCTTCCCGCGTGTCACCACGGTCACCGGCACGCCGGCGTCGGCCAGGGTCAGGGCAGTTGTACCGCCAGCAATGCCACAACCCAAAATGAGGACTTCGGTTTCGATTAAATCAGTGGTCATTGTAAACCATCTCTTTTAACTAGAAATTAGGTATTGGATATTTGGTAGTAGGCGACCGGTGATTAATCATCCAATACCCAATATCCCAATACCCAATCACCCGATGGCAATCATCCGCTCCACCGACTGCGCAGCGCGCCGACGAATTTCCTCTGGCACATGCACTTCATATTGGTTGTAGCGCAGGGCGGCCAGCGTATCTTCCAGCGTAATCTGGTTCATGTATGGACAGCGCACGCTACAGAGACGTAACATCTCCTTGTCGGGATTGGCGGCGACAATGTTATCGGCCATCGAACATTCGGTCAGCAGCAAATAGCGGGATGCGTTGCTCTGTTCAACGCGACGCATCATAGCCGTGGTGCTGCCGGAAAAATCGGCGGCGGCCACCACGGCTGGACTACATTCGGGATGGGCCAGAATTTCCACATCCGGGAACTGCTGGCGGACATTTTGAATATCTTGCACGGTAAACTTTTCATGCACCTCACAGCGCCCGCGCCAGCCGATAAAGTCAAAGGCAGGGGTCCCTTCCAAGGTAATTTCAGTATGCCCGTTCTTTACAACGGATGGGAAGATGATCCGTTTGCCGGTTTCACGCGCCACATTCTGCGCCAGGTATTCGTCGGGAATAAAAATAATCGTGTCACTGCCTAACGATTCGACCACTTTGACGGCGTTGCCGGAGGTGCAGCAGATGTCACATTCCGCTTTGACATCGGCGTAGGTGTTGACATAGGTGACGACCGGCACACCGGGAAAGCGCGCCTTGAGCGCCCGCACATCATCGGCGGTGATGCTGGCCGCCAACGAACAGCCGGCGTGATTGGAGGGCACCAGCACCATTTTGTTCGGATTCAAAATCTTCGCCGTCTCGGCCATAAACTCAACGCCACAGAAGACGATCACGTCTTTGTCCGTTTGGGCGGCTTTACGGCTCAATTCTAACGAATCGCCGACAAAGTCAGGAATGGAATGAAAGAGGGCTGGCTCCATATAGTTGTGACCCAAAATAACGGCGTTTTTCTCCACCTTCAGGCGGTTGATCTCATAGGCAAGTTCGGCCTTGATCCGCAACTCGACATCGGGGACCACATCAGCTAATTTGGCTTTCATCAATGCATAGGTCTCTTGCACGGATTGCGCTTGCATTGTGTTGATCATCTTCCTCTGCTTCCTTCTGTTTTGAAAATCGTCCGTAGTCCGTAGTCCGTAGTCCGCAGTCCTAAGTCTGACCAATATAACTCTGGACTATGCACTTAGGACTATGGACTTAGGACTATGCACTTAGGACTATGCACTTAGGACTATGGACTTAGGACTATGGACTCTGGACTCTGGACTTAAGACTACATGGCCTCTTTGAGCAAAAAGCTAATATCAAACGCTTCCACCGAATGGGTGAGCTTGCCGACCGAAATGTAATCGACGCCGGTGGCGGCAATGGCGGCGACGGTGGTCAAAGAAACATTGCCCGACGCTTCCAAGGGGGTGCCGCCATTGGTGAGTAACACAGCCTCCCGCATCTGCGCCAGATCCATGTTGTCGAGCATGATCTGATCGACGTGCAATGGCAACGCCTCTTGAAGTTCGGCCAGGGAGCGCACTTCGACTTCGATGGGGCGATTGCGGTGATCCTGGCTGCGCACCCGTTCGACGGCGGCGCGAATGCCACCCGCCGCGGCGACATGGTTCTCCTTGATCAAGACCATGTCATACAACCCATGCCGATGATTGGTGCCGCCACCTAAGGCGACCGCCCATTTGTCCAACGCGCGTAGGCCAGGCGCGGTCTTGCGTGTGTCCAAAATTTCGGCTTTTGTACCACGCACGGCTTCAACATAACGCGCAGTCAGGGTGGCAATGCCGGACATGCGTTGTAAAAAGTTCAACGCCGTCCGTTCCGCGGTCAACAACACTTGCCCCGGCCCGGAGACGGTTCCGATCACGGCGCCCCGTTCCACCGCTGAGCCATCCGTGACATGCGCTTGGAAATTTACGGTTTGCCCGAAGCCATACAACAAGGCAACCAGGTCAAAGGTCAACTGCGCAACCGCCAGCCCAGCCACGACTCCTGTCGCCTTGGCAATGAACTTGCCTTCATAACTCGCATCCGACGCAACCGTGCAAAGCGTGGTCACGTCGCCATCCTGCACATCTTCTGCCAGCGCCCGTTGGATCGCCGCGGCCATGTCGGCCCGCGATACCGCTTGTTTGCGCATGAATGTCTTCATCTGTTTCATCTTTCTGTTCTCTAGGTTCAAAGATGAGCCGATCACCAAGCACGTAAGTGTAAGTTCTACACGAAATATTAGTGTACATCCTACACGAAATTTAGTGTATCACATACACTAAGCGTCGATATTATCATAATCCTTGCAAACGCGCAAATTAGTGTCAAAATGACACCACTATTTACGATTAACTAACAGAACAATAGATGAGTTATGGTGAATGGGTGACAACAGGTGGAGGCCAAATAAAAAAGCCTAACACCGTAATGGGTTAGGCTTTTTTATTTGATTATAGGGGTTAGCGCAGGAAATTACGCTTCAATCGCCTGCAAGGTCTGGATCACCGGCTCGGCTTCCTTGACCAGAATGTCGTTGACTTCGGCAAAGACGACGGCAACATCTTCAGCCTGGACGGTGATGCGTTCCAAGCCCTTGCCGATGATCTGGTCGCCATTTGGCACCCAGACGCGAGCGCTGTCTTGCGGTTGGGTCAGTTCCAACTGCTTGACGGCGGTTTCAAATTGGGGGAACTCGGCATAGTAGGCCATCATGCTTTCACCAGTGGCCGCGCTCTTGCGCACAGGCATGTAGCCGGTGTTCTGCGCCCAGAAGGCGGTGTTTTCCGGGTTGGAGGCAAAGCCGATATAGCGCATGGCCGCCGTGCGCTTTTCTTCCGGGCAAGAGGTGAGGATCGCCAGACCGGCGCCACCGGTGCAGCAGCCAAAGTTGTCTTTTTTGGGCAGGAAGGCCGTGCCAAATTCAAACTTGGCATTGGCCTTGACGCCACCCATCGAACCAGTGGAGGCCATCATGGACGCGCTAAGGCCATTGATAAAGTCGGTGGCAATGTCCTTGCTGGGGCGCGCCCAGTTGAATTCATGCACCGTGTCTTTGTAGAACTGACCGGCGGCGACCGTCGCTTCATCGGCCAGGTGCATGTTGAAATCGGGATCGCTATATTTACCGCCAAATTGCCAGGTGACGCCCTGGAAGAGCCAGGCAATATAGCTGGCACCATCGGGATGGACAAAGGCCGGGACTTTGATTTCGTCGCCTTCCTTTTCCACCAACTTGGGCGCCCATTCCATAAATTCGTCCCAGGTTTCGGGGCCGCGATCCGGCAGACCAGCGGCGGCCCACTTCTCTTTGTTGTAGTAGAAGAGGGGCGTGCTACGGGCAAAGGGCATCCACCAATGCTTGTCCATGCGCAAGCCTTCGTTGATCAACGGGTCTTGGTAATCGGTGAAGTCGATATTCTCCGTCGCCGCCAGATCATCAACCGGCACCAGCACCTGGTTGAGATAGAACTTGAACCACCAAACATCGCTCAAGAGCGAAATGTCAGGGGCGGTTTGGGCTTGCAACGCTGCCGTCACCTTTTGCGCGGTCTCTTCGTAGTTGCCCTGCACCTGATAATCAAGTGTTACTTCGCTGCCATGCGCTTCCTTGAACATATCAACCAACAGCGCTTCGGTTTCGGCATTCTTGCCGCTAAAGCTGCTCCACAGCACCAACGACATCGGCTCGGCAGAGACTGCCGAGCCTTCACTGCCACCGGTGGAAGCCGCCGGCCCCACTGGCGCACAAGCCGCTAACGCCAAAAGGCCGGCACTTGCGCCCATTCCCTGCAACAGTTGACGACGCGTCATCGAATTATTCAACATGGCTTTTCTCCCTTATCATTCACAATGCACAAAAATCATTAACAATTGTCAATTGTCCATTTTCAATTAACAATTAGCTAGCCTTTGACGGCGCCCGCCGCAATCCCTTCCACAATATAACGTTGGGCGTACAAAAAGACAATCAGAACCGGCAGCACGACAAAGAGCGTCCCGGCCATCACCACCCCCCAGTCGATGCTCCCTTCTTCCAGAATCAGGCCGCGAATGCCGATGGGCAGGACGCGCATCTCCTTGGTGTTGGTCACAATCAGCGGCCAGAGAAAATCATTCCACTTGGCAACGACACTGAGCATTCCAAAGGAGATAATTGCCGGCATCGCCAATGGGGTGACAATCGACCAGAGCATCCGCAGATGGCTGGCGCCATCGACTTTGGCCGCGTCGAGAATATCAAGCGGCAAGGTGCGGTAATATTGGCGCAGCAGAAAAGCGCCATAGGCCACCGAAGCGCCCGGCACAATAATCCCCTGGTAGGTGTTGATCCACTTGAGCCGGCCCACAGTCAAATAGTTGGGCAGAATCGTCACCTGGCTTGGCACCATGAGCGCGGCCAGCAGCAGCAGAAAGAGCCATTCTTTCTTGGGAAAGCGCAGAAAGGCAAAAGCATAGGCCGTCGTGACGGCAAAGAAGATTTCAAAGCTGCTGCCAAAGACAGTGACGATGATGGTGTTGAGGTAATAGCGACCAAAGGGGGCCGAATTCCAGGCGCCAATAAAGTTGTCGATGGTCGGTTGCATGGGGATCCATGTGGGCGGGATCTGGTAGATCTCCGTGGTCGGTTTAAAGGAACCGATGATCATCCAGTAGACCGGCAGACCGATCAAGACCACCATGAGCGTCAACCCCAGATAACTCGCCAGCGCCCCGGCCCACCCCTGACGTTGGCCCACCCAGCGACTTTCGACGCGCGCCGCCTGCGTATTGAGCAGACGCGGGGCATTGGTTACAGGCACTGCTGTTGTCGATAATTTTGCATTGGCCATAAAAAGTGTATCCTCTGGTCGATTTTAGGTGGACTGGGTATTGCGGTCGGCGTAGCGCATCTGCACCACAGTAAAGATCAACATGGCTAGAAAGAGTACCACCGAAGCCACCCCAGCGCGACCAGCATTAAAGGCGACAAAGCCCTCCTGATAGAGATAGAAGACCAACGTCGTCGTCGAATCAACCGGGCCGCCGTCGGTCATGGTTTTGATGATGTCGAAGGATTGAAAGCCGGTCAGAATCGTCGTTAGAATCAGGAAAAAGGTGACGGGGGAGAGACCAGGCAAGGTGATGTGGCGGAAGCGTGACCAGCCGTTGGCGCCATCAACAATCGCAGCCTCGTACAGTTCGCGCGAGATCGCTTGCAGACCAGCCAGGTAGATGACCACGGCATAGCCGACATTTTTCCAGACATGGACGATCAACACCGCCGTCATCGACCAAGCGGGGTCTAGCAACCAATTGGGGGAACTGCCCCCAAACTGGCGCACAAAGCCGTCAATCAAGCCGTAACGGGCGTCAAAGATGTAGATCCAGACCAAGCCAATCGCCACGCCGCTCAACATGACCGGGCTAAAGACGATGCTGCGCACGGCATTCCGTCCACGCAAGGGTTGGTTGAGCAGGAGCGCCATCAACAGCCCAAAGACACAGATCGCAACCACGGAACCAAAGGTAAAGACCAGCGTATTGGTCAACATACGGCCAAAGGCTGCTGAGGTGAAGAGTTCGCGATAATTGTCCAGCCCCACCCAGAGTTTGATCGGCGCCAACATATCCCAGCGCACAAAGCTGAGGTAGCTGTTATAGAGGAGCGGCCAATAGGTAAAAACAGCAAAGAGCAAAAAGTTGGGACCAACCAACAGGAAAAAGAGCAACCACTCCCGTCGTTCCGCTGCGGAAATGGCGCGTCGGTGTTTGCTTTGGACTGGTATCCGTAGTTGGCTTTTGCCTGGTATACGCTCTGATTGCAAGGTTTGCACAAATCGATCCTTCCCACGCTTGTGGCCGAAAGGGACGGCGGGTCTGTAGCAGCAGATGGTTTTTGAGAGAAGCCTATTGTACAATATGCACTATCCTATGATCAAATTACACAAGCAACCAAACGGCGTCTTGAAGATGGTCAAGCCTAAACCGAGCGGAATCATAGGCAATGCAGGTTAACAAGCGAACGCGAAGGGATTATCAAGACGTTAACACTGGATCAATTTACCGTTAAGCGCTGGTTGGGGATTAAGGTTAATTCGTGATGCCGGTAAATAGGTGCTATAATTCAAAGTGGATGAACAGGATTTTCGCTTGTGGTGGAGTGGTGCGCTAGTGGAGGTGTATAATGGAAAGATTTACAATTGCTCAGTTAACCTTAACTGACCTGGAACGCATTGGCGCCTGAATATTTGCTTAGATCTTGCCCAAACAAAAAACAGAGAGTCAGCCGTGCTAGCGCCAGCCTAAGCGATTCAGTATAGAAACGCCTCAGTCACTTATCGTGACTGAGGCGTTTGTCATTATCAGCAAGACCAGGGTTGGCAGAAAACCTTCACCCGGTCATCCCCTACGCGCCATTCTTCAACGCTGCCTGTGCCGCCGCCAAACGGGCCACCGGCACGCGGAAGGGGCTGCAACTGACATAGTTCAGGCCAACCTTGTGACAGAACTCGATGCTGCTGGGGTCGCCGCCATGTTCGCCACAGATACCGACATGGAGATCGGGACGGGTGGCGCGACCGAGCTTGACGCTCATATCGATCAACTTGCCCACGCCATCGCGATCCAGTTGTTGGAAGGGGTTGCTGGGCAGGATGCCTTGTTCAACGAATTGGATCAGGAACTTTGACTCGGCATCGTCACGGCTAATGCCAAAGGTCGTTTGGGTCAGGTCGTTTGTGCCATAGCTGAAAAACTCGGCTTCGTTTGCCAGTTCATCAGCAGTGAGGGCGGCCCGTGGCACTTCGATCATCGTGCCGAACTTGTAGGCGACGGTAATGCCGGCTTCGCCAAAGACCTCCTTAGCCACCTTTTCCACCAACTGGCGCATAAATTTCAACTCATTGACATGACCGGCCAGCGGCACCATGATCTCTGGGTGGACATCCACGCCGGCGCGCTTGACATTGACCGCCGCTTCCAGAATCGCCCGCACCTGCATCTCGGTGATCTCCGGCATGACCACGCCCAAGCGGTCGCCACGCAGGCCAAGCATAGGGTTGGACTCGCGCAACGCCTTGACCCGCTCCAACACATCCTCTTTCTGGCGTACCTGGGCTAACGCCGCGTCGATCTCGCTGAGGGTGTGGAAGTGTTGCAGCCGTACTTTCAGATCCGCCAGATCTTGCACCAGTTGCTCATACGAAGGCAGGAACTCATGCAACGGCGGGTCGAGCAGACGAATGATAACAGGTTGGCTGTCCATAGCCCGGAACAAGCCTTCAAAGTCGCCGCGCTGCATGGGCAGCAGTTGATCCAGCGCCGCCATGCGCCGAGCCTTGCTGGTCGCCATGATCATCTCTTGCACAATTGGCAGGCGCTCCGTCTCAAAGAACATATGCTCCGTGCGGCAGAGGCCGATACCTTGTGCGCCATAGCGGCGAGCGCGTTGGGCATCTTTCGGGTAATCGGCGTTCGCCCAGACCCCCAGTCGGCGGGTTTCGTCGGCCCAAGTGAGCAGCGTGTTCAAATCGGTTTCACGGGCGAAGTCCGGCTCTTGCATCTCCAGTTTACCCAAGAAGACTTCACCAGTACCGCCATCAAGGCTGATCCAGTCACCTTCGTGGACTTCCACGGCGCGGTCGCCCACCATGACGATAAAGAGACGTTGCTCAGTGCTGATGCGCAACTCTTCAGCGCCGCAGACTGCTGGTGTACCAAATTGCCGGGCGACAACAGCGGCATGGCTGGTGGCGCCGCCGCGGCTGGTCAAAATACCTTTGGCAGCGATCATGCCATGCACATCATCGGGTTTGGTCTCCGGGCGCACCATGATGACCGCTTTGCCCTCTTTACCCCACTTTTCGGCAGTGTCGGCGTCAAAGACCGCCATGCCAACCGCGGCGCCAGGGCTGGCATTGACCGCTTTTTCCACCAGCATATTGCCGGCAGATTGGGCAGCCTTCTTGACCTCACCGCCGAATTGCGGGTGCAGCAACATATCCACTTGGCCTGGTTTCACCCGCATGAGGGCGGTCTTCTTGTCGATCAAACCTTCGTTGACCATATCAACGGCAATCTTGATCTGGGCGCGGGCGGTGCGTTTGCCGTCACGGGTTTGTAGCATCCACAATTTGCCCTGCTCAATGGTGAACTCAACATCCTGCATCTCGCGGAAGTGGTTTTCCAGTTTGTCGCAGATTTCGACAAATTCGGCATAGGCAGCCGGCAGTTCCTTCTGCAACTGACTAATAGGTGAGGTGTTGCGAATGCCAGCGACGACATCCTCACCCTGCGCGTTGATCAGATAGTCGCCGTAGAGTTCACGGGCGCCGCTGACCGGGTTGCGGGTAAAGGCGACACCGGTGCCGCTCTGTTCACCCATGTTGCCAAAGACCACCATCTGAATGTTGACCGCCGTGCCGAGATCATGGCGGATGCCGGTGGCGTTGCGGTAGTCAACGGCGCGCTTGCCAAACCAACTGTTGAAGACGGCGCGGGTTGCCATTTCCAGTTGTTTGTAGGGATCTTGCGGGAACTCGCCGCCGGTATAGGCGATGATCAAGCCCTTAAAACGGTCGGCAATGCGCTTCCACTCTTCGGCGGACAGTTCAACATCCAACCGGACGCCCCGCGCCTCCTTGACCTCTTCAATAATCCGCTCAAAGGGTTCATCGGGGACGCCCATAACCACGGCGCCAAACATCTGCACCAGACGGCGATAGGAGTCATAGACAAAGCGGGGGTTGCCGGTCAACTCGGCCATGGTGCGGGCTGTCTCATCATTTAAGCCAATATTCAAGACGGTGTCCATCATACCGGGCATGGAGAACTTGGCGCCGGATCGGCAGGAGACGAGCAGAGGATTCTTAGTGTCGCCAAAGGATTTCCCCGTCTGCGCTTCCAGAGCTTGCATGGCCGCCACTTCCTGCTCCCACATGCCAGGCGGGAATTGATGATCGTGGGCCAGGTAGGCATTGCACGCTTCTGTAGTGACAGTAAAACCGGGGGGCACCGGCACGCCAATGCGCGTCATTTCCGCCAAGTTGGCGCCTTTGCCGCCCAGCAGGGAACGCACTTCGTCCCAATTCTTGGTCTTGGCGGTCTTCTCTAGCAGATCAAGTTGATCAAACAAATAGACCCAACGTTTACCGGTCTCTTCGGTCGCAACTGGGGTCTTTACCGCAACCGGTCTTTCTGCAACTAGGGTAGTCATGCTGCCTCCTGAAAATGACAAGGTGACAAGGTGACAGGGTGAACGGCACTGATAATCATTACTGACAACAATTTTGGGTTGCGCGTCGGCCGGCCTGCCCCAATGCCCCTTCTTCAAAATGGAATCATGATAATGGCTCTGCCCGACAGCGTGACGCCGGGTCAGGTCAGTTAGCTTGCTCCCATTGTAGAGAGAGAAGGTTACTTTTGAATCAGGCAGGTGGTGAGCAATGAGACTGATAGCATGACGGGTTGCGATCCTGGTCAAGTAGCCAGGATTGGAGCGTTGATTGTACGAGTGAATACGGCTTGGCCGACAATTTTCAGCTACAGTACTTGTGAAATTTTGAACATTCAAGCAATCATAAAAATCCGATGAACCATAAGGAACAAAACAGATGCAAACAAATCCAACCATGAACCGCCTAAACGGTTACTTTGACCAACTCGATACGGGGATTACCCACTGGATGGCGCGCTATGGGCTGCTGATCATGCGACTGGGGCTGGGCGTTGTCTTTTTCTGGTTTGGCGCGCTGAAGCTGGTTCCCGGCTTGAGTCCGGCGGAGGATCTGGTGCGCCACACGATCTACTTTGTCGATCCCGATCTCTTTTTGCCGGTGTTAGCGGTGTGGGAGATGTTGATTGGGTTGGGGCTGATTACAGGCAAGTTTATGCGCGTCACCTTGCTGCTGCTCTTCTTGCAGATGCCGGGCACGGCGTTGCCCCTCGTTCTCCTGCCGGAAGTGACTTGGACGACTTTGCCTTATGGGTTAACAATGGAAGGGCAGTACATCATCAAAAATCTCGCGCTGATCGGCGCGGCCTTGGTGTTGGGCGGCACCGTCCGTGGTGGGCGACTAGAACCTGATCCCAAGTAATAACCTGAGTTCGGCGTTAGCCAAAGACCTCCGCGCCCGATGGGCACCCGTGGGCAGAGAATACGCGTTAGCCGCAGTTTCCTGTACCCACCTCCCGGAGGTCTTTGGCGGGTATACCCAACAAGTTACTTCTGCCCACTCTCCTTGACCACAACCACCGGCTCGACCCCCATTGGCGCATGTTGGGCGCTAGCCGCCAAGCTCTGGCGAATCTGGTTACGGAGGGCATCCACTTCGGGCGACCGTTGCACTTCGCCGGTTACATTCACCCCCATCCGTTCCGAGAGCAGCATGGCGAGCAACCCTTCCATCAGGTTGCTGCCGCCTGGCTGGGCGCCATTGGCGCCGCCACCGCCACCGATCACGACACGGGGCACCACATCCACACCGGATGTCTGAATGGCCTCGGCAAAGCGGCTGAGCACCTGCTGCGTCACCTGGAATTGCGGGCCGCCATAGGCGCGCACTTGCTCTTCAATGGCGATGGCCTGACCGACACCGATACGGGCAGCTTTTTCGCCTTCGGCTTCGGCCAGGGTGCGGATCTGGGCCGCCTGTTGCAGCGCCCGTTGATACTGCGCTTTACCTTCGTTGCTCTGCACGGTAATACTCAACTCCGACTCGGTGATCTTGGTCTGCTGGTCGGCACGGGCTTCAGCTTCGCGAAGTTCACGCTCCTTGACTGCCGCCTCTTGCTGGCGAGCATAGGTCTCAATCTGCTCCTGGGCAATCTGCCGTGAACGCAGTTGGGTCAGGATGTTTTCAATCTGTGTATCCCCCGGCGACGACTGCGGCGTACCGATCAGCACCTCTTCCAGTTCCAGGTTGTAATGCTCAAATTTCTGCTTCATCTCCTGACTGGAAATGCGCTGAATGTCGCTGCGCTCCTGAATCAATTGGATCAGGGTGCGCGTCTGGCCGATATTCTTAAAGTAGGCCGCCACCATTGGGTCAAGGGTCTGTTCCACCAGGCGCTTGATGTCGCCAAAGCGTTGGATGACCAATGGCGCTTTGCGATAGTCAATATGCACCACCACCGAGAGCGGCAGCGACGGTTCAAAGGCATCCTTGGTAATCAGCGAGACTTCGGCCAAATTCTCATCAAAGCGGTGCGAACCAATCTCCCGGCGATTCCACTTGAGAATAATGTTGGTCGTCGGCACACTGATCACTTTGCCGGCGTAGGTGTTAAAGGCATATTTACCCGGCAGCAACGGCTCATTCCAGACACCCCGTTGCCCTTTGATCACCAACTCGCCATGTTTGTAATCGGCGCCAGAGAGATCCGTACCTGTCACCCCGGTATAGGAGATCACAACCCCAGCGTTACCGACCTCAATAATCGTTTTCGGGATCATCTCTACGGTGGCAAAGAGACGGTTGATATAATAGGTGCCTTCGACCAACACCTGCAACTGGCGCCCACGATTGCCGCCGGCTTTCAGGAAGCGATCGGCATCCTGGAAGTTGTTGTGATAGGTCTCGCTATTATTCGGGTCTTCGCCTACTGTCGGCGCAATGATTTCGCCCTGGGGCAGCGATGGGCCATCATGGACGGTGACAACGCCGATCATGTCGTCGGCATCCTTAATCACAACCGTGCGGAAACCCTGGCGTTCGCCAATTAAGTCGGCCATGCGTTGGACAATCTCTTCCTCCTCGCGACTCAATGACAAGGAGTAGACTTTGCCTTCGGTAATCACCACAAATTGGGCCAGGTTGATGGCGTAGGTGCCTTCGCGCAAAATCATGCGCTGCGGGCCGCGTTGACCGCCCTTGGTCAAAAAGGCCACGACATCTTGGAAATCCTTGACCACGGCGTTAGCAGCCAAGGTTTGCGTTGGGCTAAGTTGTTCGCCATCACGAGCGAAGATGTAGCCCATCTTGCCTTGGGGAATGGTGACCAGTGACGCCCGATGCACAGCATACTGGAAGGGCGCCAGGAAATGGATGCCACCACGCAGCAGATCCGGTTGAAAGCCGGCTTCGCCATTGAGGGCAATGAAACCGCTTTTGATCGAACCGCGATTGCTCCACCGCTTTTCCACAATGCCGACGCGATTGTTGGGGATGTAGCGAATCCACAACGAGAGGATGGCGATGAGGACAAAAAAGCCGATCACCCCCACCATGAGATAAAGCAAAAAAGAAAACATAACGTCAATCCTTTCCACGTCTGTGCGTCCAGCAGGATTGCTTTGCCAATCCCAACTGGGCTGATGTTGTGCAACTCGGTAAGGCATTGCACAAAACCAGCTTACCATGACAGCAACCGCTTTTCCTGACATTAACCTGCGTGTTCTCGCTGATTGGCTGACAAGCAATCGGACAGAAGCAGGAAAACATGCAAACAAACAAAAATGAGCAAAAAGAAACGTTAGTAGACCCGGTACGTAGCATCCTTTTTAGGAGAATGATTCAAACTGCATCTGGATTGACAGTACAATTAGGTCCGAGTAAGATAAAGCAGCCGCTGTTTTTGACGGCACTTGCTTCAACCCGACAACATAAGCAATGACACATGAACAAACCATACACCGACTATGACAGCCCCTGGAAAGAAGTGTTGGAACTCTTTCTGCCGGCCTTTATCGAATTCTTCTTTCCAGCCGCATACCAGGAGATTGACTGGGGTCGATGCTGGAGCGAAGCACCAATCCTTTTGCGATTGTGGTAATGGCCCATTTGCGCGCCCAAAGTACGCGTCGTTATCCACAAAGCCGCCTTCGTAGTAAAATTGAGTTGGTCAACGATCTGTATGCACGCGGCTATACGCGGAAACAGATTTTGGAATTGTTTCGCTTTATTGACTGGGTTTTGGTCCTGCCCGAAAAGTACGAATTACGCTTTGACCGGGCAGTGAAAGAGATTGAGGAGGTAGATCGGATGCGTTATGTTACTTCAATCGAGCGCAGAGCAACTCAAAAAGGTCTCGAACAAGGTCTCGAACAAGGTCTCGAACAAGCTACGCGGGATAACCTTTTCGACATTTTGCGCTTTAAATTCCCATCCCTACCACGGGAACTGATCGACCAGATCAACCAAGTAACAGGCGTTGACCAACTGAAATTGCTTCTCCAACAGGCGCTGCGCGTTGATACGTTGGAAGAGTTTGAACGCTTTCTAGAAACCGGAAGCTGACCTTCATCTTGTCTACCATCGAAGTGATTCTCACCCACGAGCATACTGATTTTGACGCGCTCGCCTCGTTGCTGGGCGCGTCGTTGCTCTTTCCGGGGGCAGCGCCGCTGCTGCCCTATCAGATGAACCGCAATGTCAGCGAGTTTGTGACGCTCTATCGCAACCAGTTTCCCTTTGTGCATCCGCGCGAGTTGCCACGGACGCAGGTAAGCCGTGTCATCATGGTCGATACGCGCACGGCCAACCAGCCCAAGGGGATTCAGGAGGAAACGCAATTTCTGGTTATCGACCACCATGACAGCGACAAAGCGCTACCCGACGGCTGGCAATTGTGGAGTGAGGGGGTAGGGGCCAACACAACCCTGTTGGTGGAAAAGTTGATCGAGCAGCAGATCGACCTGACCAGCGTCCAGGCAACCTTGCTCGCGCTCGGCATCCACGAAGACACCGGCAGCCTCACCTACGCTTCCACCACCTATCGCGATGCCCGCTGTCTGGCCTGGCTGATGGAACCGGCGCAAGGGGTGAACCTGGAAGTGCTAAATCGCTTTCTGCAACACCCCCTCACACCGGAACAACGCGCCCTCTTGCAGACTCTCATTGAGCAAAGCGAATTTATTGAAAACAAAGGCTACACCGTTGTCATCGCCTGCGCCAAAGCGCCCGACTACACCAGTGGCTTGAGTACCTTGGCCCATCGCTTGCGTGATTTTCATGAATCAGATGCGCTCTTTCTGGTCGTTGACTTGGGTGATATGACCCAAATTGTGGCGCGCAGTTCTATCGACGCCGTTGACGTCGGTCAAATCACCCAAACGCTTGGTGGCGGCGGCCATACGCGGGCAGCGGCGGCTTCGGTGCATGGGCAATCGTTGCAACAAATCCGCGACGCTATTGTCAACCTGCTCGGTCAGCATAGCCAGAGTGCCACCACCGTGCGCCAGATCATGAGTGTGGGCCGCCCCCAAATGTTGACGCTTGACCAGTCGATTGATGACGCCGCCGTCTTGATGCGCCGCTATGGACACGAAGGCTTTCCGGTTGTCGGTAAGCGGCCTGATGGCACGGAGCAATTGTTGGGCGTCCTTACCCGGCGTGAAGCGGATCGGGCGATCAATCACAGTTTAGGCACTTCCCCCGTTCAACGCTTTATGCAGGCAGGCGCTGTGACCATTCAACCCACTGACTCGATTCATCAGTTACGCAAAACGATGATCGACAGCGGCTGGGGCCAGGTTCCGGTGGTCAATGAACAGGGGCAGATCATCGGCATTGTCACCCGCACCGATCTGATCAAGCTGTGGGACGAGGCCACCTTGCCCGACCGACGTAAAGTCGAATTAGCCGAACGACTACGTGCAACCCTGCCACCAGCACAATATGCCCTATTACAATTGGTAGGAACCGAAGTAGATCGTATGGATTACGCCGTCTATGTGGTCGGCGGCTTTGTGCGCGATCTGTTGCTCAATGGCAGCAACCAGGCCACCACCGCCGTCGATATGGATATTGTGATCGAAGGGGACGCCATCGCCTTTGCCGAACGGATGCAAGAACGCTATGGGGGTCGCATTGTCCCCCATAAACGCTTTGGCACCGCTAAGTGGCTGTTACGTGATGAAGCGCATCCTGTCAACGAGCAACTACTCTTAACCAACTTGCAAGATGGGTTTACGGTGGAGAATCTGCCGTCGCATCTCGATTTTGTCACCGCACGCACCGAATTTTACACCGCACCTACGGCGCTGCCAACGGTTGAGCGCAGTAGCATTAAGCTCGATTTACATCGCCGCGACTTCACCATCAATACGCTAGCCCTCTGCTTAAACCCCGACCGGTGGGGCGAATTGCTTGATTTTTATGGTGGCGTCAATGACTTGAATGATGGGGTTGTGCGCGTTTTGCACAGTTTGAGTTTTGTCGATGACCCGACGCGCATCCTGCGCGCCGTGCGCTATGAACAGCGCTTTGATTTTGCGCTTGCCGAGCGCACGTTGGAATTGTTGCACGACGCGATTGAATTGCTGGATCGGGTGACAGCGGCGCGCATTCGCCATGAACTGGATCGCATTTTTCAGGAAGCATTACCCGAAAAAACATTGCAACGCCTATCGGCGCTAGGGGTGCTACAGCAAATTCATCCGGCGCTCACCCTAGATCCGTGGCATTATGCCCAATTCGCCAAACTACGGACCGTTTACGCCGAAGTCAGTAACGAAAACCCGTTGCACAGTGAACCACTGGAACGGCTCTACTGGGGGATTCTCGTGCTGCGTCTCCCACTGGCCGTCCATGAAGCGCTCATTGGTCGGCTGGCGTTGCATGGCGGGACCCAACAGTTGATGGCAGGGCTGCGGATGCTGCAGGAGCAACAGGCCGCCCTCAGTGCAGCAGCGCTTCTCCCCAGTCAGGTGGTCACTTGCCTGGATGACGCCGAACCCGCCGCCATTGCGCTCTGGATTGCCCTGGACGTTGAACCGATGCTTACGCCCATCTTGACCAACTATTTGGCCGAATGGCGTCATGTGCGCCCGCTGCTCGATGGTCATGCGTTGCGCAAGTTGGGGTTGCCGCCTGGTCCGCTCTTTAGCAAAATTTTACGTGAATTGCGTTCGGCACGGTTAGATGGACGGTTAAGGAGTCTGGCCGAAGAGGAAGCGCTGGCATACTCAATTGCTCAGATAGGGTAAGAGCTTTCGCCCTTGTTATCTTCTTTCTAGAAACTCAGGCATGTGCTATGATACAAGCTTCTAGAAGCAAAATCGCCTCTGTTGCAAAGACCGTGTCGTTGTTTTGGTATGGACACTGGAGCAGAAATGAGTAATCAAGTTACACTAACACTTCCTGATGATTTATACGAAAATGCTCAACAGTGGGCCGTCATAATGCAGCGCGAGCTATCAGACACATTGACCGATGCTTTGCGCATAGTTCTAACTCCCGTAGTAACAAAACCCAAAGTCGAACGACCTGTTTCAACTTTGTCTGATGAAGAAGTAATAGCTCTATCAAGCGTGCAAATGGATAAGGAGCAAGGTGAACGACTGGGAAAGTTACTAGAAAAACAACGCGAAAACACCTTAACGACAATAGAGCAGGTATCACTCATGGCACTGATGCAGGTATATCATCAGCTTTGGATCCGACAGTCTGAGGCTCTTGCAGAAGCTGTCAAGCGCGGTTTGCGCCCACCATTAGAATAACAGCCAGTGATCACCGATTCATTGCGAACAAAGATTGCCACACAAGCACAGAACCGCTGCGGTTACTGCTTGGCACGCCAGGAATACGTGCCTTGGCTGCTGGAAGTTGAACACATCATCCCGCGTGCAAAAGGTGGGACAGATGAGGAGGAAAACCTTTGGTTAGCCTGTCGCGCTTGTAATTTGCGGAAAGGCAGCCAAACCCATGGAGTTGATCCACTAACCAATCTTGAACTGTCACTGTTCAATCCACGAAAACAACGGTGGTTTCAGCACTTTCAGTGGAGCGAAGACGGTGCGTTTATTATCGGACGCACAGCGTGTGGCCGAGCCACTGTTACCGCCCTTGATTTAAACAACTTTATTGCCGTGACTGTACGACGCAACTGGGTTTCGGTTGGTTGGCATCCACCACACAAATAATTCATTATTGCAACTAAGCTATCACCGGTTGTTTTTTTAATAGCGACAATCCCCTATATTTGCGCACACCCCACCAAACCGTCGCCGCCTCAACCGCAAAGCCATTGAAGAGCGCCAGAATGCCCATCGTTGCGCCCATGATCCCAAAGAAGGGCAAAACCAACAGACTGATCCAGATCGCCGCCAGGCGCGCCGGTGCGCTGGGCGCCAAGGCCGGCGTGCGTCTTTCTAACAACGCAATGCCCTGGTAGTAGGCGCGAATCGTGACAGCAATGGTGTAGGCCGTATAAATGTAGAGGGGGATGCGGCTCATCTCGACCAATTCGGGTGACAGGCCGACTAGATCGCCAAGGATGCGCACCCGGAGCGGTGTCCAAAAACAGACAAACATCATCAGCAACGAAACGACGGTGCAACCAAAGGCAAAGCGGCGAATATGTTGGAGGCTATTCGGTTCGTCACGGAAAGCTGACGCCAAACTGCGAATGTCATTGAGCCAGCCATAAGGCACTCGTCCCAGGATATAGACCACCGCCAGTACCGCCAGTGCAGCGGTAGCATTCTCCTGGCGGGCGACATACAGATTGATCAAGGGTCGGCTGAACTCTTGCAGCATGAGAATCAAGGCAAGCGGCCAGAAGAAACGGATGATCTGCCCCACGGTAGGCGCAATTGGATCGCTAGCGGTTGCCACTTGGTCGCGTACAACCGTGCGAAAGCCCCATAGAATAATCCCCAATTCCATCAGAATGCTGGCATAGATGCCCAGAATCGGCAGTCGAATTGGTTCGGCCGCCACCCATCCCAACGGCAACGCCAAAAAGACAGTGAGAATGCTGCACCCCATACTGGCGATCATGGCATAGCTGACCAGGGTGGTGCGCCGGTGGCGAATGAGCAAACCGGCATGGTAAAGCGACAGGCCGCGGATCAACGGATAGGGCGCCAGCCAAAGCATAGCCGTGCGCACCGTCTGGCCCAGCCGTTCATCGATACCATGAAAATCTTCGATGATCCAATGGCCCATCGGCGTCAGCGCCAGCAAGGCCAACAGCGCGGTTAGTAGAAACCCTGTATACAGTACAAAGCGACGCACCTGTTGGCGAGCGGCGCACCCTTCACCCATCACCAACCCTAGTTCTCTGGACTGGCCTAGCGGGCTGGTGAGAAAGAGAATAATCCCCAACGCAACGCCAAAGCCGGCCAGCGTTTCGGTGGCATGGGGCATGCGCGCCATGCCGGCATTGAGCATCTGTGTGCCAAACTCCAATACAATGGTGGTGATCGCCAGGGGCAGCAAAAAGCGGAAGAGACGCCAGTAGATCATGGCTAGAGCGCCGGGTAGATTTGGACGATGAGCGGCAACTCACCGGTGATGGTTTCGACAAACTTGATCTCGCGCTTGCCATGTGTCCAGGCGTAGCGATGCCAACAACTGTTCAGTACATCGTTGACCAGCAGCGAATCGTCCAGCGAGTCGCCATAGACATGCCCATCAAAGTGGGTTGCCAGCGCTTTTAAGGAGTGAAAGGAGCGAACAGCCATGAGTTTCGTAAACACCTATCTTTGAGCAAAAGTAACAATTGGGCAAGGATAACATGCCCAGCAAGTGCTGTCAAACTGTCTACTGGTTACGCCTTGCGCGCAATTGCTTTGTTTTGGCATTTCTGCTAAACCGCACAGTGTGTTCAGTTTGTACAGAGATGGAGCGGAAGATGGAAAAACAGATGGCGTTAACCGAAGCGAGCGGAAAATTTTCGGAAATTGTCAACGAAGTCATGTATCGCGGTGACACCTATGTGATTTCAAAGCTGGGCAAGCCTGCCGTTGCCGTCGTTCCCATCAGCCTCTTAGAACAGTGGCAAAGGCAACGGGAAAAACAATTTGCCATTCTTGATGAAATTCAAGCCCAAAATCGTAACACGGAAGTGGCTGAATGGGATGAAGAGACTTTGTTAGAAACAATCTCTGATCTTGTTCACGAGGTACGTAATCAAACAAAGCAAGATGGCGATGCACCATGAGAGTTGTTGTGGATATCAACACGGTGGTAAGTGGGATTACCCGTGCTGCGGGCAATCCTTATCAAGGTCTGGAGCTATGGCGTCAAGGCGCCATTGAATTGCTCTCCGCAACGGCAACCGTTACGGAATTGGAACGCGTTCTTACCTACCCTAGAGTTAGAAAATTACATCAGATCAGCGACGAACAAATTAAACGGTTTGTTGCGCTTTATCGCACACAAACGACACACGTCGTAGTCAACTTTACTTTACGTGCAGTCGAAAGCGATTCCGATGACAATATGATCATCGACCTAGCCGTAGCCGGCAATGCCCGCGATATTGTCACAGGTGATAAAAAACACCTCTTACCTCTCGGTCGGTATCAAGGGATAGAGATCGTTTCACCAGCAACTTTTCTGTTTGTCTATAAAGATGTGACTTAAGCAAGGTGACGCCCTGTCTTCACCGCCTGATAATCGCTATAATTTCCCACATACTCTACTAGCGTCCCATCCTGCAACTCCACAATGCGGTTCACCACCCGATCCAGAAAATAGCGATCATGGGAGATCACCAAGACGGTCCCATCAAACTCGTTAAGCGCGTCTTCCAGCACCTCGGCGGAAGCAATGTCCAGGTTATTGGTTGGTTCGTCAAGCAATAGAAAGTTGGCATTGGTCAATGTGAGCAGCGCCATCTGCAAGCGACTACGTTCGCCACCGGAGAGGGTGCTGACCCGATTGCGCGCCTGTTCATAACTGAAAAGAAACTTGGAAAGAAAGCTTATCGCCACATTTTCCGTGAAGCGCACTGCCTGCCGAATCGTTTCAATCAAGGTACGGTTATAATCCAGCGTCTCATGCTCCTGGGCGTAATAGCCAATCTGCACGCTTGGTCCGGTGCTGATTTGGCCGCCGGTTGGCTGATCTTGACCGTTGATCAGCCGGAAGAGGACCGATTTGCCCGCACCATTCGGCCCCACCAGCCCCACTCGTTCGCCCCGCCAGATCAACAGATCCAGACCGGCCAGGACAATGGTTTCGTCACCGGTCGCATCAACGAAGACCTTGTCCAGATCCTTGATTTCCAACACCTTGTTGCTGCCCCGCCACCCGGAGAGTTCCAGATCCATACGCCGCCGTTCCAGGATCGGCTTGTCGATCCGTTCAATCCGTTCGAGCCGATTGAGGATATTCTTGCCCCGCTTGATCAGCTTCTCGTTGTCATAGACCCGCCCCCAGGTCAACAACCGTTTGGCGGCTTGTTCCAGGCGGGTAATCTCTTTGTCCTGGGCTTGAAAGAGTTGTTGTTGGCGCAGCAGACGGCTTTGCTTTTCAAAGGCATATTGCGAGTAGTCGCCGGGGTATTGGGTGAGGCGCCCATCTTCCAACTCGACAATCTCGTCAACGACCAGATCGAGTAGATAGCGATCATGGGAGACGATGACGACGGCCCCCTTGTGCGCCCGGATAATCTGTTCCAGCAACCGTTTGCGATCTAAATCGAGATGATTGTCCGGCTCGTCCAGCAGCAAGACTTTAGGTTCGGTGATTAGCAGTTTGGCTAGACCGACCAGCTTCTTTTGCCCACCGCTCAGGGTTTCCACCTTGAGGGCAAATTCCGTCTCAGTGAAGCCCAAACTGAGCAGGGTAGCGCGCACCCGGCCTTCGTAGGCGTGCCCCCCCAGTTTTTCAAAAGTTTCCAGCAGGCGTGTCTGCTCGTCAAGGACAGTGTCCAGGTGCTTCGCACTGCCATAGACGGCCGGATCGGCCAGTTTGACTTCGACTGCAGCCAGTTGCTGTTCGACCTTTTGCAAGGCAGCCGAAGCGGTCAACGCCTCTGCCCAAACGGTGGCAGCCGGTTGCAATTGCGGCTCCTGGGGCAGATAGCCAACGGCCAGCCCGCTTTGCCGGTTGATAAAACCGGTGTCGCTGGTCAGTTGACCGGCCAACAGCCGCAACAGAGTACTTTTCCCGCTCCCATTCGGCCCTACCAGCCCCACACAGCGATCATCATGCACCGCCCACGAGAGGTCGGTGAAGATTGGGTGAGCGATATAGGTGACGGCAACTTTGTCGAGATGAATGGCGATCATAGGTTTGACAAGGTGACAAGGTGACAGGGTGAGGGGGTGAGCGAGTGCAAAGCCAAGCAAAATCACCTTGTCACCCTTCACCCCTTCACCTTGTCATGAATTACGGTGACGTATTGACGTTCTCCGGCATATTCCAGAGGAAGAGCATCCCATCACGGTCGCCGGCAGCGATTTGCACGCCGTCAGTAGACCAACTGCTGCTGGTGACAGAGGCAGTCGGGCCGGTGAGGGTGTGCTGTAGTTCCCCAGTCATGGCTTGCCAGACACGTAATGGATATTCCTCGGCGTCATTGTCGGTTGGTTCGGTGGCGGCAACGATCAGCGTGTTGTCGGCGGACCAAGCCAGGCTGGTCACGCTGCCACCCAGATCATCCACTTGTACAAGTGGGGCGCCACTGGTTGCATCCCAAATGACCAGCGTTGCATCTTCGCCGCCGGTGGCAAGGAGCGTACCATCCGGCGACCAGCGCATGATGGTGGCGCCATCGGGGTGAGCATTGATGGTTAGCACCTCTTCACCGGTGGCCGGCCGCCAAATGTGGACAATGCCATCATCACCGGCCGCGGCCAGGAGTGTGCCATTGGCGGACCAACTGACGCTGGTGACATCGGCTTCTTGTCCCAACATGGCGTAGAGCGCGCCGGTGGTGACATCCCAGATATACAGCCGTTCATCAGCCCCACCAGCCGCCAACCAGGCGCCGTCCGGCGACCAGGCGACGCTAAGAACCGCCGCTTCCGGCTCTTCAAAGGTCGCAAGCGGCTCGCTGCCGGCCAGATCCCAGATGTAAATGGCGCCGTCGCCATTTTGCGCATCCCGGCGATTGCCAACGCCGGTTGCCAGGTACAAGCCATTGGGCGACCAACTCAGGCTGGAAAGCGGATCGCTGGTTGACAGCGCCGTCGCGTCCCCCT
Organism: Caldilineaceae bacterium; assembly: GCA_026645575.1. The sequence continues at coordinate 24,562 of JAPKMW010000111.1, forward strand.
CATCGACCGGTCGGAACCAGAGACCGTTATCGGTGGCGGCGGCCAGGGTGGCGCCATTAGGTGAAAAGGCCACATCCCACACATCCCCGAACTCCGGCGCAATGGTTTGGGCAGGAGCAAGGGAACCGTCGCCAACTTCGTTCGTGGCTTCGGGTGTGGCCGTCGCTTCCGTACCTTCCTCGGTCGGTGTGATTTCTTCGGTTGCAGTAATTTCATCGGTAGGGGGAGGAAGCTCTGTCGTTTCAGTAACCGGCGGGGTGACTGTAATAATCAACGTTACCGTCGGCGTCGTTGTGACAAGAGTGGCAAGTTGTGCTTCCAAGTCAACGATTGTTGCTTCCAACGCAATGATGGTTGCCACCCAATCGGGCGTTTCGGTGGGGGCAACCGTCTCCGTTGGAACCGCTGTCTCCACCAGTGTCGGCGTTTCGGTTGGGGTTACAGTAGGCGTCAGTAGCAACTCAGCCACTCTCGTTGCGGCCAGGGCATCCACCGTCGCCGTTATGTCAAGCGTGGCCGTTGGTGTTCGCGTTTCAGTGGCGGTTAGCGTTTCTGTTGGCACATCCGTTGCCGTTGCGGTCGGGGTTTCGGTTGGCGTATCGGTCACGGTTGGGGCCACGGCGGTCAAGGTGGCGCTAATGGCCGATGCAACAGTGGCGGTTAGATCAGGTGTTGGCGTCGGCAACGCTGTTTCTGTCGGCGTGGCGGTTGCCGGTGGAGCAATGGCGGTCAGGGTGGCGCTAATGCCGGCGGCCAAGGTTGCGGTGATATTCGGGCTTTCGATCGGCGTGATGGCTGACAGCGTCGCCGTAATGGCCGAGGCCACCGTGGCTGTAATATCGGGCGTGGCCGTTGGCGTGCTGGTCAAGGTTGGCGTCAGGGTTGCTGTCGGCGCCACCGCGGTCAAGCGTGAATCGATGCCGGCTACAATGGTCGCCTGGATCGCCGTGGCGGTGGCGTTGAGATCAGCCGTTGGCGTGGGCGAGGCCACAGTCAGCGGCGTATTGGTCGGCGTCGGACTGGGGGCGAGTGCGGTCATGGTCGCGGCCAGAGCCGCTTGCGCCGTGCTGGTGACATCGACGGTGGCGCTGGGGGTTGGTGTCCACGTTGGTGCGGTGGTCAACGTTGGAGGCAAGGCAGTGAGCGTCCCCCCCACGGCTGTCTGCACGGCAATCTGAAAAGCAATGGTGGTTGCGCCAAAATCAGGCGTGTAGGTGGGCGGTGGGAGCGTCACCGTAGAAACCGGCGTCCAGGTTGGCGTGGCAAAGGGTGTTTCGGTGGGTGCGCCACCAGGAGTGGCCGTGGCGATGATGGGCGTTGGCGTCGGTACAGCCGTTAAAGTGGCAACGACGGCCTGTTGCACCTGTTGGGCAACGGCTTGCGCTGTCGCGGCCACATCTGGCGTGGGCTGACGGGTAACAGGTACTGGCGTCGCCACGGCAGTGGGCGGTGCAACGGTGGGGGCCAGTGGTTGTGCCGTCAGCGTGGCGTTGACGCCGGCAACGATGAGCGCCTGTAACGCGTTGGTTGTTGCGGTTGCATCGGCGGTTGCCGTTGCGGGCGCCAACGGGGTAGCCGTAAAGGTAGGCAGGGTCGTCGTATCGCTGCCGCCGGTGCTACTCGCGACGGTGGCAAGCGGGGCCGGTTCCGTAGGGCCGGCCAACCGATCGCCAAAGAAATAGCCCAACCCAAACATAATGATGGCGGCGGCAACCGCCGTGAAAAGAATGGCGTTTCGTGTGTTCATGCCCTACCTCTTGTGATAAACGTGTTGCGTGATGCGTGTTGCGTGAACTTTCTTTTGCTTGACCAAAACAGACAATTCACGCAACACGCATCACACATCAACTAAGCTAACGCTCGCTTCATATCCTCGGCGTGCATCAATTCGTGGCCGTAAATGGTTTCGTAATATTGCTCAATGGTGATGACGCCGCGAGATGGATGGCGGCCCGTGCGCGACCAATCTTCCTCTTGTAAGGAATTCATGACTTCGAGGGTTTTGGCGCGGGTGCTTTCTAGTGCGGCGAGCAGTTCGGCAGGAGTGAGATCGCCTACCCGTTTCTGCACACCGGCATTCCAACGGTTAATATCAAAGCCTTCGGGGATCGTTTCCTCCCCTTTGCGGGTCTTATGAATTTGAATGCTCATCCCCTTTTCACTGTCAAGCAGGTGGCTGACCACGGTAGTGACTGTCCAGGTGTCGCCTTCGCTAAAGACCGGTTGCGCCCATTGGGCCGGTGTCAGAGAATTGAGTAGCGCCAGTAAGGCAGCGCGCGATTCAGCGAGCTTTTGTTGCCAATGAATTTTTCGTTCGACCGACATGCGTTCCTCCACAGGTTGATTTGGCTGATCGATTATTGAAAGCGTTCGCGATCCGCATCGACCATTAGGCGGATCAGGTCAACGAAGCTTGTCTGTGGTCGCCAGCCCAGTTCCCGTTCGGCTAGACTATAATCACCCACCAGCGCCGCAATTTCTGTAGGGCGCAATAGCTTTTCATTGGTGATCACATGCTCTTCCCAGTTTAGGCCGACATGGGCGAAGGCGATCTGACAAACATCGCGTACAGTATGAGAAACACGGGTGCCGATCACATAGTCGCGCGGCTGGTCGTTTTGCAACATACGCCACATGGCATCAACATATTCTTGGGCATAGCCCCAATCTCGTTCGCTCTCCAGCCAACCTAAAGAAACTTTGTGATTGGCGCTGACCAGTGGGTTACCCAGTTCGTCCATTGGCGGCGTTTTCACGCCATTCTTGATACAGGCCGCAGCAACCGTGATCTTACGGGTGACAAAGTGTAAGCTGCGGCGCGGGCTTTCATGGTTAAAAAGGACGCCGGCGCAAGCAAACAGACCATACGACTCGCGGTAGCAACGGGTCATCATATGGGCGTAGGCTTTGGCAATGCCGTAGGGATTGTTGGCGTCAATCGGGGTGGCCTCGGTGGCAATGCCAGAAATATTGCCGTAAATCTCCCGGCTGGTAGCCTGGTAGACGCGGGCGTTGGGGGCATGGAGGCGTACAGCTTCCAACACCCGCACGGCGCCCAACGCCGTCACTTCCCCGGTGTAGTAGGGGTGTGACCAACTGTCCGCCGGCACCGACTGGGCGGCAATGTTATAGACTTCATCGGGTTGATAGTCGCGCAGAAGGCGGGCGATGCTCTCACTGTCGAGCAGGTCGGCGGCTTCGATGCGGATCTTGCCGATGAGGTGGCGAATGTTCTCTTGATAAAAATTGGTGGTGCGGCGAATCGTGCCGATGACTTCGTAGCCTTTGCCGAGGAGGAGGTCGGCCAGGTAGGAGCCATCTTGGGAAGAGACGCCGATGATTAGGGCTTTGGTCATGGTAATAATTAATGGTCAATCGAAAATGAATAATGGTTAATTTGGTTGCACCGCATGGGTGATGCGGATGACGACTGGGTTTGGCCAACGGTTGTTGTTGTAGAGCCGTTGGGCTCGCATGACCGAGATGTGTAACCCCTGGTCGTCCTGGCGCCAACTGGCTTTGGGATTAACATCGGGGCGATATTCCAACACATTGCCGGACTGGCCTAAGATTTCGACCTCGGTCGGTTCGGTAGCGCGTACTTGTTTGAGTGTAATCACCTTGCGTTCACCTTTGGGCCACGGCGTGCCGGTGACGATGGCGTAGATGGTATCGTCATCCTTGCTTTGGGTATACCACACTTCGTGATCCAGCGTCAGCCGCTCCCGAATGATCGGCCAAGGGCGGATGTTGTACATCGATTCGCCATTGACAAAAAGCCAGAGCGCCATTTCTTGGATGCGGGCTGATTGTTCAATCGGAATTTCGCCATCAGGTTTGGGGCCGACGTTCAACAACAGGTTGCCCCCTTTGGCGCGGGTTTCGATGAGCATTTCGATCAATTTGGTGCCTGACTTGTACTCTTCGTTGGTTGGTTTGTAGGCCCATTGGGTACCCAGGGTAAAACAGGCTTCCCACGGGCCAGGGATGGGGCGATCCGGTAGGTGCTGCTCCGGCGTTGCTAGGTCGCCACGGGTGACGACAATGTCCGGTTGCAGTTCCCATGCCAGTTCTTTCAGTCCCGCCGCCACGCCATCCAGAAAGAGGACGTCAATGGGGCCGTAATTGTTCAATAATTCGCGCAACTGTTTTTGATTGTGCGCCATCAGTTCCGGGTTGTGCAACGGGTTGACTGTTTTGCCGTCACGGCTGATTTCGTGACCTTGTTGGTGCAAGAGCCAGAAGTCATCGGGCGAGAAGTAGTAACCGATGGCAATGCCCCATTTGCGGAAGGCGTCTACCACCTGGCGGGTGATGTCGCGTCCGTAGGGGGTGTTCATGATATTGAACGGGGTGGTTGCCGTATCAAACATACAGAAACCGTTGTGGTGTTTGGTGGTGAAGACGACGTACTTCATCCCCGCCACCTTCGCCAGCCGCGCCCATTCATCCGGGTCAAAGCGGGTGGGCAGGAAGGTTTCGGGCAAGAGATTGATGTAACGTTCCAGATAATCTTTCGACGCGCCGACCATGGAATGGCTGATCACCGAGCCGAGTTGCGAATCGAGGCTCCAGTGGATGAACATGCCGAGCGCCTGCTCTTGAAACCAGGCCAACCGTTCAGGTCGGTTGCCGGATTGGGTGGAAGCGTCTTGCACACGGTGGGCAACGCCGGGGGTTTCAATTGAAGGGGTCGTTTGCATGTGTATCCTCCTCTTCTTATCATACTTATCAGTTTGGCACAAAATGGTCGCTTCATTATACAACAATTCTATTCCTTCGGCTTGCATACTCTCAGTTGCAATTAGATATACCGCAATAGCTCATAGATGATAATCAGTAGACCGCAACGCTATCGAGCCTGACTTTGGACTCAGGACTTAGGACTGCGGACTACTGATAATCAATTACTTGTGAACATGTTTATCTATTTTTATCCATCTATGGCATTGCTCACTATAGAAGCAGCACAGTTGCCGTCACACGGTTGGTCAGGTTGGATAGCTATGATACAATGCCGTGTAGACAGATTACCTTTATAACAAGATGAGATTCATCCCAAGGAGAAATCAACCATGAGTGGACAATTTGTCACTGCTGCCGACGCCCCCCGTGAACAACTGAGCTGGGGTTCCCTGGCTTGGGTAAGCCGCCCTGCTATCGGCGCCAAAGACTTGACTGTAATCGAAGTGACCCTCAACCCTGGCGGCGGTCACAACTTTCACAAACACCCCGACCAGGAAGAGGTCATCTACGTGATCGATGGCGCCGTTGAACAGTGGCTGCACGACCAAAAACGCATCCTCCACCCCGGCGACTCGGTCTTTATTCCTGCCGATGTTGTCCACGCCTCTTTCAACACCGGCAGCAACCCAGCCAAACTCATGGCGATCCTCGGCCCCTGTGTCGGGGATGGCGGCTATGTCTCGGTCGAAGTGGGTGATCAGGAGCCGTGGAAGGGGATGCGGTAGGAGACTGGAGACTGGGAGAAGTAGAGGATCTATATCCCTAGTCTTTAGTCTCCAGTCTCCAGTCTCTAGTCTCTAGTCTTGTGGAATCGCCTAGATGGAGCAACCACCCATGACCCGACCTAACATTATTTACCTGCACTCCCATGACACCGGGCGCTATGTCCAGCCCTACGGTTATGGCGTGCCTACACCAAATATTCAGCGGTTGGCCGAGGGGGGCGTCCTCTTTCGGCAAGCGTTTTGTGCGGCGCCTACTTGTTCGGCCAGTCGCACTGCCCTGCTCACAGGTCAGTCTCCCCATAGCGCCGGGATGACGGGCTTGGTCAATCGCGGCTGGCAACTGAACGATTATAACCAGCATCTACTCCACACCTTGCGCAGCGCCGGTTATCACACCGTATTGGGCGGGTTGCAACATCTGCACCAGGATCGGACACGCTTAGGCTTTGACCAGATCATTGCGCCACCGAAAAGCACCATGGTGGCTGATGTCGCACCGGCGGCGGCAGCCTTTTTGCAAAACGCGCCGCCACAGCCCTTCTTTCTCGATGTCGGCTTCTTTGAGACCCATCGCGATTTTCCGCAAGCTGATCCCAGCACCGCCCGCTATCTACGCCCACCGGCTCCACTGCCCGATACGCCAGACACCCGCCAGGATATGGCCGATTTTGTCAAGATGGCCGGTGAACTGGATCGCGGCGTCGGGTTGATTCTGGATGCGTTGGCGGCGGCGGGTCTGGCCGAGAACACGCTGGTCATCCAAACCACTGATCATGGTCTGGCCTTCCCAGCAATGAAGTGCAATCTAACCGATCATGGCATCGGCGTCCTCTTGATCATGCGCGGGCCGGGCGGCTTTACGGGCGGACAGGTTTGTGACGCCCTGATCTCTCACATTGATATTTTTCCAACGCTCTGCGATTATCTAACTATCGCACCACCCCCGTGGCTCCAAGGGAAATCATTCTTGCCGGTGATTCGGGGGGAACAGACAGCGATCAACGATGCCATTTTTGCCGAAGTCACCTATCACGCCGCCTACGAACCGCAACGCGCCATCCGCACCCAACGCTACAAATACATCCGCCGTTACGACGAACGCACGAAACCGGTGCTGCCCAACTGTGATGATAGCCTGAGTAAGGATCTCTGGGTGACAGCCGGCTGGCGCGAACGGGAAGTGGCGACGGAGCAACTGTATGATCTGCTCTTTGACCCCAACGAAATGCAAAATTTGGCGACTCACCCCGCCAACGCCGACACACGCCGTGACCTGCGCAACCGGCTTGATCAGTGGATGGCGACCACCAACGATCCCTTGCGCAGCCAACAACCCGCCCCTGCACCGCCAGGGACGGTGGTCAATGACCCAAATGGCCTTTCACCCCGTGAACCAACCAAACCGTTATAAAAGTGGCGCCCCCCATGCCACTTCTTGACCTCTCCCCACTTCATGGTAGAATGCTATGAGAACAAAGCTTACTGACCTTTGCTGTCAATTGGCGTTTAATCGTAGAGTTTATTCCTGATTTGCCAAAGTACGTTCATAACGGGATGAGGCGGGCAGCCCCTGTCCACCCGAGGATGCAATATGCTGAAAAAAATTTATTACGCCATTGTCGGCGACCCCAACGAAAAGACGCTCAAGCGCTACCGCCCCATTGTCGAGGAGATCAACGCGCTGGAGGCGGACTTTGCCAACAAGAGCAACGACGAACTCAAAGCGCTGACTGCCGGCTTTAAGGAGCGCGTCCAATCGGCCACGGCTGAATTACGGGAGGAATTGGCGAGCGCCGAGGCCGAATACCTGGCCGTGATTGGCACCGATGAGCAGAAATATGCCCGCGTCGAAGTCAGCCGCATTCGCAAAGAGATGTTGGCCGTCGAAGCGGAAGAGCTGGATGATATTCTGCCCGAAGCCTTTGCCGCCGTGCGCGAAGCCAGCAAACGCACCACCGGTCTGCGCCACTATGATGTGCAGTTGTTGGGCGGCATCGTCCTTCACTCCGGCACCATTGCCGAAATGAAAACGGGTGAAGGCAAGACATTGGTCGCCACCCTGCCGCTTTATTTGAATGCCCTGGCTGGTCGTGGCGTTCATCTGGTCACACCCAACGATTACTTGTCGAAAGTCGGCTTGCAATTGATGGGGCCGATCTACCATCTGTTGGGTGTGAGTGCAGCGGTCATTCAGAACAGCGCCGGCTCGCCGGATAAGGGTAGCTTTATCTATGACCCGGAATACCCGGCGGCGGATGACCGTTTTCTGGCCTTGCGCCCGATCACGCGCGCCGAAGCCTATCGCGCCGATATTCTCTACGGCACCAACAATGAATTTGGCTTTGACTACCTGCGTGACAACATGGTGCATGACCTCAGCCGGGTTAGCCAGCGCGAACTTCACTACGCAATTATCGACGAAGTGGACAACATTCTGGTGGATGAAGCGCGCACGCCGCTTATTATCTCTGGCGAGGCGCGCGAAAGCTCCAACTACTATGTCGATTTCGCCAACTTGGTCAAGAACTTGCAGCCCGAAAAACACTATGTCATCAATGAAAAAGAGCGGGTGGCGACGCTGACCGAAGAGGGCATTGCCTTTGTCGAACGGCGGCTCAATCTCGATAACCTCTACAGCCCCGAACACTTTGACATGATCCCCTATCTGGACAACGCCCTGCGCGCGCATACCCTCTACAAGCGCGACAAAGATTACATCGTGCGCAACCATGAGGTGATCATTGTCGATGAATTCACCGGTCGCCTCATGGAAGGCCGGCGCTACAGCGAAGGGTTGCACCAGGCCATTGAAGCCAAAGAAGGGGTCAAAGTCCAAAAGGAATCGATGACCCTGGCCACCATCACTTTCCAGAACTTCTTCCGTATGTACAACAAACTGGCCGGTATGACCGGTACAGCCAAGACCGAGGAAGAGGAATTTCAGCGTATTTACAACCTGGAAGTCATCATGGTGCCGACCTACCGAGCGGTGGTGCGCGAAGATATGGCCGATCAGGTCTACCGCACCCAAGAGGCCAAGTTCAAAGCATTGATTGACGAAATTGCCGAAGCGCACAAAAAGGGGCAACCGGTGCTGGTCGGCACTGTCGCCATTGAGACCAGCGAGTTGGTCAGCCAGATGCTCAAGCGCCGGGGCGTTGATCACGAAATCCTCAACGCCAAGAACCATGAGCGCGAAGCGACGATTATCGCCCAGGCCGGTCGCCCAGGCGCTGTCACCATTGCCACCAACATGGCCGGTCGCGGTGTCGATATTTTGCTGGGTGGCAACCCCGAAGGCTTGGCCCGTGAGCAGATGCGCAAGGAAGAGATTGACCTCACCACGATTCCGCAGTTCGCCTGGAATGACGCACTGGAAATGCTCAAACATGGGCAAAACCCCACCGAACGCTACCAGACCCGTTGGGCCGAAGTGCTACAACAAAAGTGGCGGGAGACTGAGCAGGACAAGCAGAAGGTGCGCGAACTGGGTGGTCTCTGTGTCATCGGCACCGAACGCCATGAAGCGCGGCGTATTGACAACCAATTGCGCGGCCGTTCCGGTCGTTTGGGTGATCCTGGCGTCAGCCGTTTCTACTTGAGCTTGGAAGATGACCTCATGCGCCGCTTTGGTGGCGACCGTATCAGCGGCTTGATGAACCGCTTGGGCGTCGAGGATGATGTGCCGATTGAAGCCGGCCTGGTCAACCGGGCGATTGAAAATGCGCAGACCAAGGTGGAAGGTCACAACTTCGACATCCGCAAACATGTCTTGCAATATGACGAGGTAGTCAACGAACAGCGCAACCGTATCTATGACCAGCGCCGCCGTATTCTTACCGAACCGTCGTTGAAGACTTCAATCGAGACGATGATCGAAGAGGAGATCAACGCCGTTGTCTCCCAATTTGTCACCAGTGAGGAGGCCGAAGAGTGGCAACTGCCTGAATTGGCCCAAGCCTTGCGTGGCATCTTCCCGTTGCCGGCCAACTTTGATGTGGAGCAATGGCGCAAAGGAACACGCGAAGAGGTGGAAGAGCAAGCCACTGCATTGGCCCTGGCGGCCTATGAAGCCAAGGACGCCGAGTTGGGTGAGCAGACCATGCGCGGCGCCGAGAAGCAGATCATGCTCTGGGCTGTCGATAACCGCTGGATTCGCCATCTGACCGACCTTGACCACCTGCGTGAAGGCATTGGTCTGCAAGCCTACGCCCAAGTCGATCCGGTCGTGGCCTACAAGCGCGAAGCCTTTAACATGTATGGCGCCCTCATGGAAGACATTCGCAGTGATATTGTCAAAGCGGTCTACACTGTGCAGGTGCAACGCCAGCAACCGGCTGCCGCGCCTGTCTCCGTTGCCACGCCGATTGCGCGCAACATTCGCACCAATCGCGACGGCGCTGGTGATAGCAAGGCCCAAACAGTGCGCAACACTGGCCCGCAACTAAGCCGCAACGATCCCTGTTGGTGTGGCAGTGGCAAGAAATACAAGAATTGCCACGAAAAGAGCGACAAGGCCCAGGCCGGCGGCGGTCAAGCCGTGCGCGCGTAAGATCCGTAGATGCGGTTTGTCAATGCATGGCTAGGCTAGTCCCTGCGCTGACAAACCGTATTTTTTTGTTACAAAGCGCCCTGTCGCCTAATCCATTGAAGCCAACGCATGAATGCTTTTCTTTCATCTCGTGTCCAAATTATTTATAATCCCCATGCCGGCTACGGCTCCTGGGAGCAGTGGGTGCCCAAGATCGCCTATCTCTGGCGTAAATGGGGGTGGGAAGTCACCGTAGAGCCGACAGCCTACCCTGGTCATGCCACTGCATTGGCGCGCAAGGCTGCCGACAGCCATTATGGCTTAGTGATCGCTGCCGGTGGTGATGGTACGCTAAATGAAGTTGCCAATGGGTTGGTGCATAGCGAGAGTGTGCTGGCCGTTTTGCCGCTGGGCACAGCCAACTCCTTTGCTCGTGAGTTGGGCGGGGCCAGCCCCAATCTGCTGCGTCCCCAGTCACTCTTCCAGATGACCGAGGCGCTCATGCGTGGCCGGATTCAGCGGGCCGATATGGGGCTGTGCAACAATGGCCGCTACTGGCTCCTCTGGGCCAGCACCGGCGCCGATGGCTATCTGGTGGAACGGATCGAACCGCGCTCCAAGCTCTTCAAACGCTTTGGCCCGCTGGGCTACGCTGCCAAAGCCTTGCGCTACTTGCCCGAATGCAATGGTCAACCAGCTAGCGTTACGATTGACGGCGAGACCATTGAAGATGAGTTTTTGTTGATCAACATTAGCAACTGCCGCTTTTATGCCGGTGGCGAGTTGCGCTTGAATGCGCCAGCCGTGATGGATGATGGGCGTTTTGAAGTTTGGCTCTTACGTGGTCGGCATTGGCCCGATCTGCTCAAGTTTACCCTGGAAGTAGGTCTGAAAAATCATCACGAAGACCCCAACGTGATCTTCCGTCGCTGCCGACAGGTGACGGTCAAGGCGCAAAACGCCATTCCCTTCCACCTGGACGCTGAACCCACCGGTGTCACTCCGTTCACCTGTGAAATCCAACCCAACTGTCTGCGCGTCCTCGCCCCCAGCACCACCCCCAAAGACTTATTCCACTTACGCGGCGTGCCGGCCTTGCGCCCGACGCATCCCATGCTGCGGACTTATGCTTAAGATATTAACCTGAGTTCGGGATTGGCCCAAGACCTCCGGGAGGTGGGCAAGCGAAGCTGTATCTAGCGAGTATTTTGTGCCCACCTCCCGGAGGTCTTGGGCAGCTATGCACACAACACCGAACTGACGTTATTAAGAGATTATATATAGGCTCAAATGACCTCGAGGTTGATACAATAAGCAAAAAAAGCAAAGGATCAACCAAGGA
>JAPKMW010000112.1 GCA_026645575.1 Caldilineaceae bacterium
GCTTGAGTTTAGGGCAGGGTATAATCATGTTCTCCTCCCTAAATTCAACCGTCCCTATGGGACGAAAGCACACGTTTCCCGGTGTACACCAACCGATCATCACTTATTTCACAGAACACTACTAGTGGCGGAAGTAAGACAGTGGGACAGTGAGACAGTACGTCAATTACTGTCTCACTGTCCCACTGTCTCACTGTCTCACTGTTCTACTGATTCCCCAAGAAAGTCCTGAATCGCCTGGATCGTCGCCAGGGGTGCGCTCAGGTGGGGGCAATGGCCGGTGGCGTCGATCAGCACCAGCCGATCATCCGCCAGGTGGCGGTGCATGTATTCACCTACAACAACCGGCGCAATCACATCCTCCTGACATTGCAAGGTGAGCGTGGGTTTGCGCAGCAACGGCAGGTCGGCGCGATTGTCGGAGAGAAAGGTGACGCGGCCAAAGCGCTTGGCAATGGTCGGGTCGGTACGGCAAAAGCTGTTGCTCAGTTCGCCGGCCAGTTCCGGTCGCTCCGGGTTGCCCATGATCACGGGCGCCAGCGCCGTCGCCCAGCCCAGATAGTTGTTGTCGAGAAAGTCCAACAATTCATCAATGTCGCTGCGGGCAAAGCCGCCCACATAATCGCCGTCATTGATGTAGCAGGGCGAAGGGCCGACCAACACCAGGCTGGCAAAATAGTGGGGCGCCTGAATCGCCGCCAGAATGCCAATCATAGCGCTGACCGAGTGGCCGACAAAGACAGCGTCGCACAGATCAAAGGCGGCGCACAGGTCAAGCAGATCCTGCACGTAGCCCTGCAAGCTGCTATACTTGATCGGGTCATAGGCCGTCAGATCCGAAGCGCCGTTGCCCACCAGATCAAAAAGGACGATCTGATATTCTGCCGCAAAGGCCGGCGTCACCAGCCGCCACATATGCTGGTCGCAACCATAGCCGTGGGCAAAGATCATCGGGCGGCTACCCGCGCCAACGATGCGTACATTGTTGCGTTTGCCGATAGTTTCCTTGTCAAGCATATAATGCTCCCTCCAATGCCTAAGGCAAACGAGCGCGGTAAGTGCGATTTATACCCCATCGGCATGGCGCTAGGGTTCTTTGGGAAACCCTAGTGCCATGCCGATGGGGTACAAACCGCACCTACGCCGGCGTCACCGCTTCCGTCAACGTAAAGTAGAAGGTCGTCCCCTCGTCCAGCGTCGATTTCACCCAGAGCCGTCCGCCGTGGCGCTCGACAATCTTCTTCACAATGGTCAACCCCACCCCCACGCCGCCGCCATACTCGTCCCGCCCATGTAAGCGCCGGAAGATGCGAAAGATCTCCTCGTGGTGCCGGGGCGCAATGCCGATGCCGTTATCGCGCACGTAGAAGATGACAGGGTGAAGGGGTGAGGGGGTGACAGGGACATCCATCGTCACCGTGTCACTGGTCACCTTGCCACCTGTCACCTTGTCACCTGTCACCTTGTCACCTGTCACCTTGTCACCTTGTCCCGTCCCCCACCCAATCTCCACCCACTTCTCCCCCTTGTCGTTATACTTGATGGCGTTGGTGATCAGGTTGTTAAAAAGCTCGCCGACACGGATGGCATCGACGGGGAGGGTGGGCAGGGGGTGAGGGATGCGCACGGTGACGCCGCTTTGGCGCAGGCGCGGGGCCAGCAGTTCCAGCGTTTCGGTTAGCACCTGGTTGAGATCGGCAGGGCGCAGGGCCAACTGTTGGCGCCCCAGGCGCGAGTAGTAGAGCAGCGAGTCGATCAACGTCTCCATACGCTGGGTCAGCCGGATCAGCGTTTGCAGTTTGTCAACCCCCTCAGCGTCCAGCTTGTCGGCGTAATCCTCCAACAGAAAGTAGGAGTAGTTGTGGATGCCGCGCAACGGCTCCTTGAGATCATGGGAGGCGATATAGGCAAAGGAATCAAGTTCCAGGTTGCTACGCTCCAGCTCGGTATTGAGACGGGCCAGTTCTTCGGCGCGGCGCAAGATAATCTCCAAAATGGAGCGACGCAAGAGGGCGGCGGCTTCGATCTCCCACGGCTGCCAGGGGGCAGCCGTACCGGCCACCGCCGCTTGCCAGAGGGCAAAGGATTTGCGCGGGGTCAACCGTTCGCCATCCGGGGCGGCTTCCACCGGCTTGGTTGGGTCGCCAGCCCAGTTGACGGCATGTTTGTATTCGGGGCGAAACCAGAGAATGTATTCGTTGTTAAAGCGGGAGAGGCGCAGCGCCAACAGCCCGCTGGCAACAGCCACCCAGCCGGCGGCGGCGGGACAAAGCTGCGCCAGCGTATGGGTAGCGTAGATCGGCTCCTCGCTCCGCTCGGCCAGCCAGGCGACAATGGCGTGCACGGTTGCTTCGTCGGGCGTCTGTCCACACAATTCCACAGTGTCATCATGGCAAAAGGCGACGCCGCCGGCCGCAATCCAATCTAGCAAGGTGGGGTCGCCCTGTAGCAAGCCGTGGCGATAATGGTCGGCGGCGGCCATGCGCTCGACAAAGCGGGCATGAATGGCATTGAGCCGGGCGATATAGGCGTGGGTCTCCTCGTCCTCCTTGGCGCCCATCTGCAATGAGAGCAGATGGGCCAGAAATTCGGCGGCCATGCGCGCGGCATGGGGGACATAGCAGGGCGTGCTATGGTGACAGGCCACCAACCCCCACAACTGGTTGTCGCGAATGATCGAGAGTGACATGGTGGCCTGCACCCCCATGTTGCGCAGATATTCAGCATGAACCGGCGACATGCTGCGCAGGACGCAGTAGCTCATATCGAGCGGCGCGCCGGTCGTCGGGTTGAGCGTGGGGCGAAGCGGCACGGGGGCGGCATCGTTGTCCACTTTGAAGCGCAGCCAATTTTTGCGATAGAGCGCCCGCGCCTGTTTGGGAATGTCCGAGGCAGGGTAGTGCAGCCCCAGGTAGCTTTCCAGATCCGGGCGTTTGTCTTCGGCAATGACGCGGCCCGCTTCATCTGCCAGAAATTTATAGATGAGGACCCGATCAAAGCCGATGAGACGCCGCACCGCGACCGCCGCCCGCTGACACAAGGCTTCGACCGAAGGCGCACCCTGTAATTCGTTCATGGCGTTTTTGAGCGCACCATACATTGTGACGGTTGATGGCGCTGCCGCGGCAGCGCCGGCTTCTAGTTCCAGCAGGAGCAAGCCCTGGTGCCGGTGCAGCAGCCCCTCAAAGCGCCGCTCGTGACGGCCGACGGTCATGGCGGGCAAGTATTGGGGGGCGCCGTCCAACGTGTTGGGCAACACCTGCTGTTCCAGATAGGCCAGGTCGGCGGGGGCGAGCAACTGGCGTAGCGGTTGTCCCACCAAGACGTCCGGCGCCAGACCAAAATGTTCTGCCGTGTTGGCGCTCACCTGTTGGATCGTCAGCGCCGGCTCAGCCAACACCAGGAGGACGCCATGCGGCTGCACCGAACCGGGAATATGGATTGGCTCTTTGTCGCAATTGGTCAAATCGACGGTGGCCCCATCAATGGTAGCGGCTTGCGTCACAGCGTCGGGATTCATCAATCATTCCTTTCAAAGTATTGTTTTGTCAAATAAATGCGAAAGGGTTGATCCGTCCCCTAGGGACGCATGAGTTTAGGGGGAAGGGATCATGCTTTCTCTTTCTAAACTCAACCGTCCCTACGGGACGGTTGAACTCGGCAGACCGTCCTTGACAAAACGGGTGGCCTACAGCCCGGACAGCCAGTCGCCCAAGGTGGCGAAGGTGGTGCAGGCCGCGTCGATGATAGCCTCCCGGCGTTGGGGGTGATCCGTCGCCAGTTGATTGACAAAGACGCCAAAGCCGGTCCACATAGGGCCGACCTGGTCGCCATAGCTGGTAAAGAAGGCGGCGCCGCCGGTGGCGTGCAACCCCAACGTCTGCCGCAGCCGACGACTGATCAGTTGACCGCCCAGGGTCGCGCCTTCCAACACATAGAGACAACCGCAACCGGTCGCCAGATCCACCGGCTCCGGTCGGTCGCGGCAGATGGGTAGGGCGGCCAAGGTGGCGGTGGCATCGCCCAGGTGCAGCAGATCGCGGCGAAGGAGCGGCAGCTTGCGCCGCGCCGCCAGATCAAAACCCACAGTCGTCCACGGCAGGGTTGCCAGGCGCAATTCCAGCGGCAGATAGAAGCCGTAAAAGCGTTGCAACAGGGCATGGTAGGCCGCAGGGGAGGTTGCGACCTGTGGCAGATTCACCTGCGCCTCCAGTGCAGCATGGGCCGGTCGCGTCGCCACTTTCAGTTGTTGCATCATCGTCGGTACAGCGTTCATACAGTCACTTCCTTTACAACTTTGGGTTTTGTCGGGCCAAGATAGCGCTTACCCCTACGATGGCGATGCCCAGGCTCTGGGGCTGCGCGGCCAGGTAAAGCGAAAGGTCGCACCCTGGCCCGCCGCCGATTCGACCGTGATGACACCACCCCAGCGTTCCACAATCTTTTTGACAATTGCCAGTCCCACGCCATTCCCCTTCGCTCTGTCGCGCGGCAGAAGGGTGTGGAACATTTCGAAGATCAACCCGTAGTGCTGGGGCGCAATGCCGGGGCCATCATCAGTCAAGATAAATTCGATCCACTCCTTGTTTTGTTTGGTGGTGATATAGAGTTGCCCCCGTTCCGGTTGATGATGATGTTTGACCGCGTTGTCAAGCAGATGGCGGAGAACCGCTTCTAGGGCCACCTGTTGGGTGACCAGCACCGGCAGCGGGAGATCGACGGTGAAGCGAAAAGTCGGCGGCGCCTCCAACCCCTGGGCAATTTCTTCCAGGAGCGCCTGCACATCAACGCGCCGCAGCGCATCTTCCTGACGGTCGGCCTGGGCATAGGTCAGGAGATCTTCCAGTTGATCTTCCAAACGGCGCACGCGCTTGCGCAACGTTGCCAAATGCCGTTGGGATGCCGTCGGCAGCAGATGGCCGGCATCGTCATTGAGCCAGTTCGTTAGATGGTCAATGCCACGCACGGTGTCACGTAAATCATGGGTGGCAAGGCCGATAAAATGTTCCAGTTGGCGGCGGCTCTCCTCGACCTCGGCAGTGCGCTCGCGCACGCGTGCGGCCAGGTTGGCGTTGATCGCTTGCAAGAGTTCTTCGGCCTCTTTCAGGGCGGAAATATCTTGCACTGTGCTGACCAGCCGCAGTGGACGCCCGGCGGCGTCACCATAGAGGCGACCAATGCTGTTGATCCAGCGCACTTTCCCATCGGGCCGCACTAGCCGAAAGGCGACGCCGTAGGGTTCTGTAGTGGCAAGACTTTTTGCCACCATCATTTCAACCGTGGACTGCTCCGCCGGATGGACCAGCGCCAGCAAGTCGGCATAGCTGCCGCGCCAGGTATCCGGCTCCACCCCCAGGAGTTGGCCATAATGGCCGCCCCAAATTACACGGTCGTTGACCAGATCCCACTCCCAGAAGCCCATTTGGGCGGCTTCAATGGCGACGCGGAAGCGTTCTTCGCTGGCACGCAGCGCTGCTTCCGCCGCTTTGCGTTCGGTAATGTCCACATTAAAGGCGATGCAGCCGCGCACCTGTCCCCCTTCGTCAAAGAGCGGTTGGGCGCTCTTCAAAAGGGTGTGGCGGACGCCATCCGGGTGAACGATCTCCAACTCCACATCGCGCACGGTGATCCCGTTGCGCATGGCGTATTGCATGGGCATGTCGTCCGGCGCGACCGCCTGCCCGTTGCGGTAGACGCGATAAGCTGGTTGTTCCGCCGCAAAGGCTGGGGTGAGGGAAGCGTTGGCCGCTGGCGGCAGCCGCAAGAGCGTGCGCAGAACCGGATTGGCCCAAATGTGACGGCAAGCAGGATCGGTGGACAGGGCAATGCCGACTGGACTGATCTCCAACAAAGTCTGTAACTCCTGCACCCGCTCGGCCAGTTGGCGGTTCAATTGGGCAATGTGGGTTTCGGTGCGACGGCGTTCGGTAATGTCGCGGAAAACTAGCACCACCCCCAGCAGGTTACCCTGGCTGTCACGAATGGGCGCCGCGCTGTCATCAATCGGCATTTCACGGCCATCACGGGCGATCAGCAAGGTATGGTTGGCCAGGCCGACAATGGCGCCGTGCGCTAACACTTTCACCACCGGGTTTTCCGTCACCTGACGCGTCTCTTCGCTGACAATGTGAAAAACCTGAGCCAGCGGTTGCCCCTGTGCCGCCGCCAGCGACCAACCGGTCAACGTTTCGGCCACCGGGTTGAGAAAGGTGACGCGACCGGCCGTATCGGTGGCAATTACGGCGTCGCCAATGCTGGTGAGCGCAATGCGAAACCATTCGCGTTGCTGCGCCAGCGCGCCTTGCAGGGCCACTTTTTCAATAGCATTGCTGACGGCGCGCTGCAACTGGTCGGGCGTCACCTGTTGCTTGCTCAAATAATCGTGGACGCCGCGCTGCATGGCTTGTACGGCAATGGCGGTGTTCTCCATGCCGGTTAACATCACCACCGGATAGAGATGGGGGTGGGCCGCCGCTGCCAGCCGTTCCAGCACGGTCAGGCCATCTTCATCCGGCAGGCGGTAATCGAGGATGATACAGTCGGGCTGGGTGGCGCCACAAAGTGCGAGCGCCTGGCCGCCATGTTCGGCTTCCAGCACCGTGTACTCATAGAGGGGATCAGTCGCCAAATAGCGACGATAGGTCAAGCGATCAGCGGGTTCGTCATCAATGATAAGAACGGTTCGTTGTGATCGTTGCATAAAATGATTTCTCGCAGAATGATGGATCGGCGCCGCCCCTTGCCATAGACGACAGAACCTTGATAAGCGGTAACTGCTCAGGTGCGTGGCACTGTTCAGGCGTAGATCCTTCATCCGACCATCGTTTGACCAGTGCCGCGCACCTGAGCCTGAGTAGTTACGATAAGCGATTGAACAGCAAGCAGAGTTTCTATAAAAAGCTATTATGCACGCAACCGTATTATCTTGGCAAACCAAACATTATTTTTTACTTTGACAAACATTATTTTATTTTGGCTATCGGGAATTGTTGAATAGTTTACGTTTTAATCGCTGACCAGCGTCGGCGCTGTAGGGCTGCTGGTGCGCGGCCAAGTAAAGAAAAAGGTTGTTCCCTGGTCGGGCGCCGAGGTCACGCGGACAGTTCCTCTGCGCTGTTCGACCGCTTTCTTGACCAGTGCCAACCCCATGCCGCTGCCCTCCACATCATCACGGGGGCGCAGGGTTTGAAACATGCCAAAGATGCGCTCATGGTGTTGCGGATGGATGCCGGGGCCATTGTCGCGCACGGCAAATTCGACAAAAGCGCCAATCTCCTGCACGGTAATTGTGACCGCCCCTTGCGCCGGTTGATGGTGGTGTTTGATGGCATTGTTCAGCAGGTTGCGCAACACCAGTTCGAGCGGGGCGCGCGCCGTTGTCAATTGGGGAAGGGCGCCGCTGGTGGTGATGGAAAAACCAGGTGGCGGCGCCAGTAGCTCCACAATGTCCTGAAGCAGCCGATCGAGTTGCACCGGTTCCACTGCATCGCTGCGCCGGTCTAGCCGCGAATAGATCAGCAGATCGTCCAGCAACCGATCCATGCGCAGGGCGCGCCGGCGCAACTTCTGTAAATGTTCCTGCGAGGCGGCCGGTAGATGGGCGCCGGCATCCTCGGCAATCCAGCCGGCCAGGTTGATGATGGCGCGCAAGGGTGCTTTGAGATCATGGGAGGCGACATAGGCGAATTGATCCAATTCGTAGTTGCTGCGTTCTAGTTCCACCGTGCGTTCATGAATGCGCTCTTCCAGGGTGACGGTCAGCGCGTGCAGCGCGTCTTCGGCCTGCTTGCGTTCGGTAATGTCGACAAAGATGCCCAGCCCGCCCCGCACCTGGCCCGCTTCGTCATGGAGGGGAACGGCATATTCATAGAGATTGATGACACTGCCGTCCTGGCGCACAATCACATATTCCTGATTGGCGATGGTCACATTATGACGCATCGCTGCCTGCATGGGCAGATCTTCCGGCGGCACTTCGCGCCCTGCTTGCAGAACGCGGAAGGGTAGTTGCCCCCCTTGCGGGCTGCTCTTGGAGGCGTTTACGCTGGCATCAATGGCAAGCATACGCGCGCCGGCGGGGTTGCCGGTAATCTCTCGCCCTTCAGGGTCATGGGCGACAAAGATGCCAATGGGCGCCACATCTAACAGGGTTTGGAGTTCGTCCACCCGCTGCTTGAGGGCGTGGTTCAGCCGTTTGATCTCCGCTTCCGCCGCTTTGCGCTCGGTAATATCGACAATATTGACCAATACCCGATCCAGGCGCGTCATGGCTGGGAAGGTGATGGTAAAGAGGACGTGGCGCGGCGCCCCTTGCAGGGTTTGCAACATCGTCTCGGCTTGATAGGTGCGTTCGCCGGCCGCCAACGCCAGCAGTTCTTCGATAAAGATCGCTTGCGTCTCCGGCACAAAGACACGTTCCAGCGAGGCGAGCAGTTGCCCTTTACTCGTCGCGCCAAAGAAGGCAAGGCTGTATTGATTGACATCGTGGATACGCACGGCGGCAATGGCCTGCTCGACCAACGCCGGGTGGGCCGCCAGGTGGGCGCGCAAGTCACTGACCCCCTGACGGCGCAACCGGTTAATCAGCGCTTGCACCCCAGTAAAATCTTCTTCCCAAATGGAGACGCCGACGCTGTTGAAGATAAAGCGGTAGCGCTCTTCTTCAAGGCGCAGGGCGGCTTCGGCGCGACGGCGGGCAATGGTGGCGGCCAGCAGGTTGGCGACGGACTGGAGGTAATCGACATCGTAGGGGGTGAAGGCGCGCACCTGGCGGCTATGCACCCCCAACACCCCGTAGGCGCCGGCCCCGGTCATGGCTGGGGCCATGCTCGGCTCAATGGCGGCAATGGTAACGCTCATCCCGCTGCGCACCCCATGCTCCAGCAGCAGCGCCGGTGCGCTAAAGCGGGTCTCGGTGGCTAGATCGCGCACGACCACCGGCGCCTGGGCTTGGGCGCTGG
Organism: Caldilineaceae bacterium; assembly: GCA_026645575.1. The sequence continues at coordinate 8,961 of JAPKMW010000112.1, forward strand.
CATCAGTCGACACGGTCGCCTGGCCGACCAACCCTTCCTGCCAGCCGATGCCGGCCTTGAGCAGCAACGCATTGCCGTCGGGCTGCAATTCGAGTACTTTGCACAACTCCATGTCCAGCACTTCGGCCACGCGATGGGTGACGGCGGTGAGAAAGGTGTCGAGATCCACGCCGGTGAGCGCCTGGCGGCTCAACTCGGCCAGGCTCTGCTGTTGGCGGCGCTGCCGTTCCTCACTTTCGGCGCGCTTGAGGTCATGAATGTCGATAAAGGTAATGACCACCCCGTCATATTCTCCGGTGACGGTGCGATAGGGAAAGAGGCGCAGCATAAACCAGCGGTTGTCATCCCGTTGCAGGGTCTCCTCCACATGCCCATTGGTCGCCAACACTTGAGCGGCCAGTGCCGGCAAACCGCCGTGACGCAGCCGGTGGGTGACATGGGCAAAGGGGCGACCAATGTCCCCTTCAATTAGGTTAAAGAGGTCGGTGGCGCGTGGGGTGAAGCGGTTGATCTGCAACCCCTGGTTGAGGAAGATGGCGCCCACCTCGGTCGAGGCGATCAGGTTGAGCAGGTCGCTGTTGGCGCGGTGGAGTTCCTCAATCTTGCGCGTCAACTCACCATTAACGGTGGTGAGTTCTTCGTTCATCGACTGCAACTCTTCCTTGCTCGTCTCCAACTCCTCGGTGGTGGACTTTAGCTCTTCATTGATCGATTGCAGCTCCTCATTGGAAACCTTCAACTCCTGGCCGGCGGTCTCATACTCTTCGATGATCTGTTGCAGCCGTTCGCGCGTGCGCAGCAGTTCCTCTTCCAGTCGGGAGACGAGGGTGAGGTCGGCGACCTTGCGTTCGGTTGGCGCCCCCAGTTCCGGCAACGTGCCATTCTCCTGGGGAACCAGCACCACCTCAACAGTATCCGCCGGAAAGCCCGTCTCGGTGACGGGGCCGACCTGCAACTGGACAACCGTGGTGCGTTGCTGACTGGTGACGGGCAGCGGACGGGAGATGGTGCGTTCCCGCTGGTTAAACGCCTGATAGAGGGCGGCCCGTAGCTCCAACCGCAGATCGGGATGGATGCGTTGCAGCACATGTTGCGTCACGGCGCCCTCGCGCGTCTGCAAATAGCGTTCAGCGCCGCCAAAGAGATGGGTGATCTCATAATTTTGGTTCACCAAGAGCCGGGGCGGCGTATGGACGCGCAAACTCCAGGCGGCGTATAGCTCTTCCAGCGTGCGGGGTTTTTCGGTGGGCCGTGGCGCCGGCCGCTCCGTAGCTTTGCTCTCGATGATCGCCGATGGCGCGGGGATCAGATAATTCGGCGGGCGGCGGGGAGGCAGGAGGGTGATGTTGCGCCGCTGGTAGAGATGGCACTGTTTGTTGAGAACGGCAAACAGGTCATTGGCGGCGTCGATCGATTCGGAAGCGCCCAAGAAGAGATAGCCGCTGGGGTTGAGGGCATAGTGAAAGGTGGCAAAGAGCTTCTCCTGCGCCGGGCGAGTGAAATAGATCAGCACATTGCGGCAGCAGATGAGATCGACACGCGAAAAGGGGGGATCTTGCAGCAGATCTTGGGCGGCAAAGAGAATATTTTCGCGAATTTCGGGCTTTACCCGATAGCAGCCGTTCTCTTCGGTAAAGTAGCGTTGTATCCGGCCGGGGGCAATATCCTTGGCGATGGTCGCCGGGTAGAGGCCGCGACGGGCAATGGCAATCGCCGCCTCATCGAGATCAGTGGCGAAGAGCTGCCAGCGGGGCGGGTCGTTGACCTGGGCGGCGCGCTCGGCCAGTTGCATCGCCACGGAATAGGCTTCTTCCCCCGTGGCGCAGCCTGCCACCCAGACGCGCACCAGATCGCTGCGTCCTTTGCCCTGAAAGAGTTGGGGAATGCAATCGCGTTCCAACATCGTGTAGGCATCAGGATCACGGAAGAAGCTGGTGACAGAGACCAGACAATCGCGAAAGAGGGCGACGGTTTCCAGCACGTTGGCCTTGAGCAGATCCAGGTATTGGCGCAAGGACGACACGCCCGCATTGCGCATTCGACGCAACATCCGCCGTTGCAGGGTCGAGTGCTTATAGTGGCTCAGATCATGGCCGGTTTGGCCGGCGATCTGGCTGAGGAGCGCTGGCAAGCTTTGGAGGAACTCGTCATCCTGATTTAATGACGGCGGGGGCAGATTGGCGAGATCGCCACGCGTTTGCACCAGCCACTGCGCCACGTCCCCCGCTTTGTCCACACAATCGGCCAGCCCGGTGGCAACACCGCGGCGGGGCAGGGCGGGATGAGCGGCCTCGTTCGGCTCCTGCACCGCCACCAGACCACCGTGCGTTTTGATCGCTTGTAAGCCGGCAATGCCATCTTCCCCTGCGCCGGAGAGGAGCAGGGCAACGGCGTTGGCCCCCTGCTCCACCGCCAGCGAGATCAGGAAGGAGTCGAAGCGGCGGTGTGCAGCAGGCGCGGCAATCGCTTGCAGGTGCAAGCGACCTTGCTCGACGGTTGGCTGAACACCGGACGGGACAAGATAAATCTGATCACTTTGCAGCAGCACGCCATCGGTGGCGGCCAGCACCGGCAGGTCGGTGCGCGCTTGCAACGCGGCGGCCAACAGCCGTTGCTCTTTGGCTGCCAGTCGTGTCACCACCACAAAGGTCATACCGGTGTCGGTGGGCAAGGTGCGGAAAAATTTCTCCAGCGCCAGCCGACTGCCGGCCGCGCCGACAAGGCCAACCACTGGAAAAACGCCGGTCATTGGCGTGGTAGTTGACAGGTCTAGCGCGCCGGTCGGCTGGCTGGGCGCAGCCAGGTCGATCTGTTTTGCTTTTTGCTTCATCATGGTAAGTCAAGACCCACTAGCCGTTCTGGGTTTGCGGTGTGGCATTATTGATTGGCGGCGTTGGTGCAAGCCCGGTTGTTGGTCGATGGCGATAGAACCGTTTGCTTTGACAGGGTGACAAGGTGACCTGTCACCTTGTCACCTTGTCACCCTGTCATGACTCAGGGCATATCGCGCTGCTTCACATGCGCCGGCGGGTGGGTGGCTTCGACGGCGGTGAAAGGTTCCAAGATTTTGTAGGTGTGGTTGGCGCCTTTGGGCACGACCCAACAGTTGCCAGGTTCCAGCAGCACCATCTGGCCTTCGGTGTGGAGTTCGGCCCGGCCTTTAATCACATAGCCGACGGTTTCATAGGGGCGGCTCTCCTGCGGTTTCGGCTCCCCCGGCGCCTCGTCTTCCCACAGGCGCATAGCAAGGGTAACGCCGGAAGCCAAATACTTTTGCCCCATTGCCCCTCGTGGCGAATGGCGGGAATCGATCTTGGTGATGGTCGTGTCGGGTATCGTCGTATCACTCATGGTAGCACCTACTCCTCCTCAAGCTTTGCCATAGGGTTTTCCACAGGGTTTTCCACAGAGGTTTCCACGGTGACCGGGGCAGGTTGCCGGGAGCGTTGGCGTAAGCGATCGCGTTGTTCGCGCACTTGCCGCTCCACTTGACTGAGCGCCCGCTTCAGGGCCGTCAACGGGTCGCCTTCTTGCGCCGTCGCCGCCAGATTTTCGGGGCGGATGTAAACAACCACCCGCGCCCGGTAGAGAAAGGCCGTTTCCGCCTTGGCCGGCTGTTCGAGGCTGATCGCGGCGCCGATGAGATCGGTGTGCCCCTGTTGCAGCTTGCGCAGGCGGGTCTCGGCCTCGGTCTGCAAGCGCTCATTCAGCCCATCCCCCAGGTTTTGCACTTCATTAAAAAATTCGTAAGTAAAATCTTGCATAGCGTTGATCCTATCGTTTCCAAAAACACCTGCCTTGATCCTATGGTGCGCGCTTGGGAAAACCCATAGAGTAGGGTATAGCGGCAGGATATAGGCGTTGGCAACCTTGGTGTACGGTCACGATAACGATCTTCCAGAGCAGGATACCGCTTTTCCGCCTCTGTTGGCCTCTATCTGGATATAGGAAAAAGATATAGTTACCGGTACAGCTACCACTGGACAATTGTAACAGTAGTTACCAACTGCTAAAAGGCAAGGTAACTAAGCTGGCATTCAAGTAGCGGGGATCCTCAGTCACTTCCTGCCCCGCCCAAGCTGGTTTGGCAAAGGGCTGATCAGCGTGGGTCAACTCCACTTCGGCCACCACCAGGCCGGCATTGTCCCCCAGAAATTCGTCAACTTCCCAAACAAGATCGTCTATGGGAATGCGATGGCGAATTTTTTCGATCAGCGGGCGTTGACAGAGCCGATCAAGCAGTTCATGCGCATCTGCTAGCGGAATTTCATACTCATATTCGGGACGCGCCAGATCGACGGCTTTGCCTTTGATGGTCAAATAACCATGCTGTTCACCGGTGGCCGGTTTCTCTACCGTGCGCACCCGCACCGTGCGCACTGGATCCAGGCTGAGATAGCCCTGGCGATAGCGGGCGCCGGTGGTCGTGCGCCAACCCTCGCCCTCTACCAAAAACTTGCGTTCAATTTCTTGTGCCATTGTTTACTCCTTTGGCTAAGGTATATTCAAAGAAATAATTATCCGTAGGGGATCACGCTTGATTCCTTCCCGGAGGTCTGGCCGGCTCATGCGTAAGTTCTGAGCCTAAAGACCATGAGCCGTAAGCATAGCATCGCCCTAACCCTTCAACCAACCTGGCGTTCGGCTATATCTCATCTGTATCTCAACGCTTGCCGGGATAGATAGACAAACCAGTAGACCAAATGCTATGGTAGGCCGCCAAGGAGATCAGAAACCATGAAACCGTACTGGGTGACAAGGAGGAAAGGTGCAGACTATTTTTAGTGGCTTCAAGCAATTTGTCGATGCCGACGCCGCCGTACAGGAACTACAAGAAAGAGGTATTGAGCAGAAAGCGCTCAATGTATTGGTCGATGCGCAGACGGCGAAAAGCAATCTGGACACGGTGAATCAGGCGAGCGTCCATGTCGATGTGAGCGACGCCATTGGGGTCAAGGAATTATCGGGGCTGGCTCTATTGGTGATGAATGAGCGCCCGGTCAACGTGCGCGGGCTGGGCCAGGTTCTTGCCGCCGGCGCCATGGCGGACATTCTGGTTAGCTCCACCACCGCCAATGGTCAAAGCGGCGAGGATGTCCAGTCAATGCTTCAGAGCTATGGGGTGCCGGCCAAAACGGCGGAAACCTATCACAGCCTGGTGGCCGGTGGCGGGGTGCTGCTTTGGGTGCGCAGCGAAGATGATCAGGTCAGCACGGTGAGTGATGTGCTGCGTCGTCACCATGCTCAGCAAGTAATGACGAACCAATAACAATCAACAAAAAACATACAACAGTAAACAAAACGAAGGGAAAAAAGCCCATGAGACAACGAACCCTGAGCTTTCTACGGCTGGGTATGGTTGCCCTGCTACTGACCCTGACGCTGGTGCTGGGCGCCTGTGACACCGAAGAAGGGGGCATCAGCGACCGGGAAGGCGCTGGCATGGCCGAAAACGCTGGCCAAGGGCCGGAGAGTGAAGAGGGCGCCGGTGAGTTAGAGGATGACGAGGGCGGCGACGAGTAGGGGTTTTCAGGGCTTGCTCAGGCCATTGTTTCCCTGACTACGCCCTGTGTTCCAATTCAACAGCCTGTGTTCCAGTTCAACAGAATGGTAGATATAGGACTTACGCAACTACTACAAAGGTAGACAGGCTAGACCTCCGAGAAGAGGGCAACGATCAACTGGTCAGACGAAACCGTTTTGCCCTCTTCCCGAAGGTCTGGCCGGATCTTGCGTAAGTCCTAAGATAATAAGGAGAATGCCAATGACACAACATGAAGACAAACGCTACCGCACCTATGAACTGCCCATTGCCGTGCTGGTGCTGGCCGCCCTCTTGGTGGGCGCCCTGATGACGGCCAATGCGACCTACGCCCAGGATCAACGCAATGTGGTGGCGGTGGATCTAGTCGAGTATGAAATTCGGATGCCCACAACGCTGCCCGCCGGCCCCACCACCTTCGAGGTGACCAACAACGGCAGTGTCGAACACAATTTGCGCATCGAAGGGCAAGGGATTATCGATGGCTTTGCCAATGATTTTCCGCCGGGGCAGACCCAAATTCTTGAAATTGATCTGACCCCTGGTGACTATGAAGTCTACTCGCCCATTGGCGACTTTGCCGATCAGGGGATGCGGTTGACGCTGACCGTTACCGAAGGCAGTGCGGCGGCGACCGGCACTGGTTCCACCGGCACGACCGGGGCGACAACGACCGGCGCGCTGACCAGCACAGCAACAATCACGGATGCAACTACTGGTGTAACTACCACTGGCGCCATCACCGACACAACAGCGGTGGACAACGCCGACGCCATCACGGACACCACGACCGAAGCCACCCCCGCTGGCGCGCCTTCGACCGAAGTGACGGCGACCACTGATGTAACCGCCACCAGCGGCCTGACCCCTACCACCGACCGCTTCGACAGCAGCATAGCAAATCCGGTGACACTCCCTGACCTGTCACTGATCAGCGAGGCCGGCACGATGACCGGAACCATGACCGGAACCATGACCGGAACCATGACCTTGACCGACACCGGCATGATGACGGATACGGGCATGATGACCGGCACAGGGATGATGTTACCGGCCTCGCTTCTAGAATTAATGCCCGAAGTGGAAGCCGGCGAGCCGACTGCGGAAATGCAGGCAGTCTTGGATCAACTGGCTGCCTTTGAAGCGCCGCCGATTGAAGAACTCTCAACCGAAAATGCGCGCAAAGCGCCGACACCGGCGGACGCTGTCGCAGCCGTCCTGGCCGAACGCGGCGAAACCGTGGCGCCCGAGGCAGTCGGCGACATCGCTCACCAACTGATCCCCGGTCCGGCGGGCAACCAAATCCTGCTGCGCGTCCTCACGCCGGAAGGCGACGGCCCCTTCCCGGTCATTGTCTACTATCATGGCGGCGGCTGGGTCATTGCCGGCCCGGATGCCTATGAAGCCTCGGCCCGCGCCTTGACCAATGCCGCCAATGCCGTGGTCGTCATGGTGGCCTACCGGCAGTCACCGGAAAGTCGCTTCCCGGCGGCGGTTGAGGATTCCTATGCCGCTTACCTCTGGGTGACGGAAAATGCCGAGTCGATCAACGGCAACGCCGACCAGATCGCCGTTGTGGGTGAGAGCGCCGGCGGCAATCTCGCCACGGTCGTCTCTCTGATCGCCCGTGAAAATGGCGACCCGCTGCCGGTGCATCAGGTGCTGGTCTACCCCGTGGCGCAACTGGTTTCGGCAGACACCCCCTCGGCGCTGGCGAATGCTGATGCGTTCCCGCTCAACCGGGCCATGCTTGGTTGGTTCAAAGAGCGCTATCTGGCTGACCCTAGCGAAGCCATGAATGGCCTGGTCTCCCCGCTGCTGGTGGAAGATTTGAGCGGCCTGCCGCCGGCGACGGTCATCCTGGCTGAAATCGACCCATTGCTCAGTGAGGGCATCGCCTATGCCACGCGCCTGGAAGAAGCCGGCGTTGATTTGGTCTGGGAGGAATTCCCCGGCGTCACTCACGAGTTCTTCGGCATGGGTGCGGTGCTGCCCGAAGCGCAGGAGGCCGTCGCGCTGGCTGCCGAACGCTTGCAGGAAAGCTTCGGCACTGGCGACACAACTGACACCGACACCGGTAGTGACGCTGGTGCAATCAGCGGTAGCGATACCATCACCGACACCGGCGCCCTCACCGGCACCAATGGTCTCACCGATACTAGTGGCCTTACCAATACTGGTGACCTCACCGGGACGGAAACCCTCACCGGCACCAATGCGGTGACAACGACTGGACAATAAACTACGGATTTTTGTCCCATAGGGACGCCTGAGTTTAGAGAGAAAACAGCTTACAACCATCATCCTAAACTCAAGCGTCCCTACGGGACGGGTGAATGGCTCATCAGTTATTTCTCAAGACACCTGATGCCCATCGCACGAACAGCGCCAAGTGGGGAGTGGGAGGCATATATGGCCGTGATGCGGATTTTGGGGCGAACGGTGGTTGTGACACTCTTTATTGTCACGCTGGTTGTGGTTGCGTTTGCCCAAGAAGGGCCTGGACAAACGCCCACTGTGGTTGTCAACGATCAGGCGCCGGTCAACGGGACGCTCACGATTGGGCAGGTTATCGTTCCGCAACAGGCGTTTCTGGTCATTCAGCGTGATCCATTGGGCGCGGCCGGGGCAATTCTGGGCCGGGTGGCGCTCCAGACCGGCACCACCGAAAATGTGGTGGTGCCGCTGGATGTGGCCGTTGCTCCTGGTGAGCAACTCTATGCCGCACTCTACCTCGATGCGGCGCCAGTTGGCGTCTTTGAAGCGCCCGGCGCTGACACGCCGTTGCTGGTGAATAACCAACCGGTGGCCCAGCCCTTTACCATTACGGCGGAGAACGCACCAGTGCAGGCCACGCTGTCGCCAACCCAGACACAGCAAGTAGATCCGATCACACCGCCGACAGTGCAACCAACGGTGACAGTGACCGCATTAGTAACTATTCCCGTCAATCTTACGGCAACGACGACGCTCACTGCTCCGCTCATTGTTTCAGCGACCTTGGTATCGACGCCACAATCCACAACACCGGCGACAACACCGGCGACAACACAACCCATTACACAAACGGCGGCCCAAACCGGCACACAACCCATTACGCAGCCGGTGGCCCAACCCACGTCACCCCTGCCGCCACCCCTGCCAACCCTGGCCCCAACCCTGGAGCCAATGGTGACGCCAACCACGCCACCAGCAACGCCGGTTAGTACGGCAACCCCAACCTCAACGCCAATGCTAACGCCAACAGTGCAACTGTTCTTTCCCCAACTGATCCAGCCGCTAACGCCCACGCCGGCATCAATGCCCATGACCGGAGCCACCGGCGCCGCCAATCTACCCGCAACATTGGTGATTGGCGCGCTCGCTTTGCTCTTGTTTGTGGGTGGGGATAGGCTGTGGAGCGGGCGAAGAGAGCCATAGCGTGCGTGGCCCTGGTCAACGACGACCCACTTGACCCTGCGAACAACTGACCAGTGCCGCGCACGCGGCCGAAAAGACAAGCTGTCCTACCCAACCGCGTGCGCGGCACTGGTCAGGAGACGGCTGGGTTGAGTAGTTTGTCTTGGTCAGTGCCACGCACGCTAATTCATTGTGACTCCGTTCTACCCCGCTTCTGTGCCTTGACACAGGAAATAGAGAGAAATTGCCACTATCATAGCCTTGTTATCAAAAGCAAATTATGCCATCGACCGCAATAGTACAGAGCAACAGCGAAAGAAGGAGTCAACGGTATGATTGGTGAACAGGTAGACCTGGTTCTCGATAGTCCCCAGTTACAAGACACAGCCTTGACCATTGCACGCACCCTCAACAAGGCTGTCCTCGAAGGCGGCGAAGGGACGCGCAAGGTCGTTGATCTCCTCCACGGCACCTGGCTCGGCCATCCGCTCCATCCGGTATTGGTGGAAGTGGTGGTGGGCGCCTGGTCGATCAGCAGTTTCTTTGATCTCGTCTCTTATTTCAATCAGTCGAAACAAGCCGAGATGATCGCTGATGCGCTGCTCCAAATTGGCAACTATGCGGCGCTGCCTTCCATTCTCAGCGGTCTGGCCCAATACTCAACCATTCCTGAACCAGCGGCCAATATTGGCCTCACCCACGCCGTCGCCAACAACATTGGCTTTGCCCTCCAGTTGGCTTCTGCCCGCGCCCGTAGTCGGGGCGACCGGGAACGCGCCCTTTCCCTCTCTGGTCTCGCCTTTGTCTTTATGATGACCGGCGCGTATCTGGGCGGCCATTTGGCCTACAACAAACGGGTGGGTGTAAAACATACCGACGATGTCAAAGAGCCGCAGGGTTGGACGCCAGCGCTGGATGCCAACTTGCTGCGCGAGCGCGAACCCCGGCGCATTGAGGTGGCCGGCCATCCGGTGCTGCTCTACCGTCAGGACAATCGTATTCAGGCCATCGGCGCCGTCTGTCCCCATGCCGGCGGGCCGCTGGAACAGGGCAAATTCTACAACGGCTGCGTCGAATGTCCCTGGCACAATTCCGTCTTTTCGCTAAACGATGGGCGGGTGGTACATGGCCCCTCCACCTACGTCGTTCCCAACTACGAAGCCCGCATCCGCAACGGCAGGATCGAAGTGCGGCTGGCGCCGTCTACATGACAAGGTGACCGGGTGACCGGGTGACAAAGTTATGGAGTCATTTTTTCTAACAGCTTGTTGCAAGCCCTTGTCATCCTGTCACCGGGTCACCTTGTCACCTTGTCATCCTGTCACCTTGTCACCTTGTCACCCGGTCACCTTGTCATTTCCCAGGAGTTCCGTTATGAACCGTCATCCCTTGCGTATGTTGTTCTTGCTCTGTACAACGCTGCTCTTAAGCGCCACGGTTCTGGTTGCCTGTGGACGCCAAGCGGAACCAGTGGTGGTAGACGAGGCGGCAGTGGTGGGTGAGGAAACGACCGCGGAAGAGGGGGTTGCGGCTGCCGAAGAAGGGGCGGTGACATCACCCATTGTGGTAGCGACCCTGCGCCCCGCCGTCGTCATTTCCCCGACAGTGATTGTCCCGACGATGACTGTCGGGACGCCCAATACGTTGTTAGTCTCCTCGACGATGTTGAATCGTAACTTTGTCAGCAATGATGGACGGGTGCGCGGTCGGGTTGACAACCTGCTCATCGATCTCACCGATGGGCGCATCCTTTTTGCTACCCTGCGTCACGGCGGCTTTCTCAACATTGGCGTCAACTGGCAACCGGCGCCGTTGCGTGCCTTTCATCTGGATGAGGACGATCAACTAGTGCTTGATGTAGACCGAGCGCGGCTACAAGCGCTGCCCAATCTAGGACGCACCTGGCCCGATTTAACCAGCGCGGCCTGGGACGATGCGTTGACGGCCTTCTGGCGCGAGAGTGGTTTTGACCCCGGCTTTGCCTTTGCCGATACGACCAGCATTATTCTCCGCCATTCGGATCTGGTCGATTTGCCGGTGAGCAATCTGGAACTGGGCGAAGGGATGGTGAGAGACCTCCTCTTCGATTTGAACCAAAGCCGCATCCACTATGTCGTCATCACCTATGCTCCCCTACTGGGGGAACGGTTAGTCGCAGTGCCGTTTGAGGCGTTTACCACCCAGGTCTTTCAGAATCGGATCGCCTTCCGTCTCCACATCGACCCCGAAGTGTTGCGCACTACGCCCCACTTCGACCGCACGGCGCTGGAAAACCGCCATCTGGACACAGCCTTCGGTCGAACGATTAACCAGTATTGGCGGCAACACCCTGCAACCAATGCAGCGACCAACACAGAAGGGGTAGTGACACGATGAGAATGCTGCATCTACGACTGCTGACCGGCTTCCTGTGCTTGACCCTCTGGACAGGGGCCTGTCAACCCGCCGCAGGTCCGCAACCGGCCATTCCTTCGGCGCTCGACCCGCAAGGGCCAGCGGCGGCCAATATCGCCAACCTTTGGTGGCTCTTGTTCTGGCTAGGGACAGCCGTTTTTATCATCGTCACCGCTCTGCTATTGTTCATTGTCTTTACCCATCGCCACCGCCCCCGTGGCGACCGCAATGAACGCCCGGAACCTGATCTGCGAGCGCCTGAGCATCGCACCTGGATCTGGTGGGGCGGGGTGATCTTCCCGGCGATCATCCTGGGCCTTACCCTCTTTTTCACCCTGCGCAGCCACATTGCCCTGGCCTATCCGCCGACACCGCCAGCGATCACCATCGAAGTGATTGGTCATCTGTGGTGGTGGGAGGTGCGCTATCCAGACCACGAAGTCACCACCGCCAATGAGATTTACATTCCCGCCGGCCAACCGGTCAACTTTCGCCTGACCACAAACGATGTGATCCATAGCTTCTGGGTGCCGGAGTTGAATGGCAAGATGGACATGATTCCCGGCAAAACCAACAGCCTCTGGCTGCAGGCGGCAGAACCGGGCATTTACCGCGGTCTCTGCACCGAGTTCTGTGGTCTGCAACATGCCAAGATGCAATATCTGGTGATCGCGGTGCCGCCGACCGCCTTTGCCCAATGGCTGGAGCAGCAGCGGCAACCGGCCCCGGCGCCTACTGATGAAACCACCAGGCTCGGCCAGCAGATTTTTCTCGGCTCGGCCTGTGTCTACTGCCACGCCATCCGCGGCACCAATGCCAGTGGTCAACTCGGCCCCGACCTGACCCACGTCGCCAGCCGACGCACGTTGGGGGCGGGCATTTTGCCCAACAACCGGGGAACGCTAGGCGGCTGGACGATCAATTCTCAACATATAAAGCCCGGCAACCGGATGCCGCCGATGAACTTGAGCGGCGTCGAATTGCAAGCGCTATTGGATTACCTTGCTACGTTACAGTGAGGGTTGGTTCGTTGGTTGGTTCGTTTTGCATCCAAGGGGCAACCCACTCAACCAACGAACCAGCCAACTAACGAACCAACCAACGAACCAACCAACGAACCAACCACCAACTATCTTCAGGAGTAACCATGACCACTGTCGTCTCAACAATGCGCAACACAGGTGTGAACGGGACCGAGGTACACAGCGACGACCTTCTGGAACAGAGCTGGCGCACGCCAACCGGTATTATGCGCTTTTTGACGGCGGTGAATCACCGGGCGGTCGGGGCGCGCTATTTGGTGACGGGGTTAACTTTTTTTATGTTGGCCGGGGTGGCGGCGCTGCTGATGCGTATTCAACTGGCCGTGCCGGAAAATACCTTCCTCAACCCCGATCTCTACAACCAGATCTTCACCACCCACGGCACCACGATGATGTTTCTCTTTGCCGTGCCGATCATGGAAGGGATTGGCATCTATCTGATCCCACTGATGATCGGGGCGCGCGATATGGCTTTCCCCAAGCTCAACGCCTTTGGCTATTTTGTCTACCTAATTGCCGGCGTCACCATCTGGGGTAGTCTCTTCTTTGGGGTGGCGCCCGATGGTGGTTGGTTCAACTATGTCCCGCTCACTGGGCCGGAGTATTCGCCAGGCATTCGCATTGATTTTTACACCACCATGATCACCTTTTTGGAGATTGCGGCGCTGGTGGCGGCCATTGAATTGATCGTCACCATCCTCACCATGCGCGCCCCCGGCATGGCGATCAACCGGATGCCGCTCTTTGTCTGGTCGATCTTGATCATGGCGTTTATGATTGTCTTCGCCATGCCGCCGCTGGTGGTTGCTAGTGTCGAGTTGGCGCTGGATCGGGTCATCGGCACCCAGTTTTTCAACGTGGCGGCAGGGGGCGATCCCCTGCTCTGGCAACATCTCTTCTGGGTTTTCGGCCATCCAGAGGTGTATATCATCTTTGTGCCGGCACTAGGTATTGTCTCCGCTGTCGTGCCAACCTTTGCCCGTCGCCCAATGGTGGCCTACGAATTGCTGGTCCTCTCCTTGGTTGCGATTGGCGTAATCAGCTTTGGCCTCTGGGTGCATCACATGTTCACCACCGGGTTGACGCCGCTGGGTCTCAGCTTTTTCACCGTCGCCAGCACGGTGATCGGCATTCCCAGTGGCATTCAAATCTTTGCGGTGCTGGCGACGCTGGCGTCCGGGCGGCTGGTGCTCAAAACGGCCATGCTCTACATCATCGGCTTTGTCATTGTCTTTCTCATCGGCGGCATCAGCGGGATCATGGTGGCGGCGGTGCCCTTTGACCAGCAGGTACATGACACCTACTTTGTCGTCGCCCATTTCCACTATGTGTTGGTGGGCGGCGCCATTTTCCCCCTCTTGGCCGGGACCTATTACTGGTTTCCTAAGATCACCGGGCGGCTGCTCAATGAACGGCTGGGCGCCTGGGGCTTCTGGCTCTTCTTTATCGGCTTTAATGTCACCTTTTTTCCCATGCACCTCACCGGCTTTTGGGGGATGCCCCGCCGCGTCTATACCTTTATCCCAGGGCTGGGCTGGGAGTGGCTGAACATGCTCTCGACCATTGGTTCCTTTATCCTGGCAGTTGGTCTGCTGCTCTTCTTGCTGGATATACTCCTGGCTCTGCGCAAGCCGGCAGATGCGCCGGATAATCCCTGGGGCGCCAGTACACTGGAGTGGGCGACCGCCTCCCCACCACCCGCGTACAACTTTCGCACCATCCCCGCCGTGCGCAGTCGCGACCCGCTGTGGGAGCCGGTGACCGATCCGCACTATGAACGCGACCTGGCCGACCCAAGCTGGGATCGCTTTGGGCTACTCAATGACCGGCGTGAATCCCTGGGGACTTCGGTGTTGGATGCCAGGCCGCAGCAGCGCATCATCTTGCCGGGGCCAACCATGGTGCCCTTTTTCCTGGCGCTGGCCGTGGCCTTTCTCTTTCTCGGCTTAATGATCAATCTGTGGATGGTGCCGATTGGCGCCTTGATCACCTTCATTCTGCTGGCGATCTGGCACTGGCCCAGCGCCGAAGAGCGGCGCATGGATTGGGTCACCGCCGGCCCGCCCGACGCGCCACCCACCAGTACGGTGGCCGATAGCGTGGGCGTTAAGCCGCCCTTCTGGTGGGGGATGATGGGGTTGATCTTGATCGAGGCAGTGGTCTTTGCTGCGCTGGTTGCCAGCTATTTTTACCTGCGCGCCAGCGCCCAGGAGTGGCCCATTGGCGGCATCAAACCGCCTGATCTGCTGCTGCCATCGATCAATGCGCTCATTCTCTTTGCCAGCAGCCTGCCCATCTATCTGGCCGATCGGGGCATTCGGCGGGGCAATCAAACCACGCTAAAGGTTGGCCTGGCGGTTAGCTTTGTTCTGGGGTTGCTCTTTCTGACCCTGAAGTATATCGAGTACAGCAACCTCGATTACAACTGGACGACCAATGCCTATACGTCGATTGTCTGGACGATCACTGGCTTTCATAGCGCCCATGTGATTGCCTTGCTGCTCAAAACGTTGGTGGTCGGCACGTGGGCTTTCCAAGGCTATTTTAATGAACAACGCTATACCGCCCTGACGGTCAATGGCCTGTACTGGCACTTTGTTGTCATTGCCTGGGTGCCGTTGTTTTTTACGCTCTACCTGGCGCCGCGGCTGATCTAGGAGATGGCTATGAGTAGACCAAAGAGTAGACCAAACGAAGCGCGTGTTTCTGTTACTGTGCCGCCACGCACCCTATGGGGCAGCCTGGCCGCGGGAGCGGTGATCTGGAGCCTACATTTGCTCATCAGCTATGCGTTGGTGTCAGTAGCCTGTGAACGAGGGCTACTGCAAACGATTGTGGGCAGCTTTGCCCTGATGCGCTGGTTAGCACTGGGCTTAACGCTGCTGGCAGCCGCGGCTGTCCTCTATGCTACGGTCGTGGCCTATGGGCAGTGGCGGCAGATGGAACAGCGCCGAACAAGGCAAGAGGATGAAACCAGCGGTCGCGTGCGCTTTATGCTGCTCCTGGCGACGCTGCTCAACGGCACTTTTCTGTTGGCGATCGTTGTGTCGCTCTTTCCGGTGCTTGTTCTGCCACTGTGCGATTAGGCATCCGTAGGGGCATCCCCTTGCGGGTGCCCAAGCACGCTCCCGGTGAATGAATTCACCGTCTGGTATAGAAAACCTGCTAAAGCCAGGTTGGCGTGGACCGTGACGACGGGAGACAGTGCGTTTTAACGCAGCTTTTGATGCCAGACAAGGGTTTCAACCCGTGGGCGCCTTAAGCGTGGGATGAAGGATGAGGAGTCAAACGTGAAGGAAAGCAATCGCGGTGGGGTAAGGGGTTGGTGGTATCAGGTGATCGGGATCGCGCTCCTGTTGGTGGCGGGGTGTGATACGCCGCGCCCGGCCACGCCAACCCCGATTAATCCGGCGCAACGGTTGTCCACACCGGCCATCAGTCCAGCCATTGTGGCTGTGACCGTTGCGCCGCCGACGGGGCAGGCGAGTGGGACACCAGAAGCAGAGATTGAAGAGCAGGATGAAATTCCTTCACCGACACCGCCAGGGGGGGCGGCTGGTGTAGAAGCAGGGACGATTCCGCCACCAACGGCGGAACCGGCACAGCCCACGCCGACAACGACGGTGACGGCAACAGTGACGGCAACGGCAACTGTGACAGCAACTGTGACAGCAACTGTGACGGTTACGCCGACAGCTACCGGGACAACCACAACAACGCCAACCGCGACAGCAATGCCGACTGTAACGCCAGCTATAACGCCAACTATAACAACTATAACAACAACGCCAACTGTGGCAGCAACGCCGACTGTAACAACAACGCCAACTGTAACCGTAACGCTGACCTTGACAACAACAATAGCGACATCAACACCGGCGCCGGCAACTACAACCGTCACCCTTGCGCCGACGGCAACGCGATCCTAGACGCTGGCAACCCAATTGCGGAGGAAATGATGAAATCGGATGAACAACAGGAGAATACCCCCCCCGTCCAGCACGAAACGCAACCGCAGGATAGACGCGCCCTCTCGCGGCGCACCTTTTTGAAGGCTGGTGGCGTCGTCGTGACCGGCGCCATTGCCGTGACCACCGTAAGCTGTGGCGACCGGCAACCAGCTCAGACCTTGCCTAATGCACCTGCGGCCCGTGTGCCACAGGCGGAACAATACCCCGGTGTCCCTTATCCCCCGGCGACCATCCCGGAACCGGGGCCGCTCAAGTTTTTTACGCCGCACGAAGCGCAGGTGGTCGAAGCGCTGACTGCCCGAATCATGCCTGGTACACCGGAAGATCCGGGGGCGCGTGAGGCGGGGGTGGTCTACTACATTGACAACATGCTCGCCTATCAGGATGGGTTGCCCGAACCGACCTACCGGCAATCACCCTATGCCGACACCTACCAGGGCGATGAACCGCCGGCAACCAATGGCTATGGGGTAATCTGGGTGGCAGAAGAGGAGATCGAACGTTATGGCTACCAGTCGATCCTGACCCCGCGCGATGTCTTCCGGATCGGGGTGGCGGCAGCGGATCGCTATGCCAACGAACGCTTTGGCGCCGGCGTCCTGGAATTAAGCGAAGCGCAGCAGGATGAACTCATCACCGCCCTGCTTGACAACGAGGCGACCGGCTTTGACCCGCTGACGCCGGAAGCCTTCTTCCATGCCTTGCGCCGCTACACCAGCGAAGGCATGTTTAGCGACCCGGTCTATGGCGGCAACCGCAACTTTGCCGGCTGGCGGCTGATTGGCTACCCCGGCGCCCAACGCGCCTACCTGCCCGACGAAATTGCGGTAGAAGGCAGCGGCCTCACCCGCGAAATCTGGAGCCTGACGAACATGCCCCATTTTCACCCCGGCCAGCCAGCCAACCCCCATGTTGTCTTGCCCGTCAGCGGATCGAAAGAGCAGCAGTGAAAAAGGTGGGTATTGGATATTGGGTATTAGATATTAGGGATTAGATATTGGGTATTCAATATCCAATACCCAATATCCACTATCTAATCCCTAAAAAACAGAGGAGTAGCAACCTATGACCGTCTTGCCAAAAGTTGATGTTGTCACCGTGGGCGCCGGGTGGACGGCCGGCATCCTGGCCTGGAAGTTAACGGCAGCCGGCTTGCGGGTGGTCTCGCTAGAGCAGGGACCCTCACGCTGGGCCACGCCCGATTTTGAACATAACCATGATTCGCTGCGCTACATGATCCGCAAGGCGATGATGGTCAATTTACAGAAAGAGAGCTGGACCTGGCGCCCCAACCCACGCGCCCCGGCCTTGCCAGTGCGTCAATATGGCTCGTTCCACCCTGGCCAGGGCATTGGCGGCGCTGGCATTCACTGGGCAGGGCAGACGTGGCGTTTCTATCCCTCGGACTATCAATACCGCACTCATCACATTGAACGCTATGGCGCCGATCGGCTTCCCCCTGGCAACCGCATTCAAGATTGGCCGCTGACCTACGAAGAGCTGGAGCCATACTACACCCAAGCCGAGATTGACATTGGCATTGGCGGCAATGCCGGCAATCTGAATGGGGAAATCATCGCCGGGGGCAACCCGTTTGAGGGGCCGCGCAGTCAACCCTATCCGCTGCCGCCGCTGGTGCCGAGTATTCCGGCCACCATGTTTTCCCAGGCATGTACGGAACTGGGCTATCACCCTTTCCGCCAGCCGGCGGCCATTCTTTCGCAAGCCTACCAGGGGTTAGCCCTGCAACAGCGCTCCGGCTGTCTATACTGTGGCTTCTGTACGCGTTATGGGTGTGAAGTCGATGCCAAGGCCAGCCCCAACAGCATCCATATCCCCGTGGCAATGGCAACCGGGCGCTATGAGATTCGCACCCACAGCAAAGTGTTGCGGGTCGATTTGGGGCGCAACGGGCTGGCGACCGGCGTCACCTATCTTGATGTGCTGACCGGCGAGGAACATACGCAACCAGCGGATATCGTGATTCTCTCGGCCTTTACCCTGGAGAATATCCGCCTGATGCTGCTCTCGCGCAACCCCAAACATCCGAATGGGATTGGCAATGACCGGGGGCTGGTGGGCAAGAACTACACCTACCAGTTGGACAAAAGCCCGGTGTCGGGTCTCTTTGCCGGGCGGCGCTTGAATTTGTATATGGGCAACAGTTGTCTACAAGAGGCGATGCATGACTTTAACGCCGATAACTTTGACCACAGCGACCTCGACTTTATTGGCGGCGCCTCGATTGCCTGCGGCGGCGGTGAGCGGCAACCCCTGACCTCTACCCTGGGCATTCCGGTGATGACGACCGCCACCAGCGGCAGCAATGGCGATGAAGATGACAGCGGCAACCAAGGGCAGCGCAAACGCCCCCCGATATCGGCCCAGGTGAGCAGTCTGGCGGGCAGCGGCACGGAATGGGGACAGGAATGGAAGGAGAATTTGCGCGCCAACTGGGATAGCTACGCGCCAATCAGTATCCAGGGCGAGAGCTTGCCCTATGAAGACCAATTTCTCGATCTCGACCCCAACTACAAAGATGCCTATGGCTTGCCCTTGTTGCGCATCACCTTTGATTGGCATGAGAACGACTACAAGCTCTACCGCTTTATCGCGGCGCGTTGTCGTGAGATTATGGCGCAAATGGGGCCGACCCGCTACTATGTCACGCCAGAGTTAGAGCCGTATAATGTCTACGCCTACCAGAGTACCCATAACACCGGCGGCGCCATCATGGGGACTGATCCGGGCAACTCGGTCACGAACAAGTATGGACAGGTGTGGGATACGCCCAATGTCTTTGTCACCGGCGCGGCGCTCTATCCGCAGAATCCGGGGATGAACCCCACCGGCCCGCTCTTTGCCCACACCTATCTGGCTGGCGACGGCATTCGCGATCGCTATCTGCGCGAGCCAGGAGTCGTCATTGGGTAAGCGCCCTAAGCGTTGCTGGGGCGGTTGGGTGCTGCTGCTCTGCGGGCTGCTCTGGTGGCCGCAACCGGTCGTCGCTCAAGGGGAGCCGCTCGACGGTGCGATCCCCACGGTTGCGGCCGATGAAACCCTGGAAGCGCCATCGACGGTGCAGGTGCAACCCACGGCGCGCGATGAAGCAATTGCCGAACGCTTGCAAACGATTTTGCAGGCCACCGAATGGTTCGACCAGCCGACTGTCACTGTGCGCGAAGGGGTCGTCTTTCTGGATGGTCGCACCCGACGGGAAGAGTATCGCACCTGGGCCGGTGATCTGGCGCGAAATACGCAAGATGTCGTGGCCGTGGTCAACCGCCTGCAAGTGGTGGAACGCTCACCCTGGGATTTTACCCCGGCGTTGAACGAACTGCGCAGCCTCTGGCGCAGCATCGTGCAGGCGCTGCCGTTGATTGGCTTTGCGTTGCTGGTGCTGGTCATCGCCTGGGTGGCGGCGCGACAGACGGCGCGGGCGGCGCGTCATCTGCTGCGCCGCCGAATTGTGAACAGCTTCTTGCGAGACTTAGTGGCGATCCTGATCAGCATTCCGGTCTTTCTGTTGGGGCTCTATCTGGTCTTACAAATGGCTGGGTTGACCCGCCTGGCAGTGACAGTGTTGGGCGGCACGGGGATTGCCGGGTTGATTGTCGGTATTGCCTTTCGGGACATTATGGAAAATTTTCTGGCGACGATCTTGATCAGCACCCGCAACCCTTTCCGCACCGGCGACCGCATTGAAGTGGCCGGTCACGTTGGCATTGTGCAGCGGGTGACGACGCGCGCCACCGTCCTCGCTGCGCTCAATGGCAATCACATCCTGATTCCCAATGCCGTTGTCTACAAAAGCACGATCATCAATTACACCGTCAACCCCAACCGACGACTCAATTTTGCGGTGAGCATCGGTTACAAAGACCCAATCGGGCAAGCACAGACGACCATTCTTGATGTGCTGCGGGATCACCCGGCCATCTTAAAGGAACCGGAGCCACTCGTCCTGGTCGATGCGCTGGGGCCGGCGGCGGTTGATTTGCAGGTCGCCTTTTGGTTCAACAGTCAGCAATATGAGGAAATCAAAGTGCGTTCTGCTGCCATCCGGCTCGTCAAACGGGCGCTACAAGACGAAGGGTTTGCGCTGCCCGATCCCACCCGCCAGGTGGTCTTTCCCAACGGGGTGCCGGTGCAACTGACCGAGCAACGCCGCAATGGCGCCCTGCGCGTGCCGCCAAGCCAGCCGCCGCCGGCGCCCATTGCCGAAGGAACAGCCACCGCGACCGAGGCCGAAGGAGGGTTACAAAGTGATAACCAGCGCATTCAACAACAGGCCGACCTGGCCCGCGTGCCGGAGGAAGAGACGAATTTGTTGGAAGAGGCGGATGGTAGATAGTGGATGCTGTTTTGTCAAACAAGTTATGATCGGTAGTAAAGACTTTAGTCTTTCGCCCACCTAGAGAAAGACTAAAGTCTTTACTACGGTTATCCTATCATTACTTATTTTACAAAACACTATCCGCCATCCACTATCCACCCTAAACAAACCGAAGGACAGAATTCATGCGACAAGTCACCAATGGCGCTTTTTGGATTAGTATCTATCTACTGTTAGTGCTGGCGCCGCTCTTTGTTTTGATGATGGGGCCGACGCCGCCGGGCCGCGACTTTTGGCGCGAATTTTCGGTGGCGCTCGGCTTTGTCGGCTTGGCGATGATGGGGATGCAATTTTTGCTGACCACCCGCTTTCGCCGCGCCACCTTGCCCTTTGGCATTGATGTAGTCTATCACTTTCACCGCCAGATCTCCTTGATCGCCTTTATGCTGATCCTGGCTCATCCGCTGATCCTCTTTATCACCAGCCCGGCGACGCTGACGCTGTTGAATCCCCTCAATCTGTCGTGGTTGGCGCTGGCTGGGGTGAGTTCACTGCTCTTGTTCACCCTCTTGATTGTGCTTTCGCTCTGGCGTTTACGGTTGCGCATTAGCTATGAAGTCTGGCGGATCACCCACGGTTTGCTGGCAACCGGCGCTGTGGCATTGGCGCTCAGTCACATCGTCAGCGTCGGCTACTACCTGAGTGAACCTTACAAACGGGGCTTTTGGATTATGTTGGGGGTAGCCTGGGTCGGCGCACTGGTTTATGTGCGCGTGATCAAACCCATCCTGGAGTTGCGCTACCCATTTGTGGTTGATGAGGTGATTGCCGAACGGGGTGATACCTGGACACTGGTGCTGCGCCCGGAAGGGCATAAGGGCTTTCGCTTCAAACCGGGGCAGTTTGCCTGGCTTACGGTTCTCCGTTCGCCCTTTGCCATTCGCGAACATCCTTTCTCCTTTTCGTCTAGCGCCATGCACCCGGAGCGTGTAACTATGTCGATCAAGGCGTTAGGCGATTTTACCAACCAGATTCGTGAGCTTGAACCCGGCACCCGCGCCTATTTGGATGGCCCTTATGGCGCCTTTAGCCTGGATAACTATCGGGCGCCCGGCTATGTCTTTATTGTCGGCGGCGTCGGCATCACCCCGGTGATGAGCATGTTACAGACCCTGGCCGACCGCCAGGACAAGCGCCCCTTGTGGCTCTTTTATGGCAGCAAAAATTGGGAGGAAATCACCTTCCGCGAACAGATTGACGCGCTCCAATCTCAGTTGACGCTGCACGTGATCCATGTTCTCCAAACCCCGCCGGCGGACTGGAAAGGCGAAAGCGGTTTTGTCAACACCGCGCTACTGGCGCGTCATCTACCGGTGGAGCGCTTGCAATATGAGTATTTCATCTGTGGCCCGCCCGTAATGATGAATGCGGTGGAAGCGTCGTTGGCGCAACTGGGGGTTCCCCTGTCACAAACACAGATGGAAGTGTTCAACCTGGTGTAGAGCCAGAGGGAGGAGCAACGATGCGCCACGCCTTTGCCAATCAATTGGCGATTGTCACCGGGGTATTGGTCATTTTGTTAGCGGTGGTCTTTGCCTTGATCCAGACGCCGGGCCAGGCCGCAGTAACCGCGGTTACGGACGCGCCGGTCATTCCGCACCCCCTGGTCGGCTATGAAAATTGTGTCGAGTGCCACGGGCGCAACGGCGCCATCCCCTATCCGGCCAATCACCTGGGCTGGCCGAATACTAGTTGTACCCAGTGTCACTTGCCGGCGGATACATTGGCGCAGGGCGGTGGCGCAGACTTACCCCCGGCCGCCTTAGCCGCCATCCGGGAGCAAGAGGGGGTGGATGCGGGAACCGAATTGCTGGCCGCGGAAGCGGACAATCAAACGACGCCAGCAGACCAGGTCGCCACCGGCGAAAACGTCTTTGCCGACCGCTGCGCCTCCTGCCACGTCGCCGGTGGGACAGGCCCGGTGTTGGATATGATTGCGTTGGCGAAGTATGGCACGGCACTGGAACTCTTTGCCTACACGCGCCGCACCATGCCCCCCGGCGCGCCCGGCAGTTTATCGGAAGCGGACTATTGGGCTGTAACCGCCTACATGCTGGCCGCCGAAGAGCTACTGCCCGCCGATACCCTGGTCGGGCCGGCAACGGCCGGCGACATTGTGATCGAGTAGCCGGTGCGTGGCACTGGTCAGGAAGAGTTGGTCAACCCTGCCGACAGTTGACCAGTGCCGCGCAGCGGCTACTGATGTGAGTTCAAGGAAAGTAAATCATGACGCCGTCAACCCAATCGTCAGCGCAACAGATCAATGATGGCCAAGGCGCCCTACCCCGGCAAACAGCCGTGTACCCGGCGCGCGCCGTTGGTCAACCCTGGTGGTGGTATGTGACTGCCGGCGCTACAGCATTGATTTTGGGGCTGGGCAGCCTCTTTGCCATTGGGCTACTGGCTCAGCCGCTGGCCTTTCTGATTCTAGGCGTCGCCATCGCCACGGCGCTCGAACCGGGGGTGGAGTGGCTGGCGCGCTGGTTGCCGCGCACCCTTGCCATTCTGCTGCTCTACCTGGCGATCCTGCTCATGATTCTCTTTCTTGGCAGTCTGGTGGCGCCCGATCTGCTGACCCAAATGCAAGCCTTTTTTACCGCCGCCCCTACCTTGATTGGCGTGGTGCAACAGTGGCTGACTGAACAAGAGGTGGTGGACGCTGCCCGTTTGCTTGACGCCCTAGCGCCACAACTAAGCCAATTCGGCTTGACCCTGGTCGCCGCACCACTGACGTTGTGGAACGTCCTGCTGAATCTTGTGTTGATCATCTCTATCTCGATCTATTCTCTGTTGATTGGGCCGGCGGTGCGCCGCTTTGTCCTCTCCCTCTTTCCCCCAGCGCGCTATGATCGTTCCCGCACCATCCTCAATGAGATGGGCGCCGCCATGGGGGGCTATGCCCGCGCCGTGATGATTATGGGCGTCGTCATTGGCGTCCTGACCTATGTGGGGCTGCGGCTGGTCGGCGTCAACTATCCGCTCATGTTGGCGATTCTGGCCGGCATGTTGGAGATCATCCCGATCTTCGGGCCGATCATCGCCGGCGCCATCATCACGGCGATTGCCTTCCTGCAATCGCCAACCCAAGCCGTGATTGTCCTGATCTTTTTTATCGCCCTGCAACAACTGGAAAGTTATGTTCTCTTTCCCAATGTAATGCACCACGAAATTGAGATTTCCCCGCTGTTGGTGATCTTTGCCTTTGCCGCCGGCAGTACACTCGGTGGCGTCTTGGGCGCCGTGGTGGCAATCCCCCTCTCAGCAGCCCTGCAGGTCTTTGTTTTGCGCGTTGTGGCGCCGGCAATCCGCCAGCGTACTGGCGCTGTAGCCCCCGGTGACAGCGCTCAGGCGTAGGAAGCCGGGGTCGGTTGAACAAGTATGACAAGCGAAAGCAGAGGAGAGCCTTATGCAAAATCGACGATTGTTCTATAGCGTAAGCTGCGCACTAGCGGCGTTTTTCTTCTTTAGCACCGTAGCGCCGGCGCATGGTCTGGCCTCGCTGTTACCAGCGACCAAAGTGGGGGCTGTTGCACATAGCAATCGGCTGTTCCAGCAAGAGACCCCGGAACCGACGCCACCGGAGGAGACCCCAACTCCTGAGGAGGAGCTAACCGAAGCGCCGCCAGAAGAACCAACCAGCGAGCCGACCCCGACGGAAACCCCGACCGGCAAGCCGACTGCTGACGAACCAACGCCGCCAGCCACGCCTACCGAAACGCCTACGGGCAAACCGACTGCCGACGAACCAACACCGGCGCCAACCGCAACCGAAACGCCCACTGGTAAACCAACGGCGGATGAACCAACGCCGGTGGATACGCCAACGCCGACCCCAACCCTCACCCCAACGTCAACCGAAACGCCCACTGAGGTCGTCGTTGATCCGCCGGAACCGGAAGCGACCCCCACGCCAACGCCCGACGATGATGACGACGATGATGATGACACGCCAGCACCCACCAATACGCCTACCAGCGTCGTTGTCGATGCGCCGGAGCCGGACGACACCCCTGTCCCGCCGACCGCCGCACCGACGGCTTCGCCGACCCGTGCTGCCGCGGCTGTTACACCGCTGCCGCCAACGCCTGACCAATTGCCCGTTACCGGGAAAGCGCAGCCCGCCTTGTCGCTCTCCTGGCTATTAACGGGGCTGATTTTCTGTGGTCTGCTCGGTGGTGAAGCGCTTTGGCGCCGCCGCCGGCAGCATCGGTAGTCTACAGAAAGAAACCAGGGCTTTGGCAAAGCCCTGGTTTCTGGCACCCGAAGGAGCGCAATGAACTTACAAAATCAGGTCTGGCATACGCAACCGGCGGCGGTGTTGGCGACGCTGCAAGTTACCCCCGATGGGCTGACCCCGGCCCAGGTGGACGAGCGCCAACAGCGCTTTGGTCGCAATGAATTGCCGACCAACCAAAGCACAGAAAGGGGTAATGATGACAACACGGGGCGAATTGCGTCGCTCCACCACCGACCGTATGATCGCTGGGGTCTGCGGCGGGTTGGCGCGCTATTTTCAAATTGATGCGGGGCTGTTGCGGGTAGGCTGGGTCTTGCTCTTCCTGTTGGCAGGATCGGGTGGATTGGTCTATCTGGTGCTATGGGCCATTCTGCCTGATGATACGGGGCAACGCACCTCCTTGCCCTGGGTGTTGCTGGTGCTGTTGGTGGGGCTGCCACTGCTTTGCGCCTTGATCGCCATTCCCTTGGGCCTCTTTGGCGCGTTGTTTAACTGGCGGTAGGGTTGGTCAGGACAGTATACCGTTTTCATAGGTTAATTCTATTAGGAGTTACACAGTCAGGCGTACCGCCATCGCTGGCGGCGAGCCGGCGGTGTTCCTCAAAAACAGCGTCACGCCTATCTAGCTGTGACTTTATATCTGCTTCCTGTATCGAGACATGGGATGCGAATCGTTGTTGATGCTAAGGTAGCTTTACTGGAATTGTGACAAATCGATCAAAGGAGCATTCATGGCGGAGCAGCAACCAACCACTTCAGGGCAAAACGAATCGATCCAACAGGATTATGTGGCCTATGATCAACGTCAGCGCCAATTGATGAAGGCGTTGGCCGGCAACGCCGTCACCCTTTCCGCCTTTACCTCCATGCAGGTTGCTGCCGCAACGGAAGGTGAATTAGGCACGAAGATCAAGGAATTGATGGCGGTCGCTATCGCCATTGCTATCCAGTGTGAAGGCTGCATTACGTACCATCTACGCAATGCGCTGGATGCCGGCGCCAGCGACAAAGAGGTCTATGAGGCGGCGGATGTGGCGATTCTCATGGGCGGCGGACCAGCAGTCGTCTATGCTGCGCAACTGAAACCGATGCTGGAACAGATGCAGCGGAGATCATAACGCATTGGCTAGGCGGTGGTGCGGAGATTGAGAGATACACATTTGTGACAGGTTAAGGGTTAGGGAAAATTGTCAAACTGAGAGACGAATAGTAATGTGAACGGATGAGTAAAAAC
>JAPKMW010000113.1 GCA_026645575.1 Caldilineaceae bacterium
TTTACTTGGCTCCGGCAAGCTCGCTCAGGCCATTCGCACACCTTGATTACCGATTTTGATTCTTAAATTTCATTAGGGCATCGCGGTAGTCAATCACGACGACCCGATCGGTTGTGTTCAGATTGACCGGTTCGCCGCCGACGGCGTTGGCAATCGTGAAGATGACATCATCAATGGTGCCGGTTGTGCCGGTAACGCTGGCCGTGGCAATGACGCTCCCTTTCAATTCAATCGATGAACGAACTTGCGACAGGCCGGCAAAGACGGCTTCTTTGCCTCGTTCGGTGGAAAAAGTACCAGCCGACAGAATGGTAAAGGCAAAGACTGAAGCCACCACCACAAAGGCAATCAAGATAATGGCTGTTTCCAACGCGGTGATCCCTGCTTCGTCCCGCACAACCCGCTTCAACAAACGCTTGACAATGGTACGCATAACATGCTCCTCTTCGTAGATAGATGTGAATGGATATAAACGACTTGCACCATTGGGAGATATTTTAAACAAAAATTCTATTTGCTTAATTTTTTATTTTTAAGCTTACCATCTTTGTTCAACTATGATGACGGCGGGGCGCTTTTGTGGATATGATATATTTGACGTCTTTTGCGTGCGCGATTGTATGGACTGCTTCTGGGCGGCTGCGCCAGAAAAGACCAGCCGGATCACGACAAGTGTCAAGGGCTTGTAGGAGAGGTTGTAGGACAAGACCGAGGAGCAGAGCGATATGACGACTGGGAAGGTTAGCGTTGGTTAGGTGGTTAGTTGGTTGGTTAATACGGAACCAACTAACCACCTAACCAACACCTATACACAAACATTCATCTGTATATCATCGACATACAGCCAGGTGGGGACGCCGTTGCCGTCGTTGAACACATTGAGATAGAGGTAGATGCTTTGGCCCCGATAAGGCGTTAGATCGACGGCAGTTTCTTGCCAGCCGGCATCGTTGCGGCGCACCCGTTGGACCACGGCGAGCAATTGCTCATTTTGCGCCAGGAGCAGGATCTCTTGCCGGTCGGCGGCTACGCCGGGATCGGCAGTAACGGCTTCTTGGGTGCCGGCCAGTGACCACCAACGGAGAATGACCGTGGCTGCGTTGGTCGGCAAGGTGACAAGTTGACGGATGGAAGAATAGCTTTGCTTGTCCAAACCCGCCGCCGGTGGGTTGCCCAGTTGCATGGCACGGGCGCCGCTATGTTGCTGGCTTGTGATGATTTGCGGCAAGGTGGCCACCTGCCCCAAGAGCCAGCCGCCGTCCGCTTCAAAGTCACCATTTGCCAGCAGGTTGGTGCAATTGCCCACTACCGTCGGGGTAGCCGTGGGCGAGAGCGTGACAATTACTGTCGGAGTAGCTGTCGGGGTAGCGGTCGGCGTAACGGTGGGGGGGAGCAGGGTTGCGCTACTGGTGACGGTAGGAATAACCACAACGGTATTGGTTGGCGTGGGGGTAGCCGTTGGCGCCACTGCGGTATTGGTAGCGGTCGGCGCCGGCGTTGCGCCGGCACAGGTATCGATTTGCACGTCATCGATATAGGCCCACGTGGCCGCGCCATTGCCATTGTTATAGACATTCAAGTAGAGATAGACCGTTTGCCCACGATAGGCACTGAGATCGACCACGGTCTGCTGCCAGCCATTGTCATTTCGCCGCACCCGTTGGAGCATGGCCAAGACCCGCCCATCTGGGGTCAACAGCAACACCTCTTGTCGGTCTCCCGTCGTGCCGGGATCGGATGCAATTGCTTCCGCGCTGCCATAGAGCTGCCACCAACGCAGGGTCAACACACTAGCGGTCGCCGGCAGCGTGATCAACTGGCGGATGGAAGAATAGCTGTTGCCATTGTTGGCGCCCCGTTCCGGTGTACTACCCAGCGCAAGCGCACGGGCGCCGCCATGTTTCTGGCTTGTCGTGAATTGGGCCAGCAACGCAGTGGGGCCAATCAACCAACCGCCATCCCCTTCAAAATCACCATTGCTTAGCAAGTTGGTACAACTGGCCGGCGCTGTTGACGTTGCCGGCGGCAAGGTCGGCGGGGCAACCACTGTTGTCGGCGTCGGCGGGGGGATGGGCGGCAGCGGTGTGTTGGTGGCCGGCGGCAATACGATAGGCGTTGGCGTGGGAACGACAAGCGGTGTGTTGGTGGGGGGCGGCGGCGACACTGGCGTTGGTGTGGGGATGGGCGGCAGCGGCGTCGGCGCCGGTGGCAAGCCGCCACTGGTACAGCTATCAATCTGGACACTATCGATATACATCCAGGTGGCAAGACCGTTACCATCGTTGACGACACTGAAGGTCAGATAGAGACTCTGCCCGCGGTAGGCGGTCAAATCCACGCTCTCTTGTTGCCAGCCACTGTCATTGCGCCGTGTCCGCTGCATCGTGGCGACCACCTGTCCCTCGGCGGTCATGAGCAAAACTTCTTGCCGATCACCCGGTACATCAGGCCCTGTGACGACAGCTTCGCTGGTGCCGTAGAGATGCCACCAACGAAGGGTGAGGCCATTGACATTGGTCGGTAAGTTCACCAGTTGGCGAATGGCGGAAACCTGACTGCGATCTGCACTGCCCATTTCCGGCGGAGTGCCGAGAGCCATTGCTCGTAGGCCGGCCTGTTTTTGGTTGCTGGTAATGAACGGCGGCGCCAGGGCATCGCCGACGATCCAGGCGCCATCACTTTCAAAGTCGCCGTTGGTCAGCAGCGCAGAACAGCCTGGCATTGTAACCGGCAGCGTGGGCAACGCCAACGTGGGTGATAATGGCGTTGTGACCGGTGGCGGGACGGGCGTGATCACAACGGTGATCGGTTGGGTGGCACCATTGGTCACATAAGGGCTGGTGTAGAGCCGCACATTCATGCTGGCCGTGTGCGCTGTCGCTCCGTTCGCCGGCGCTGTCTCCTGTGCTGCGTTTTCGGTAATATTCACATTGTCGATGAGAAAACCGCTGCGCGCCGTCTCCTGAATCCGCGCCAAGAAGTTGAGCAACTGGGGCAGTGTCCCAGTGACTTGCAAGCCAAAGGTATTCACCTGCACTACATCCGCTGTTGCCGCTTGGGGGCTAGGCTGCGCCTTCAACGCGGTGATGGTGACAGCACTGTCACGGGCGTATTGATAGAGCCGATTGAGGGCGGTTGTTGCTTCAGCTTCGCTGAGAAAGGCCGCCGCGGCGGCGCCTAATGCGGCCTGTGCGGTGGCAACTTGCGCCTGGGCTTGGGCTGGTGCGGCGGCACTCGTCTGTTCCACCAATACAACCGCTTGCTCGGCAGTGGCCACCACGCCAATCAAGTCACCGCGCAAGCGCACCTTGGGGACGAGGGAAAGGGCGACAAAGAGAAAGATGCCCAATGCCAACAGGCCAATCAGACTGGCGGCCAGCAGCAGATACAGGCGTTCCGGGTTGGGACGATACCCCCGCCACTTTCCCAACATGTTCCCCAACATGTTCATGGTGTAACCTCGCTCAGGTGGAGCGTAATTACAAAATTAACGGCGGTCACAGCGCCGGCTGCCGGTGTGGTCGCGACCTGGGTCGGCGCTGGGGTTGGCGTCTGCAAGACAATCGACTCTAAAACTACGTCGCTGAAGAGGGTTGTTTGTTCCAAGGTATGAACATAATCAACCACACTGCCATCGTTGGCGGCTTGTCCTGTCAAGGTGAGACGCCGGTCAACCTGGACGAGCGCGGTCAACGTCAGTGTGGCTGGGTTGTACTGGTTCAACATGCCGACAACAGCCGGCCAGTTTGTCCCAGCGGGTGGGCGCGCAGTAGCCAGGTTGTCGGCTAAGGCAACGGTATGGGTTACGGTCGCCAGCGCAGTCAACACAGCCGGCGCCGGGGTCTGTAACCGCTGGATCTGCGCTTCAGCGGCAGCCAGGTTGGCTTCGGAACGGACAATGTCATTTTGAACACTGGCGCTAATGAGGTAGAGCGCAAACCAGAGGATAAGCAAGCTCAACGCCAGCAACCCGCCCACAGCAATTTGGCGGAAGACGCGCAGGCGTTGAACCAAATGCTCCTGGTCAGGCGTCGATTCTGGTGGTATCCCCAGTTGCATCAATTACCCTTTTCTCCCAGCGTTCACTATAGGCAATGAAAATCGAGTTCCAACTTTCTTTGACCAATTCTCTTATGCTATGATGATAGGTACTGCACAGAGCAGTACAGAGGTTGGTATCAGCGTGCTAGCGCTGAATGACAGGGTCTTCTGTACCAACAAAGGTTTAAGTAAGCATGTCTTAATTTTGCCACAAGGTTGGATTATCATCAAAATTGCCTTACAGCCTTCAGGGGAGCGATATGTCACAGACCAAGATCAAGACTGCAATCATTTTAGCGGCTGGTGCCGGGACAAAGTTCTGGCCCTATAATGTAGTGCGCCAGAAGGCGGCTTTCCCCATTGCCAACGTGCCGGCAGTACGACGTCTGGTCGATGCTTTACAGGCCATTGGCATTCGGCAGATCACGATCGTAGTTGGGCATGGCGAAGCCAGTGTACGCGCCGCCCTCCACGGGTGCGCTGATGGGGTAACGTTCGTCCGTCAGAGCCATCTGACCGGAACGGCTACTGCGGTATTGACTGCCGCCCATGATCTCAATGAGGATTTCCTGGTGGTTGCCGGGGATGTTGTGACTGAACCGCAAAACATCGTGGCGCTGCTAAAGCGTTTTGAGGCAGAAAAACCACCCGCCGCTGCCCTGATCCAACCGTTGGGCAAGGAATCCCCCCATGATTGGCTGGGCGCCTATCCAGAAGGGGGGCAGTTGCGCGGCGTTGAGGGGCATACGCGGCGGGGTTGTCAACATCGGCTCTGCGGCATCTACGCTTTTCAACCGGCTGCCTTGACCTACCTACGCAACAACCCCGGCGTCATGAGTCAGGTGCCGGTTGGGGGGATGCCGCCACTGGAAGCCGAAATTGCCCAATCGCTTCAGATGATGATCGATGAAGGGCAAATGGTGGCGGCAGTAGAAACGGTCGGCTACCATATCGACCTGGATAAACCGTGGCACATTGATCTGGCGAATGAAACGGTGATCGACGCCATGAGCAAGGCCGTCACCGGCGACCTCATCCCGGCCACTGCTCGCATCCATGACGGCGCCGAGATTCACGGGCGGCTCATCCTGGGGGAGAATTGCGAGATTGGCAATCGGGTGGTATTAAAAGGCAACCTCTGGCTGGGCGATCAGAGCCGGGTGATCAACGGCGCGATTCTGGACGGCCCCACGGTCATCGGCAAAAACACCATTGTGCAAAACTATTGCCAGATCGGCAGCCACACCACCCTGGGCAACCGCAGCCACTACGGCCACGGCGCCGAGTTCAGCGGTGTGGCGCTCGACACGGTCTACTGTTATCACTACATGGAAATTTGGGGCGTCGTCGGGCAGGCCGTGGACTTTGGCGCGGCGACGGTCTGCGGCAACCTGCGCTTTGACGACCAGGACACCACCTGGCGCATCAAGGGTCGCCCCGAAACCCCCACCCATGCCGCCAACGCCGCCTACTTTGGCGACTTCTGCCGCACCGGCGTCAACGCCATCATCATGCCGGGGCGCCGCATTGGTGTCTACAGCGTTGTCGGCCCCGGCGTGCTGCTCTATGAGGATGTGCCGGATCGCACCATGGTGACGGCGAAGCAGGAGTTGGTCACGCGTCCGTGGGGGCCGGAGCGGTATGGGTGGTAGTCCCTATAATATGAGTTTTGCTTACCCTGTAACTTCTTGATAAAATAGAATTGCTCCTTAAAAATTAAAACCCATAGTTTGCATGATTGTTATTTTATTCTAATTGCTTAGGAATCGCCTGCGTCTGAAGTTGTATCTCTATAAGTTCAGAATGCAAGAACCCTTGCATGGGAAGGAATACAAATGCAACAAGCTCATAGCAACTATGGAGGTGCTTATTTGAGTAAGATCCTCTCAGTCAAGAAATACCGCAGTAAACAGCTGTACGATCCTGTTGAGAAGATCTGGCACGAACGACTTCTCGAGTTCGCTAGGTGCAGTGCCAATCGAACTTTCTCATCTCACTTTCAAGATCGGATGATCGAGAGAGGAATAGACGAGCAAGATGTCAACCTGCTTATCGATAAAGGTCGAATATGGGCTATAGAGATAGGTTCTGACAAAGTTGATTTACTTAAATGGGCACCGAAATGGGTTCTATGTTGGCCTGAATGTGACAATTGGGTCTTAGGTGGAGTTTTTGCATATGATGGAATGCAATTGATAGGCGTAACTGTTTACCCGAGAAAGGAACAAAGAACGCTAACAATTTCTCATAAAATCGTATAGGAAATTCCGTTGGGTTTTAAATTAAAAAGGGGCATCCCGGGCAGGCGGGTCTTCTAAATGAAAATCCGCCTGCTTTCCCTAACACTAATCATATAGTGTTGCCACACTGAATTATCGTCCTTACATTTGTTGCTCACTCAATTGCTTCATCCAGCGTCGCAACCGCCGTCATATTCCAACGCAGCCGTGGATCAGTCGTTTGCGGCGTAATGATGACCGTATAGGTAATATCGCCCTGGCGGTTTTCACCCAGGGGTTTGATGCGGGTGACGACCCCCGCCAGCACCAGATCCGGGAGGGCGTCCAGCGTCACCGAGACCCGTTGGCCTTCCGTCACGTTGACCACGCTGAGTTCGGTCAAATCTTCCGTGTGAATCTCCCAAGCGGAGAGATCCGCCAGTTGCACCACTGGCGTCCCGGCGGCCACCTGTTCGCCAACCTTGAGATCAAGATCCGCAATCACACCGGCAAAGGGGGCGCGCAAAGTGGTCTCTTCGAGGGCCAGTTGCTCTTGCATGAGCGCGGTCTCCGCTTCCTTGACCTGGGCTTCGGCGGCGGCAATTGCTTCCGGGCGCGAACCAGCTTGTAGTTGGGCCAACTGCGCTTCGGCCCGGCGCACTTCCGCTTCGGCGCTGCTGATGTCGCTAGCGCTGCCCGGCGCCTGGACGCGATCCAGTTCAGCCCGCGCCCGCTGTACCCGCGCTCGTGCATCAGCAATTTGGTCAGCATCGGCCCCAGCGGCGAGCACGTTGTAGCGCGCCTGTGCTGCTTCATAGCCATTGGTGGCGCGCTGTAATGCTGCCGATTCAGGTAACATCCCCAGGTCATTGCGCCACTTCACGGCGTTATAGGCCGAACGCGCCTGTTTCAATTCGGCATCGGCGTTAGCCAATTCGGCGCGGGCATTGATCAGATCGCCTTCCTTGGGACCATTCTGTAGCTCCTGCAAGGCCGTCTGCGCCGCCCCCAATTCAGCCTGGGCCGCGGTGACTTCCGCCTGACGCGCCGCTTCAGTGAGTTTAGTCAGTTGGGCGCGGGCAATATCAACCGACGCTTCCGCCGCCGTCACTTCAGAGGGCAGCGGGCCAGCGACCAACTGCGCCAGCGCCGCCTGCGCATTCGCCAACCGCGCCTGGGCCTGAGCAATTGCCACCACCTGGCGCTTGTTATCCAACTGGGCAATCACCGCCCCCGCCGCAACTGTATCTCCCTCGGCCACCAACAGTTCGGCCACAATCCCACCGGTCGCCAAGCTCAGGTTGGCCGACTGTTTCGGCAACACCACCGCCTCAGCCACCACCTGGCTGGGCGCCTGCTGCGCCGGCAAAGTTGGTTCCGGGGTCGGCGTGGCGGCTGCTGTCATCGCCGCTTGTGGCAACATCCCTTGTGTACTGAGGTAATAATAGGCGCCGCCGCCTACCACAGCTAGAATGATAATAATTACGATCCATCTTCTCATAACGTCATCCTTGTTATCTGTCTTGGTTTAACCATGCCCTAACGACTTCGAATACAATCTTCCGGGAAGGTCTGTCCTGTCGAGTAGATCATCTGCTGCCACCTTCCCGGAAGATGGCTCGGTCAGCCCCTGTGTTCCGGCTAAACGGCTATTTTTCTGCCTACTCGTCTTTCCTTACTCATAGGCTAAGACCTCGCGCACGGTAATTCGCGCCGCTCCACGCGCCGGCAATAGACTGGCAATGGTGGCAATGAGAACAATCACCAGGAGCCATAATGCCGCACCGCCGGTGGAGAAGCGGAAACTGAGCGTAGCCTGGATAAAGCCGGCACCGACGGCGTCACTGAGCGCTTTGCTCAAGGGCAGCGCCAGCAGCGTTCCCAATACCCAACTCAATGCGCCAATGAGGACGCCTTCCACAATCACAATCGATAAGATCGCTCGGTTGCCGGCGCCAATTGCCCGCATCACGCCAATTTCGCGCCGCCGCTCTAGCACATTGATGCTCATCGTCCCCATCAACCCCAGTCCGCCGACGACAGCTAACAGGAGCGCCATCACGCTCAAAATGACGATGATCACGTTGAACTGGGTGACCACCTGTTCGCGCACAAAGCTGGTCGTCTCGGCGGAGCTAATGGTCATGCCGATGGTTTTGAACTGTTCATCTAGCGCCTTGGCGACCCGCTCTTGAAAGGCAGCGTCATGTTGCGCAGTGATCACCTGCAAGGTGCTGGCGCGACCGACTGTGCGTGTCACCTGGGCAAAGTAAGGGTAATTGGCATAGACAAAGGGGCCGGACAGCACACCGCGCACAATCCCCACCACCGTCCAGCTTTCTTTGCGCTCATCAATGTCAAGCACCAGCGTGTCGCCCACCTTCAAATCCGGCTCATTTTTCAGCACCTCGGTGTTGACCACGACGGCATTCTCATCATCGGACAACAACCAGCGCCCACTGAGCAGCGTCGGCTTGATCATCTGCGAATCCGGCTGTGGCGCGATTAGCAACAGGTCCGAGCCGTCAATGTCACCAGGGCGGATGCGACGCGCGCCCCAGAAGCCCCAACTTTCCGCCGCCGTCACGCCCGGCACGGTGAGCGCCGCCTGCTCCATATGATCTGCGCGGTAGGGTCGATTAAGGTTTACGCCAATGTCATAGTTCCAATAGCTGAGGGCGTCGTCCAGGGTGAGCAACAAGGAAGCGCGCACGCTAAAGACGCTGATAAAGATCGCGCTGGCGAGGGTCAGCGTGGTCAGCGTCAGGAGTAACCGCCCTTTGCGCCGAAAGGTGTTGCGTAGGGAAATCAACAGGGGTCGTGACAGACCGCGCACCCGCTCCAAGAGCCGATCAAACCAGTTTTCGCCAAAGCCGCCCTTACCCATTCCATAGTCGCTGATGGCCTCGCGCACGGTAATGCGTGTCCCGCGCAGGATGGGGTAGAGCGCGGCCAACAGCGGCACGAGCATCCCAACCGCAATCTCCAGCGCCAGCACCTGAAGCGGAATGCCGGTGGTCAGAATGTCAAAATTCATCAGGCCGGCCATAAAGGTGGTATTGGCGCGCATCCCAAGATAGCCCAACGGGACGGCAACCAACAACGCCAACCCACTGAAAATCAGCGTTGTAACCAGATACATGCCGATGATCTGACCATT
Organism: Caldilineaceae bacterium; assembly: GCA_026645575.1. Next base: position 9,421 of record JAPKMW010000113.1, read on the forward strand.
GTGTGCGCCGATGGTTTTCATCACGCCGATCTGCCGCGTCTGCTGTGCCAAGATGGCGGCGATGATGTTGACCACTAGAAAGGAACTGAGCAGCAACGACATAACCCCCAACACGCCAAAGATCAACAACATCGGGGTGAGAAATTGCTCAAATTCATGTTTGCCCGGTTCGGGGACAAAGGACCAGTAGACGGTGTAGCCCCCCTTCTCGACCCGCTGCTGCACGGCCTCAACCACCTGCTGGATATGTTCCTTGTTGTCCTCTTGTTCCGCCACGGTGAAATAGAGCCGACTAAAGTTGCGTGACTCCCCCAGCCACTCCAGCGTATCCAGCGTGATATAGCCGTTGGCCGAGCCGGTAAATTGGGCCGAAATCTCGTTCAGATCATGAGCCAGACCGCTGATCGGCATCTGCCGTTGGCCGCCCTCCGGCAGTTTGATCGTGATAGTATCGCCGACTTGGGCATCCAGCAGCGCTAACGAGGAACGTTCAATCAGCAGCGTCCGTTTGGGCGGCGGCCAAGCGCCCTCCATCGGCAAGACTTTGTTGATCTGCATCCCAGGAAAATCTTGAATGGCCCACAGATCCAGATTTTTCCATTGATCCGGCCCCGTCTGTACTTGAACACTGACCCGGCTCCGCCCTTCCGCTTCGGCCACTTCGGGCATCCGGCGCACACTCGCCACCAATTCATCAGTAAAAGCTGAAACACCCAAGCGGGCGTGCATAGGGTTGATTTGGGCATAACCGGTCGGCACATCATGCGACATCACCACATGCGAACCCGTCACCATACCAATCGCCGCCACGCCGACGGCAATCGACAGGACGACTAACACGGTGCGGGTCTTATTGCCCAGGACATCGCGCATCACTTTTCGCCAACGTGGGTTGATGGACATGGTTTCCTCGGCGGTGAATCGGCGGCGATAGAAGAGATTGAGAGATTCAGAGATTCAGAGGTTAGTGCAGGGTAATCTCTTTATCTCTCAATCTCTCAATCTCTAAAATCCCCCCAACTGGCTGGGATTTAATGGCAAGCTGTTGCATTCGGGTGTCGCTGACAATGGCGCCGTCAGCAATCGTTACGGTACGAGTGACGCGGTGCGCCAGGTCATCATCGTGCGTCACCATGAGAATGGTCTTGCCGCCGGCCACCAGGCGGTGAAAGAGTTGGAAAACGGCATCCGCCGTCTTGGAATCGAGGTTGCCGGTCGGTTCGTCGGCGACGATGATGGGCGGGTCGTTGGCCAGGGCGCGGGCAATCGCCACCCGTTGCTGTTGACCGCCGGAGATGGCGGAGGGCAATTTGTTGGCCTGATCGACCATGTCCACCTGCTCTAACAAATGGAGGGCGCGGTCACGCCGTTCACGCGTGGCGTAGACATCGCAAAAATCCATGGGGAGCATGACATTTTCCACCACCGTCAGCATGGGCAACAGTTGGAAGAACTGAAAGACGACGCCAACATGCCGCCCCCGCCACTGGGCGATCTGATTCTCATCCAACCTATGGACAGCGGTGTCACCGACCAGGATCTCCCCCTCGCTGGGCGAATCAATGCCGGTGATCATGTTGATCAGAGTCGATTTGCCGCTGCCCGACTTGCCGACCACGGCGACAAATTCGCCCTTGTCCACCTGTAAGTCGATGCGGCGCAAGGCGATAAAGTCCCCGGCGGCCGTGGCATACCGTTTGCCGACGCCCCGCAATTCGATCAGGTGATCGTTGCCGTGGTGATAGCGGCCGTTGGGCTGTTGTCCGTTGCGCCCCTGCCGGCGAAAGAATCTTTGAAACATGGTTGCGTCTCCCTTCCCCAACTTATACGAACAAAATTAGAGAAGGTTGCAATCGGAAGCGACAGCATAAGAAGGCAGCGTGGCTGTGGGGCAATGCTCCGGTATAGGGTGCGTCCGAAATTTGGGGTAAACGTCCCCGGCACGAGCGGGAAGTGGTTTCAAATTAGAAAATGGCTGTCGCTCGTGCCGGGGACGTTTACCAACTTGCCCTTTTTTAGGACGCGCCTCCGGTGACCTTGCTTGACAATTTTTGTGCGGTCAATCCACACTTCTAAACCAAGGCGAGGCAATTAAGTTGTGTATGTCAATACGGGACGGTCAGACTTCCGGGAAGGGGGCAGGAACAGCCCGCTTTGCAGGACAGTCCTTGCCCCCTTCCCGGAAGTCTGGTCCGCGGCGTTACACCGACAATATTAAACATTTCCTTAGCGATGAGCGGGCGGTTTTTCATCTGTAAAGTGTGGGCCAGTAAGTGAACTTGACCTTCCTCAAGTGCTACTGATCCACCACTGACCCGTCCCGGTGCAATCGCGTTTTCACCGTGCGCGGCTTGTAGGGCCAACGTTCCGCCGCGCTCTCGGCTAACTCCACCCCAATCCCCGGCGCATCGGGAATGATGATAAAGCCATCCTCGCATTTCAGCGCACTCTTGACAATTTCACTCTTGGGCGGCTCATGTTCGCCGATTGGATATTCTTGCAAGGCAAAGTTAGGAATGCAGGCGGCCAACTGGATACAGGCCGCCGTACTCACCGGGCTGAGGGGGTTGTGCGGCACGACGCCGACATTGTGTGCCTCGGCCAGAGCGGCGATCTTTTTAGCATGGGTCAGGCCGCCGACCATGCAGACATCGGGGCGCACATATTGTACTGCACCCATGCGCAGCAAAGGCTCAAACTCCCAAATGGTGTGGATGCGCTCGCCGGTGGCAATGGGAATGTTGATATGTTGCGCCACCTGCGCCATCGACTCGAAATGGTCGGGGCGCACCGGGTCTTCATAAAAGAACGGGTGGTAGGGTTCGATGCCGCGCCCCAGCACAATCGCTTCGGTGGGTGTCAACTGGCGGTGGATCTCAATGCAGAGATCAACATCGCGACCCACGGCGGCGCGATAGGCGGCGACGGTTTCAATCGCATCTTCGATCTTGTCCACATGGGTCTTGAAATAGGGAAGGTCCCGCGAGTCATCCAGAAAGGGGGTCAAGTGGCCGACAGCGGTGTAGCCTTGCGCTTTGGCGTCGATACAACCCTGGATCAATTCCTCCTTGGTTTCGCCAAAGACGTGGTAGTAGACCCGCGCCTTGTCACGCGTCTTGCCCCCCATCAATTGATAGCAGGGGACGCCAAAGTGTTTGCCCATAATGTCCCACAGGGCGATGTCAATCGCGCTCAAAGCCCCCATAATCGCGGCACCACGAAAGTGGCTCCAACGGTAAAGATATTGCCAGTGGTGTTCAATGCGCAACGGATCTTGACCGATCAAGTAGCGCTTGAAGGTCTCTACGGCGCCGGCCGACGCCTCCAAATACCCCCACGCGCCCGATTCGCCCAACCCCACAATGCCGGCATCGGTATGCACCTGGACAAAGTAATAGCGATCCACAAAGATTGATTTGACATCGGTGATTTTCATGGTTCCTCGGCTGTGAAACGTGATTCGTGCTGCGTGTTAGCTTGCAAAAGCGTGTGATAGGGAAAACGCGAGGTGTCGTCGAACACCTTCCGGGAAGAGGCTGGCGTTTAACCCAAAAGATTTCCCATTCCCTAAAAGCGCCAGCCTCTTCCCGGAAGGTTGGCATTCCCCCGTTAACCTTGTAACTTGTTAACCCACTGGCGCATTACTTGCGCATGTTGGGGCATAGCGACTTCCGGCTCCTCGATTTCAGGATGCCACTTCTTTTCCCATTCGGCGCTAAGGTAGCCGCGGTAGCCTTTGGCATAGAGCAGTTTGATCGTCTCCTGGCAGGGTAACTCGCCTTTGCCCAGCAGCACTAACTGCCACGAGCCGTCGGCGCGTTTGATGCCATCTTTGATATGGACATGCTTCACACGTGAACCGATGAGGCGCCAGGTCTCTTCAATCGACTCACCCATGCGGTAGGGGTGGTGAATATCCCAGACGGCGGCGACGTGGGGACTGTCCACCTGCGCCAGCACCTGCGCCACCTCCGCCCCGCGACAGAAGGCATCATGCGTTTCCAGCACAATGGTGACGCCCTGCGCTTCGGCAGTGGCAACCCCGGCCAGCAAGCCCTGCGCCACCCAGTCGATAGTTTGGTCAATCGTTTGCCCATCGATCACATTGCCGCCAAAGGTGCGCACCATCGGCGCTTCCAGATCATTCGCCAGTTCGAGATAGCGGCGCAACTCCTCAACATTAGCCTGACGATCCGCCGCATCAGGTGAAGAGAAGCGGGTGGACAACCCCAAGCCAATGATGCGCAGGTTGTGCTGTTGTAGCACCGCTTTCATCTGGCGACGGCGTTCGGCGGAAAGGTTGGATGGAATGATCTGCCCATCGAGCAGCCGCACTTCCAACGCTTGATAACCGTTCGCAGCAGCCTGTTCGACGGTATGTTCAAAAGACCAGCCGGGCGAACCCAGCGTACTCCAGGCCAGTGGATAAAGCGTTGTCATTAGAAAATCTCCTGCGTCATGGGATTAAGGCGGTGGCACTCCTCCTGTAGCCACATCACGCGACGGACACTTTGCGGGGTAATCGCCAGTGCTTTGCCGTCACGGATCGTGTCGTAGAGGTCACCATAAAAGCCGGTGGCATACTCGCCGGACGAACCCGTGAGTTCCCAGCTATCTTCGTGCCAGGTCAATTCATCGCGATTGTAGCTGCGGTTGGGCGTCGGTCGGATGTCGAGTTCACGGGGCGGGAATTCTTCATCGACCACCCATTTCCAGCGCAACTGACGGGTGCTGCCGGCCAGCCCGCCGCGTGTCCCCATTACATTCCAGGTTTCGGGTGAGTAGGCGCAGCAACTGCTGATCTCAATATCCAACGTCGGCGCGCCCGGCCCTTTGACCACCACTTTGAGATGATCGTCGGCGTCGCCCAGCGTCAGGGTGCGATCCAGGTGACACCAAACGTCGCTGATTTCATGGTCGCCATAGAGTTGGAGCGCCATATCGAGAAAGTGGGGGCCAGTGTTGTTGAGGCTGCCGCCGCCAAACTTTTGCAGCGTCTGCCAATCCCAGCGGCGGCTAAAGCGTGACTCGGTGAGGCGGATCTGGACAATGCGCCCCAACAGACCGGAGTCGATCACTTCTTTTACCTTGCGAAAATCGGGGTTATAGCGGCGCTGTTGAAAGATGGTCAATGTTTTGCCGGTTGCTTCAGCAGCGGCGATCATGCGGTCGGCATCAGGCAACGAGATCGCCATTGGTTTTTCACAGACCACATGTTTGCCGGCTTGCATGGCGTTGATCGCAGCTTGGGCGTGGATAAAGCTAGGCAAGGAGACCACCACCAACTCGACCGCTGGGTCGGCCAGTAATGCGGTATACTCATCATAAGCTTGGCAATCAAAGCGTTCAATGGCTTCTTCCCGGCGCGCCGGGTCGGCATCCACCACGGCAACGACTTGAAAGTGTTGGTTCATTGGCGCTAAGAGATGGGCGTGAATATCCCAGCCGCTGCGCCCCAGGCCGGCAATGCCCACCCGAATTGGTGTTTGTGTCATACAGAAGTTCCTTTCGCTTCGGCGAATCGGGCCATGTAGCCCGGCTTGTGGTAAAGTAGGGTGACATTATTCATAAGGATTCATAATGACTACGCCCGCTCACAGCCGGTCCGTGACCGGCGACTTGGACGCCGGTCACGGACCGGCTGTGAGCGTAGTCGTTACTACTATTCTAGCCCATCGCGCTGATCTCTACAATTTGTCATCAATCACTTGGAGGGAGAGCCAATGACAACCGACGCCCTGGAAGCAACAGCCCCCAATCCAACCCACCGCGCGCCCATCGAACTGGTCGATCCGACTGATGCCGCCGCCGGGTTTGAGGTTTTGGCGAACTTCCAACGCTTTAACCAGAAAGATGACCTCTTTCGCCGTTCGTGGTGGGATGAACGCATTCGCAGCGCAAAGAGCAAACTCTTCTACGCCACCTACCGCGAGCCGCTTAAAAGTTGGCGCAAGGCCGAGGGCTTTACGCAGAAAGATTATGCCCTGCGCAACGCCGCTTGGCATGTCAGCGACATTTTTACCGAACTCAAGGAAGATCAAGACCGTCGTGAGGGCTTTTCCGATGAATTTACCCTCTATCGTGATGTGGCGCCGACGCAGACTGAGATGGGAACGCCGGCAGAAGCAGCCGCCGAAATCAAGCGGGTGGCGAAAAGCTTTGGCGCCGATCTGGTGGGCATCACCCATTTTGACGAACGGTGGCTTTACCAACACAAGTTCAGCGATCTACGTCAGCAGGAAAAAGCGCAAGAACTTCCCGTCGGTCTCACCAATGTCATCGTCACCGCGCAGGCGATGGATTATGACTTGATCCGCACGGTGCCGTCGGCACTCAGTGGCGCAGCGACTGGGTTGGGCTATTCCCATGATGCGTTGGTGGTGCTTTCGCTGGCCCAATATATTCGCAATTTAGGGTATCAGGCCATTGCCAGCATGAATGACACGGCGCTGGCGATCCCGCTGGCGATCAAAGCCGGGTTGGGCGAATATGGCCGCAACGGGTTGCTCATCACCAAGGAGTTTGGGCCACGCATTCGCTTGGGCAAAATCTTCACTGATCTGCCCCTGGCCCACGACCAACCGATCCACTTTGGCGTCAAAGAATTCTGCACCATCTGCCGCCGCTGCGCTGATGGTTGTCCGGTCAAGGCCATTCCCCAGGGGGAACCGACCGCGGAACGGCATAATCAGTCGAATATCCAGGGGGTGCGCAAGTGGTCGGTCGATGCGGAGAAATGTTTTGGCTATTGGGCGGCGCAAAATAGCGACTGTTCGATCTGTATTCGCGTCTGTCCCTATAACAAGGATTATCGCCGGTGGTGGCATCGGGTGGGGCAACGGTTGGCGGGGACGCGGTTGCGTCGCATCATGTTGGCGTTGGATAAGCGGTTGGGGTATGGGGAACGGATGCGTCCGCGCGCGTGGTGGCAACAGCCCTAAAGCTATAAGGGGGTGACTTCTTCCCCGGAGATTGTTGAACAAGCCACAGTATTCATCAATGTGGCCGAACAGTACCTTCCTAAGTCAGCATGATTGTAACCGTTTTTGTGCATTGACGTAATTAAGCTTTCAAGCGACAATGGAGTTAATGTTATCTGGGTCGGTGGCGGGTAATGTCACCGCCGAAGTCGGCGCACCTGGCCTGTCGCTTGGGTCCAACGTGCTTATCAGCGCTCTTCTCACCTATCACACCAGAGTTTCGGCGACGATTCCAGCCTTTACAGCGCAGAGGCATCTGATCTGCCCAATATTGGGTTGTACTGTTGTTGGTGCTGCTGGTAGGTCTGTTGGGCGCCCTGAGTCCTGATCTGAAGCTGGTCGGGTTGGAGGAGGCGTCGGATACGATCCTCTGGGTCGGCATCCTGACCACCGTGATTCTGGCGCTGCTCTTTGTCCTAGCGCTGGGGCTATGCACAAAAATCACCTATGATAAATCACGCAACGCGTAGCACATAAGAAACGAGGTGAAATCTTGTCTACCCTTCTACAACAACTGGTCCACGGCGAACGCGACCAACTTCATATCACAGCCATCAAAGTGATCCAACTAAAGGAGCATGGCATTCAGTCACTCGTCAAGGTGGAGACCGATGGCGGCGTCTATGGGTTGGGGGAAATCGGGGCGCCGGCGGCGGTAGCGCGGGCGTACATTGAGACGATGAAGGCCGATCTTATCGGCCAGGATGCCTTGGCCGTGGAGAAGTGCTATGCCGACATGACGCGAATGCGCGCCCAGTGGCACGCACATTGGGTGCAAAACCCGACGATCAGCGGCATCGACATTGCCCTCTGGGACATTGCCGGCAAGGTCTTCAATCGCCCCATCTCCAAATTGTTAACTGGGCGCTTTCGTGATGAAATTGAACTCTATGTCAACACGCTAGGGCCAACCGACTGGTTTGACAAGGGCGCGTGCCAAGCCTGGGCGGATGAAATGAAGGCTGACCCGAATGGCTTTCAAACGATCAAATTCGGCTTTGAAGCCATGATTGGCCGCCAGTTGCCACAGCACAGCGGTCGTCGCCCCGGCTATCTCTGTGATATGCTCAAACCGAGCGAGTTGCGCCGCATTCGCCAGGGCTATGAAAACTGTCGGGAAGCGTTGGGTTGGGAGATGGACATCATTGTCCACTGTCACAACGAGTGGGATCTGCCGACGGCATTGGGCATTGCCGAAGCCGTAGCGCCGATCCAGCCGCTCTGGATCGAAGATGCGCTGCCGGTGGTCTACTCGGATAGTTGGCCGGCCTTCCGCGCCGCCTCGCCCGTGCGCGTGATGACCGGCGAAAAGCTCGAACTGGTCGCTGAGTTTTTGCAATTTTTAACCAATGGTGGCGTCCATGTCATTCACCCCGACATTGCCTTTGTCGGCGGCATTACCGGGATGCGCAAGATTGCCGATCTGGCCGAGTTGTATGCCGTCCCGGTGGTGACGCACAATGTGGGCAGTCTGGTGCAACTGCTGGCGACCGCGCACTTTGGTGCATCCTGTCGCAATTTTGTGATGACGGAGTGTCGCATCCCGCAGGGTGGCATCTTCCCTGAAATGAACGCTGATGGAATGCAGGTCGCCAATGGCAAATTGACAGTGCCCGATAAACCGGGGCTGGGCATTACCCTGGTCGATGAGGTGTTGCGGGAAAAGCTCTGGGAAGGGGAAGTTTATTGGGATAAGTAATCGTCAGTAGAACGAAATCGTTCACCGCTGCAATGTTGACAGCAGCGCCTCGATACCCTGGTCATTGAGTAATTCCGTGAGTCGTTGCCGTTCCTGTGCATGATAGGGTGCAACATCGATCCCTAAAGCTGTCACCAACTTGGCATCAACAACTCGAAGGTGTTGTGTAGAAAGACGGCCAATCCGACGTGTCACAAGTTGGCGATCAACCGTAGCTAACTTGTTCAACCGGATTACAGAAGAGACCTTCAATCCTGTTTGCACGAAATCGGGATCAGAGCGCAGCAATGGCAAATCATAACGCACACCAAATTACATTGTAAGAAAGAATATAGGATGACAATCTCATCAGCCAAACGTCAACTCACCCCCGTTCCTTTCACCGGAGTCACCCTCGACGACCCATTTTGGGCGCCGCGCCAGGCGATCAATCGCCAGGTGACAATTCCCCACATGCACCAAATGTTGGTCGATACGGGACGTATCGGCGCCTTCGACCTCAATTTTGAGCGACCCGTGCCGTCACCGATTGTCCTCATCTTTGGCGACTCGGATCCGGCCAAGTGGTTGGAAGCGGCCAGCTATGCGCTGGCGACACAAGATGACCCGGCGCTGGCGAAACTGGTCAATGAAGTGGCCGACAAGATCATCAGCGCCCAGCAGCCCGATGGCTATCTCAACACCCACTTTACCGCCATTCAGCCGGAAATGCGCTGGAAAAATCTGCGCGACTGGCACGAGATGTATTGCGCCGGCCACTTGATGGAAGCCGCCGTCGCCCATCACCAGGCCACCGGCGACCCCAAATTGCTCAATGCGTTGGCGCGCTATGCCGACCACATCGACGCCACCTTTGGCGTCGAGCCGGGCAAAAAGCGCGGCTATGGCGGCCACCCAGAGATTGAATTGGCGCTAGTGCGGCTTTACCACGCAACCGGGGAAACGCGCTATCTAAACTTCGCTAAATATCTGGTTGAAGAGCGCGGGCACTCTAATCCCCACTACTACGATGCTGAAGCGGTGGAACGGGGCGAAGACCCGAAAAAGTTTTGGGCCAGAACCTATGAATATTGCCAGGCACATACACCGATTCGCGAGCAGCACAAGGTGGTTGGTCATGCTGTGCGTGCCATGTATCTCCTATGTGGCGTGGCGGATCTGGCCCATGAATTCAACGACCCGACGCTGTTAGACACTTGTGAGCAGTTGTGGGAAAATCTGGTCTACCAGCGTATGTATCTCACCGGTGGCATTGGCCCCTCGCGCCACAACGAAGGCTTCACCACCGACTACGATCTGCCCGACGAAACCGCCTATGCCGAGACCTGCGCCTCGATTGCGCTGATCATGTGGAATCATCGCCTGTTGCAGTTCCGCGGCGAGGGCAAGTACGCCGACATTATCGAGCAGACGCTCTACAACGGCTTTATCAGCGGCGTTGCGCTGGATGGGAAGCACTTTTTCTATGTCAACCCGTTAGCCAGCCCCGGCAATCACCATCGCACGCCCTGGTTTGAATGCCCCTGCTGTCCGCCCAATGTCGGGCGCATTTTGGCAAGCCTAGGCAACTATTTCTATTCCACCGGCGACCATGCGCTTTGGGTGCATCTCTATGGGCAAAACACGGCCAACACGACGGTCAATGGTCAGGCGGTGCAAATTCGCCAGACGACCAACTACCCGTGGGATGGACAAATCCAACTGACGCTCGACTTGGCCCAAGCGCGCCCCTTTACCCTCCATTTGCGCATTCCCGGCTGGTGCAACGAATGGTCGATTACGGTCAATGGCGCGCCGCTGCGCATGGATCTGCCGCCGCAAAATGGCTATCTCGCCATCACTCGCACCTGGGCGCCCGGCGACAAGGTCGAGTTGACACTGGCGATGCCGGTGCAGGCTGTCTGGGCGCACCCCGCTGTCCGCCAGATGCAGGGGCGGATTGCCCTTCAGCGCGGGCCGCTGGTCTACTGCCTGGAGGAGGTCGATAATGCGGTCAACAATCTGGATCGGATTACCCTTGACCCAGCGCAAGTGGGCCAATTCACAACCGAGCATCACCCGGATCTATTAGGTGGTGTAACTGTGTTGAAAGGCGTCGGCCAGGTGATCGACGATGCCGATTGGGATAGTCACACGCTTTATCGCTACAGCGAACCAACGGCCGTCAAAACTGTCGCTGTAACAGCGATTCCCTACCCCGTCTGGGACAATCGACAGGCCGGCGAAATGCGCGTCTGGTTCCGAATGCAGTCGCAACCGTAGTAAAGACTTTAGTCTTGCACCCACCATATCACCGCGAATCAACCCCGAACAGATTCGCAAATCCCTAGCTTCGCGGTGATATACACGAACACAACACGTCTATCAGTAGAAACGACTTTACCTATGTTGAAACACAACACCTTTCGCATTAGCGGAATAGCGCTCTTCCTGCTTGCCATTACATTGGGCATCGCGGCCTGCGGTGCAGACACCCCCGAACCCACGGCAATGCCGCCGGCCGCCACGGCGACCAGCGCGCCAACGCCTGAACCCACGCCTACTGCCGTCCCTGCCGCCACGGCAACCGTATCAACGGCGACAACGACCACAACCACAACAGTTGCCAATGACATTTTGTCAGTCGTCGGACGCGCGCGCGGATTGGAAAATTTTGTTACCTTGTTGGACGCTGCCGGTTTGACCGAGCCGTTTCAAAACGGTGAACCGCTGACGGTCTTTGTTGTCCCCAATTCCGCTTGGGAAGAATTACCGGCGGCGGTTTTGGACGATGCTGCGTTGATGGGCAAAATTTTGCGCAATCACCTCATGGCGGGTCGTCATCTGATGCCGGAGATGGTTCTATCCAGCACGATGACAAGCACGTTAGGTGCGCCCTTGACCATTTTGGTGGGCGCTGAGGGGGCAACGGTGCAAGGCGCTAATGTGCTGGATGCTGATTACGAAGCGGATAACGGCATTCTCCACCTGCTCGATACGGTCCTGCTGCCACAGGATGTCATCACTGATGTGATGGCGCTCTACCCATCTGTGCTGGGTGAACAGACCTTTGCCATGCAAGGCAACCTCCACATTGCGCATGGTCAATTTTCACCCACGCCCTACAACAGCACGCCCCCCACCTCTGGGCCACACTACCCGGATATTGTCGCTTGGCAGCTTTATGAGCAACCTTTTCCCTATGAGCAACTGGTTCACAACCTGGAGGATGGCGGCGTTATTATCTACTATCAATGCGCCGAACCCTGCCCCGAAATCGTGGAACAGTTACGCACGCTGGTGCAACCTTATCAGGAGGCCGGGCGCCATGTGGTCGTCGCGCCCAATGACCCGACTTGGACGCTGATCGGTGATGTGAAACCCCATGCCGATATGGGCGCGCCGATTGCCCTTGTGGCCTGGCGCAAGTTACTCAAACTCGATGCGGTTGATGTGGAGAAGATTACGCAATTTATTGAAGCGTTTGAGGGGATTGACCACCATGTGCAATGAGAGATAAAAGAGATTGAGAGATAAAGAGATTGTCGATTGTAATCTCTTTATCTCTCAATCTCTTTTATCTCTTTGCCTGCGGCTTAGTCCGCCATCGCAAAGGCCGGCGTCGTTGACATCTTGTTGACGTGTTTGGCGTCCCAGGCTTCCTGCGTGTTGCGGATCGCCTGTTGGGCGGCGGACTGATTAGCGCTTGGCAAATCTTCGTGGACATCTTGTACGGTGACAATGGGCACAACTTTGCTGAGTTCGGTGATGACAGGGGTGACATCTTTCAGGTGACGCAGCGCAATGTCAGCAGTCATCTGGTCGCCCAGCGAAAGCGCCGTGCTGTGCAGCATGGTGTTGGCAACGGCGACCATACTCATGGCGACATAGTCATCGCGCAACATGCTGGAGACCGTTTCCGTGCGCACCTGGTCATAGAGACCGGCGGCGACACCAGTGGCAGCGGCAACCGCTGATTTTACCGTCGAGCGTCCACCCATGTGTTTCAAATGCTGATCCAACACCTGGACATGTTGTTGCAACATGCCCTGCATATGCTGAATCAACTGTTGCGCTTGGGGTTTCTTCTGCACATCTTTGTTCTGGGCCTGGCGTTCAATCGCCTCTAACGCATGTTTTTCCACACCGTACATATCATTGACATATGCTTGCAAGTGCTTCTGTTGTTCGTTCATGATCCATTTCCCTTTGCTAGTGGGCTTATGCGCTTTGTCTGCGCTTTCGAGCGATTCGCTTTTGGGGAGAAGTCGAACCGTATCAAGAAACTGTAAACCCTGTACGACTGAATGCGGTACGCGGCCTACAGTTTGCCCCAGGATGAACGAACTGACGATAGAGAAGGTTATAGAATCAGGGTATAGGACGGTTCAGACCAGCAGTCACACCCAGCGAAGGGTGCATTCACCAAGTGTGACTGCTGGTCACTCGCTTAGAGCATCTGGCGATCAGATGGTTTGGCAAGGGATGCGATGGGGATTACGGCCCCATCACCAGATTGACCAGCACGAAAAGCGCCGCGGCCAGCCAAAGACCGGTGAAGAAGAGGCGACGCCAACTTCTTGGTTCTTTGGGCGGTTGGGTGGCGAGTTGTTGGCTGCGTCGATCCAAGAAGAGCAAGAAGAGACCCAACAATAACCCGACGAAGAGATTGCCGACATGACTCCCCGCACTCATCTCGGCATGACGTTGATCACTGTCTTGGTCGCTGAGTAGGATCGGTTGCATGGCTTTATCTCCTTTTCATACGCAGTAGTCCGTAGTCGTATAGTCGCATAGTCCAGAATCCATCTAGGTCAAGTGCGGCTATCGTGCGGTCTACTGATACTACGCCGGTGACGCTCGCTAGAAAGCCCAGCGTCTTCCGGTCAACATTTTTGGTTTGCTTTCCTTCCTCCGCCAAAACCCTATCTGCACCCGTTTTCAGTATGACATAGCTTTTCTATCATCACGATGACAAGTAAACGACAAGCATGTGTCAAATGCGCGTCAATTCTGACGGGGACGCCAGGATGCCGATTCAAAAGTTGCGCCCCTCTGCTCCGGCTATGATATACTCATCAGGCTTACACAAACGCAGCGGCCTGGCCAAGCCAGAACCAAACTTTCAACCGCAAAGGGGCCCAAAGGGCACCCCAGAGCGCAAAGAAAATCTCTGCGAACTTTGTGTCTCTGCGGTAAGATTGCTTGTTTTCTGTTCAAGCTTTCGACTAGTTAGACACTAAGGAAGGCGCAACCATGACCCAGATAACGGAAGTTGGCCCGGAACATCCAATGACCTACCGCCAAGAGTTGGTGAAGCCCCTTTTCACCAGGATTCAGGGGCGTGAATCGTGCGCCGTTATCGGCGCGGCCAGCATGGGAAAATCGCGGCTACTGCAATTTATCTTACGCCCTGAAGTACGCGCCCACTATTTGGGCAGCGCCAATCCGACCACGCTGATTGTGTGGATCGATTGTAACCGCATGGCTTCCTTTTCCGCTTGGGGGTTGCATGAATTACTGCTGACCGGCTTATTGGAAGCCTGTATTGAACATCCGACCGCTGTTACCCAACGCGATACCCTAACCCAGTTGCGCCGCGAGGCCATTGTCGAGCGCAACAAGTTACTGGCCCAACGCAATGTCGAGCTGGCGCTGCAAATCTTCTGTCAAGAGCTAAAGCTTCAGGTCTGTTTTATTCTCGATGAGTTTGACGAAGCCTACCGCACCCTGTCGGCGCGGGCACTGGCCAGTCTGCGCGCCTTACGTGATCGCCACAAATACCAGGTTCACTATGTCCTGCTCTTGCGCCACCATCCCATGTACCTACGCGATCCCTATGATTGTGAAGGCTTTTATGAACTCTTCTCTCGCGCGCTGTTGGGCATCCATCCTTACACCAGTACCGATGCTCATGTGGTGATCGAACAGGTCGTGACGAGGCGCAAGCATGAAACAAACCGCTTGACAGAAGCAACGCGTTCACAACTGGTAATGCTCAGTGGCGGCCATCCGGGGTTGTTAATTGCATTGGTGGATCATTGGCTCACCGAAGGCAAGTTGCCCAGCGTAGGCAGTGGGCAAGCCAAGGTGCAGGAAGAGTGCCGTAAGCTGTGGGAAGGCTTGCGCCGGGAAGAGCGCGAAACGCTCCATTATATTGCCCAAGGGGTGGAAACGGACTTCCGTCAACGGGAATCTCTGTTGCTCAAGGGGATTATTCGTGAAACCCACCCCGGTCAGAGTCACTTCTTCTCCCCCCTCTTTGCCGACTATGCCGCGCAACAAGCGCCGGCGGTCGAGCAGGGGTTGCGCATCGATCCCCAAACCGGCGCCGTTTGGGTCGATGGCCGCATTGTCGATGCACTGACGCCGCGCGAATTCGATCTACTGGTCTGTCTGGCCGAAGAGCCGGGCAAGCTCTATGAAACGGAAACGATTCTCACCAGCCTCTATCCGCAGGGGGAACACCTCAACGTCGATAGCGGCTATGTCGCAGCATTGGTGCGGCGTGTGCGTGCCAAGATTGAACGCGATCCCGGCAATCCGCAATATCTCCTAAATGTTCGTGGTCGTGGCTACCGCTTGGTATTGCTGCCGGAATAAGCGCTGCCCCTTGTCGCAACAACGCCCAATTTATTCCCAGAGCGGCGCTGGTTGCTCACTATTATCCGCCGTGCCGAATGGATGCGCACCTTCCTGCCGGCTGGGTTGCTGGCTGTTTATCGCACCAACGGTTTTGAAGCATAGCAGACCAAAAGTTAACACAGATAGGGAGGAACACTGATTGAGTAAAAATATCAGTGTTCCTCCCTATCTGTGTTAACTTTTGGGGTTTTAGCCTGTCCAGGTTAATTTGGGGAAAGCTCTACTGATCTCGACTAACATCCATTGTGGTTAACACTTCCAACATCGCCACCGTCAACTGCTTGGTCTCCAACTGGGCCAACTCATTCTCCAACACTGGCCCCACACAAGCCGGACAGCCATGCCGACAGGAACAGCCCCGCACCAACGCCAACGCCGCCCCCAGCAACTCCTCATGCAATTGGAACAACCGCGTACTAAAGCCCAACCCGGCGGTAATGCGTTCGTACAGATAGATGGTTGGTTGGTTAGTTGGTTGGTTGGTTGGTGCGTAATTCGTAATTCGTAATTCGTGATCGCTCCCTGTCACCTTGTCTTCTGTCTTCTGTCTTCTGTCTTCTGTCTTCTGTTCTTCTCGCCTTCTCGTCTCCCCCACCCCCTCACTCCGCACCACATGGACCCCTAGATCCTGCGGGTCGCACATAAGATGGAGCGGGGCGATGTTGGTGAGCGCATAGGCCAGGCCATCGAGACCGGTGCGGGTGCGCACGCCACTTTCCAACCGGCGGTGACAGGTGCGGCAGACCAGCACCAGGTTTTCCAAGCGGTTGGCTTCCCGGTAATTTTCATTGAAACCAGCGACATAGCCAAAGGTACGAAAAGGAACTAGGTGGTGAACATCATGTTGCCGACCGCTCCCAGTGGGATCCCGTTCATGCGCGCCACATTGGGTGCAGCGATAATGGTCACGGGCGCGCACCCGTTGGCGCTGTTCCTGCCAGTTGGGGCCATAATCGTTGAGCGAATCGAACCACTGGCCCTGTTGGGCAAGCCGTTGTTGGGTGGCCGGCAACAGGCTGAACCAGTAGCCGCTGGTCTCCAAAAGCTGCGGTTCATAAGTGAGTGGGAAGACGCCTAGATTTTCATGGGTGAACCGTTTGATGCGGCGAAAGCCGACCACCTGGCTGCTGACCTGCAAATCACCGTAGGCCACCGTCGCCCCCGGCGCAGACCGTGCTTCGGCTTCCTGCAACACCTGGATCTCGGTTTCGGTGGTCACCTCGGTGTAGTAATCAACCTGCACCGGGGTGACAGTCGCCAGATTGTTGGCAAGATCAAGGCGATCCACCTGATAGCTCTGCCCTTCCTGCAAATAAATCGCACCGTTATAGAGCAACAAAGGAGCGCTGCCGTGATCGATCTGACCGATAATACGCGTTGCACTCGGTTCGTCAACATCGCCTCTGGCTGGCGGGGCATTTTCAAAGATCACATCCAGCCCTGCAATGCCGACACCCCTGCCGCCCAGCGCATCCCTGCCACCTTCCTGGACTTGAATCGCCACCGTGTCGCTTCCGGCATTGCGCAGACTAATGCGGCGCGCCGGATAACTTTCTCCGCTCCAAAAGCAACGACCGTCATGCCGGCGCACCTCGCCACCTTCCGCTAATAATTGCAGTGCATCGGCGGCAATGGGGGAAGCGCCAAAATGATCGTTGGGGCCAAAGGGCAGCTCAAAGGCGGCGCAACGCAATTGATCGACCAGCAGCATGAGATTATCGGGGTTGATCAGCGCATGTTCCGGCGACCGTTCAAAGAGAAAGTCCGGGTGTTGAATCACATATTGGTCAAGGACGCCACCCGTCGCCACCAGGATCGCCAACGCACCCTCCTGTGTCCGCCCGGCGCGGCCCATCTGTTGCCAGACGCTGGCAATGGTGCCGGGGTAGCCACACAGCACCGCCGCTTGCAACCCGCCGATGTCGATCCCTAGTTCCAGCGCATTGGTCGCCACCACGCCCCGCACTTCCCCACTACGCAACCCCGCCTCTATCGCCCGCCGCTCGGTGGGCAAGTAGCCGCCGCGATAACCGCGTATGGTTGATATTGGATATTGGGTATTGGGTATTGGATTGCTTTTGCCTTCTTGTCTTCTTGTCTTCTTGTCTTCTTCTTCTGTCATTCTGTCATGTAAGTAGCTCAATAGCACTTCGGTCGTCAACCGGGAGCGGCCAAACAGGATGGTCTGGAGACCAGCGTGCAGACAGCGGGTTGCCAGTTCCTGGGCTTCGAGAATGGAACTGCGGCGTAATCCCCGTTCGGCGTCGTAGAGCGGTGGGTTGTAGAGGATGATCTGTTTTTCCCCGCTGGGCGCGCCGTTGTCGTTGACCAGCGCAACAGGCTGTTCGATCAACCGTTCCGCCAGTTGTTGCGGGTTGGCGATAGTGGCGCTGGCACAGATAAATTGGGGCCGGCTGCCATAAAAAGCACAGATGCGTTGTAACCGGCGCAACACATTGGCGACATGACTGCCAAAGACGCCGCGATAGGTGTGTAACTCATCCAGCACCACATAGCGCAGGTTGGCAAAGAATTCTTCCCAGTTGGTGTGATAGGGCAGGATGCCGGTATGCACCATGTCAGGGTTGCTCAGGAGTAGGCGGCTTTGGCGACGGATGCGGGCGCGCGTGGCGGCGGGGGTATCGCCGTCGTAGGTGACAGGGTGACAAGGTGATAAGGTGACTGGATGACTGGATGATTGGGCAAGGGCGCTTTCCCAGGCTGTTAGCTCGGCCAGTTGGTCGTGGGCCAGCGCTTTGGTGGGAAAAAGGTAGAGGGCGCGAGCGGTTGGGTCGGTGAGTAGGGTGTGCAAAACCGGTAAGTTGTAGCATAGGGTTTTGCCGCTGGCCGTGGGGGTGACGACGACGACATGATGGCCGGCTAGCGCTTGTTCGACGGCCTGCGCTTGGTGGGTGTACAGTTGCCCAATCCCCCGTTGGGTCAAGATTTCCTGTAAAAAGGGATGGAGCGCGGCTGGATAGGGTGCATACCGGGCGGATCGCGCCGGCTGGGTGCGCCAAGCCATGACATTGCTCATAAAACCAATGTCGGCGCGTAAATCAGCAAGCAGTTCCGGCAGAGCCATAGGAATGGTTAATGGAAACTAAACAACGGTTAATGGTTAAGGGGAAGCGTAGATCATGATCCGGGCGACCCATTTGACCTGGCGGAGAGCGTCATCGGTTTCGGTGGGAACGATCAGGCGGACGAGTCCTTGGGCGCGGGTGAGGGGTTGCCCATGCAAGGTATGTGCCAGGAGGGAAGGCCGCGTTGCCGCTTCTTGCGCCAGATCGGCAGCAGTCAATCGTGTCCCGAACCCATCGCTACTGACAATGTCAACCTGCTGCCAGGTCGAATCCTGACCCAAAAGGTGAGTCAAAAAATCCTGTAACCGCACGCCGGCAAAGGTAAATGGCCCCGATGTGCCGTGGCCGGTACTGACAATGTAACAGTCGGCCACTGTTGTCATCGGCAGTTGTTGCAGATCGGCCACATCCCAACTGGAGACAATGCCATTGGGCAATTGCACCGTAAAGCGTGTTTCCGGCGAAGGCGGCGCTGGATTCGGCTCATGGGCGTGACCATGCACCCAGGCCGGTTCTTGTGAATCAAAGTGTTGATGCAGCGTCATAGCAGCAGACTCAATCTCTCAATCTCTCAATCTCTTTATCTCTCTTGTTAGGAGATTGAGAGATTGAGAGATTCTTCGTCAATCCGGTTCCATACTAAAAGTGAGAGGGTAGCCGTCGGCGCGGGCTTGGGTACGGGCGATGCCAATCAGCTTTTCCGCCTCTGGTCGAGGGCGGATCATCACAATGGCGACCCCTTGTTCATGGGCTGTTTCCGCCACATGTTCCGCCAACTCCTGGGATAACATGAAGATCCGTTTCAACACACGAATGACATACTCAAAGGGTGTGACATCATCATTGTGAATCAAAATACGATAAAGCGGCTCGGTACGGACATCGTCATCATCATGAACAACGGGTTCGAGCAAAGGTTCAGCTAGCGCCATCAGGTCACCTATAGGAAAAAGAGTACAATCAAACGACTAGTATAAGCATACTCGGAGTTGGCTTGACGGTCAAGCTTTACAAAGGGTGGCGGGCAACTGTTGGTCATTGGTTATTAGTCATTGGTTATTGGTCACTTGTAACCAATAACCAATGACCACTGACTTCTTGCAACCTCTATCCATGCCAATTGACCACACCCTGCACTCATGTTACAATCGACAACGGAAAATTTGATGCAGCAACAACAAGACAGTTCATGAACCATTCACGATTGCCCAATGAACAACAACCATTGGTGGCGCCGCTGGGAAGCCCGCCGATGTTGCGGTTGACAGTGGTGATACCAACCTATAACGAAGCGGACAACTTGCCGGCGATGACAGCGGCGCTCTTTGCCTTGCCCATTCCTTTGTTGCAACTGCTGATTGTCGATGACAATTCCCCCGATGGCACAGGACAAGTGGCGGATCAGTTGGCGCAAGAATACAACCCACCAGATGGAACGGGGCATCCTCGCGTGCGGGTGATCCATCGCACCGGCAAGGGCGGGCTGGGGACAGCCTACGTCGCCGGGATGCAACAGGCGCTGGCCGACGGCGCCGATTATGTGGTGCAGATGGATGCTGATTTCAGCCATTCACCCGACTACATTCCCCAGATGTTGGGGGTGATGTTGGCGACGAATGCGGATGTCATCATTGGCAGTCGCTATGTCCCTGGTGGCACCCTCGATGAGCGCTGGGAGTTGGGGCGTCGGTTGTTGAGCTGGTGGGCCAACTATTATGTGCGTATGATTCTTGGCTTACGCATTCGTGATATGACGGCTGGTTTCAAGCTCTGGAAGCGCCAGGCATTGCTCGACCTGGGGCTGGAGAATGTGCGCAGCAACGGCTATAGCTTTCAGGTCGAGATGGCCTATCTGTGCGAAAAGCTGGGCTACCGACTGATTGAAATTCCCATTCACTTTGAAGATCGGCGCATTGGTCAGAGCAAACTTGACATTCCCGTCAAGCTGGAATCAGCCTGGCGCACCTGGCAGATCCGTTGGCGGTATCAACATCTGACACGTCGCTCCAACCAACGCCCAACAACTGAGCGGCTGGCCGACGTTGCCCGACCAACCGAAGGGGCTTCCTTGTCGAATCCTTCCACGACAATTTCCAATCCGCAATCCCAACTGCCATGAAACAACTTCTTTCCTTACGCAGCGACCTGCTGGCTGTGGGCGCGTTGCTTTTTCTTGCGTTACTCTGGTTTGCTCCCGTCCTCTTCCCGTCACTCACTGGCGCCACGCTCTTGCCCTATGACAACCTCTACAGCTTTGAGCCGTGGCGCTCGCTGCAACCGGGGCTTGTGCCGCACAATAACTTACTCAGTGATCTGGTGTTGGAAAATGCTGTGTGGAAGCTGCACATCCGCCGCACGCTGGCCGCTGGGGAGTTACCCTTGTGGAATCCCCAGATTTTTACCGGCTTACCTTTTCTCGCCGCTGGTCAGGCCAGCACCTTTTACCCGCTGAATCTGCTCTTTTACCTTTTGCCGCTGGAAGTGGCCTACGGTTGGTTCACGGCGTTGCAGGTTGCCCTGGCCGGCATCAACATGTATATCCTGGGGCGGGTGTTGCGGCTGCGACCGTTGCCGGCGCTTTTTAGTGGCGTAGTCTTCATGTTTAGCGGCTTTCTGATTGTCAGCGTGGTCTTCACCATGTTTATCGCCGCGGTGGTCTGGCTGCCCTTGTTGCTGGCGATAGTCGAATTGATCATCTGCAAACAAGAAGAAAAGGGCAACACCAGCTTTCACCCCATCCCCTACGTCGCCGCCGGCATTGCCGTCATCGCGCTTATCGTCCTGGCCGGCCATCCCGAACTCATTTATTATACCGCCCTGGTCACGGGCGCTTATGCCCTCGTGCGCCTCCTGGTTGCCTGGCGACGAATTACGCGCCCAGTGGGCACCCGCGAATTACGAATTACGCACCCAGAGGGCATCCCCGCAACAGGCAACACGCAACACGCAGCCGCTTCGTGGGCGCGTATCCTCAAACTCGCCGCCTGGCTCTTGACGATTGCTGTGCTTGGTACTGCGGCGGGTGGAGTGCAACTGCTCCCACTGCTTGAACTGGTGCCGCTCAACTTTCGCGAAGGCTCGGCCACCTTGCAACAAGTGCTGGACTGGGCCTGGCCGACCCGCCATGTGCTGACCTTTTTCCTGCCCGATGTCTTTGGCAATCCCAGTCATCACGCCTGGTTTGACATCTGGCAGCGGCAATGGCAACCCGCCACCACCAATGCGCTTGGTGAATCGATTGACACCATCTTCTGGGGCATCAAAAATTATGTCGAAGGCGGCAACTACGTGGGGATTGCGACGTGGGTGTTGGCGGGGGTTACGGTATTAGATATTGGGTATTGGGTATTGGGTATTGGACGAAAGCGAACCCACCCCATAACGCAATATCCAATATCCAATATCCAATATGTACATTTGTTATTTTTCACTGGCCTGGCCCTGGTGTCGTTGCTTTTCGCCTTTGGAACGCCGCTCTATGGTATCCTATTTTATGGCTTGCCAGGGTGGAGCCAGTTGCATAGCCCTTTCCGCTGGGTCTTCCCCTTTACGCTGAGTATGGCGCTGTTGGCAGGGATGGGGTTGCAACGGTTACTAGAGATTAAGAGATTGAGAGATTTAGAGATTCATCCAATCCAGTCAATCTCTAAATCTCTCAATCTCTCAATCTCCTTGGTAACTCTTTTGGCCGGTCTAGGCACACTTGCCCTTATCCTCGTCAGCCTCTTCCTGCCCGCACCGTTCATTGCCTTTGCCCAGCGCATCATCGACGGCAGCGACCTGGCCCGCATGGCCTTCACGGATGGCCGTATGTTCTGGAGCTATCAAGCCATCAACTTGCTTAAGTTTGGGATATTTGCTTTGGGTAGTGGTTGGTTGGTTGGTTGGTTGGTTGGTTGGCGCAGACAGCAGACCGGAAGACCGGGAGACCGAAAGCGTGTCATCCTGCCAGGACAAGTCTTGTCACCTTGTCACCTTGTCACCTTGTCACTGATTGCCCTCGTTGCGCTCGATCTCTACGCCGCCCATGGTCGTTTCAATCCGGCCAGCGATCCGGCCCTGTCGCCGCTAAGCCCCGCCAACATTCCCCCGGTCGTGCAGTTCATCAACGATCGTGAAGGCATTGATACGAATTACGAGTTACGGGTTACGGGTTACGAACCAGATAACACGCAACACGCAACACGCAACACGCAACTCTGGCGCTTCACCACCTTTAACCTCCCCGGCGAAAAGACCTTTAACGCCAACGTCGGCATGTACTACGGCTGGCAGGACATTCGTGGCTATGATTCGATCATTCCACGCCAATATGTCGAATTGATGAACCGGGTGGCGCCGCAGGCCAATGAACTACTCTATAACCGCATCGCGCCGCTCTACAGCAACAGTAGCGGCGATGTCTATGGCATTCTCGACAACCCGCTGCTGGATCTGCTCAATGTCAAGTATGTCTTGACCCCACATTACCTGCCCAACCCCACCTGGCAGGAGATCTATCGCGACCCGGCCATTGCCGTCTATGAAAATCAGGAACTGCTGCCTCGCGCGTTTATTGTGCCGGAAGCCAGCGTGGTTCCCGTTGCCGAGCAACCGTTGGTGGAGACTGATCTGCGGCAGGTTGTTTTTCTGGATAAAACACCAACGACGGATCATGCTTTGACGCCAGCCAGCCCCCAAGTCAAAGAAGCGCAGATCAGTCGCTATACCGCCAACGAGGTTTTTGTCGATGTCAACCTGAGTGATCGCGGCTGGCTGGTGTTGAGCGATGCCTATTTCCCCGGCTGGAAAGCGTACTTGCGCTCCTTTGGCGGTGATGAGAGCGCCGAAGAGGAACTTCCGCTCTATCAGGCCAATGGCGCCTTTCGCACGGTTTATCTGCCGGCAGCGGGACAGTGGACCGTGCGCTTTGTCTACACTCCGATGAGTTTCAAACTGGGTCTCTATGTCAGCTTTTTGGCGTTCATGGCGACGCTCTTCCTCTGTGGCTACTGGGCCTGGGGGCGCTTCTACCGCCCCGAAACTAGTGCGGGTGAAGTGCGCACAGTCGCCAAGAATTCGCTGGTGCCGATGGCGCTCAGTCTGGGCAACAAGGCGATTGACTTTGCTTTTGCTATGCTCTATGTGCGCCTGCTGGGGCCGACAGGTACGGGTGAATATGCCTTTGTGGTGGCTGTTTATGGCATCTTTGAGATCATCAGCCGCTATGGGTTGGGGACGTTGTTGACCCGTGATGTCTCCGCCGACAAAAATCAATCGAGCCGCTACCTGACCAATGTCATCGCACTGCGCACCCTCTTGTGGCTGATCAGTTTGCCGCTGTTGGGCTTGGTGATCTGGCTCTACCGTTCCGTCGATACCCTCAACTTTTGGGGCTGGTACAGCGGTGAGTTGACGCCGATTGGTACGCAAGAGGTACAGGCGCTCTTAATCTTCGCCGCGTCGATGCTCTTTGCCAATTGGGCCGACGCCCTCAGCAGCACCTTTATGGCCTTTGAAAAGATGGAGTATCCGGCGGGGCTGGCCAATGCAGTGGCGTTGCTCAAAGTCACCCTGGGCGCGCTGGTGTTGCTGCTGGGCTGGGGCTATGTCGGGCTGGCGGCGGTGAGCCTGGTGATGAATCTGTTGCAGGTACTCTGGCTCTATAACTTGCTGCGCCGCACCCTCTTCCAACCCGAATGGCGCTGGGATTGGCCGTTGCAACGCTGGATGATGCAGACCAGCGGCCCACTGATGATCAACCACCTCCTGGCGACGATCTTCTGGCGCATCGATCTTTGGCTGCTGCTGCCGTTGGCCGGTGCGGCGAGTGTGGGGTTATATAGCGTGGGGCTAAAATATCTGGATGGCCTCAATATCATCCCCAGCATCTTTACCATGGCGATCTTCCCGCTCATGAGCCGCTATGCCCGCAACGAGGCCGGCAACCTGTTACGCGCTTACGTGTTGAGCTTGCGTCTGCTGGTAATCGTCTGCCTGCCCATTGCGCTCGCAACGACGTTCCTGTCCAGTGATCTGGTCTATTTCTTGGGCGGCGCACAATATCTCCACATTCCCGAAACTTTCCACTTCTTTGGCTGGAACATTCCCCATATCGGCGGTTCGGATCTGGCGCTCAGTGTGATTATTTGGAGTATTCCCATTGGCTTTGTCAATAGCGTGACGCAATATGTCCTCATTGCCGTCAACCAGCAGCGCTACCTGACCAAAGCGTTTATCATCGGCGTGGTCTTCAATGTCGTCGGCAACCTGCTGGTCATCCCCGGCTTTGGTTATGTTGGCGCAGCGGTAGTGACCATCCTCAGCGAATTTAGCCTACTCTTTCCTTTCTATTACAGTGTCAAACGGCATGTGGGTGTCGTGCCGTGGCTGTCGATTTACGGCGGTCCGGCCATTGCCGTCGCAGTCATGGGGATGGCAATTTATGCGATCAACACGTTGGGCGTCAACATTTGGCTGAGTGTAGTGGTTGGGGTGATTGTCTATCTGCTTGCCCTGCTCTTTACCGGCGTCTTCCGCCATGACGACATGAATGTCATCGGCAAAGCGTTGCCGCTCGAACGGTGGCGTCACCGATTGCCAATAGGCTTAGTTCGACTTTGTACATTTCCAAGTTAATAACAAACAGCAGCGAGGAGCCGCACTAGCCCCTTGGGAGAAAGTAAAG
>JAPKMW010000114.1 GCA_026645575.1 Caldilineaceae bacterium
TTACTTGGCTCCGGCAAGCTCGCTCAGGCCATTCGCACACCTTGATTACCGATTTTGATTCTTAAATTTCATTAGAGGTAGCGGCCCAGGCCAAACATGGCGCAGGCCCGCTTGAACGCTTGCGCTTCGGCGGAGGTGCCGGCAATCTCCGAGCGTTCGGCGTCGCTGTCGGCTTCGCCGGTGCTGCTGCGGGTGATGCCGTTGATGGTCAGATGACAGATGATGCGGTCACCCCAGGTGGTGTAACTGACGGCCCAATCCATGTCGCACACTTCATCCAGGCGATTTTGATAGGCGCGTAGATCGGCGTAGGCCAGGGCGAGGGCTTTGTCTTTCTTGCCCGTCAACGCACCAGGACGCCAGATGATATGCGAGGGGTGAAAAGGTTTGCTCAACTCGGCTAAAAGATTGATATTGCTGTTCATTGTTTGGTCTCCTGTTGAAAATAGAATAAGGGTTCTGGATCATTCTCGTTCCCAGAGGGATCCTGGGTCGGAGGTGGCGCTGATAGAATTTTCTGTAACGTGGCGGCGCCTTCAGCATAGCCTAGCAGGTAGTCATGGTGGTCTGTCGGCTGACTGGGCAAGCCGGGGCGGATCGGGCGCTCGAACAAGGCGTCTTCATAACCGCGAAGCGCCCAAAGGCCAGGGGAGTGGCTAGGGGGCGGTGCGGATAGAACTTGGCGTTGCATTGCCGTGCCATCGGCATAGCCGCGAAGATAGTCGCAGCGCTCCGCGGGCTGACTGGGCAAGCCGGCGGCGGTCGGGCGTTGGAAACAAGCGTCTTCATAGCCGCGTAATGTCCACAAACTGGGCAGCAGGGTGGCTTGTCGTTGACTGCCTTGCAAGTAGCCAAGTTCGTAGGCGTGCCATTCGGGGCTATCAGGGGTGTAATAGGTGGCGGCGCGACTGGTGCGACCGGCGCAGGCGTCTTCCCTGCCCCACCGCTCGGCCACGGCGCAGGCTTCTGTTTTTGAGCGCACCTGCTCGGGGAGGTGTGCTTCCGACTGGGTGGGGATGGCATAGGTGTTATAGAATGCGGTTTCCATTGTTCGTCCTGTGAATGAGGGTGCAGCCCTTCGGCAAATGCTCAGGGCAAAGGGCTACACCCAACCAAACGGCCTCGGCAACCAGACTTACGCTAACCACCAAACCCACTTGGGGCAAAGCTCCTGGGCGGCTTCGCCGATAGGGACTGATGGGCGTTGTTCCGGCAACCCGTTTTCGCGGCACATGGCAATCGTCCAGGCAGTGAGCGGGTGTTGATCCGGCTGTACAGTGATGCCTAAACGCTCCAGGGCGCGGATCTTTTGCTCGTGGGTGGCTGGCGGGTAGGTAACAGCTTCCTGGATGTCTAGATAGCGGAGCGCAATTTCAATGACTTCGCCGGGGGGCGGTTCGGGTATCGCAAATAGATGATCGTCGGTGTGCATAATCCTCCTAAAAGTGCTGTTAAGTGCGCAAACCGGCGCGCCTGCTGGCGATTATTTTGCGCAAACTGTCTGTACAGAAGTGCTTTTCTGTGCAGGCTCCTGGGCAAAATAGAAGTCAACATCCGGTAGTATTTCCATCTCACCCCGACAAACGGGGCAAAAGCGGGCAGCGCCGTGACGGTTTTTCAGGCGGCGCTCTAGTTGGCGGTCACCATCGGGCCAGATGCGCGCCACAACAAAATCGATCCCGCGTTCCTTCGCCACCTGGCACAAACGGGCAGCGTCGTCACCGCCAATGCGGTGTGTTGCGACCCGATCCGGCCATGATTCTGCCCAACCGATGTAATGCTGGCAGGTGTGATCGGGGCTGATCGGGCGGGAAAAATGCAGGAGATATACGGCCACAGGTTGCAATCCTTCAAGGAACATAAAAAAACACGTCAGGGCGGCGACTATTCGCGACTAGTCGCCCGTGGCTGGTTTCGTCTTCAACTGTTCATTTTTTACCAGGGCGGGGAGAACAGTTCAACAGCGACCAGCAAACAAAACCCGTAGCATCCGCCTGGGGAGCATTTAATTTGGGGCCTAAAGTGCTACCAAAAAGCCCTATGAATTAGCCTTTATTTTTTGGCCTGCTGCGTCTGCGTCTGGGGATGCTCTCTCGCTTACACCTAATTAGAGTTGCAATCCTTCAACCACGTATGCGCACTAGGTGGACAAAAGATCACAATCGTTTCGGTGGCGTTGCTGCGTCTTCGTGACGGTTCGGCGGCGGGCCTACTTTGTAAAAGCTAAATTATCATACAGATATTTTACCGCAAAAAATCAATAAATGCAAATACAGAATGCTGACAGAAGGCGGAATTCCGGCCACTGTCAAGGGTAAAATTCTTAAAATTTCATCATAATTCATGCGACGCCTTAAAAAAGCGAAAGTTGCGATTGGGCGGCATGGTTGAGAGCGGCAGGCCGACCAGCGCGCCAGCGGGATGGTGCGGAGGCAGGGGCGCAAGCGTAGCAGGCATAGCACAGGTAATAGGGGGATTCTGCGCCACTATCCAGCACGAGCGCCCAGGCACCACATGCACGGCACGGGCAACAGTGAGGGGTGATGGCAATGCGGCGCAGGAGCGGCGCGGCGGTGGTGGGCGGGAGCGCAGGCGGACAACTGGGGCAACGGATTAGGCTGCATTGGTGATAGCATGGCATGGCAGAGAGAACCTATAAAATGTCAAACTCAATAGGATGAGGGCAAAAAATGCGCCGGCAGGGATGCCGGCGCGGAGGGGAGCGATAAAATTACAGGGCGGACAATTCCGCCAGAATGGACGGCACGCCACGCACGCCACCGGCAACGGGGAGGGCCAGCGGGTGGGCGGCGGAGATGGCGCGCACAGAGGATAGGGGCAATTCAACATAAAAAACCGTGCCGGATTTCACCCCAACGGCATCGCCCAATTGGTGATCACGGGCAAAAATCGGGCCTAGCTCCTCCAGGCGGGCGGCAAACTTTAATTGATTTAGCTCGTGGCGGAAATAGAATCGAATGGAGGGCCAGCGGGAAGGACGGCGGCGGGCCTGGACGGTGACGCCCAAAAACGCGCCAGATGAAAAAGCCTTATACAGAATTGATTTGAATTGCGGTGATCGTGGTGACATAGGTTGTAATCCTCCAAGATTAGGAAAAAGGGGGCGGCCCCAACAAAATTAGCTTGATGGATTGGTTGCAATCCTCCAAGAAAACACTAAGATACACACATATTTTACCACAAAAAGAGACAAAAGATATTAGGGTTGCCTGTCAGTTTTGTTACAGATTGCGCGGCCTGTCACCCCAAACCGTATCAAGAGGGCACCGGCCACAAACGAGAGGCACCCCACCACACCACTGGATATGGGTTGTTTCAAGTCAGTGGCGCGATTCCAAGCAACAGCGAGAGCGCTGGATCGTGATCCAGTAACCGCGATCTACCTACCAAAAGCCCGCAGGGAGGGGTTTTGGCGGGTATGGTTCCAAGTCGCCCTGGTTCCAAGAGCGGGGACGGGCCTACAACTACCTTACGGCGGCGGGGGGACAGGGGCGGTCATTGTGGGGTCTGGGGCGCGCCCCAGCGGGGGGTCTGGGGGAAGGCGCCCCCAGCGGGGGTTTGGGGGCTGGCCCCCGGCGCCGTCAGGCGGATCAACGTCAACGCAAGGGCGCGGGGATCGAACAAAGGCGAGGGATCAGGCAACCGAAAGATCCTTTTACCGACAATGAATTAGATTCACCTGAAACCTCCTCCACACACACATGGAAGACGCGTTCCGGGTGAGATCCGAGTTACACCAATGTACCAAAGGGGTGAGCCTGGATCTTCACGAACTGGCCTGCCCTACCTTATAGATCGCGGAGGTGGCGAGCGGGAGCCCACTGGGCGCGGTTGCCGACAATGCTGCGCCCAATGAACACCCGCTTCGGTTCCCAAGGTTCCTGGGCGCAGCAAGATCGCACATTGGGGCATGGGCTTAAGTACGGACGGACAAAGAGGCTCGTGCGTTACATACGGGAGTTACAAGAGCAAAGAGCAGTTTCAAGGCGTCTGATGGCTGTCCTGTTTGCTCTGTGTGTAAGGGGTGTAATCGAAGCATGGAACTTCGGTGACTGGCTGCAAGAAGGCGTGAGATTGAACGTGGACGCAGCGGAGGTGGCTGTACTCAGCGACCGGAGCGACAACCATGTGGCGGACTGACTGCCCAACCAGATCGGCGGCGCGCTGCCTTCGGCCAACAAAAAATAGAAAAATGCCTCGGTTGGCCGTTGGCAGGGCGCCGCGTATCCGATCAAGGCGTGGGATCCGGGAACTTTGGCGGCCCATACCTAGATCTTCGCTGGCATGTCCACGAATGTGGTTCCAAGGCATCAACTGCGAAGAACCTGGATTGCTGACAGCAGAGCGCGGTTCCAAGTAACAGAATGGGCTGGCCGACCGTGGCCAATCTTCCGCAGCGGCGCCGATCTTTGAGTGTCGGCGGCTCCCCTTTTGTCAAAAAGAAAAACGCCGGCAAATTTCCGATCTGGCGGGCTTTCGTTGGAAATTTGCCGGCATAGTGATTATTGGCTTGCCCAAGGGATCCAAATGGGTTGCCATTCGCCGCAACGGTCGGGGACGGGTTGCCATTCAATGCGACCGGGGATTGGCTCTAGGCTGAACAGGCCGTCGTGAATGTGGCAATAGGCGCCACTGCTACAGAAGAGCCAACAGGTGCTTTTGCTGAAACTGATGGTTAGTTCGGCGTTGTCCTGAGCGGCCTGGCCGGGTTTGCGCGACAAAAAGCGAATGATGTAGGTTTGATTGGGCTGGATCGTTTCGGGTGCCGTTGATCCGCCGGTAAAAACTTTGCGCCAAGAGGCTGTCCAAGGCGCTTGTTTGGAAAAGTAGCGTTCTGGTAGCGTACCCTCGAAGTCGGTGGTGTCATAATCGAGATAGGTTCCCGGTCCAAACTTTGAGTCGTTGGAATTATTGAGCGTTAGGGTTGCCTCAAAGGTTGTTTCGGCGGTGTAACTAATGAGCGCGGTTGGCTCCCATCGCAGCTCATGCTGGATGTAGCGTTGATTCTCCTCGTCTACCCCGGAGACGATAACGCCTACGGGCGCCCAGGTGCGAGGAGATGCTGAAAAAAAGGATGTAGCTCGCGATGGGTTTCGGTGGCGGCTACAATCGGTGCGTCGAGCAGCGTTGCGGGCGGGTTGAGCAGGGTGATGCGGGTAATGACGACTGGGCAATTCTTGGCGGCAATGCAGTCAGTTACCTTTTGCGGGACTGGGATCTTATCCAGGTGCGCGGAGGTGCGGCGGTTGACCCAAGTTGCTTCCTGGCGTTCGGCGACAGACATGCTGCCCTTGATGTAGAAAAAGCCGTCGCCTTCGGGATTGGTGATGAAAATGTCATCATCAGCCCAGGTGTTGTGTTGGTTGAGCAGATCAACAACCTGGCTTAATGTGGTGTCGGGCGCGAAGGTGACGGTCGCGACTTGGGGGACGGCCATGTTGGCGAAAAAGGCGGTGGCGATCAAGCTGATTGTGAGAAAAAGCTTAAGCATTGGTAGATTCCTCTTTATTACCCCATCTGCTCGATGAGATGGGCTTGCTCATTACCCATCTGCTCGATGAGATGGGCGTTAGTTTTAACGGCTTTGCGGTCTTTCCACTCGTTGTACCATTGTTCCCAGGAGGTGACGGGCATTTGCCAGCGGCCTTTGCTCTTTTTGGCATTGAGGATGTTGCCGCGTTCGCAGGCCGTGGTAATGGAATTGGTGGGGACATTGTAGCCTTCGGCGGCGGCTAGTTTGCGGGCGCGGAAGGTGCTGATATATTCGGTTTTGCCCTTCTGCTGCAAATAGTGACCGATCTCGCGGTGGAGGTCGAGCAGGTTGACGATTTCGCCGATGGGGAAGGTGGCACCGGCGTCATTCTGCAATTGCAGGCCGTGGGTTTTGTCTTTGACAATGGTGAACATGAGACTCGCTTTTAATAATCAAGTTTGGCGTAATTATAGGATTAGGATATGACAAAATGGGACGGATGTCAAGGGCTTTGGCCTACGCTTGACTCGACTATGTTCGCCGTAGTCAGTTGATGGTTCCAGACAATGCGATAGCCGCGGCGTAGGCGTTTTTGTAGGAGCTTGTCGGCGGCCTGGATGGCTTCGGCCTCGGTGGGGTAGGGGATGGGGGAGAGGGATTTGCTCCAGGCGCCAAGCCGGCCATGTATACGGATCAGGCAGTGTTCACCAATCAGGGTTGGGCCGACCTCGATCAGATAGAAGCGTTTTTGGTTGTGCTGTGGGTCGATCCGAGTTAGGTAACACATGAGTATGTCCTGGGCCATTGAACAGAAGCGTGATTTGGTTGATGATGGGCGGTTGCTCCCGGTGGGTGCCGGCGCCATTGGTGGGGGAGAGGATGGCGATTAGCAGCAGAATAAAGAGCAGGCCGCCCAAGAAAAAGATGAGGAGCAGACCGCCGGCGATCAGGAGGTGGATCGCGGAGGCGGGGATGTGATTGATTAGGTGTAGGGCAATGACGATTACGCCGCAGATGGCGGCAAGGGCAATCGGGCGCATGGTGATTAGCTCCAATCTTCGGGTTGGAAGTGGGTGGGGGGTTGCAGAACAAAAGTGCCTTGCGCGGGCTGGGTGGGGTAGAGCGGTGGCGGTGTGTCTTGCCAGTAGGCGGCTGGGCCGTGAAGCTGGTGTGGGGCGGTTGGGTAGGGATGGCGCGGTCGGCCTGTCCCAAAGGCACTGAATTGGTTCCCGCTGAACCCCGCCCCCGGCAGACGATCAAAGGGGTGGTTGCGCTGGCGGTCGCGTAGGTAGGCCAGCAGATAGAGGCCGGTGGGGATGGCGATGGCCAGGATGATCAGGGCGATAAGGATGCCGCGGACAAGCTGATCGATGTTGTGGCTGTCCATTTTCATGCTGATGTTGTAGGCCAAGACGGTGAGAGGGATGGCGATGACGAAACTTAGTTCGCGCATGGTTCAACACTCCTTTCTGATACATTCGCTGCGCTCAATACAGATACATCTGCTTCGTGCAGACCAAGATTGAAAAAACGTAACGCTTCGGGACGGCGGGGGTGGGCGGGGTCGCCTTCAAGGATGGCGGCGGCTTCTTGCTCGGTGAGAGGGGCGTCGTCTTTGCCTAACAGAGAGCGGATGCGGGCGAGGCGGCGGGGGTTGCGGTCGCCGTAGACCAGCATGGTTAGGCCGCTGTCGGTGAAGAGGCCGGAGGCGTGGAGGGTACGCAGCCAGTGGGCTTCTTCGGCATCTAGATCGCGCACCGGCTTGATGGGGAACATGCCGGTTGGTACTTGGGCCAATACAGCGTCACGCGTCACGGTGTCACGGGCGTCACGCTGTGGGGCGGGGGGCGGCGCGACTGGGGACGGGGGGCGGCGCGTGGGGGGTGGCGAGGCCGGCTGTGACACGTGACGCCAAGGATGAGGGGCCGGCTGATTAGTTGCTGGCAGCGCCAGGATGTCGAGATCGGCAATGCGAGCGGTGGCAAGGCGGGTGATGCGGCCGTTCTCATCAAGGATGGCATCGCCGGGCGCGCCGCTCAATTGGGCCAGGCCGGTTTCACTGTTGCGGCGGCCACTGCTGCGCGCACCGGTGTTGTTATCGGCGGGCTTGAAGAGGATTTTGCAGGTCATGGCGAAGTTGACCATGCGGCCGCCGGTGGTGGTGATGGAGCCGGCGCCGTGGGTGCCGACCATGAGATGGTAGCCGAGGCCAGGGCCGGTGAGCGCGAGACTGTCGATGGCGGTGCTAATGCCGGGGGCGTGGAGCATGAGCATGGTGAGGTCATCGACGACAATGATGGTTTTGCCGGCGCGGCGACCGGATTCCATGGCGGTGACGACCCAGGCCAACGCTTGCTCCATTTCGACGTAGTCGCCGACTAATCCTAAGCAGCCGCTGACGCTGGCGAAACAACCCCAGTCCTCCCGGATTTTGGAGGGGATCGCCAGAATGAGAAAGCGGAGATCGGGGGCAGCGTGGCGCATGAGATAGAGGGTGCTGCGCATGGATTGGGTTTTGCCGGCGCGCGGGGGCGCAACCCAGTAGAGCGCACCATGCAGTTCGGGATTGATGGTTATGGGGCGCATGTGCTGATCGATGCCGATGGCGATCTGGGGCCAGCGCGTTGCCTTGACTAATTTGGCGGCATTGGGGGTGATGTGGGCTGCTGCGGGTAACTCGGCTTCGATGATCACGCCTTGATCCATTTGGATGACGCGCACGTTGGTTTGGAGTACCATGCGCAGGCTGGGGCCGAGGGCGAGGAGCTTGCGCAGGCCGCCGACGGGATCGGCAGTCAGGCGGAGGGTACAATGCAGTGTGAAGGGGCCACGTTGTGCCGACGCCTGGCAATGGATCTGCTGGTCGATGACGAGTTGGCCGATGCGCTGAAGGCACCAGGCTTGGTATTGCTCAAAGCTGGCCATGGTGCGTTGCTCCTTTTCTGAGCGCACCTGCTCGAGGAGGTGCGCTTCCGAGGTTTTGGCTGTAGCGCGGCGTTTTGATGGTTTGGGCCGGCGGGTTAGCATTGAGAGGGAGGCAGTGACGGCGATGGGGAGCGCGAACGCAAACCATGCAATTTGGAGCGTAATGAAGAGATTGGCCAGCCATTGGGCAGCGGGCCAGAAAAGCCAGCCACAGAGGGTGAAGCCGGCGCCGGCAAGCAGCAGGCCGGTGAGCGTGTAGATTGACTTCATTCATAGCATCCTCCAGTTAGGAGGACGGTAGGGCCGTGGTGTATGCTACCACGTTAGCCGATGACCGTCCTAGATACGGTTAGCGGTAAGGGCAATGGCAGAGGCTCTAACTCTGTTATTGCCCGGTGTTACTTGCGAGCGGGCCAGGAAGGGAGTAGTTACTCTTGGTAAAAGAGACCTTCCTGGCGCTCGTTGATATTGAGTGCATCTGCTCGGTGAGATGCGCTTTCATAACATGTTTTAGCAGACGGCGAACATTTGTGCAACTTTGTTGTATTTACGATGTTCTTACGATATAATCAGGTTTCCTCAAAAGTTCTTCTTTTTTCCTCCTGTTGTGTGGTAGGGGATGGGAGTTCGGTAGCAAAACTCCCATCAGCATTGATCTGGGCCAGCAACTTTTCAATCAACGCGATCGCATCAGCCAAAGTCGGCGCATGAGTTGTAAGACGCGTATGTTCGTGACCGCCGATGATGAGCGTATGTGCCTCGTGTAGATCGAGCAGGGTTTTGTCGAGCAGATTGAGTACGCGGCGGTGACGGCGGCTCTGGTCGTTGGTAGCGCTGCGCACGAGAGTATCTAGCCAAGTGATGGCCTCTTGGGTCTGATTGCCAGCGAAGATACGCTGTTGATCCTGGTGTTGGGCGGCGAGGGCGCCATCGAGCAGGCGGGTGAGGTTGCAGCCGGCTGCGGTGAGATAGGCGGGCAGGCGCTCTATACCTGGGGGCGACAGGTCAACTTGTCGCGTGGTCTGTGTATTGGGTGGCGTCACATAAGCACTGGCGAGAGCGCCCTTTGGCTGGCTTTGATGGGCGCGCACCGCGATACGCGCCAGATGATCGATGTTGCCCAGGAGTTCGGTTTGGACGGCGGCGACGGCGGTTTTGAGCATGGTTTCTGTGTAGACGACAGCGGGCGGCAACATGTTGATGAAGAGTTGCAGCGGCGCGTTTTGTAACCACTGCAGGCGTTCTTCGTTCTGTTCTTTGACATCCTGGCTCAGGCTGCGTTGATGTTGTTTGATGCCGCGCCAAACTACGGCGATTGCTTCAGCACCGGTGAGGTTGTGGGGTGGGGGCGTCTCGCCGCTTTTCTCAGCGGTGCGATGACGGGCAGCGATCGCGGTAGCTTTGGCTTTGGTGATCGTTTCGCCGGCGTGCTGACGATTTTGCGCCTCTTGGAGCGCGCTGTCGGGGGCGGCGGTGAGTTGGTAGAGGGCGGCCAAGCCGATGCCAACGGGTAAATTTCCGCCTGGCGGAAATTTGGCGGCCAGATTGAGCAGATTGTAGGCGATGGTCTTCTGCCAACCGAACTCTTGCTCGATCCAGGGCAGAAATTGACCGTGGGGTAGGCGGTCTTGAACCGCTTTTAACTCGCGACCAATCGTAACCATGTTTTCAATCGTCCGGCGTTCATGGCGCTTGATGGTCTTGGCGCTGGCAATCACGGTGGCGCGATGTTCTTCGGCGACCTGCGAATAGTCATAGCATAAGTGTGGCTCGCCGTGGGCCAGATCCTCGGCGGGCTTGCTGCTGAGGGCGTAGGTGTCGGCGCTGTAAGTTTGCATGGGGCGTGCCTGTTTGACGGGCATGGTTAGCTCCTAACGATCCAGTTGATCAAATAACGGTAGGCCTGTTGGACATCGTCAATGCCACGCGCTTTGCTCTCCCAGATGGTGTTGCCTTCGGCGGCGGCTTCAATGACGGCGGCGCGTTGGGGAACGCAATTAAAACTTTCATCGGGGTAAAGCTCTTTCAAGAGGTTCCATTGGCGTGTGTGTTCGCTAATGCGACCGTCAAAGCAGGTGGGCAGAATGCAAAGGCGGGCGGTTTGGTTGAGTTGCTTGATCATGGCATGAGTTTGGTTGAGACCATCGACGCTGAGAAAGTCGGGGCGGGCCGGGCTGATGATGATGTCGGCGACGCGGATCGCTTGTTCCTGTAGGTAGCCGCTGGAGCGGGTGTCGATGACCAGGATGTCGGCGCCGTCGGCGATCTGGCGGATAAGGGCGGGAATGTCGGCCAGATCGTGCAGTTTGGCGACAATATCCTGAGCCGTTTCGGTGTAGCTGTTGCCGGGCAGAAGTTCCAACCCCGTGCGGCGGCTGGAACGCAACAAGTCCGGCAAAGGTTGGCGACTCACCAAGTGATTGAAGACGCCAGGCTCTGGGTCCAGGCCAAGGGCGATGGCGACATGGCCCTGACGGTCAAAGTCGGTGATGCGCACGCGGTGGCCGGTGTTGAGGGCCAGACCGTGGGCGATCGAGACGGCGGTCGTGGTTTTGGCGACGCCGCCTTTATTGGATGCGATGGTGATAATCATGGTTACTCCTCTTTTAACAAACCTGCTTCAGCTAAGGCGTGTTCTTGTGTGTGCAGGATTTCCAGCACATGAACGGCTTGTTGGGCCATCAGGTAGGCTACGTCGTCGGGCAGATGCGGCAATTCACTGGCCGGGTGAAAGGCTTCAAGCCACTGTTCGACGAGGGCCGTTAATTCGCTGGTGGCCTTGCGGATGGTTGCTGATTTCATGGCAAATCCTCGACTTCGTAATATTTCGGCTTTAGTAATTACCGCTGTCATGGGTGCGTTCGGTACCGCCGACAAATTGCATCATGTATTTGATTAAGTCAGCACTCTGATTACCGGTGAGATAGGCGCGAGTGCCGTTTTTTAGATGGCTGCGGACTAAGGCTACAGTGCTATTGATGCCGTGTGTGAGGGAGATGTCGTCATTGAGCCGCTTGAGCCAACAGATGAGTTCGATCATCTGGTCTTTGGTGGCTTCTTGTAGCCAAGCCGTGTACCCATGCCACTCGACCTGAAAGCTTAATTCTGCCCCTAGTTCCCATGCTGCTTGACGTAGGGCCTCAATTTCAAAGCTAACAAGGGTGTTTTGTGCCTGTTGCACCTGTTGTAGCGGAAAGCTTTGTCCCCCCCTGGACCCCCCTATACTAATACCAGGGGTGGTAGGATGGTTGATCTGATCATCATCACCACCATAGTTCAGTTGATCTTCTTCGCGACTAACGTATGACCTACGCGCGACTTTACCAGAACCTTGACATGACAAGTTTTTCGTAAGTTCCATGTTCTCTACGCTTTCGGTTGAGCTTATTGTTTTTTGCAGCAATAGCTTGCGATAAGCGCCGTTGCCGGGGATGCGATCCGCTAAGAGTTGACAATGGTCTGGGTCTTGGGGAATCAGGCCAAGGCGATGGCGGATCCAGCCGGGGGGTGGGGGAAATTTTGAACTGGCCTCACGTTCGTAAAGCAGATTTAGATTCCATAGGCGGAATTTTTGAAAAAAGAGAACGGATTTACCGCGTCCGGCTGCATATTCGATAACCTCACCGAATTGCAACCATTCGCGGATAATGGTACGCATGTGATCTTGGAGTTCAAAGCGACGAAAGGCCAACTTGGCCCAAAGTTCGACCGGATCACCGGTGATGAGGCCGTCGCGGTCGAGTAGGGTGATGGCGTGAAGATAGAGCAAGTGTGCTTCAATCGATAGCTGATTCAGGTCAGGATCGTCGATGGTTTCGCTTGAGATTAAGCGTCCGGTGGCCATGATAAATTTCCTCTATGATTGAATGGTGAATATAGGTTTTCTGGCAAATGCTATGCTAAAATTAGAGGCAGTGCTTGCCGTGCCCGCGAACACTGCCTCCCACGGGTGTTGGTGCAACCCGTCACCCACATAGCTATCATTGCACAACTAGTGGGAGAACTCTATGTTTGATGAATTTACCCAGTTCGATCTGTACAATGAAGGTCGTAACCTGGCGGATCGAACGCGCCAGTGGTACCGGCGTCATTTGCAATTGTTTGGCGAATTTTGCCAAACGAAGCAAATCACGCTGGCTGCTGTGACGCCGGCGATCATTTCTGAATTTTTGGCGTATGAGCGCCGACGGTCATTGAAAGATTCCAGTTTGGATGCCCATTATCGCACGTTACATGCGTTTTTCTCGTGGGCGGTGGACGAAGATGGTCCCTTGGAAGGGAAGAAGAATCCAGTCCGTAAGAAGCTGCGACCGCAAGTCAACCGTGACGCGCCTCGGCGCACGATGAAGGAAGATTTCCTCAAAATGTTGGCTGTCATTCATGGTGATGATTGGGTCGCTATGCGTGACCGCGTGATGATCTCGTTCTTGTTTCGTTGTGGTCTACGGGTGGGGGAGCTCATGAGCTTGCGTTTGCCTGATGTTGACATGCGCAAACGGCTCTTGCATATCCGCGCGCCCAAAGACAATCAGGATCGTTATGTTCCCTTTACCCAGGAAGTTCGCACCCAGCTTATGGACTATCTCTATAATCGACCGGTGTATGGCGCCGATCAGGATGTCTTGTGGTTGTCGGCAACAGGCACAGGCAAACTACGAGGGGTGTTGACGCTGGATGGTTTTCGCCAGCGTTTGCAGACGATTGGGCAGAAAGCTGGGGTGCGCAATTGGAACGCACACAGCTTTCGTCACGGCTTTGCAATGGAGATGTTGAACACGGGTATGGAAATGGCTGCGGTGAGTGATCTCCTCGGCCATGCTGACGAACAGACTACGGAACAATTCTATGCCCAGTTCCTGACGGAAACGTTGCGCAGCCGTTATGATGATGTTCAGGAAAAGCTGGATCAGCGTAAAGAAAACATCGTTTAGTATACGGAATGATTTTGAATAATTGGTTGTTGTAAGGCTGATTACTCTTAATCATTGGGTTCAAGGTTCGATTCCTTGGTCGGTCACTAGATGGAACGCCCATCACCTGAGAAGGTGACGGGCGTTTTTTATTTACCGGCACTCCAGCCAAGTACAAGGTGCTGGATATGCCATCACAACCACTGACACCCTTAATATCTACCTCTAGCTATTTTTCTGCTTGCCTGTCGACGCGACTTTCTCAAGCGGTACGCTGAACTACCCGGCACTTCACGGGGTATACCTATATGGAGCAAGTTCAACCAGGGGATGCTAGGTGATGGCAGGGGGGATGAGGGTGAAGGCGGCGGGGTCGAGGTGGAGCCAGAGCGGGGCGCCGGGCTGGGGGAGTGGGCGTGGCATGAGGTGGGTGGGGATGTCAAAGTGGAGATCGAGGGGCGTTGCCACAGGGAGGGTGATGACGATTTGATGGTAGCTGCCGCGGAAGAGAAGGCTTTGCAGGGCGCCGGTAATGAGTAGGTGGTCGGCGGCGGGCGCAGCGGGGGCGTGACCGGTGCCCAGGGCGCGGACGGCATCGGGGCGGATGAGGAGCGTGGCGTCGGGGCGGATGGGGGCGGCCAAGTGGGGGAGATGGGTGCCAAGTTGGGTGTAGGTGAGGCCAAGCGGGGCGACGGCGGCGGCATCGGCGAGGGGCAGGCGATTGTGAAAGCCGAGAAAGCGCGCAACGAAGAGGGTGGCGGGCATGTCGTAGATAGCTTGGGCGGGGCCGATTTGTTCGATGTGGCCCTGGCGCATGACGACAAGGCGGTCGGCGACGGCAAAAGCTTCTTGCTGGTCATGGGTGACGTAGAGGGCGGTGACGCCGACGGCTTTGAGGATGGTGCGCAGTTCGACCATCAGTTCTTCGCGCAGGGTGCGGTCGAGGCTGCCAAGGGGTTCATCCAGCATGAGGAGTTGGGGCTGTGGCGCCAGGCTGCGGGCGAGAGCGACGCGCTGGCGTTCGCCACCACTGAGGGCGAAGATGGTGCGGTCGCCATAACCAGTGAGGTTGACAAGCGCCAGCATCGCCTCAACCCGTTGCTGAATCTGAGTGCGACTGTGGCGGGCGGATTGGAGACCAAAGGCGATATTTTGGGCGACGGTGCGGTGCGGGAAGAGGGCAAATTCTTGAAACATGAGACCAAAGTTGCGTTGGTGGACGGGAAGATGGCGCAGATCGTGCCCATTCAGCATGATCTGGCCGCGATCGGGCTGCTCCAGGCCAGCGACGAGGCGGAGCAAGGTGGTTTTGCCACAGCCGCTGGGGCCTAAGAGACAGACGATTTCGCCGGCGTCAAGGGTCAGATTGATATTGTGGAGGACGGGCGTGGCGGGCGGATAGGTTTTGCTGAGATTGGTAATCGTGAGCATTAAAATTCCCCTTGGTCGGGCAGGCGGAAGCGTTCGATTAGCATGAGTGCAACGGTGCAAACGGCCATGAGGATAGTACTCATGGCCAGGGCCTGACCGTAGTTGAGCAGACCGGGCTGGGTTAGGGCGCGATAGATGATGACCGGCATGGTGGGGGTGTCGGGCCGGTAGATCAGCAAGGTGGCGCCAAATTCACCGAGGCTGATGGTAAAGGCAAAGGTGGCGCTGACGAGCAGGGCGCGCAGGAGGATGGGGGCATCCACTTCCCACCAGACGCGACGGGGTGGCGCACCCAGAACGGCGGCGGCTTCGCGCAGCCGGGGGTCGATAGCGCGCAGCGCTGGCAAAAAGGTGCGCACGACAAAGGGCATGGCGAGCAGGGTGTGCGCCACCGGCGTAAGGAGCAACGACGTGCGCCAACTGCCAAGGGCGATGATATAACCAAAGCCGAGGGTGACAGCGGAGGTGCCCAGCGGCAGGAGAAAGAGGGGGTCGAGGATGGTCGTGAGCCAGCGGCGGGGGCGGGCCAGAAGATAGGCGCTGATGATGCCGAGAAAGAGGCTCAGTATCATGGCGGTCAAGGCAAAGAGTAAGGAATTACGCACGGCGACAATGGGCGGGACGAAGAACGCGCTTTGGCGACGATTGATGGTCAACTCTCCATAGTAGCGCCAGGTCCAGCCCTCGCCACCGAGGGTGAAGCTGCGCCAGGCCAGGGTGATGAGCGGCAGGAGCAGGAGGCCAATGCTGGCGATGAGCAGCCCTTGCAGCAGCCAACGGCGCCAGCGGCGGGTGGTGGACGCCGCGTGGTCGGCTGGGAAGAGATCCAGGGTGATGGTGAGCTTAGCCTGCAAGCGTGTGTAGAAGGCCATGATGATAAAGGTAAACGCCATCTGTACCAGACTGAGAAAGGCGGCAATGGGCAGGTTAAAAAGATCGACGGCCTGGCGGTAGATTTCCACTTCGAGGGTGGCAAAGCCGATGCCGCCCAGGATCAGCACAACGCCAAAGCTGGTGAAGCAGAAGAGAAAGATGAGCAGGGCGGCGGCGATGATGCTGGGCAGTAGGAGCGGCAAGGTGACGCGCCAGAAGATGGCCCAGGGCGGGGCGCCCAGAACAGCGGCCACTTCGCGCAGCCGGGGGCTGAGGGTCGCCCAGAAGCCGCCCACAGTGCGGATGATGACGCTAACATTGTAGAATGCATGGGCCAGCAGGATGATCCAGATCGTGCCCGTCACCTGGAGCGGGGGCGTCTCCAGGTGAAAGAGGTCTTGCAACCAGGCGTTGAGCAGCCCCTGGCGACCCAGGAGGGCGGTAAAGGCGGCGCCGACGACGACCGTGGGCATGACGAAGGGGATGGTCGTCAGGGCGCGCAAGAGCGTTTTGCCCGGAAAAGTGTAGTGGGCAAAACAGTAGGCCAGCGGCAGCCCGAAGAGCAAGGTGAGGGCGGTCGAAGCGGCAGCTTGCCAGGTGGTGAACCAGAGTAGTTGCCAGAAAAAGGGTTGACGCAGCAGCGCGCCAATGGCCGCCCCACCGTCCGTATTGGTGCTAAAACTCAGCCGCAGGATGGCGAACAGGGGATAGAAGAAAAAGAGCGCCAGAAAGAGCAGTGGCAAGCTATAGAGCAGCACGGGTAGGTAACGGCGACGGTGAGCGGCCATGATGAGATACTCCTCCTGTAACTATTCAGCCTACCCGCTCTCAGCCAGTCCGTGACTGGCGCCGGTCACCGGGGCCCCCCTGAGGTGCAGCTATGAGCAGGCTGAATAGTTACCTCCTTGTCAGCGCAACATGACGGTGGTCCAGGCATCGATCCACTGTTCGCGATTGGCGTCAATGGCGGCGGCATCCAGTTGGTTCGTGACCGCGGGCTGCTCGGCGAATTGGGTGAAGAGATCGGGCAGCGGCGTTTGGGGCAGGGCGGGGTAGACGAACATTTGGAGGGGCATGTCAGCCTGGAAGGGTTGGCTCAACATGAAGTCAATGAACTGTTGGGCAAGGGCCGGCTGCTTGGCGCCCTTGAGCACGCCGACGAACTCGATCTGGCGGAAGACGCCACCAGCGAGATTGAGATTGACACTGGCCGGTTCCGTGCGGCCATCGGTGGCGTAGAGAACATCGGCGGGGGGACTGGTGGTGTAGCTGACGACAAGCGGGCGGTCGCCGCTCCCGGCCGAGCCGACGGTGAAGTGATCAAAATAGGCTTCGCTCCACCCGCTGGTGATCAAGATGTCGTTGGCGCGCAAGGCTTGCCAGAAGTCAAGATAGCCCGCTTCGCCAAAATGGCTGATGGTGGCGAGCAAGAAGGCGAGGCCGGGCGACGAGGTGGCGGGATTGGGCGCCACCAACAGCCCCTTGTATTCTGGCTTGGTCAGGTCTTCGAGGCTATGGGGCAGGGGTAGATTGTGTTCGGCGAAGTAGGTGGCATCGGCGTTGAGATTGACGTAACCGACATCAACCGGGAGCAAGCGCTGATCGGGATCAAGCTCCAGTTCATCAGGGATCTGGGCCAGGGCAGGGGCGGCGTATGGCTCAAAGATGTCAGCGGCGAGGGCGCGGCTCAGGAAGGTGTTATCGACGCCGAAGAAGAGGTCGGCGAGGGGAGCATCCTTGCTGAGGATGATCTTGTTGAGCGCTTCGCCGGCGTCACCCAAGGCGAGCAGTTGGACGGTGACGTTATGTTCGGCTTCAAATTGGGCGAGCGTTTCTTCGCTGACGTTGAAGGAGTCATGGCTGGCTAGGACTAAGGTTGTTGGCGTCTGATTGGCTGGGGTGACGGCTCTGGGCTGGACGGGCTGACAGGCCGTGAGCAGGATGAGGGCGAGTAGTCCAAGAATGGTGCGCAAAGATCGATTCATCATTTGTTCTCCTGTGTGATAGGCACTAAAAAACCTTGCTGATGGGGCAAGGCCAGGAGGTGGATGGTGATCGGCGCATGGTCTGCTCCCTCCGCTGGCATTACCCAGATCAGGTACACGGGTCGGTGACAGAATGGTCACCCTCTCAGCCTGGCGCTTCCAAGCTCCCCTCGCTTCAGTTTGTGATGGATGATTATACTACGAGGGGGTGGGAATGACAAGAAGCTAAGGGGACAAAAAACAGCGGACAAAGAAGGAAGAGGGGCGGATTTGATTAATGACGTGTAAACCCCTACCTTGTCCATGCTGTAGTCGATAGTCATCGCCACTGTATTTGGACTGCGGATGCCGGCCACCTGCTCGCTACTGCGGTAGCTGTAAGTCGTCGCGGCGCCGCCCCACGGGGTTAGGGTTTCCAAGCGCCCGGCGTTGTCATAGCCATAGCCGACGCTGCCCCGGTCCCAGTAGTCGATGCTCGTCACCTGGTTGGTGAGGCTGTAACCATAGTCCACCATGC
The DNA here is from genome assembly GCA_026645575.1 of Caldilineaceae bacterium. Next base: position 18,136 of record JAPKMW010000114.1, read on the forward strand.
GGCTGCCGCAGGTACGCGTGTCGAGCCGGTTGCTGTACGGCGCCACCCGTTGCACCAGGGATGATCAGCGCCAGGAAGGTGAGGGCATTGTCATAGGGCGTCATGATTTCGCCGGTCAGCGGGTCGCGCCCAGAGACGAGGGTGGCGAAGTCGGTGATAGTGTCCAGCCCGATGAGTCCCAATCCCACATTGGCCAGGAAGCGCATGGGTGGGGAGGCGCCGGGCAGGAGGGGGTACTTGGCAACGGCTTCGTTTAGCGTCTGCGCCGTCCAGGTGACGGTGTTAAGACCCGAGGAACCCAAGTTTTTGATCAAGCCCTGCATATCCCCTAATTGCGCCATGCAGCCTTCGGTCAGGGCGCAGCGCAGAGTCAGGGCAAGGAGGGTGAAGGCTACGGCAATGGGCGACGCGACCAGCGCCATGGCCGGCAAGGAGACTAACAACCCCACAAAGATGGCGGTCTGCGCCGGGGTCAGGTTGTCGGGAATCACGCTAAAGCCGCTGGGATCGACCCAGGTGGCCGGGTTGTTGGCCACATAGGCGTAGAGGTTATAGCCCTGCGTGCCCGGTGCGTTGGGCTGCACAGCATCGGCGCTCAGGAAGCGCCCCAAGCTTGGGCTGAGGTCACGCGCCCGCAGGTGCCAGAGGCCGGTCTCCTGGGCGAAATACTCACCGGTGAAGCCAAAGCGGCTGGTCACGCCACTCTGGTTGCGATAGCCGCCAAAGACATCATAGTCGGCTGTGCCGACCACCGCGCCGCTGGCATCGGTGACGCCACGGATCGAGCCTAAACCGTCGCTCAACAGATCGTAGCGGGCGCCGCTGGGATCGATTTGCGCCAATGGTGCATCGCCGTGGATATAGGCGTAGGCGCCATCATCGACCAGCAGCGGCAAGGAGGCCGTGCGATCCCAGAGATAGTTACTCTGTGCGCCATTGACCGTGGCGCCCACCCGCACATTGAGCGCATCATAGCTGTAGTTGACGGTCTGGCCGTTGACGGTGGCGCCCGTCAGCCGGTTGGCCCAGTCCCAGGTGTAGCTAGTGGCGCCGGCGCTGATCAGATTGCCGTTAGCGTCATAGCTATAACTGGTGGCGCCGTCACTCAACAATTGACCAGCGTCGTCATAGGTGTAATTCGTCAGTACGCCATTTTGGCTCTGCGTCAGCCGATTGCCATTGGCGTCATAGCTATAGGCCGCCGCATCGCCATTTGGGTAGGTGACGCCGGTCAGGCGGTTGAGGGCATCATAGCTATAGCCTTCCTGACTGACCATCGTTTCCGCATCGGTGCGGTTGTTGTTGCTATCAAAGCGATAGTGCAAATTGAAGCTTTCGTCCTTGTTGTACCGCTTGCTGCCAAATAAGCCGCGCAGGTTATAGCCATAATCAGCCGCAATGGCATTGGGATGGGTGACTTCCTGGATGGCGCCGAATTCGTTGTAGCTGATGGTATTGGCGCGGCCTACCCAATCGCTGATGCTGTGTAAGCGCCCCGCTGTATCATAGCCATAGGTGATGGTGCGCGCGCCGGGCAGCGTCATAGTGGTGCGTTGGTTGGCGTCATTGTAACCGTACGTAACGGTTCCCTGGGGCGCGGCAATGGCTGTAATGCGTGAGGCGGCGTCATAGCTATAGGTGGTGCTGCCGTTGGCATCGCTGGCGGTGCTTAACCGACCGACCGCATCATAGCTGTAGCTGTTGGCGCCAGTGGGATAGCTTAAGCTGGTCGGGCGATCCAGCAGATCATAGGCATAGTTGACGGTAATGCCACGGGCATCGGTGGCGCTGGTAAGCCGGCCCACGGCGTCGTAACCATAGCTGTGGGTGCGATTGAGCGGGTCGGTTTTGCTCAAGCGATTGCCCAACACGCCATAGCTCTCGGTTGTCACATCTACGGTGCTGGTTGCACTTTGAATCAGCGGTAAATAAACTGCCGGCTTTTGATCTGCCATAGCAGGTGCGCTTTGGACATGTAGGACAGGCGGCAAAGCGATTGAGTTGAACACCAATGCAAAACAGACCAAGAGGGCAACAACACGATAACTTGTTTTTGACCGGTAACGGGATCGAGACATGGGTTATCTCCGTTTGGATAGTGGAATGGGCGAAGACGCTCGGCTGGGGGAAGTCAATTCATGTTGCCGCTGAAATAGGTGGGCGTTGTGTGGCTTTGTTGTTTCATCGGCGCTTTTATTGTAGCCGCACCGCGTCTCCCGAAGGTCTCCAAAAATGGCAGATCGCGTCTCCGTTTTACCAAAGACGCGTCTCTGTTTTGCGGAAGACGCGTCTCCACATTCGGAAAACAGCTCAATAGTTTACGTTATCGTAATAGATTAACTACGTGGTGGGAAGGATAAAATAGTAGATAGTTTATGGCGGCTGGCTTAAGGTGGATGGTCGATAGTACAGACAATCCACCTTAAGCCATTCACCTATTCATACCGCAGCGCTTCTGCCGGATAAGTCTTTGCCGCCTGGTAGGCGGGGACAATGGTTGTCAGCAAGGCAAAAACATAGGCAAGCAGGAGGATCAACCCAATCTGCCCCCAGGGCAGGACAAAGGTGGTCTCCGGGGTCAGGGCCGTGAGGAAGGCGCTAATAATGCTTTGCCCCAGCACAATCCCGGCGCCGGCGCCGATGAGCAGGCCGGTGATGGCGATAAAGCTGGCTTCCAGCACAAAGGAGAGGGCGATCATGCGCGCCTGGTAGCCGATGGCGCGCAACATGCCGATCTGTTGGCGTCGCTCGACCACGGTGCGGCTGGTGATGACGCCAAGCGCGGCAATACCCACCAGCAGCCCCAGCGCCATAAAGCCCTGGAAGAGTTGGAGGATGCCACGGGTAAAGGCTTGCCCCTGGGCAAAGCTTTCGGCCAGGATGGTGGCGTTCATGCCGTTGCCCAGAAAGGCGCGCTCCACCTCCTGGGCCACGGCCCGCACCTCGGCGCCCGGCTGCACCTTGACATAGAATTGCTCCGGTTGGAAAGCAACGCCGGTAAGGCGTTGGAGCGCCGCAGCATTGACCTGGAGATCGCTGTCAGCCAACGTCGTGTCGTCATCCAGCACGCCAATGATCTGAAAACGTTGGGGAGACAACGCAGCGTCGGGCGTCGGGGCGAAGGGAATCGCTTCGTCGGGGCCACCGAAGTCGGTGGCGACGCGCACGTCGACGAAGAGAGTGGGCAACGTCTCACCAGCGGCGACGGACGGCAACTCGAAGCGACGGCGGTTGCGTCCTGGTGGACCAAACGCATCTTCGTCCGGGTTACGCAACACATCGGGGGTGACAATGGCGACATCGTCGCGCTCACGCAGCGCCTGCCAGATGGCGGCGTCATCGGCAAAACCGGCGGCGCGCGATTGAAAGCGGTAGACCTGCGATGCCTGAGCCAAATAGCCATCATCCACAGCGGCCAGTGAGCGGCGTCCCCAGCGGCTCTCATCGGCGTTGCGTACCTCCACCACCTGGCTTTGATAGGCGCCCACGGTGGCGACTTGTTGCAACAGCGGGTAGTCGCTTGTTGTCAAATCCTGGGTCAACTCCTGGATGCGGGCGCCCATATCACGCAGCGGGGCGAAAAAGCTCAACAGGGTGGTGTCGGCCCGAATCTCAAAACCGGCAGTCTCGCGCTCATCCAGCACCACAATGGTCTGCGTGGCGCGGATGACCACGGCCATCACCACCACCGTGCTAATGATCATGGCAAACATGAGCATGGCCATGCCGGTGCGGAAGCGGGCGCTCAGGGGATAGGCGATGGCCGTTTTGAGTACTGGCGTTAATTGACCGATACCGCCCAACACAATGCCGACAAACCAGGTGATCGCATCGGCATTAAAGGTAACGGCAAGGATGGCGCCCAAGATGATCAGCGGCCCCCCCAGCGCCAACGTCAGCAAGGTCTGGTCGGGGCCGGGTTGCAGGAGTGGGTTGTCACTGCCCAGGCCAGGGAGGTTGAGCGACGGCAACACGCGCACCCACGGCACCGTCCACAGGAGCAGCAAGCCAATGCCCATCACCGTGTACGACCAACGGTAAATGGTTTCATTGCGCAGACGCGTCGGTTCCAGCGCGCGGATCGCCAGCAAACAGAGGCCGATGAGCAGGAAGGTGGCGCCCGCTAGCAGCAGGCCGAATGCTACTTCTATGCGAAGCCCGATATAGAGCAAGTAGCCGCCCAACGCGGCCAATGCCAGTGCGCTGCCCCACTTCCAGATGCGCGACAGCCACGACCGGCGACTTTCGGCGCTCTCTTGCGGCAAATCGCGAATGGCCGAGACAATGTTGAGCCGGCTGACCCGCCACGCCGAGAAAGTTACCACCAGGAAGGTCAACAAGACGCCCAGACAGTAGGCGATGATGGTGGAGGTGGGCGCGGCGTAGAAGCGAAAGGTAAAGAGGCTGTTCTGGCTGCTCAACTGGGTGGTGAGATTGTTAAAGATCGACCCCATAAAGTCAACCATGGCATAAGTGACGGCCAACCCCAACAGCACACCGATGGCCGCAGCCAGCAGGTCGTAGATCACCCCTTCGACCACAAACATCTGCACCAGATGGCCGCGCTGTACACCGATGGCGCGCGCCATGCCCATCTCGCTGCGTCGCTCGGTTGCCAGCATGACAAAGATGAGGAAGATCAGCAGCACGCCGGCCAGGATCGAGAAGAAGCCAAAGAGCGAGAAGATCGAGGCAAAGATGCCGCCGGCGGCGTTGCCCACCGTCAGCAAGGTTGCCTTGTTGAGCGGATCAATGACATCAAAGGTATTCAATTCACCAAAGGCCACGGTTAATCCCGTTTTGGCGTCGTCGGGCAGGTTTTTCTCCAACAGCCAGCCACGGAAGGTATTATCCCCCAAGATCTCGCGCAGGCGGTCGCTAATGCCCGGCTTTGCCAATTCAGCCGGAATGTCGCGCACGCCATCCATCATGCCGCCCAGGGGGGTCAACTCTTGCACCAGATCGGCAATGATCTGCGGGCCGTCAAAGTCTTCCATCACCTCTTGTTGGGCATCGGCCGCAGCGGCACTCAGGATCGGTTGTATATCCGGGCGGCGCAAAATTGCCACCACTTGTTCCAGCGCATCCTCGTTCATTGCCAGCACCCGCAAACGGCGGCTGACGGCGTCGGTATGTTCGATGCCCCCTAGGTCGTCGCCCAGGTTGGAGACCAGCACATTGTTGACCTTGCCGTTCATAAAGAGCAGTTGCTGCGCCTCATCCAGCCGCAACATGACCACGGGGAAGAGCGCGCCCAGCGGGCCGGCCTCTTCCACAATGGCTCTGACGCGGAAGGGAATCGGGATGGGGCCAACGTAGACATCCAGTACATCGCCCACGTCGGCAGCTAGTTGCTCAGCGCCCAGGCGGTTGAGGTAGACATCGCCCTGGCGCAATTGCAGGCCGAATTGGGCCAGCACCCGGTCGATCTCGGTGCTGAGGGTGTTAAGATTGAGCGCGTTGAGCAAATTTTCCGTTACCGAGGCCGCGCCATCCAGCCCCAGGCTCTCCAGGTTGACGGTGGTGGTCGTCACGCCCAAGTTGGTGAGCGTGTCGGTCGTGACGCCGAGGGCTTCCAGGCTCAACTCGGTCAGGCCCTGTTCACGCAAGGGGGTCGTGTCGATGCCCAGTTGATCGATGGCATCGAGGGGGATGCGCACCTGGCTGACATCCAGCCCGCCGGCGCCTTCCAGTTGACTGGGCGCCGCGGTTAAAGCTGCGCCGACAGCAGCCGTCGCCAGGGCGACATCGGAAATTTCCAGATTCAACCCGGCCTGCTGCGCCAGGTTGCCGGCCGCGCCAAAGAGATTGGACGCCTGGGCAAAGATGTTGCCCACCCCTGGCCGCAGTTGCTCCATTTCGACAGCGGCGCCGTTGACGGTTGTCAGACCAAAGTTCTGGTCGTAGTCATTGTCCACGGCAAAGATAAAGCCCAGCGGCTCACCCTGACCGGTGGTGGTATTGCGGATAATGGTCGGGAAGAGGATGGAGGCGGCGACGCGATCAATCAGCGGCTCGGCAGCGGCTTCGGCGCGCAGTTGTTCATAACGATCCATAGTAATGCCGGGCAGGCCGCCTTCCAGCACAGTCAAGACGCTGCTCAGGCCGCCGGCGGTCAAGTTTTGCAACGCCTGCTGGCTTTCGCTTAGGGCTGGTTCAGTGGTGGTTTCGTCAGTGGCGGTCCCATCGGCGGCGGTTTCATCCGTCGTGGTCGTGGTTGCCCCCTGGTCATTGGATAAACTGACAAAGAGAGAAAGCAACGGCGGCGCCAGAATTTCATCGACTTCACCATAGGCCGCCACCGCCTGCCGGCGCAACGAATAGGTAAGGGTGTCGCCAGTGCTAAGGGCGCTGACAATAATAATGGTACTGAGCGCCAGCCCGATGACAATCAAGACCGATTGGGTCGGGCGGCGGGGGATGTTGCGGACGCCCAATTTCACCAGCACCGGGTTGCGCCAGTAGAGCAACGCCAAATAGAGCAAAATGGCAACCACAGCGCCGGTCAAGGCAATGGCGGTGTTACTGCTCAGGTTGTTGAAGAAATTCATACGGCAGCCTCCTGACCAATGGGCCGTTGAAACTGAGCAGCATCGATGACGCTTTCGCCGGCCGTTGACCCATCGGCGCTGGCCCCTTGCGGCGCCATGCCATCATCAACAATCAGCCCATCCTGCATACGCACCACCCGATTGCAGGCGGCGCCAATGGCGGCGTCATGGGTGACAATGACAAAAGTCTGCCCCGCCTCCCGGTTGAGCCGCTGCATGAGGATAAGGACATCGTTGGCTGTCTTGCTGTCGAGATTGCCGGTCGGTTCATCGGCCCAGACAATGGCCGGTTGGTTGACCAGGGCGCGGGCAACTGTCACCCGCTGGCGCTGCCCGCCCGATAGCTCGGCAGGGCGATGGTGGCTGCGGTCGGCCAGCCCCACTTGGGCCAGGGCGGCATCGGCGCGGCGGCGCGCCTCTGCCGGGCGTACACCACTGACCAATAGGGGCAGTTCGACATTTTCGACGGCGGTGATGACCGGCAGCAGGTTAAAGGTTTGGAAGATAAAGCCCATGCGCTGGGCGCGGTAGGCGGTGCGGGCGCGGTCATTCATGGTGCGCAGGTTGACCCCTTCAATGGATACGTCGCCGGCATCAAAGTCATCCAGCCCGGATAAGCAGTTGAGCAGCGTCGTTTTGCCACAGCCCGACGGCCCCATGATGGCGACCATCTCCCCTTGGGTCACGGTCAGATCAATGCCGCGGAGGGCGTGGACTTCGATTTTGCCGGTTTGAAAGGTTTTGTGAACCTGTCGCGCCTGGATCATTGGTTGCGCCATGAAAAGCTCCTTTGTCATCTATCGTTATCCAGCGATCAACGCCGGTTCTAAAGAGTATTGTAGTAGATGGTACGCTGTGGCGCTAATTTGGTTGCAGAGAGGCTGATACGCGGAGCCGCTCGACGCCAGTCACGGACTGGCGACGGGACGCCAGTCATGGACTGGCTGCGAGCAGGCAGGGGAGTGGCTGTGAGCGGACGGGGGGCTGGCTACGAGTGGGTAGGAGGCGACGGGACGCCAGTCACGGACTGGCTGCGAGCAGGCAGTGAAGTGGCTGTGAGCGGACAGGGGGCTGGCTGCGAGCGGGCGGAGCAGGAAAACAAAAGACCCAGTCCGTATGGACTGGGTCTTTTGCCTCTGATGGAGCAAACATCAGAGATCAACCAAAGGAGAAATCACCATGCGCAACCTACCGTCTGCGAAAATCAGTATAGCAGAAAAGCTGTTACAAGAAGCTGTCAGATTCCTGTCACCGTTTCCTGTCACCGTGGGCAGCCGGGGAAAAGCTGTTCCGCCGCCGGGGTAAAAAGGGAAAAAGAAGAGGCAATGAAGCCAATTTGAGCGAGTTCCCAATTCGGCAAATCAAATGAAAGGTGCTATAGTACGGGGGGAGTCCGTATACCAACGTTTTCGCTAACTAACAAACAGGGAGCGTAAAGCTATTCATTCGTGCTTCGCCCTGCAGCCTTCACCGTAGATTCATCAACCCACCACCGTAGCTTTACCCCTGGTAAAGGGCATCCTCCGTCGGTCGATAATCGTAGGTAGTTATGAAGGTAAGGTGATTTGTATATGGCATACAAAACAGGAAAGTATCTCCAACAGGGTCTGCGGGGCTATTGGATTTTGATCGTTGTGCTGGCCTTTGGGCTTTTGTCGATCTATACCAGCCATCCCACCTATGGCGCGCCGGCAGCGCAGTCAACCCCCGATGTGAATACCGTGCCGAAACCGGTGAAGCCGCCAACCCCGGAAAATACCCCATTCCCCACGCCAACACCAGTCAGCGATAATTCGTCTGGCGATTCCGGCAATAGTAATGCCAATAATGATTCTAATGATGACGCCAATGATGACGAAGATGCCTCATTCCCTGGGAATGAAAATCAAGGGGGAAGCAATCAAGCGAGCAGTAACAATGGCAGCAACGAACCAGCGGCTGGTGCAGGGGGTGGGAACGCCAGCGCCGGCAATGCCAATACGCCAATGAATGGTACTGAACAGAACCCAAACAGCGTTACGGGGGTTGTGACCGCGGTTACGCTGAACTTACGCAAAGAGGCCGGCGGTGCAGCGCCTGTGATCGACACCCTCTTCCTCAATGATGCAGTGGCGATCTTAGCGCGCAACCAGAGCGGTGATTGGTTGTACATCTGTTGTGGCGCCCGTACAAAGCTGCCCGGTTGGGTGAGCAAACAATTTGTGTCTATCAATGCAGTCAATAACCAGACCCTGGCGCAGATTCCGCTGTTTACAAATGGCAGCGGCCAAGGCACAGCAACAGTACCGCCCGCAAACACCGGTGCGAAAGCCATAGACGACGCGTTAGTGCTGGAAATGCGCCCATTTCCTTCGGCGGTTTGGCAAGGCGAGAGCGTTGCCATCCACTTTGTCGTCCACAACCGAAGCAACCAGCCTTTCACCGGTATTCAGTTGCGCAACGATTTCCCTGCTGAGATGGCGGTGGTCAATGCACAAATTAGCAACCAGGGGAAGGTCAGCTATAGTGGTGTACGCCAGAGCGGCTCAGTCATTACCGTCAACTGGCCGACCGTACAGGCCAATAGCCAGGTAACGGCGACCGTTACCGTACAAATTGCGTCGAATGTTGCCGATGGCGCCTTGATTGACAACCTGGCCGTTGTCAAAACCAGCGAAGGCGCCGAAGCGTTAGCCGGGATTACGTTGGCCATGCCGCCGGTCGCGCTACCGCAATTTCGCGAACCATAGGAATCTTTATGTGGAAAAAAACGCTCTTTACGGCTCTGCTGCTCTTTGCCACTGCTTGTCAAAGTGCAGACGCAACGTCAATGGCGACGGCTTTGCCAACTGCCACTAGCACGGTTGTAGCAGAGCCAGCCGCAACCGAGGCAGCGCAGCGTAGCCAGGTTATCGCCCCTGAAGCGGCAGGGGTTCCTGTGCGGCTGACAGCGGCGGCCCTGAATTTTGCCGTACTGATTGAACCCATGCGTTGGCAGGTAAGCGAGGTCGAAGGAACACGCCAGGCAGTTTGGTTGGTGCCGGAGGCAAGCGCAGGCTGGCATATTAACTCAGCTCGCCCCGGCACCGTCGGCAACATGGTGATCTCCGGGCATCACCTGGCCGGCGCGGCGGTCTTTGCCCCGCTGGCACGAGGGGAATTTGCGGTTGGCACACAACTTTTGGTCAGCGACGATCAAGGGCGTGACTTTTTGTATCAAGTGCGTGAAGTAAGTCAGCCCATTCCAGTCAAAGGTAGCGCCGCAGAACAACAGCAGGCCGCGGCTTATCTGGCCGCTACCCCACAGCCCCAATTAACCTTGGTCACCGGCTGGCCTGATTTTTCGGATACCCACTATCTCTTTGTCCGCGCCGAATTGGTTGGAAGCACACCTTAACGTTTTGTCACGAAAGTAATGATCGGTAGTAAAGACTGTAGTCTTTCCCCGACTTGGAGAAAGACTACAGTCTTTACTACGGTCAACCCATCATATAGGGCGGTTGCCTTTTTCCTCTCTAGCAAGACTCACCCCCTGTAGCACACCTGTACAACATACCTGCCGTTAGTTCGGCTCCAGGTTATGACGTAGTCACCCTAGCGTATTCGCCACAACAAATGTCAGTCCAAAGATTAAAATAGAGTAAGTTTTTCACCGCACATTGTAAGCTATTTGTGCGAGTAACTATGCTACAATTGCTCTATGCTTTCAGCGTCACACTCATTCCTGGTTACGTTGCTCTGCCATCACGCATATCATTGACAAGAAAGATCGCTACTTTCGTATTCTATACTCAGGTCAAACTGAAAGGCGGATTTTTGCAGGGGCGTCCCCTTGCAGGCGCCCGCAAGGGGACGCCCCTGCAAAAATCCGGTTCTCAGTTTGCTTTGAGTATAGTCATTCTTTCAGCCTTAGTACAGCTTGTAAGGAGAAACACATGCCTTCAAATTCGCGCAGAACTTTGTTTTTTAGTTTGAGTGGGGTAGCGCTTGCGACGTTACTTGCTCTATTCGTCTTTTTAAGCAACCAAGCGGCGATGGCCAATCAGGCGACGCTTGCTTCTTTGTCACAGGTGTCCACAGTGCCGACTGTGCCCACAGTGCCGACTGTGCCCACAGTGCCGACAGTCCCCACAGTGCCGACTGTGCCAACTGTGCCCACAGTGCCGACTATTCCCACTGTGCCGACTACGGCGCCGCCTAGCGTTAATGAAGAAGGGCTAGATCGAGTGGCGCCCCCATTGGTTGGCAACTACTGTTTAACGACAGGCGGCGTCGGCTTGCGGTCAAACAGTAGTGGCGCCTTTAGCATGAATGTCAAGGGGACGCCGGTGCTGGCTTACCTGTTCTGGGGTGGACGCTATAACCCTGGTAGCGGTGGCGACAACAACATTCTGGTCACCATTAATGGCACAGGGCCGATTACAGTAAATGCGAGTGACGATCGCAGATCGGATCTGGATCCCAACATGGCTTACTTCACGGCGCAATCGGCCAATCTGGTCGCGGTACCCGCCTTTGCCGGTCTGTTGAGTGGCTCCTTGAATGTTACGGTCAGTGGCCTAAACTCTGTCCCCGTCGTCGCGAATGAAGGCTACGGGATTGGTCTCTTGATCGTTTCCAGCGATCCTTCCTGCCCTGCCGGCCAAATTGATCTTTTCTATGGGCTGGACAGCTTCTATGACAGCGCCGGTATTGTCGCCGCCAACACCATGGTTGGACAGAATTACGGTGAACTTGGCCCCAACAGTGAAGTGTTGTGCATAGACTTTCCAGCGGCGGCCACGTCACGGACGCTTGACCTCCAAGCCTTTGTCGGCGGTGTGGCCCCAGACCAACCCAACGCACTCTGGTACGTCACTGGCGCCGGCGCTTGGCCGACGGAGCTGATCAGTAATAACCTGGGTACGGTGTTGCATGGGCCGCCGGTGACAGCCGATTCGCCCTTAACGAGCAATGTCGGTGAACAATTTGACGATTACCAAAATAGTATTGTCGTCCCAGCCGGCGCCACCTTTGCCTGCTTCCAGTTCCAATCGGCGCCAATCGCTGGCGCCGACTGGAGTAGCGCGGCCTGGATTAGCTTTGCTTCCCAGTTATATGACACAGTCACCCCAACCAGAACGCCAACCGCAACCAAAACGGCGACGGCTACCCCAACCAAAACGGCGACGGCTACCCCAACCAAAACGGCGACGGCTACCCCGACGGTCACGGCAATCCCAACCTTGCCGGGGGTGCCAGGGTTGACGATTAACATTGAAGTTGAGCCGCTTGTCCCTTCACCTGGTCAGGATCTCACCTTCAAGATTAGCTATGCGAATAATGGGACAGCGACGGTCCCCAATGTGCAATTGACCTTCACAGTGCCGAACAACACAACCTTCAACAGCAGCGCCAGCACTGCCGGATGGAATTGCACCGGCGCTACGCCAGGTTCCGTTTGTAAGTTCGATCTTGGCAATATCGATCCGGGTGAAAGTGGTCAGGTGCGCTTTGTTGTCACCGTCGATAAGGTAATCACCACTGTGAACAACCGTATTGAAGTAACGGTCCAGTTGGTCGATGGCAATGGCAAGGTCTATGACGAAAAGACGGTAGAGGTGTTTGTCAATGCACCGCAGCGCATCTACATCCCGTTTGCCAATCGGTAGTTGCGTTTGATTCTCTTCCCCCTCACACCTAGAAGATCGCTCTCGGCGGCTGTGTTGCCCGTCGAGAGCGATCTCTATTATAGGCGCGCAGATTGTAATAAAATTGTCAGCTTAAGAAATGTTTTAGTTAACTCATTTAATGATACAATTGGCGTAACTCCTATGCCCGCTCGTCGCTGGTCCGTGACTGGCGACGAGCGGGAGCAGGAGCAGCTTGGTAGTTACCAAATGGCTTACGCGCTACTGTTCAAGTGTTGTTTGCCACAACGGCGGCTTGATACGAGCGCCGTCAACCGACAACACTTTAGGCTTTCAGGATACCGTTGTTATGAAGTTTATAAAACTTTACCATCATCGCTTGATGCTATCGGGAATGTTGGCCCCGGTTGTTGAGCAAAGCAGAGCCAGGCGTTGTTTCAGAGGAGTACAACTCTGGTGTAGCCTACTGCTTAGCTCTTTTTTGTTGGGCGTTGTCACCGCGCCGATCTATGCGCAGAGCTGTCCGCTCTATCCTTCGCCCCATCTCCGCATGGGCTACAATGTAGCGCTTGATGGTGGCGTTGACATTACGGACTATGATGCGGTGCGCGTCGGCGGCGGTTGGTATCATGATTATATAATGCGCCTCAATCCACTTGAACCAGGTGGCATTATTTATCATCAAATGGTATCGACCAGGAATCGGACAACCCCCGAGGCGATTCAGCAGTTACTACCGCAACTTGGTCGTATCGTTGACGCCAACCCGGAAGCCTCTTATATTCTAGGAAATGAACCGGATCGGTACGGACAGGGTGAACTAACCCCCGATCAGTATGCACGCTTTTACCATGATGTCTACTATTTTATCAAGCAACGCGCGCCAAACAGTCGGATTATCATCGCCGGGATCGTCCAGCCGACCAAGCTCCGGTTGCGCTATTTAGACATGGTCTTAAGCGCCTATGAACAACAATATGGCGAAAAGATGCCGGTGGACGTTTGGGACATTCATAATTTTATCTTGCCGGAGAATTGCGGCTGGGGCGCTGGTATTCCACCTGGCCTGGGCGCCTATGCCAATGAAGGTACGCCATGCCCCGCCACGCTGGCTGCCCATGGTAATATTGAAACCTTCAAACAACAGATTCGCACCTTCCGCCAATGGATGACCGATCGCGGCTATCAGGATCGGCCATTGGTGATCAGTGAATACGGCATCTTGTTGTCACAGTATCATGGCTTTCCACACAGTGTCGTGCGCAATTACATGGTGGCCTCTTTCGACTTTATGCTCAATACCAAAGACAGCGCCACCGGCTATCCGGCGGATGACTTCCGCCTGGTGCAAGAATTTGCCTGGTTTAGCCTTAATTACTATGAATTTGACCTGGCCACTTACATTGGCTTAAACGGCAACCTTTTTGACCACGCCAGCCGTCAGATGAAGCCGTTAGGGGTTGACTTTGCCAATTATGCCAAATCCATTACGATACGCACCATTGATCTCGCTATGAAAAGTTTTGGCGCAACACCACTTACGGTCAATGGCGGTGAACCAGTCACCTTACAAGTCGCATTTGTCAATCGCGGGGGTGTTGCAGCGGAAGGGATTACTGTCCGCTTCTATGACGGCGACCCACGCGCCCAGGGCCAGTTGCTAGGCGCCAGCAGCACCGTTAGCCAGGTTCTGCCCGGTTGTCATCAAACGCAAAATGTCTCATTTGTTTGGACGCCGCTACAAGCCGGCACTTATTCGCTCTTTACCGAACTAGTGGCCACCAATCAAGAGTTGGAGGGGGACCGGACGAATAATTATGCCAGCCAGACCGTAAATGTGCTGACTTCGGTTACGGCGACAGCAACACCTACCATTACCCCAACACCGAGCGCAACAGTGCCCTTGGCAACACCAACGCCAACCGTTACGCTTGCCCCAGGCGAGTCTACCTATACACCAACACCAACAGCAACACCAACAGCAACAGCAACACCAACACCGACCGCCACGGTAGCTCCAGGTGAACCGACCCACACGCCAACCGCAACGCCCGCGTTACCGACCGCCACCCTTGTCCCTGGCGCACCCACGCCCACGCCAACCGGGACGACAACCCCCGCGGCCCAGGGCGGGAGTGATAAAAAATGGCTCTATTTGCCCTTCGTTGGCCGTTAGTCATCATCCAAAACTAACTTGTAGATTTGCTCTTGGCGAGTCCGTGACTCGCCCTGCCCCTGGCGAGTCACGGACTCGCCAAGAGCGTGAAACTATTTCTGGACGATTACTAAGTTCGACTTTGTACATTCTTGAGTAAGCGCACTACCTGGTGGCTTGCCAGGGGTGCAAAATATTCAGGCAGCACGGGT
>JAPKMW010000115.1 GCA_026645575.1 Caldilineaceae bacterium
TAACCCTCCCCTGAGAAGGGAGGGAACAGATGTCGGCTCGACAGTTCCTCCCCTTACCAGGGGGAGGTTAGGAGGGGTGGCTGAGTAGTTACGATTATTCTTACAACGCGCCGCCCACTTGGGGTGTACCATAGGTGAAAAATTCGGACGGCAGTCCCCCGCCATAAAAGACGGCGCCCGCCTTCATATTCTCCTCACGCCAGGTGACGGTCTTCCACGCCGGGTCAAAGATCAAGTAGCCGCAGTCGCCAAAGAGTTCGATCCGGTTGCCGCCCGGTTCAAAGACATACATAAACATGGCCTGGGCAATGCCATGCTTGCCGGGGCCGGCCTCAATGGTGATGCCATTTTCACACAAAATCTCGGCGGCGTCGGCGAGATGCTGCGGCATTCCGTACCAATAGCAGAGGTGATGCAACCGTCCACGCGCCCCGGTTGCGTCGCGCATGAAAGCGATCTCGTGAACCAATGGGCTAACGCTCATCCAGGTAGCAAACTCGACTTGGTCGTCCTCGAAGAGGATGTTTTCGCGCACACGGAAACCAAGTTGCTCCTGCATAAACTGTCGGGTCGGCGTCACATCGTCCGTCATGAGGTTGATGTGGTCGATGCGGCGCACCGGCACGCCGCGATGGGGTCGTTTCTGTGGGCGGTTGAGCAGCGCGCTCTGTTTCTCCGGCGGCGCTGTGTAGTAGTCAACTTCCCAAAGCAATTCCATGGCATGGCCGCCGGGCGTGGTGAAGCGATAGGCGGGACCGTGGCCGCGGTCGCCTTCGCACCAGTCCACGCCCAAGCCACTGCTTTCCAGCGCGGCTACCCGGCGTTGCAGCGCCTGCGGCGACGTCGTGCGCCAGGCCACATGGCCCAAGCCGGGCCTAGCCGCCTCGGTCACCTTGAGCGAATGATGGTAGTAGTCCTCATAGGCGCGCAGATAGACCGATTGCCCCGCCCGTTCACTCTCCTCCATACCCAACAATTCTTTGAAGAAGTACAAGGTTTCGTTGGGTTTGGGCGTGAAGATCTCGACATGGGCTAGTTGCGCCACCTCGAACATGGGTTCCTGGGCCGACGCGGTTGTATGGGCTGTTGCTGACATCGGAATTTTCCTTTCTTGTTAAATCGGCGGTCACGCGTTGTCGGTGTGGTATTCCTACCCATAGGCATGGAGCTAAGACACTACAACGGATGAAGGCGGGAACGGATATTCACGTCGAAAAATACGCTTACTGATAAAATATTCGCATCTCGTCAACGAAACCCTTGGTTGTGTACGTTTTCGTTCCGTCGACAGTTCATCCGTTCCCGCCTTCATCCGCTGTAGTGTTATGCCCCTCTGATTCCTTAGCTTGCTGCCGGTTCGGTATCCCTCCCGCACGCTCACCGAATTGCAGTGGATGGACACACCCAGCAGTCTAGCAGAGATGGCGGGCTTTGTTCACGCGGAAAGTACGGGGATTTGGCGAAGTGAATACGGTATTTTGAGGCAAATAATACGGTGAAAAAATGTCGCAATCGGCAAGCCTTACGCAATGGGGTTAAAACCCCTTGCTAACAGCGAGATGCGCCCTCAGGCGCTGAGAGCGTGTTGCCAGCGCCTGAGGGCGCTTCTCGCTGTTAGAGCGGGATTTGAATCCCGTTGTAATGTAGGCCACCTTGCCACCCTGTCACTTTGTCACCTGGTCATCCTTCGCCAACCCGCTTTCGACCACCCAAGCCGCAATCTGGCTCCGTGCGGAAAAACCGAGCCGGGCCATAATATTGGCAACATACCCTTCCACGGTACGCTCGCCGATGATCAGCGTCTCGGCGATGGCGCGATTGGAGTGGCCTTGGGCGATGAGCGCAGCCACCTCCCGTTCGCGCTGGGTTAAGCCGCCATAGGCTGCTTTGGTCGCCTGACGTGGGGAAAGGGGGCGCGCCGCCGGTAGCAGGGCCGTGGCTTGCCGGACGAAATTATCCCGCAGTTCCGGATCGGCCAGCGGCGCAGCAATGCTTTCAATCACCGTGCGCGCCGTATCAAACGCTTGGGCGGCCTCGGCGTGGCGGCGTTGGGCGCGATAAAGCTTGCCCAATGCCAGATGGAGCGGCCAGATGAAGCGGGGTGTCCCTTGCGCCTGGGCGGTCAGCAGCGCAGCCTGGAATTCGCTTTCGGCCTCCGTCCACTGGCGGAGGGCAACCAACCCTTCGCCGCGCAACCGGGCCAGGTAGGGCACCGCGCCCCGCGCCTGACTTGCGCCATTGGCCGTCGCCGCTAGCAACCGGTCGACAATCTGTAGGGCCAGCGCCGGGTCGCCCTGGGCCAGCGCCAGTTCAGCCCGTGCCAGCCAAATGCGGCGCTGTGCCAACGGCTCAAGCGGCAGCGCGGGATCAAAGAGGCTGTTGAGCTGCGTTTCCGCCTGGGCAACTTCGTGAGCGGCAAGCAACAGTGAGGTGAGATAGGCTGTCCCTTGCCGCACATGAAAGGACGAACCAACCGCCTGGGCCAGCGTTATCGACTGTTCCAGATGGTGCCGCGCCACGGGCCAGGCTAGCAGATCACGGTAGAGGATCCCCAGCGTGCGCTGGGCGAAACAGATCCACTGGCGATGTTCAATCTCCTCGGCGAGCGCCAACCCGCGGCGCACGTGGGCAAACGCTTGCGTGTACTGCCCCACGGTCCCCAGCATGTTGCCCGCCGAAATGAGGGTGTAGGCCGCGCCGGCGCGCCAGCCAATGGCCTCGTTGATCGCTAACGCCTGCTCAAGCCAACCGGTCGCTTCGGTGACGCTCATGGCCGCCGGCACAACGCTATCGGTCGAATAACCGGGGCCACAGATCGCCAGGGTCGTGAGGCTCGACGCCAGACTCTGCCGCTCCTGCAACGCTTGAAAATGGGCAATGGCCTGGCGGAGATAGACCGCGCCCTGCACGGGATTGCCGCCAAGATAGACCATGAGGCCCAGGTGATCAAAGGTTTGGGCCAAGCCGGGGGCATCCTGCAATGTCTGAAAAATTGCCAACGCCTCGTGATGACAACGCAGCGATTCGTGGGGCTGCCCAACGTTGAGATACCAGTTGCCCAGCCGATTCAACGTGCGCGCCAGGGGTGCGGGTTGGTTGGGAACGCTTTGAGCCGCTGCCCCTTCCGCGCCGGCCAGCGTACGCGCCAAGGTCAATGCCTGTTGCAAATAATCCCCCGTCCGTGCATAGTCGTGCGCCGCCCATAATTGGCCCAGGTCGAGCAGAAGCTGCCATTCGATTGAGCGGTCGCCGGCCGCCTGGGCCAGTTCCAGCGCCGTAGTCAGATCGGTGCGGGCTTGCTCAAATTCACCGACCGTTTCGTAGGCCAACCCGCGGAGCCGATAGAGGGCGGTGCGCGCCGGCGCCGTTTGCTCGCTTTGGGTCAGATGTTGGGCGGCGGTCAGCGCACGCGTAAACTGTTCCACCGCCGCCTGGGGCGCATAGAGCGTTTGCGCCTGTTCACCTGCCCGCCGGGCATAGAGCAGCGCCTTCTGCCACTCGCCGGCCTCATAGAAATGATAAGCGAGTTCGGCCACCTGAGTAAGCACGCCGGTATGGGTCACTGCCTTGTGCGCTCTGCCGCTATCATTGTCACTATCATTATCACTGTCACGGCCATAGCACCGCTCCATCGCCGCGCCAATGGTGCGGTGCAGGATCTGCCGTTCCCGCCCCAGCAACGCGCCATAGACCGCTTGCCGGGTCAAGGCGTGGCGAAAGGCAAAGTTCTCGGCGCTCTCTTCCACCACCAGTTGCGCCGCGACCAGTTCCTTGATCAACGCCAACAGGTCCGCTTCATCGTGGCCGGCCACCTGTTGCAGCAGGACAAAATCAAAGCGCCGACCGACCACCGCCGCCAAGGTGAGGAGGCGCTGCGCTGCTGGTCGCAATTGCGCAGTGCGGCGCTGTACAGCCTCCTGTATGCTCGGTGGAATATGCAACTCTTGCATCGATTTGCGCGTCCAGCCGCCGTCGGCATAGAAGAGTTCGCCGGCGGCCACCAGCACCTTCAACACCTCTTCGATAAAGAAGGGATTGCCTTCGGTCAGCGTATAGAGCAATTCCAGAAATTCGGCGCGCACCGGCCGGTTCAGTGCAAAAATCGCTTGGAGCATCGCCTGTACATCCTGGGGCGGCAACGCGGCCAACGTGATGGTGTGGCTCAGACGCGCCCGCTCCATCTGCACCAGCCACCGGCGCAGCGGCGGCGTGACTTCGTCACTGCGATAGGTTGCCAACAGCAGCATGGGCAGGGTCGACAGGCGGCGGGCCAACAGGTGCAAAAAGTCGAGCGTCGTCTCATCAGACCAATGGAGATCTTCCACGATCAAGAGGAGTGGGGCGGTGCGAGGGGTCTGGGTCTGGCGGAGCAGGAACTGACAGAGCGCTTCAAAGAGTCGCCGTTTTTCCGCTTCCGGGTCAAGCACCGGGGTGGGGCGCAGGTCGGTGATCGTCAGCGCCAATTCCGGCAACAACTTGACCAGATCCGCGGCCGCCAGACCACAGCGATCGGCCACAACGTTGCCCGGCAGCGGCCCAAGATAGGCCCGCAAGGCATCAACGATGGGGGCATAGGGGAACAGGAGATCACGCTCAAAGCAATGGCCAGTGAGGATGGTCCACTGCTTCTGCGCCACCTGGCGACGGAGTTCAGCCGCCAACCGACTCTTGCCGACCCCGGCCTCGCCCGCCAGCAGCACAACTTGCCCCGTGCCTTGCTGCCCATTGTCTTGCTGCACAGTACCTTGTTGCACTGTGCGCGCCGCTTCCGCTAACCGGGCGACGTCGCGCGTACGCCCAACCAACACCGGCGAAATGATTGCTCGATCCAAAGAATTGAAGGAGGACA
This sequence comes from Caldilineaceae bacterium, assembly GCA_026645575.1. The sequence continues at coordinate 4,850 of JAPKMW010000115.1, forward strand.
TAACCTGCTCGCAGCAACAAAGGCGACACGGGTGTAGCACAACCAACCAGGCCAGCATTGTTTTGGCATGGTCAGCCGAACTGTGGCTTGATTGTATATGTGAGGGTGGGTTTACGTCAACTGGGCTGGTTCATCAAGAGGTGCCGATGCCACTGGCACTTACGGCCAGATCACCATACCTTGATTGCCGAAATTTGTCCAAATGATGATGTTCCATTGCTTGACGGCGCATCTCGTCAAACGAAGTAGAAAATTCGGGTAACAATTTGCCGGTAGGTGAGAAGGTCAGAATGCCTACTGGCTCCTCTATGCCCAACCCATAGACACTGACACGCCAACCATTTTTATTTAGCGGTGACTCATCCTGTTGCGCCTTGACGGTTACAGCATCGCCAAGATAACGAAACGTCAGTTTCAGTGCCATGATTTCGATTGTTTTTGCATTTTTGACCGGGACTGCCATAAAGATCCCATCAGGTCCTAATTCAAGCGTGACACGGTCACCAGGCTGCAAGCCATATTGCTGCATTAAAGGCAAGGGAATTGCCAAACCATCTGTACTGATCAATTGGTGGAGTTGTTCCATCACCCATCTCCGTTAATCTATCTACTTCTCGTTACATCAAGCTCTTTCATTTTACCATAGTGACGCTACTTACCCAAGCTTAGGGCGGAATTAACACATCTACTTTTGCATTCTTCTTCAGGTGTAACACATTGGTTAGGGCATTTCAATTTGGGGGATCACGCGAATCACGCCCCATAATGACATACCTGATCTGCGGAAAGAAAGGCAAACCAACCAAAGGCGGCTGGGTTTTGATAAAACGTCGCTGACATCAATAGCCTGGTGGTCGCTGGAAAGGTCCCACAACCTCAGTCATACACTTGACCACCGCCAACAGTGACATCTCTCCCCAGCGCCGCCCCACGACTTGTACACCAATCGGCAGGTGGTCAGACGAGCGGGCGATAGGCAGCACGACTACCGGATGACCAGTTAGATTGAAGAGGTTGGTATAGGCAATGGTCGCCAACCAGTAATCCAAGGGATGGCTGTCGACCAGGATAGGAGCGCCCGGCGCACAGTGGGGAAAGGCCGGCGTTGGCATGACGGGACAGAGGAAAGCGTCCCAGCGTTCAAAGAAGGCTTCCAGGGCTGTGATCAACTGGCCCTGGTTGGACAGAACAGTCATATACTCTTTTTGCGTCAACTGCACGCCGCGGGCCGCGCCCCGTGAGATCGGATTGCCAGAGTGCAGATCGGCCCCAAAGCCGGCCGCGACATTGGGATTTCCGCCGAACTGGGCAACGGTCAACGCGCCATAGGTCTCCCAGGCAGTGGCAAAGTCGAACGGTTCCGGCAAGCAGCGTTCGACGTGAGCGCCCTGCTGCGCCAGATCTGCGACAAAATGCGCCAGGGTACGACGCGTATCACTATCGACCGGAACATCCCCAAAGGTATCCGTCCACGCCAGACGAAGCTGGGACAAGGTAAGTTCGGGCATAGGCCCGACCGGCACCGGCGGGACGGTCCAATTACGCGGGTCTGGTTCGGCCAGCAGGCGAAAGGCCAGCGCCAGATCGTCCACTGAGCGGGCCAGCGGGCCAAACACCCCCAGGCTTGGGCCAAAGGTTAAGGGCGGAGCAGGGGCAGGGTTGGGGTGATAACCACCGCCGGGGATACGATGAGCCGACGGCTTCAAGCTGTAAATCCCACAGCAATGGGCCGGTATCCGCACCGAGCCGGCCAGGTCACTGCCAAGCTCCAAGGGCGACAAGCCGGCAGCCACGGCGGCCGCGCCAGCGGTTGAGCCGCCAGATGTCCGGGCCAGATCCCAGGGATTGTTGGTTTGCCCAAAGAGCGGATTATTTGCTTGGGCATCCATCGACAAAGTCGGCAGGTTGGTCTTGCCGAGGATGATCGCCCCTGCGGCGCGTAGACGGGCCACCGCCGGCGCATCTGTCTCTGGAATAAAGTCAGCCCAGGGTGGAAACCCACTCGTGGTGCGTAGACCGGCCGTCGCAAAGGCATCTTTGATCGTGATCGGCGCCCCGTGGAGCGGCCCCCAAACCTCGCCGCGCGCCAGGGCTGCATCGGCTTCCCGCGCCCGATTCAGGGCCGCCTCTCTGTCCAAAAGAACGATCACATTGAGAAGTGGGTTGTGCTTGTCGATCTGGGCGAGATGGGCTTCCACCACTTCGACAGCCGATACCTGCCTTTGACGGATCGCTTCTGCCAGTTCCTGTATGGAAGCAAATACTAAATCATCCATAGATCCCCTCATGGTTGATGAATTTGAGTCGTGAAGAATATATGAATACCGCGGTGCAGACCGGCGCCGCTTCCACCAACCTTGGCTCTGCTGGCGTAGGAACAATGTTGGTCAATTCAGACCCTGTGTCACGGAAAAGGGTGCTGTAGGAAAAGGGCGCTCATTACTATAGCCACAATGGCGCCCCAATGCAAGCGTTTTTTACACAAAAATTCCACAAATTGCCCGGCGACAGGTAACTGCACAGGTCCGTGGCACTGGTCAGGGGTCGTTTGTTCATCCTAATGTGAATTCGACGTTGCGTGCGTATAACGGCCCAAGACCTCCGGGAGGTGGGCAAACGAAGCTACCTCTAGCGATCATTTTTCGCCCACCTCCCGGAGGTCTTTGGCTAATTCCGAACTCACGTTACTAGCGTCTGACCAGTGCCACGCACCTGCGGCTGAGTCGTTGCGGCCACAGCAGCATCATGACTGGTGTGAAGCTTGTTGGATCTTCTCGCTCATCTCATCCATCGTGAGCACCTGGGCAAAGAGGGCGCTCAGGGTTGCCAGCGTTGCCCGCTGCGCTTCCTCCGCAGTGAGACCGCCCAGCGCTTGGGCTGAGGTGCCGTCACTCAGCAGGAAGACCCGAAAGTCGCGCGCCACCGCCTCGCGCACCGTCGTTTCCGGGCCGACATTGGTGGCGATGCCGGTAACGATGAGCGTGTCAATCCCCCGTGGCCGCAGAATCAACTCCAGATCGGTGCCATGAAACGCGCCAAAGCGCGGTATCTCCAAGATGATGTCCTGCGCGTCAACGTCCAAACGTGGATGGAGGGCCGCGCCCGCGGCGTCACGGTTGAAAAGCTCGTTCATGGGCGGATAGATCTCACCGAGGACGCCGGTGTTGCTGCCATCGACCCGCACCACATGACGGGTGTGAATGACCAACATACCCGCCGACCGACAGATCGCGGCAAAGTGGTTAATGCGCGCCAAAAGGGCAAGGCGGTTATACTTCGGATCTTCCACGAACCTGTTTTGCAGCGTGCAGTTGATGAGCGCCATGCGCGCCGGATTTACGGGAAAATTCATAAAATGGCTCCTTTGGGTGAATGACAATGTGTGATCGCCATAATCATCGACTGCCGTCCCGTAGGGACGCCTGAGTTTAGAAGAAAGGAAATGATCATGATTTACCCGTTCCTAAACTCAGCCGTCCCTATGGGACGAAAGCACATGCTGATTAGCCAACGCCACCCGCCCCTGCTCCAGCCACGCTCGACAATCGGGCGTCAACACTTGGGCCGCCTTTTCCTCATAGAGCCGCAACTCGTCCGCCGAGAGGACATCGCGCCAGCGGCCATTGGTGCCCTTGTTGAAAAAGGTCTGTGCGCCCTCCTTCCAGAGCGCCTGGAAGATCGGACTCCGCTTTCCTTCCTGTTCGCGCATGGTGGCAAGGTCAAGCGCCGACAACATGGCGGGCAGGGCGTCGTCGGCAACGGCGATGTCGAGGTAGGCGGCGATCCGGCGGATCTCGCCCACCCGATCGGTCAGCAAGTCATGGAAGTGGACAAAGAGAATGTTGTCGAGATGGCGGTAATTCCACCACGTCTGCGTGTGGTGCATATTGCCCCAGAATGGGTAGCCTTCGCTTTCCCAGGTGTGCAGGCCACGGGTGATCCAGGTTTGCCAGAAGGCATGAAAATCCGCTGGACAGCGGGGCAGCGGCTCGCCCACCAGCCCCGGCGTGTAGTTGGAGATGGCATAAGCGGTCTCGGTAAAGTTGGCATAGTGATTCCAGAGTGACATCGCGACATCGCGCGCATCGCGCCCGATCACGATGTATTTGACCTGAGGGAAATAGGGCAAGCCATCCAGCGCCAGATGGCTCTTGATAAAGCGCCGATGTTGTTGCGCTTCCAGACCGGCCAGGAGTTCGTCGAGTGGCGCCCAACGGACTTCGAGCCAGGGCGAAATGTCCCAGAGCGGCGCTTCTTGCTGCGCCGGCGCATCTTGGCCCAGGAAAATCAACTGGCGGACAATCTCTTGCGTTAGGGTGGTGCCGGACTTAACCGAGGTACAGATAACAATATCCCCCTCGCGCGGTCGATAGTGCTGCCAACGGGTGCTGTCCAACGCCTGGGTTTGATAGGTATGAATGACTTGGGGAAGGGCTGCGGTCATATTGGTTCCTCCTTGGTTGTTGCTACATGGCATTGGGCCTATGTAGAAAAGATCTTTGGATCTGGCCGACATCATGATTGTCCCGTAGGGACGGCTGACTTTAGAGAGAGATATTCATTTTCTGGCTCAATCGGAACTCAGGGAGTTGACCGCTATCTTCCGGGAAGGTTTGACCGGACGATCCTGTTGACCGAACCGACCTTCCCGGAAGATAGCGGTCAACTCCCTGGGTTCCCGTTGACCCCATTTTCTTAGCCCAAAACTTAGTTGTCCCTACGGGACAGGGTACATGACTAGACCTTTGAGAGCCTGAAATCAAGTTGCCGAATCGGTTCACACACCCTATACTACAGGCAGATCGTTACGAGATCGTTCCAAAACCACTACGTAGACCCAAAGCTTCCAACAAGAGCAAATATTTATGGCTGCAACAAGCAAACCAGCGTCGGCAACCCTATCGATCCGCACCTTGGGTGAGATTGCGGTTGCCGTCGGGACGAATGGCCCACCCATCCCCTTTGAGGCGCGCACGGTGCAGGCGCTCTTCCTCTATGTGGCCTGCCATCGACGGCCATTGGGGCGGGATCAACTGGCGGAGCTGCTCTGGCCGGAGCGTTCACAAGAACAGGGGCGCGCCAATCTACGGGTGGCGATCCACCGGCTGCGCCAACACCTGGACCCCTACCTGCTCATCACCCGCCAAACTGTCGCCCTCGACCCCAACGCACCAGTTGCACTGGATGTCGCGCACTTTGAAGCACATGTTGCCGCCGGTGAGTTGGCCGCGGCCACGACGTTCTATCACGGCCCTTTTCTCGCCGGCTTTTATCTGGATGAAAGTCCCGCCTATGAACAGTGGGCGTTGCTCGAACGGGAGCGGCTCCATGTGGTGGCGCTGACAGCCTATCAGCAATTGATTACGCAACAGAGCAACAGCGGTCAACTGGACGCCGCCATCGCCACCGCGCAACGCTTGCTCCAACTCGATCCCTACCACGAGCCGATCCATCGCCAACTGATGCGTTTGTTGGCGCAAGCTGGTCAACGCAACGCTGCCCTCGCCCAATATGAGACCTGCCGCCATCTGCTCGCCACCGAGTTGGCTGTCCCGCCTGACGAAATGACCACGGCGTTGGCGGAGCAGATCCGCAATGGCGAGTTACGATTTACGAGTGACGAATTACGCGCAAGTACGACAACCGAGCAGGCGTTCGTAACTCGTAACTCAAAAATCGTAAATATGCCCGCCCAATCCACCCCCTTCATCGGGCGGGCGGCGGAGTTGGCACAGATCGAGGGGTTGTTGACCAACCCCGATTGTCGTCTGCTGACACTGTTGGGCGTTGGCGGGGTGGGCAAAACCCGGATGGCCCTTGCCGCCGCCACGCAACAGGCGTCGCGCTTTGCTGACGGCATCTGTTTTGTTGAGTTGGCGGCGGTGGGTGCCGCCGACTTGCTGCTGGTTGCGCTGGCGCAAAGTCTGGGGCTGGACACAGTCAGCAGTGATCTGCCAGCCCAGGTCGCCGCCTATTTGCAGCCGCGCCGAATGTTGCTGGTGTTGGACAATTTTGAACACTTGCTGGCAGGAGCAGAGACGGTCGCACACTTGCTCCACCGTGCGCCGCAGATCAAAGTGTTGGTCACCTCGCGCCAGCGTCTACAGTTGGTGGAAGAGTGGCTTTTGCCCCTTGCCGGTCTGGCGCTGACGGGCGGGGTAGAGAGCGATGCCGGTGCCTTGTTCCTGCGTAGCGCCCAACGCGTCCACACGGGGTTTCGCGCCAACGGCCAAGAAGCGTCGATTGCTGCCATCTGTCGCCAAACCGAGGGGATGCCGCTGGCGCTTGAACTGGCGGCCAGTTGGGTGCGCGTCATGTCCTGCGCCGAGATTCTCCGGCAGATGAGCCAACCGCTTGACTTCTTGAAAACTGCGCTGCGCAACCTGCCCGAACGCCATCGCAGCATCTACGCCCTCTTCGACCAATCGTGGCGTTTACTCACGCCGGAGGAACAGCGCGTCTTGCGCGGGGTGAGCGTCTTTCAGGGTGGCTGGACATTGGCGGAGGCGGCGCAAGTGCTGGCGCTGGATGAAGGGGCTGGTGTGGCTGCCCGTCCCCCTTTCCTGCACTATCTGCTCCTGGCTTTGGTGGACAAATCGTTGGTGCAATGTGATGAACAACCGCGCTTTCGGATGCATGAACTGGTGCGTCAATATGCGGCTGACCAGCTTGCCGCCAGTGGGGAAGCGGAAGTGATCCGGCACCGGCACTACAACACCTATCTACACTTGGCCCGTACCGCTGATCAGCAAGTGCGTGGGCCGGCAGTAGTCGAATGGTTTGCCCGGCTGGAAGCCGAGCAGGACAACCTGCGCTCAGCCTGGCAGTGGGCGCTTGACACAGAACACTTTGCCGAAGCAGCCTGGCTGGGCATTGCCCTCTGCCATACGTGGCATGTGCGCGCCCGCTGGTACGAAGTTGCCAAATATCTGGAACAACTGCTACCCCATCGCCACCTGCTTGCACCCGATTTACGTCTGGCGTTGTTGCTGACCCTCAATCGCTTTTGGATTGCGCTCCATACCTTTGGGCTGATTGAAGCGTATGCGGATGAACGCCAACAACTGGAACAGGCGTCACAGGAGCCGCTGCTGCGGGCCGCGGTTTGGTTCTACCTCGCCAATTCATCGCCCACCGCCGACCAGGCCGCTCGCGCCTTTGATCTCTGTCTGACCTTGCTCCAGCAAGCCGAGGGGTTGCCGGGACCGGGGGCGGAATTCTGTTTCTTTGCCGATCGCACAAATCTCTTAGCTATGACCCACTTTCGTTATGCCATTCGCCTCGTTGATGAGACGGGCGCCTATGCCCACGCCGAAAAGTTGGCTACGGAGAGTTTACGTCTCTTCGCATCGATGGGCAATCGGGATATGATCGCCTATCCTCTTGGCGTGTTGGGCCATGTAGCGCTCTTGCGCGGTGAGTTTGCCCAGGCGCACAAGCTGTTACAGGAGGCGGTGACGACGGCGAAAACGGTGGGAAATCGCATGAGCTTGGGCGATTGGCAACCGAAACTGGGCATCGTCACCTTCTATCTGGGCGATGTGACGCTGGCGCGTCAGATCTTGCAAGCGTGTTTGCAACTCTGGCTTGACCTGAAAAACAATGTTTTCCTCGCCCGCATTTATGGCTATCTGGCCGAAATCGCCTTGAGCCAGGGGGAAGTAGAACCAGCCGCCCAGGCGGTCGCGCAAAGCATGGTCTATCAAGCCAGATTGCGCTGGTTGAGTACGGAGGTGGTCGATTGTCTCTGGGTAGCGGCGCGGCTGGCAACCGTGCAACAGCACTATCGACGCGCGGCAACGCTCTTTGGTCTGGCCGAACAGATGCGTCGCCGCGTCCGTTATGATGCTGCCGACCCGCCGCGCCCTTTGGCCGATGCCGCGCTGGCGACGGTACAAGCCGCGCTGGAACCGGCGGCTTTTGCCGAAGCCTTCGCCGCCGGGCAGCAGATGGCGTTAGAAGAGGCGTTTGCTGATCTTGGGCAGAACAACGCTATCGCCGCTCTGCCCATACACGGTTGAATCAAACATAGTCTATGCCATGTTCCCGGGCGATTTCAATGAGGCGTGGCATATCAGGGGCGCCGGGCTTGGCAAATTCGGCGGCGCTGGCGGCAAAGAAATGCTCAAAGCCCGATGGCGTGGTGAGGATCCAATGTTTGCTCGGTGTCTCGCCCACGTTGCGGTAACAATGGGTGACGCCGCGGGGTAAATAGACCACGCCGCCGACGCCAACTTCGGTCCACTGTCCTTCGGCAAAATAGCTGATGCGCCCCTCCACCACGAGAAAGAACTCATCTTCCCTGTGGTGGACGTGGGGCGGTGGACCGCCGCCGGGTGGTGTCACATCAAACATCACGGTGAGCGTATTGCCGGTCTGTTCGCCGTTGAGTAGCACAGAGAGGACATCGCCGTAGGCGTGTAACTCCGGCACGCTGCCGGGTTGCACCATGATCGAATGCGGATTGGTTGACATGGTAGTATCTCCTTGATTTGGTTTGAATGATGGAAATGAACAAATTGTCTCGGTAATGCCTGCCACCGGTTGAAACACGGTGGCGGAGATTACTCAACAACGGTCCAGAGTTGATGCTCGCCACCGCTGTCCAGCAACTCGACTAATTTTTGCCAGAATACGCTCGATTCGGGATGCGCACCCCATTCTGGCCAGAACTTCTCCCATTCTGCCAGACTATTCCATTCCGACTCGAACACGAATAAGTCAAACCCGGCCACGAGTTCGACCAGATAGCGCGCTTTGTAATTCTTATGTTGCTGCATTGTCCGTAGGTGATTCTCCTTGATAAGAACGAGCGCTTCCTGCAAGCGGCCTGGTTTAAATCTAAACACTCTGCGGTCAATAAACATTGGTTTTTCTCCTTATACGGGTGAATCGCTAGTCCGCAGTCCTAAGTCCAAGGTGTCCTTTGGACCCCTATGCCAGACTCGATAGGGTTGCGGTCTACTGATTTTACAAGCTGAGTGGACAAAGCACGAGGGCGTTGTCCACAAAAAGTCCACAAAAATCCACAAAAGGCTCCAGTTGTTCGTTTGGCAAGAATCGGGTAGGATTACCCGTAGAATCGCATTTTATTACCCGATCAAGTAAAGAAAGCTTGTCCCAATGCCCCTTACGACGATGCCTACTTTTGGTTCTCTGCTCAAACAGTTGCGCACCCAAGCTGGCATGACCCAGCGCGACCTGGCCGCCGCGCTGGGTTACAGCAAGTCGCTGATTTGCAGTCTGGAAAACGCCCAACGGCAACCAGATATTAAGGCTGTGCGTGAACAGTTTGTGGCGGCATTGGGCCTACAAGACGATCCTCAAACCGCCGCAGTCTTAATCGAACAGGCTGTCTTAGCACGCAGCAAACCGTCGTCCACCACTATCACCTTTCAGCAGACAACCCAGCTTTCCATTCAAACCGAACTTCGTCAGGCGCAACTCGCTGAACGTACGGAAACGTTGCCTGCGCTGCCAACAGCATTGATTGGTCGCCGCACAGAAGTCAATCAGCTTTGTAACCGTCTGCTGGGTCACAGTGGCCGCCTGTTGACACTGATCGGTCCGCCCGGCATCGGCAAGACGACCCTGGCCGTGGCCGTGGCAGAACGGTTGCCGCTGCACTATCGCGATGGCATCGTCTTTGTCTCATTGGCGGCAGTCAGCGATCCGACAGTGATGGCAACCGCCATCCTGACCGCCATCGGCAGTTCTCCTAGTGACGCCAAGCCGCCCCAAAACCGACTGATCGAATTTTTGCGGCGCAAAACCATGTTGCTGGTGCTGGATAATCTTGAACAGATCACAGAGGCCGCCCCCCTGGTGGCAGCCTTGATCGGTGAATGCCCAAAGCTCTGCGTTCTGGCGACCAGCCGCGAACGACTGCATTTGCGCGCTGAGCAACGCTACAAAGTGCCACCGCTCGATCTTGCCCCAGCGGTTGAACTGTTTGTCCAGCGTGCCCAAGCCGTGGATGCGGAGTTTTCGCTCACGCCGCACAACCAATCCACGCTCGAAGCCATCTGCCAACGGTTGGATTGCTTGCCCCTGGCGATTGAATTGTGTGCGGCCCAGATCGATCTGCTGGCGCCGACCCAACTGCTGGCAAGGGTGCAAGATCGCCGCCTGGATGTGCTAGTGGCTGGCGCGCGTGATTTACCGACGCGTCAACGCACCTTGCGCATGGCGATTGGTCACAGTTATGGGTTGTTGAATGATGCCGAGCGCAGCCTCTTACGCGCCTTGAGCGTCTTTGCTGGTGGCTTTACTCTGGAGGCAGTCGAAACGATTGCGACAAATCGCCTGGAAACAACCTCGGTGGATGCCATACTCCATGCGCTGATCAGCAAAAGCCTGGTGCGCGCCGAAACAACCGCAACGGGTACACAACGCTTTTTGCTGCTAGAGACAATCCGTGAATTCGCCCTGGAGCAACTGCGGGCAGCGGGCGAGGAAGCGTTGTTACGCCAGCAGCACTATGCCATTTACCTGCAACTTTTTCGCACTGGTGATAGCCATATGCGCGGACCACAAGCCGCGGCCTGGGTTGTCCCGCTGGAGGCCGAACTGGACAATTTGCGCAGTGCTTTGCAGTGGGCGTTTGACCGAGCGCACTATGCGGATGCAACGTGGATGATGCTTGCCACCTGCTGGTTCTGGGAGCATCGTGGCTTGTATGAGGAAGCACATCACTGGTTTGCCCAATTGCTGCCCCAGCGTCACCAGTTGCCAACGGATCTCCGCCTGGCGATCATGATCTGGTACAATCCTTTTGCACGCAAATTGCCCACCCCCCATCGCATCGAACACTTTTGGGATGAACTCCTGACATTGCAGGAAGGCACTGACATAGCAGCCCTGCGTGTAGCTTTCTGGGTTTTCTATTCTTTTCAAGTTGCTGATACCAACACTGCCGCCCATGCTTTAGAAAAAGCGGTTGCCTATGCGCGTGTTGCCAGCGCAGCGCCGGCAATCGCGCCAGAGTATTGTTTCTACACAGATTGTGACTTCATCCTTGGCATCACACAATGTATCTATGCAGGGTATTTGATCGACCTGGGTGATGTGACATCGGCCGCAACCATTGCCAGAGAAAGTTATGCCTTTTTCCAAAGCCGGAATCGCCATGAGCGTTATGGCGGGCTGAGTATATTAGGACGCCTGGCATTGCTCGCCGGCGATGTGGTCGAAGCGCGCCGTTATCTACAGGAGGCAGCACAAATCGTAACCGCCGCGCAAGAGCTAGAGGCGTTGCATGTGCTGCAACCGCAGTTGGGTCTCGTCATCCTCTATGGTGGCGATGTCGCCGAGGCGCGTCAATTGTTGAACGAGTGCCTGCAACTTTGTCTCAGGTTGAAGAGTTTTCTGGTCGCTGCACAGGTTTGCGCCTATCTGGCCGAGGCAGCCCTGTGGCAAGGCGAACTGGACGAGGCTGCCCAGTGGCTGGCGCAAAGTTTCGCCTATGGCGCCCAACCAACGCGCATCACCTTTGAGGAAGTGCAGCGGTGCTGGGTCGCGGCCCGTCTTGCTACGGCGCAGCAACAATACCAACGCGCTGCCACCTTCTTTGGCCTGGCCGAGCAAGCGCACAGCCAGATCCACCATGTGATCGGCGGCCCCCTGCGCGCCCTGGCGGACACCGCGCTGGCGACGGTGCAGGCCGCGCTGGAACCGGCGGCTTTTGCTGAAGCCTTCGCCGCCGGGCAGGTGATGACGCTGGAACAAGGGATTGCTGCCATCTTAACCGCAACTGTTTGTCGTGAACCATCGAACGAAGCGATTGGCTGAAATGTGACCTGGTGATGGGTGGCTGGTGAAGTGCGCCCCCAACCTTTCATCACCAGGTACACGGCGATCGGTACTGTACCCCGGCTCCTTGCGCAACCGCGGTCTACTTGTTGGCGATGCGCAGATCAATACCCGACACATAATTGCCGGACGGTTCGGTTGAAATCATGACAAAAGAGTCGCCCTTGGGATCAACGAAGAGATTGAAGGCCGGCCCATTATCGATCTGCACCCTGTACTCACCGGTGCAATCGGCGTTGACCGTGTAGGTGATGGGAACGGTGACATTATCCAGAAAGATCTCGCTGCCGACCCGCACCGTTACAATGTCGCTGCCTGTCCCGTCGCCGTTGAAGGTGTGAATGCCGGCATCGGCTCCCGGCGTTGGCTCGGTCACGCCGAAGGCGGGGGGCAAAATCGTACCCGAATGGGCAAAGAGATAGCGCCCCTTGAGTGTGGCCAGGCTGCATGATTCCGGGGCTGCCGCCGCTAGTCCTGTCACTGTAGTGAGCGTACTGCCCGTGGCGGCGCTAATCGGACGGATCGACTGGCAGGCCGCAAACAATAGCGCCAACGCCGATAATAGAGCAATGGCTGATAGCTTTACCTTGCGCATGATGGTTCTCCTTTTTCATAAATAGCTGGTCGGTTTGTAAAATCGTGTGTAACTCTTAGCATCTGTTGGTCCCAGGCCGATGATTCTGCCCGTGCGCTTACTCTACCGGCTGGGGCGGCCAGGCGCCAGCGCTTTCTTCACAAAAACTTCACAAAAAGTACACGGGTTGGCACTTTGCCCAGTGGCAGGATTGGTTAAAAAGTTGAGTGGAAGTCTGTTGTCATACAAGGTTGAAGAGGAGTTGAACCCCATGTCGCTTCACGCCGCGCTCGCCTTTGGCGCCTTACTGAAACGCCTGCGCAAAGATGCAGGAATGACCCAACGCGATCTTGCCGCGGCGCTGGGGTATAGTGAGTCGCTGATTTGCAGTCTGGAAAAAGCGCAGCGGCTCCCCGATCTGCAAGCGGTGATGGAGCGCTTTATCCCAGCCCTGGGATTACAGGATGAGCCTGCCACCGCCGGCGCTTTGATCGAGCAGGCCGCGCTGGCGCGTGGACAGCGTCTACCGGTTACGGTCACTACGCCGCGCACGGTCCCTAGGGCAGGGCAGGTGCAGCCTGTGGCGCGTCGCGTCCATTTGCCGCCATTACCCTCCGCCTTGATCGGGCGCGAGAACATCGTCAATCAGCTTTGTCATCGGTTGGCGGGCCACCAGGGTCGTCTGTTGACCTTCGTGGGCGCGCCAGGCGTCGGTAAGACGACGCTAGCGTTAGCCGTCGCGGCACGCGTGCAAGCTTTCTATGCCGATGGTGCGATCTTTGTGGCGTTGGCCGCCATCGCTGATCCAGCCTTAATGGCTGTTGCCATCCTTCTCGCCGCCGGCAGCAGTGACGTCGCCCCCAAATCGCCGCAAGACGAGCTAATTGCCTTTCTGCGGCGCAAGACCATGCTCCTGATCTTGGACAATCTGGAACAGATCGACGGCGCCGCCGGCCTGATCGCCACGGTAGTGGCCGAATATCCCGGCATCGCTGTGTTGGCGACCAGCCGCGAACGGTTGCATCTGCGCGCCGAACAGCGCTGCAAGGTGCCGCCACTTGACCAAGCGGCGGCGCTGGAACTCTTTGTTCAGCGTGCGCAGGTGGTTGCCCCCGACTTCCGCCTGACGCCGCAAAACCAGCCGACCGTGGCGGCGATCTGCCAACGGCTGGACTATCTGCCGCTGGCATTGGAGTTGTGCGCCGCTCATATCGATCTCCTCGCTCCCGCCCAACTGCTGGCGCACTTGCAGACGCGCCCGTTGGATTTGTTGGTGGATGGCGCTCATGATCTCCCCTCGCACCAACGCACCTTGCGCACCGCCATCCTCCACAGTTACGCCTTGCTGGGTGAAGAAGAGCAACGCCTCTTGCGCGGCCTGGGCGTTTTTGCCGGCGGCTTTACCTTAGCGGAAGTAAGCGCCATCATGGCTGAGTGGGCAGCGATTGGGTACTTGGGTGCAGAGAGCGCCGTCAGCATCCCTTGGCCCATCACCCTGATGGGTGTGGAGCGCATTCAAGGCGCGCTCCACACGCTGATCAACCATAATCTGGTGCGTAGCGAAACCTCGGTAGAGGGTGAATCGCGCTTTTTTCTCCTGGAAATGATCCGGGCGTTTGCCCTGGAACAGTTGCGCACCCAGGGTGAGGAAGCGCGCTTGGAGCAGGCTCACTACGCGGTCTATTTGCAACTCTTCCGCACGGGCGACCGTCACCTACGTGGCCCCGATGCGCCAAGCTGGTTGACCCGTTTGCTGCCGGAGCGCGACAACTTGCGCGCCGCCTTGCAATGGACGCTTGACGGTGTGCGCTATACCGATGCCGCCTGGTTGATGGTGGCAATCAGCTATTTCTGGGCGCTATCGGGTGACGGCTACGAAGAAGCCAGGTGGTTGGCGCAACTCCTGCCCCACCGACAGGTGCTCGCCCCTGACCTGCGGCTGGCTGTCCTTTTGACCTTTTACCGCACGGCGGCTACGTTGCAAGAATTTCAGCCCATAAACCGTTGGGCAGGGGAAGTGATGGCGCTGTTGGAGCTTTGTGAGGACAAGCTCCTGCATGCCTTTGCCTGGGCTTTAATCGCTGGAACATTAACCGATGTTGACCAGGCGACCGCAGCCAGAGAGCGCAGCATTACGTTGGCGCGCGCCGCTGGTGAAAAGCCGGGGCTAGGCGCTGAATTTGGCGCCATTACTGACCAGAATTTTGTCCTTGCCACCTATCTCGCCTGGTATGCAGATTTCTTGATCGAGCAGGGGGAATGGGCGCGCGCTGCGCCCATGGCAACCGAGAGTCTAGAACGCGCCCGTGCGCAAGGCGATCCCTGGGGGATTAGTGCTGGCTATGGCATGTTAGGTCGTCTGGCGCTGTTGCAAGGTGATCTTGAACAGGCGCAACGGCGCTTTCTTGAAGCCGTGACCATTGCAACGACCTTCCAGTTCCCCCGAATACAGTGCGCCTGGCAGCCGTTGCTGGGAATTGTCGCCCTGTACAGCGGCAACGCACCGGAAGCGCGGCGGCTGCTGGATGAGAGCCTGCAACTTTGTCTTCAGTTGAAAGAGAACCTCTGCCTGCCACAACTCTACACCTATCTGGCAGAGGTTGCGCTATGGCAAGGGGAATTTGACCAGGCTGCGCAGTGGCTGGCGCAAAGTCTGACCGATGGCGCCCAAACCGCGCGAATCACCTTTGAGGAAGTGCAGCGGTGCTGGGTGGCGGCCCGTCTCGCCACCGCACAACAACAATACCAACGCGCCGCCACCCTCTTTGGCCTAGCCGAGCAAGCGCACAGCCAGATCCACTATGTGATCGGCGGCCCCCTGCGCGCCCTGGCGGACACCACGCTGGCGACGGTGCAGGCAGCGCTGGAACCGGCGGTCTTTGCCAAGGCGTTCGCCGCCGGGCAACAGATGACGCTGGCAGAGGCGTTTGCTAGGATTTCAGCGCCGAGGCAAATCGCCTAGTTCTATTAGCTTCCCTGCACCACACTCTCCGGTGTAAATAGAAAAAGATTGCGTTCCTCTGCCACCAGCGCCTGCAGCCCAGGCGCCGGGTTACGGGCATAGACGGCATAATAAACATCCCAGTGCGCATCGCTGCCCCGTAACCAGAGCTGGCTCTGTGTCATCAAGCGTTCTAGATGTTGGCGGGTAAAGGGTTCCTGGCGCCAGCGCGCCTCGCCAAAGACCACCGACCGGCTGTGGCGGTCCAGACCTACGACATCTAGTTGGGCCTGGCGGTTCCACCAAGAGCCAACTTCGCTGATGGGGGGCAGGCCCTGTTGACGGCTTTGGCTCAACAGGTGCAGACGCGCAACCTGTTCCCAGATCGGCGCCGTCACTTGCGCTAACTCCATACGGATGGTTTGCCAGGCGGCTTCTTGCCCTACACCAATTTCCAATTCTGCCAAATGGGGTTCAACATAGCGGTGCCAAAAAGACAAAAAGGGGTCAGCGAGGTGATAAAGCGCCCACCGCTGACGCGCTGGATCTCGTTCGAGCGGTTGACGCGCAATCAGTAGCCCTAGTTCCTGGAGGGTATGAAGATAGTGCGAGAGGTTTTTGCCCTGAAAGCCAGCCGCTTGGACAATCGCTTGGCGGGTGTGGGCGCCTTTGGCAATGACCTGCAGCACGCGCATGTAGAGGCGAATATCCATCCCTTGCAACTCCAGGTGAAGCTGCAAGGGGATTTCGTTCAACAGTGAGCCGGTCGGCGCCAAGACAACGCGGCGGATGTTGGTTAAGAGATCGACCGCTGGATCAACTGAGATCAAATAATAGGGCAGTCCCCCTAGGATCGCATACGTTTCAATGATCGCATCAGGGCTATAGGTCGGAAAAAAGGCCGGTAGATCAGCGACCGTTAACGGTTTTAGTTCAAACGGCCAGGTATGGCGCAAATAGAGGGGCGAATCCGCCGCCAATAGTTCGCGCCGCATTACACTGAGCAATGAACCGGTCAGCACCAGAAAGATCTGTGTGTGTTGCAAGGCCATGTCCCAGACCATTTGCAAATAGGAGGTAATGGGGGGATAGGCGGCGACCAAACGGGGAAATTCATCGATCACCACGACAAAGCGCCCAGCGGCGGCCAATGGCACCAAGGCGCGCAGGGCGCTCTCCCAATCGGGATACGAAAAATCAGCCGCTACCGTTTGACCGGCGGCCTGTTGGATCAATTGCGAGAAACGACGCAGTAAAGTCGCGCTGTCATCTTCGGTGGCAAAGAAGAAGAGATGGGGTTTTGCTTGCACCCAGTGGTGTAACAAACTGGTTTTGCCAACCCGCCGACGACCGTACAGCACCACGATCTCCGCCCGTCGTCCAGCATAGCGTGTATCCAAGTACCCAAGTTCGCGTGTTCGGTTGATCAGCATGGGCAGAGTCCTCTGGGTTAGATGGTTCGCGGTTGATCTGAATTATTACGATTTTATCATTTAGAATGACAATTTGCAAGATTGTCATTCTAAATGATAATCTTGCAAATTGTCATCCCCTCAATTCATCCTAATCCCTCGAACTGCCGTTATAAAAGATCAATGATTGGCGTATCGCCGCACCGCTACCCTCTGCCACACGACTGGCAAGTCGCCTGGCAACACTGCCAGTTGGTTGATGTTGGCAGACAACAATCAACTGGCAGTGTGAATTTTCCCGTTGGCTGATTGTGCTTCTCGGCAATTGGTTAAGTTGTCGGCTGGATGCCGATCATGCTTTCAATCTCAAGATATTGAAAACAACCGAGGCGCTCCATTGCGTCGCGCCATTTTTGTACTGCCTCCAGGCTGGGATAGACCTCGATGCCAAAGACATGCCAATCGGATGACCAGCAGGTGTGGCAGGCCGGGACCACCGACTTACCGCCACTCGCTTGAAAGGCTTTCCCCATCTCGGCAAATAGCTGATCCTTCTCACTCTGTGTCAATTGCTGCCAGGCGTTGGTGTAGCGGCCACGGAAAAAGCGGTAGATTGGTTCGTTCATGGGCTTGTCTCCTCTACAAAGATCGGATAGTTTGAATCGCCGTCGGCGCCGTAGTTTTCTGCGCTTGGTTCAGCATAGCGCTGCCGCATCACCGAAGGAAGCGTTTTTGCCACAAAAATGCCACAAAAATCCGCAGCCGTCGCACCACGTTTGTCGCAGTGCCGCGCGTGCGATTACAATGAATCAGCACAGGCATTCTTCTGGATGGCGCATAATGGAGAACCGAGTCGGCCCCATGAACCCAACCTTTGGCACTTTCCTGAAACAGTTGCGCAAGCGCGCCGGTATGACGCAGACGGATCTGGCCGCAGCCACGGGCTACAGTCGCACGTTGATCGGCGCGTTGGAACAGAACGCGCGGTTGCCCGATGTTCAGGTGATTCTGCAAAGCTATCTGCCGGCGTTGGGCTTGCAAGATGAGCCACATCTGGCAAAACAATTGGTCGAGTTAGCAGCGCAGGCGCGCGGGGAACGCCCCGTTGCTTATCCACCGTCCACCCAGCAGCCGTACCGCGAGAGCGCAACAGCAGCGACAGCAGAGCGCGCCCACCTCCCCCATCCACCTACAGCGCTGATTGGACGCGAACAGGAGCTTCGCTATTTGTGTCGGCGTATATTGGGCCACCAGGGGCGTTTGTTGACCTTGATTGGTCCGCCGGGCATCGGCAAGACACGCTTGGCGCTGGCGGTGGCCGCACAGTTGCAACCGCACTATAGCGATGGTGTACTCTTCGTCCCGTTAGCCGCCATTGGCGATGCGGCCACAATGGTCGCTGCGATCCTGACCGCTACCGGTCATCGGCATGTCAGTCCGCAGCCGCCGCAAACCCAGCTTGTGGCGCTGCTCCGCCGCAAATCACTGCTTTTGGTCTTGGACAATTTTGAGCAACTGCTTGCTCCCGCGTTAGCAGATGAGGCCGTACAATTGGTGGCGGCGTTGGTGGCGTTCTGTCCAGGGCTGATGGTGCTGACGACCAGTCGCGAGCGCTTGCATTTGCGTTCAGAGCAATGTTACAAAGTTCCGCCACTGGCCCTCACGGATGCGGTTGACCTCTTTGTCCACCGCGCCCAGGCGGTGAATGGCGATTTTGCGCTGACTCCCCCTAATCGGCCCGCCGTTGAGGCAATCTGTGAACGGCTCGATCGGCTGCCGCTGGCGATTGAGTTATGTGCCGTGCAGATCGAACTCTTTTCACCTACGCAACTGTTGACGCACTTGCAAGCGCGTCCGCTCGATCTGTTGGTGGATGGTGCAAAGGATCTCCCACCCCAACAGCGGACTTTGCGCCAGGCCATTGCGCGCAGTTACGCGTTGTTGAATGCCGCAGAACGCACCCTCTTTCGCACGCTGGGCATCTTCGTCGGCGGCTTTACGCTGATCGAAATGGCCGTGGTGATGCTGGGTGAAGCTGTGTCCGCAGCAGCGCAGCTGAACGACGATCTTGCACCCCAGTTGGTGTTGCTGCGCACCCAGCTTCGTTCTCTGGTCAATAAAAGCCTGGTGCAGAGCGAAACCACCGCGGCCGGCGAGCAACGCTTTCTGCTCCTGGAAACAGTGCGCGAATATGCTCTGGAGCAACTCCAGCTTCACCAGGAATCAACCGGGTTGCGACAGCGCCATTACGTCACCTATCGCCAGCTTTTCCGCACCGGTGATGGCTATCTGCGCCGACCAGAGTCGGCGCGTTGGCTGGCGCGTCTGACGCCGGAGCAAGATAATCTACGCGCGGCGTTGGCATGGGCCTATCGTGAAAAACGGTATGCTGACGCGGCGTGGTTGATCATGGCAATCGGTTATTTTTGGTTCCTGATCGGCCAACGCTATGAGACCGCCGGTTGGCTCAAGCAGATCCTGCCGCACCGCCAGACCTTTCCAGCCGATCTGCGTCTTGGGATCTTGATCGTTGTCGCCAATGCGGTTCCGCCGGAAGCGAGAATCGTCTATACCGATGAGATGCGTCAATTGGTAGAGAGCAGTGCAAACCAACTTTTGCAGGCAGCAGCATGGGGTTCGTTGGCTGCTGCGTTGCCGGATGGCGCACAGGTGGCTGCTTTAGAACGCGCAATTGCGTTGAGCCGTAGGAGTGATGACTCTGCGGTGGATATTGCTTTCAGTGCGGCGACAGATCGTAACTTCCTTTTGTCTACTCACCTTATGACATATGCTAACTTCCATCTCAATCAGGGGGAAGTTGCCCAAGCAACAACCCTCGCGACAGAGAGCCTAACGTTCAATCGTCTGCGCGGGGATCACTCCGCGATTGGTAATGGTCTTGCCCTTCTGGGGCGCGTGGCATTCTTACAGGGCGATCTGGTACAGGCTCACACATATTTTCAAGAAGTAATGACCATTGCCGCCACGCATAACTACGCAACGATGCGTTGTGAGTGGCAACCACTCTTGGGACTTGTCACCCTCTACCAAGGTGATGCGGTGGCGGCGCAGCGTATCCTGCATGAGAGCATTGCCTTCTGCCTGGAGCAACAAGAGAAATTCTTCCTGGCGCGCAACTACACCTATCTGACCGAGGTTGCCCTAACCACAGGAGCATTGGCAGAGGCGGAGCATTGGTTGGCGCAAAGCCTGGCCGCCCATGCCGATCCGCACCAGATCACGCTGGATACGGTCGAGCGACTCTTTGTCGCCGCCCGCCTTGCGACCGCACAACAACAATACCGGCGCGCTGCGCTCCTTTTTGGTTTAGCCGAAGCGACGCACAATGCCATTCAAACCGTATTGGCCCAGCCCATGCGCGCCCTGGCGGACGCCGCGCTGGCGACCGTGCAAGCGGCGCTGGAACCGGCGGCTTTTGCCGAAGCCTTCGCCGCCGGGCAGCAGATGCCGCTAGAGGAGGCGTTTGCTGATTTTTCTCTACGAACATCTACGCGTAGAACTCCGGTGACTTCTTAAGTGTCCGCCATTGCTCGGCATCATGCCCAAAGACGATCAACTGCACTCTTTCCCGTTCGGCAAGAGTCGTCAGCTTTCTCACACTCGCACGCTTCTCGTTGGCATTCATATCTTGGAGAATGGTGCGGGCAAGGGGTTCAAGCTGTGTGCGCCCCGTAATCGCATCAGCCGCCAGCAGCACTGGCCCTGTCTCCCGCAGGCGCACCAGCACAGATTGATGTCCCGGCACATGGCCGCTCGTCTCAATCAGTTCAATCCCCGGCAACAATTCACTGTCACCGTCGACCAAACGGTAGCAAAGCCCCGACGCAGACCAAGGGATGTTGAAAAAGCAAAAACGCGGGTGATTGCGCGCCGCCAGATAATGGCGCCGTTGTACGACAAACTCGGCGTTCGGGAAAAGGTCATGGTTGCCCGCATGATCCAAATCAAAGTGCGTACATACCAGATAATCGATATCGTCTGGAGCCAGTCCAAGCACAGCTAGGCGGTGGGTGACAAGGTCCTCCGCCTCATTGCGCAAGCCATGCACGACAGTCGCGTTAAAGGCTGTAATCTCATCATTAGGGAACGCTTCAAGCAACCGATTGGCCGCTTGCTCCTGCGCCCCCAGAATACCGCGCGGATAGCCGCTGTCGATCAGGACATTCTTACCATCGTCCGTCTGAATTAAATAGCCGGGAATGGCAACGTCGCCAAAGCTGGGCAACAGGCCCAGTTGGAGTAGATATAGACGCATACTCATTCCTCGTGATTATAACGCTGCGCGCCCTTGCTCCAACCAGGTGCGACAATCGGGCGTCAGCACGTTGGCCGCAGTTTCGTCATAAAGCGCCAATTCTGCGGAAGAAAGTACATCTTTCCAACGACCATTCGTCCCTTTGAAAAAGAAGGTCTTGGCCCCTTCCGTCCAGAGCATCTTCATCCCTGGCTCTAACCGGTCGGCAGTGTTGCGCATTTCCCCAAGCGTGAGTGCTGGTAGCAGCGTCGTGAGCGCGTCGTCGGTCAGCGGAATCGCCAAAAAATTGGCAATGCGCTGGATTTCCCCCGCTAGGTCTTGTAATAAATCGTTGTAGTGAACAAAGAGAATGTTGGGCAAATGTCGGTACGCCCACCAGCTTTGGGTGTGGTGGAGATTGCCATAGAAGGGATACCCCTCACATTCCCAAGCAAACCAACCGCGCGTCATCCAGTCGCGCCAAAACGTATGGATGTTTTGCGCCGGCGGGAATGGGTCGCCTACTCGACCTGGCGCATTGTTAAAGAAGCCATAGGATTCTTTGGTAAAGCCCGACCAATGGTTCCACAGCGACATCGCCACATCACGCGCGTCGCGTCCGACCACAATATAGTTGACTTGTGGAAAAAAGGGCAAGCCGTCCAGCGCCAAGTGGCTCTTCATAAAGCGCCGATGTTGCTGTGTCGCCAACTTGCCGACCACTGCATCCAGGGGAAACCAACGAGCATCCAGCCAGAGTGAGGCATCTGACAGCCCCATCTGTAATAATGGTGAGGCTGGTTGCCCTAAACAGATTAGTTGACGCACAATCTCTTGCATCCAGGTTGTACCTGATTTGATCGATGTTGTGATCACAATGTCCCCGGCGCGCGGTTGATAGCGCGCCCACCGTGTACTATCCAACGTGTGGTTTTGATAGATATGGGTAACTGTGGGAAGTTGGTCTGCCATCGCATTTCTCCTCTTTTATTAATTGTGCCGCATAGGTGAGTTGCGTAGTTATCCACGCATGACTAAAATAGCAAATGCGCGTTCCAAAAGTGTTTCAAAGCGCCATAGAGAAAGAGCAAATGCGTTCCATGAACGTTGCAGATAAATCGGCCATCCAAACATTATCGATCCAAACATTTGGGGGCGTCGCGATCCGACTCGGTGATAATCCGCATCCGCTACGTTTTGAAACGCGCTCGGTAGACGCCTTGCTCATCTATTTGGCTTGTCAGCAGCGACCGGTCAGCCGCGATTTTCTGGCCGAACTGTTCTGGCCGGAACGAACCCAGAAGCAAGCACGGGCAAACTTACGTCTGGCGCTGCACCGCCTACGTCACCTGCTGGCTCCGTACTTGGTGACTACACCACAGAGTATTGCACTTGCTGCCGCAGCGCCGGCCCAGATCGACAGCCTGATCTTTGCCGCGCATCTTGCCGCTGGCCGACTCGTTGAAGCAACGGAACTCTATCAAGGTGACTTTCTCGATGGCTTTTATCTTGATGGTAGCCCTGCCTTTGAACAATGGGCGCTGCTTGAACGGGAGCGCTTACGCACCTTGATAATTGCCGCGCATCAGCAACGTATTGGTCAGTTGGTGACCCAGAGCGCACACGGTGCAGCGGTTACGGTTGCCCAACAACTGCTTCACCTCGACCCGCTGCATGAACCGACCCATCGGCAACTCATGCGCCTATTCGTGCAAGATGGCCAGCGCGCCGCCGCCCTTGCCCAATACGAACGCTGTTGCCAACTGCTCCAACATGAACTGGATGTAACGCCGGATGAAGCCACAACAACGCTGGCGGAGCAGATTCGTAGCGGCGAATTTGACAAAGGGACAAGGCTTCGCCCTGAGGCTCAGCCCGAAGGGCGGCAAGATGACAGGATGACATCTTCGCCAGACTCCCTCGTTACCCTGTCACCCCTTAACCTTGTCACCGCTTCATCCCTTCACAACCTTCCTCTCCAAACCACCCCGTTCATCGGACGTGAGCTTGAACTGGCCCAGATTGCCCTCTTATTAACCAACCCTGATTGTCGCCTCTTGACGCTGCTCGGTGTAGGCGGCATGGGTAAGACGCGCTTGGCGCTTGAAGCGGCGCGGCGTCAGACCGACAATTTTGCTGACGGTGTCTGTTTTGTCCCCCTCGCCGAGGTCGGTAGTACAGCGCATGTACCGTTAGTCATTGCCCAGGCTTTGGATTTTCAAACGAGCAGCAACGATCTGCTGGCGCAGATCACGGCCTACTTGCAACCACGCCAACTGCTGCTTGTATTCGACAATTTTGAGCATTTACTAGAGTCCGCCGCCCTTGTGACCCACCTGCTTCAGGGTGCAGCACGCCTCAAGGTGCTGATCACGGCGCGGCAGCGTCTTGACTTGCGGGAAGAGTGGCTCTTGCCTGTGGCGGGCCTCGCTGTCGCCGGGGCGATGATGGTTACAAAGACAACATTAAACAAGGCGGATGAAGCGCTGGGCGAGGCTGGCGAATTGTTTTTGCGCAGCGCCCAGCGGGTCTTGCCTGATTTTATCGCCAGCGGTCAAGAAGCAGTCATTACGGCCATCTGTCGTCAGGTAGAAGGGATGCCGCTGGCGCTGGAACTGGCCGCCAGTTGGGTGCGCGTCATGTCCTGCGCCGAGATTCTCCGCCACATCGCGACTGATCTCGACTTCCTAAGCAGCCGATCACGCAACCAGCCTGAACGCCATCGCAGCATCCGTACCCTCTTTGACCACTCCTGGCGTTTGCTTACGCCAGCAGAACAAGCGCTGTTTATGCGCCTGAGCGTCTTTCAGGGCGGCTGGATACTAGATGAAGCGTTGACGGTAGCCGATGCAACGCCCGCCCTCTTGCTTGGGCTGGTTGATAAATCGTTGGTGCGGCTGAATCCTCAACAGCGCTTTGAAATGCATGAGTTGGTGCGGCAATATGCTTCAGAGCAGCTTGCCACCCAAGGCGAAACCACTCTAACCTGCCAACGCTACTTTGCCGCCTATCTGGCGCTGGCCCGCCATGCCGATGGCAAGTTGCGCGGACCCGAAGCTAGAGCGTGGTTTGCCCGGTTGGACGACGAGCAAGCCAACCTCAACGCGGCCTTGCAGTGGGCGTTGACAACCCAACGCTTTGCCGATGCGGCATGGTTGGGTATCGCCTTGAGCCACTACTGGAATAACCGGGGTAATTGGCATGAGCGCGCCAAGGGGTTGGCGCAATTGCTTCCTCACCGTCAGCAATTCGACCCTAAACTGCGCCTGGCTACTTTGATTACCCTCTACTCCTTTTGGCGCGCCTACGAAGACTTTGCGGCGATTGACTACTATTGGGATGAGTTGATGACCTTACAGCAAAGCTGCCCAGACCGACTGCTGGGTGCGGCAACCTGGTACTGGGCAGCCGTTGCCATACCTGACGCCGACGAAGCCATCGCCGCTTGGGAAAAAGCGATTGCGTTGGCACGCGCGGCCAACGCAATGCCAGATCCAGGCGCTGAATTTTGTTCCTTCGCTGATCAGCCCCATTTGCTGGCCGTTCTTCTCTTTCGGTATGCGATTCGCCTGACGGACATCGGTGAGTATGGTCAAGCAGAGCGTCTTTCGCAGGAAAGTCTCACCTTATTCCGTACACAAGGCAATCGTGACCTGATTGCCTTTGCCCTAGGCAACTTGGGGCGGCTGGCATTGTTGCGTGGGGAGATTAATGTGGCACATACCCATTTTCACGAGGCGGTAAGTATCGCTGAGTTCATCGGCAACCAGATGACATTGAGCAACTGGCAGCCGCTATTGGGGATCACCACCCTTTATTGTGGTGACACTGCCGAAGCTCAGCGCATTCTGAGCGCAAGCGTCCATCGCTCGCTCGATATGAAAAACACATTTGTCTTGGCCCGCAGTTACACCTATCTTGCGGAGGCGGCTATGTGGCAAGGGGATCTAGACAATGTGACGCATTGGTTAACCCATGCCTGGCGCTATCACGTCAATCCACGGTGGATTAAAAGCGACTTGGTCGACTGTCTCTGGGTGACGGCGCGACTGGCAACCGCGCGACAAGCCTACGTCCGCGCCGCTACCCTCTTTGGGCTGGCCGAGCAAATTAGCCAGCGCATTCGCTATCCGTTGGTAGAGCCAGTGCAATCTTTGGTTAACGCCGCACTGGCGACGGTACAGGCAGCGCTGGAACCAGCGGCTTTTGCCGAAGCGTTTGCCGCCGGGCAACAGATGGCGCTGGATGAGGCATTTGCGATGCTTCTGGCGCCGACTCTCAACCCGCCATTGAATTCATGAAGTTCCGTGACCTTGCTGTTCGTATTAGACCCGGCTCAAAAAATTTTCTAGCACAAAAATCTTGCGAATGCGAAAGCGGAGCGGGCTTTCGGCAAGCGCAATGGCCTTTAGATTCTCTATGCCTGCTACAAACCACGGTGTTTTGCAGGCCGGCACCGTAGCCAACCAGGCTGGCGCCTCTACGCCCAGTTCATCACACAAATACTCAGCCGTCGAAGCCAGTAAGGCGTCCAATTGTGAATCGGCAGGGTGAAGCGGTTCTGCAATCGCTTTTATATTTTTGTAGTAACGAAAATCATCGACAAAATCCATCAGGAAAATGGGCCAGTTTTTCGGCTCCAGGCTTGCCTGCCTTTTGACCTCTTGCAGTGTGATCATTGCCCAAATAACTCCTCAACAAAATATTGCGTTGCCGGTTTCACTTGGTGGCGTGGATAATACTTTTCTAAAATGGCAAAGACCTGCGCGGGTTGGGTCAGTCCTAGTGTCTTGATGAGAAATTCAATATCGGGTCGGTCGGTTGTGTCAACTCGCGCCGCCAAGGTTTTCATTGCCAACAGATAATCCGGTTCGGGTACGTAAACTTTGAGATGGGGAGTATCCAGAAAAATGCGTTGCGGATGGTGGACAACAAAGCCCTTGACGGCATCATTTAACCAATCGTCGCGCAGGTTGTGATTTGCTGCTACCCGTGCAATGGCCGTGCGCATCTGTTGTGTCGGTTGAAAAATCGCATCAACATCCTTTGTACTGGGTCTTGCCTGATAGACCAAACACATCACAGCGCCGCCATAGAGACAGACCTCGCCAATAATATCAAGTTTAGCCAATTCCTCATTCAGTTCGTACAAATATTGGAGAATTGCGTCTTTGTCCACAAAACTTCCCTTTCGATCAAGCTGATGACCGCGTACCCCTGTTCGGTCATCAGCTTATCGTATACGCAGGGAGCGTTCATGTCAACTCAGCTTTGTGACTGTTGTCTTTATCTGCTCCAAAATATCGTCATTCGGAATGTGGTGCCAGAGTTCGACGATCTTGCCGTCGCGGACGCGCCAGATGTCGATGATCGACCAGGTGACCGCTTTGCCCGTGGCCGGGACACCCAGGAATTCCGCCTGATGGGTGGCATTGTAAGTGACATAGGCCGTCACCAGATCATCCTCCACCACCCAGAGGTTGACGGTGGCGACTACATCGGGAAAAGCGGCTAGCGTCCCTGGCAGATCGCCGCCCGGCAAGACGCCGCCGAAATCCAGATCATGGACGACGAGATTGGGGGCAAAGAGTTCGTTGAGTACAGCCATCTTTTTCTGCGTAAAGACCTCATCATAGAAACGCTGGACAATTGCTTGACTCGCTTGGTTTTTCACGTGAATGCTCCTTGAATCTTCTAAATTACTGATGTTACGCATCATCTTCTCGTAGAGGCATGATATATCGTGCCTCTACGAGAAGATGGTGTGTAAGGTGAGTAAATAATTCGGTAAACCGCTTCATCCGCACCGCTTGTTAATGCTCCAACCATGCCCGACAATCCGGCGTCAACACTTGCGCGGCTTTCTGCTCGTAGAGCGCCAGTTCCTCAGCCGAAAGCAGATCCTTCCAGCGGCCATTCGTGCCTTTAAAGAAGAAGGTCTTGGCGCCTTCTGTAAAGGCAGAAGGTTTGCCGTGGTCATCCTTCAACGCTCGCTCGCGCATGGTATCGAAGGTGACCGCCTTGGTGATCGCTTGCCGCTGCTCCTCAACCAGGGGAATCTTCAGAAAATCGGCGACGTTTTGGATTTCCCCGGCCAGATCGGCGAGCAGATCGTTATAATGGACGAAGCAAATATTCGGCAGATGGCGATAGTCCCACCAGGTGCGCGTGTGGTGCAGGTTCCCCCAATAGGGGTAGCCCTCGCTTTCCCACGGAAACCAGCCCCGCGTGATCCAGTCGCGCCAAAACGCATGGATGTCATCCGCCGCCGGCATGGGATCGCCCACCCGATCCGGCAACCCATTCAGGAAATCCAGAAAGCCTGGCGCGTAATTGGTATGGTGATTCCACAGCGACATGAAGACGTCGCGTGCGTCGCGCCCGACGACAATGTACTGAACCTGTGGATAGAAGGGCAGACCATCCAGGGGTAAGTGCGATTTGATGACGCGGCGGTGTTGCTGCGCTTCCAGTTTTGCGATCCGCTCGTCGAGCGGCACCCAGCGTGGCTCGAACCAGACCGAAATGTTGCCTTCTTGTGCGCCAACTGGTGCAGCTGATGCTTGATTCAAGAGCGCCAACCGGCTTGCGATCTCGAGCATCCAGGTCGTACCCGATTTGATCGATGTCGTAACAACAATATCGCCTGGCCGTGGTTGGTAGCAGTTCCAACGTGTACTATCCAAAGCATGGTGTAACTATTCAGGCAAGCAAGCAGGGCGAAAGGGCAAGCCGAGTAAAGCATTAGACAAAGCATCAAGAATGGAAATG
>JAPKMW010000011.1 GCA_026645575.1 Caldilineaceae bacterium
ATGACTTCTCCTTGGTTGATCCTTTGCTTTTTTTGCTTATTGTATCAACCTCGAGGTCATTTGAGCCTATATATAATCTCTCAAAAGACCGGCGCCCGGAACTGATCGTGAAACTCCCCCCGATCCTTCATGCGTTGATAGGCCCACTCATAGGCCGATTCGCGTAGACGGGTAGGGCCATTGCGCACGTCAAAGCCCATGTTGGCCTGGGCGGGGAAGTGGCTATAGATCATCAAGCGGCGCGGTTTGCCGGATACATTCGGGCGCGAGTTGTGAATCAACAAGGCGTGAAAGAGCAGCACCGAGCCGGCCGGCGCCAACACATCCATGCCGCCGTTAAAATCAATCAAATGGGGCAACACCTGTAAGCCAATCTCAATCCGATCATGTTCCAGATGCTCCTTGTGTGACCCCGGCCAGACCCGAATCGGCCCCGATTCTGGCGTACATTCATCCAAGCAAATGGCTGACGAAATAATATTTTGCGGATAGTTCTGCGCTTTGTAGTAAGCCCAATCGCTATGCACCGGAAACGCATCCGTCGTCGTCTTCACCTCAATCCCGGTGACAGGCTCCGGTAGCGGTTCCTTATAGTTGAGCTTTTCTTCCATCAACACCGGCTCATCACCCATGACCACGCGCATGGGGCCAATAAAGCGCTCATCCGTCGACGCCTGGGCCAGCACCAGCGAAAGGTCGTTGATCGGCTGAATCTTGCGCACCATTTGCTCGCCATCTGCTGAGCGACAAATATCGAGCCGCCCACTCTTGCGCCTATTCGCCAGCGACGAGTTAATAATCAACGCTAGAATTGCATCCGCCTCTTCCCGCATCCGCCGCACCTCTTCCTCATGGAAGACCGCCGGCAAGACCAAATAGCCGTTATCAATAAAAAACTGTCGTTGTTCACCCGTCAGTGTACTCATCGTCCTCAACACCTTTTATCTAATACCCAATACCTATCTTCCCGCCAACCCCGTAAATTGCGCTCCCTGCACAAAATAGCGCTGGGCCACAAAAAAGAGAACAATCACCGGCGCAATTGTAATCATCGACGCTGCCATCACCAGATGCCAGAAGTTGCCAAAACGTCCCTGAAACCAGAGCAACCCCAGCGGCAGCGTGAACATCTCATTGTCCGAAATGTAAATGAGCGGCTCCATAAAGGCGTTGTAATGTTGCAGAAAAGCAAAGATCGTCACCGTCACAATGGCCGGGCCACAAAGGGGCGCAATCACCTGCCAGAGAATGCGAAAGTTCGACGCACCGTCAATCTTGGCGGCCTCATCCAACTCAATCGGCAAGGTCATCATATATTGGCGCATGAGAAAAATATAGAAGGCTGCACCAAACCAGGCCGGCACCCAAAGCGGATAGAAAGTGCCGATCCAGCCAATCTCTTTAAAGATGATAAAGACCGGAATCATCGTCACCACGCCCGGTAACATCATGGTCGCCAACAGCACGGTAAAGAGCAGATCGCGCCCTGGCCAGCGCAGCCGTGACAACCCAAAGGCCACGGTCAGCGAACTCAGGACAATGCCTAGCGTCCCCATAATCGTGATGTAGAACGAGTTGCGAATAAAGAGATGAAAGGGCAGACGCGCAAAGACATCCGGGTAATTCGACCACTTCGGTTCGGTGGGAATCCACTCAATGGGCGTGACAAAAACTTGTCCCGGCAGCTTTAATGAGGTGCTGACCACCCAAGCCAGCGGCAGGAGAAAGGTGATCCCCAGGAGAATCATGAAAAGATGCAGGAGCAGGCGACCCACGGTTGCCTGCCATTTTCGGCGGGCGGACGTCTTTGTTTTGGCCCCTGTGTTGATGGTTGCCGTCGTCATTTACGATTTGCCCTCATAATAGACCCAGCGATTGGCAAAAAAGAATTGAACCGCTGTAAAGAACATAATGATGATAAAGAGCAGCCAGGCCAGGGCAGCGGCATAACCCATACGGAAGAGTTCAAACGCATTGCGGTAGAGATAAAGCACCATAAAGAGCGTTGAATCTTGTGGCCCGCCGCGCGTCATGATAAAGGCGCTGGTGAAAACCTGGAAGCTGCCGATAATGCCGATAATCAGGTTAAAAAAGATGATCGGCGAGATAATCGGAATGGTGATATTGAAAAAGCGTTGTCGTCGGTTGGCGCCGTCAATTTCCGCCGCCTCTTGCAACTCTTTTGGCACCCCTTGCAAGCCGGCCAGAAAGATGATCATCTGAAAGCCCGTCAGCCAGAGCGTCATGATGATAAAGGCCGGTTTTGACCAGTTTGGGTCAAAGAGCCAGTTGATCGGTCCCAGGCCAAACCAGGACAAAAACTCGTTGAGGACGCCAAATTCCGGGTTGAGAAACTGCACCCAGACCACAGCAAAGGCGACCGCCGGCGTGATCGACGGCAGATAGTAGATGGTGCGGTAGATGCCCAGACCACGCACCTGTTGGTTCAACATCACCGCCAGCGCAAAGGCCACCAAAAGTTGCAGCGGCACACCGAGAAAGGTGTAATAGGCCGTATTGACTAGCGCTTTGCTTACCAGTGGGTCATTCCACATCCGTTCAAAGTGGCCCAACCCCACAAATTTCGGCGGCGCCAACATATTCCACTCGTGGACAAGCAGATAGAGCGAATAAAGCATCGGCCCAATCCATAAGGCCAGCACCCCAAAGATAAAGGGACTAGTAAAGAGCAGACCATCCCGTAACTCGCGCCGCTGCGCCGCTGTCATTCGCTGCTTTGGCGCTGCCGCCCGCACTGGGGCTTGTAATGTTGTACTCGTTGCCAATTGAATGTTCCCCCAACCCTAAGTTCATGATAAGGTGACAGGGTGACAAGGTGACAAGGTGATGTATTCGCCGAGTTATGTTGTGAATTATCCACACTAACTTCGGCCAGTCGCACCCTACGATATCTTGCTTTGAAAGGTGAGCTGTCACCCCTTCACCTTGTCACCCTGTCACTACCTACGCCCGATCCTTCCAATACTGATCCAAATGCGCCTGGATCTCCGGTTGGGCGATCTTGAGCGCTTGCTCGGCGGTTTCTGTCTGGCCCAGCAGTTTATCCCACAGCACGGTGATCGGGCCACCGCCATAAGCGCCAAGTTGGGAACCCTGACCGAAGATGGCCGAGATTGAACTATCGCGCATAGCGTTGGCAAAGGCGGCGGTGTTGCTAAAGTTATAGCTCTTGCCGGCAATGTCGCCCCAGATCTTCTCAATGTTATCCGGCGTGCCACACATACGACCGCCCTGGGCGATGATCGTCTGGCCTTCTTCGCCCAGAATAAACTTGATCAGATCCCACCCTTGATCTTTGGCTTCCGAGGGGGTGGTGATGACATGGCCGTGGACGTGTCCAAAGGTAAAGTCACGATCGGCTGTGCCACGCGGGGCTTCGACCACGTCAAAGTTGATGCCTTCAGGGGTCGTCGCCAACTCACCATGCAGGCGGGGCATAACCCACGGGCCTTCCAGATACATGGCGACCCGCCCGGTATCAACGCCGACGCCACCGCCGGCCACCACTTCCGGCCCCGGCGACCACCCATTGGCAATCGCATCATAGACCAGGAATTGGAGCGCCGAGGCAATATCCGGGTGATCCCAGTCGGCTTTGGTCGGTTCGGTAATCTTGTCCCATTCAGCATGACCGTTGCGCCGCATAAAGGTGGTGCTGCGTCCGTAGGCGCCGTTCCACCCTTGCGCCTGACCCCAACCATAAAACTTGGTGCCATCCTCTTCATAGGAGAGGTCGATAATCATCTGTTGGAACTCTTCCCATTGCCAACCCTTCTTCGGATGCGCAATGCCCTTTTTGTCAAAGAGATCTTTGTTGTAATAGATGACCAACGCGCCCGTATCGGTCGGGGTCATATAGCGCCCGCCCTTCCAGAGCGTTTGGTTGTCATAATTTTCGCCGGCGGGGAAGAAGGCGTCGGCGCCATCAGCCGAAATATATTCGCTCAGATCAACCAGCACCCCATTTTCCGCATAGGATTGCCACTGCCAGCCCTGGATGTAGAGGACATCGGCGGCATCATCGGCGGCAAAGTTGGCCTGAATCTTCTCATAGTAGCCGCCAGGGTACTGCTCAACCGATACCTTGACATTCGGGTTCTTTTCCATATACGCCTTGGTCATGTTTTCATAGACCACTGCATCCTGCACATCGGCCCAGGCGGACAGGCGTAATTCCGTCAGCTCAGCAGCCGCCGCCCCTTGTCCTTCTGCCGCCGCGCCACCACCAGCCGAGCCGCCAGGCGCAACACAAGCAGCCAGTGTCGCTGCCGTCAAGCCGAAAGCGCCCGCCTTCAGAAAGGTGCGGCGGCTCAATCCTTCTCTACGTTCATTACTCATCATACCATTCCTCCTCAATGTTCCTTTTATATTTTATAGAAGCAGGTAACACAATTAACAATTAATTATTTTCATTGCCAATTAATTATTAATCTGCCTTTTACGCATTCTTACGCCTTCTCCTCCGCGATCACCGCTCGAATCGCCTCCGCCACCTCGGTGTACACATCGGCCGGCTTGACGGCGCCATCCAGCATCTCCTGCTGACGCGGGCCGAGCTGGGCGTTCAGTTCGGCGCGATAGGGGCTTTGGTATTGGGCCGGCACATCGGGGCCAACTTGGGCAAAGAGGGCGCCCATGTCCTGGCCGGAGAAGTATTCGTCGGCGGCGTGGAGCCGTTCGTTCTCCATGGCCGGGATAAAGGGCGGGAAGAGGGTGGTCATTTCAAAACGGCGCACATTGCCTTCGACCGACAACATGCTATATTCGAGGAATTTCCACGCTTCTTCCACGTTGGGGCTGGTCTTGACAATACAAGAGCCGGTGCCGCCGTGGCAACTGGTGCGAATGCCGCCCGCTTCCCAGGCCGGCAACGGAATGGCCTTCCATTTGCCGGCCAGATCGGGGGCGTTATCCTTGAAGAAGCCGCCATACCAATCGGCGCCCACCTGGGAGATAAATTTACTGTCATTGACCGCTGCCCACCACTCGTCTCCGGTGGCAGGGGCTTGGGCGGCAATGCCGTGCGTGTCGCGCAGGGCCAAAATCCAATCCATTGTTTCCACCGATAGGGCGGCGTCGAGCGTTACATTGCCCTCGGCGTCAAAGTAATCGGCGCCCCGTTGGCGCAACAGCACATCATGAGCAGGGAAAGCCAGCGCTTTGACATCCTCGCTAACCACTTGTTTGGCCGCGGCGATATAGTCATCCCAGGTTTCGATCTCTTCCAGGTTGACGCCGGCGCCCTCCCAAATATCACCACGGTAGTAGAGTACCACCGGTGTCAGGGCATGTTCAATGCCATAGATTTTGCCCTGGTAGCTATAGAGCGCTTCCCGCGCCGCCACCAACTTTTCCAGATAGCCGCCTTCGGTTAGTCGGTCTTTCATGTCAATCAGCCCCGGATCCGCCCCGCGCAAGAAACCGCCAAAGCGCCCCTGTTCAATATCGGAAATATCGGGCGCACCGACGCCGCCGGTTTGAAGGGCGATCTGCAACTTGTCGTGCATATCGCCATAGGCAATCTCGGTGACAGTTAGCTCAAAATCCGGGTTGACCTCTTTCTTGTAATCCTCAGCCATTGAGCGATACCAACGGGCATGGGTGTTGACAAAGGTCCACAATTCCAGCTTGACCGGGCCGCCGGCTTCCGCCGCCGGGGCGGCGCTGCCACCAGGCACGACCGCCGGTGCGCAAGCCGCTGCCAACATGGCCCCGCTAGTCAGGCCCATAGCCTTCAACAAATCACGACGTGAGAGGTGAGACGAAAAGGTGTTGTGTTGCATAGTCGAGCGCCTCCAGTGGTTATCGAGTCAACTATAGGATTGTTGGATTGAGGCTTGCATTATAACTTGGCAGGGACATGCTGTCAAAGTGATTTTTCCAGTTGCGGATAACGCTTTGTTTTTGCCTTACATCCTGTTAACCCATTACCGGGCTAGTTTCACATCTCCTCCCACACCGTATGGTATGCCCCCACCTGGTCAAAATAGGCCAGCAGGTCGGCATAGAAGGAATCACCGCCAATGGTGGCGCTGTCACCGATCACGATCAGCTTGCGGCGCGCACGCGTTAGGGCCACATTCATGCGGCGCGTATCGGCCAGAAAGCCAATCTCTCCCTCGCCATTGCTGCGCACCAGGGAGATGATCACGGCCTCATTTTCGCGCCCCTGGAAGCCGTCGATGCTGCCGATTTCTAGCCCCTGCTCCACCTGTGCTTTCAGTCGGTCGCGCAGGAGACGCACTTGAGCGCTGTATGGCGAAATGATGGCAACCTGCGTCGGCATCACCCCGGCTTCCCAGAGTTGCTCAACCTTGCGCTGCACCACCTGCGCCTCCCCTTCGTTGAAACGGCTCTCGCCATCCGGTTCCAGCGCTTCGCTATAGTCGGCGCCGGCGGTGTCGATAAAGGCAACTGGCGTGGCGGTCAGGTCGCTTTGCGTCACGCCGGGCAGATCGCATAATATGTGGTTGGCGACAGCGGGGTGAGCCGCCAGCGTCCCCCCATAGAAGCGCTCCGACGAAAAACGCATAATCTGTTGATGCATTCGGTATTGTACATCCAGTTGTCGGGCCAGGGCCGTTGCGCTGTCGGCTTGTTGGCGCAAGCGTTCCATCAAACTAACGCCCAAGCCACCGGCAGCGGCTTCTTGGGACAGAATGGTTGGCGGCAATTGGCAGTGATCACCGGCCAGCACCAGCCGTTGACTATAGCGCAGGGGAATCCAGCAACTCGGCTCGGTGCTTTGGGCGGCCTCATCGATCACACAGCGGTCAAAGTGGTAGCCGTGCAACAGGCGCTCATCCAACCCGGTCAAGGTGGCGCAGACCACACGTGCGGCGCTGAAAATGCGTTCGACTAGTTGTTCTTCCAAACGGCGCGCGTCAGCCAACATGGCTTTGGCTTCAGCGCGCAACGCCTGACGAGCGCCCGGTTCCGGTTTGGCGCGGGTGTATTTGCCGGCGCCGGCGCGCAAGGCGTGGGCTTCTTTGGTCAACTTGCGCACCAGCTTCATATCAGGGTGATTTTCCACCAGCAGATCGAGCGTTTGGTCACGCAGCGCCGGCAAGACCCGTGCCGGGTGACCAATGCGCACGACCTGGCCCCCGGTTGCTAGTTCGGGCAGCGCCAACAAACGTTCAAAGATATTGTCCACCGCCAGGTTGCTCGGCGCACAGGCCAACACCTTTTCGCCCCGTTGCACCGCCTGGCGAATCAACTCGACCACAGTGGTAGTTTTGCCGGCGCCGGGCGGGCCGTGAATAATCGCCACATCCTCGGCCGCTAGGGCATGAGCAATCGCCGCCTGTTGTGATGGGTTCAGGTCAGCCGCCGTCGCTGGCAGGAGCGCAACCGGTTGAAAGCGCGCCGGCGCTTCTCCCAACAAGACCGTCCGTAACGCCGCCAGGCGATTCCCTTTGGCCCCTTCTGCTGCCGCCAGCGCCGCCGCTTCTCGTTGATGGGCAATTTCATCGCCGGCCAAATCGAGACGGAAGGTGGGGCGGTCACTCTGCGCTTCGGGCCACTGTTGCAACGCCACCTGAATGCTCTCCCGGCGTAACTGGCTGACTACCCCACGCCAGCCTTGCGTCGCTGCCATATTTTCTTCCGATAGCTGCACCGGCGACCCGACCCGCAGCCGCGTCCAGGGCAGGTCCACTTGCTGGTTGCGTTTGCCCAACGTCACCAACACTCGCCCGCCCAGTCCGGCTACCTCATCACGGATGGTCAGCCCGATCAGGCTGTGGCCGGTTGCTTCGGCGGCAGCCGGCGCCAGCCGTTGCATCTGCTGTTGCAACTGTTCATTTTCCGCTTTGGCCTCGCTCGCCATCAACGCCGCCAGTCGGCGGAAATGGGCGTGGCGCAAGGTCTCTCCTGGATTCATACGCACCTGATTCTATGATGGATCTGCTTCTCCTGCTCGTAGCCGGTCACGGACCGGCTACGAGCAGGAGAATAATCATTAACCAGCAACTTTATCAAACAGCCGTTGATCCGGTACAATGCAGCCATCATTATAACAAATGTTGGCGTAAAGGAGCGCGATCACAACTTATGAATACCCAATTTATGAATACCCAGTGGTTCTCTGAACTCGAAAGCCGCTTGACCCGCTATGTCCAGGTGGACACGGTCAGCGATGACGCCTCAACCACTACCCCCAGCACCCCGCAACAACTCGATCTGCAACGGCTGCTGGCGGCAGAGTTACGCACGTTGGGCGCCAGCGATGTCAAGCTGACCGACACCGGCTTTGTCATGGCAACCATTCCGGCGACCGTCCCCCACGCCGTGCCGATCATCGCCTTCCTGGCCCATGTTGACACCGTACATCACTTTGGCGGCACACAGGTTAAGCCGCGTGTCCACCGTAACTATGACGGCTCGCCCATCACCTTTCCCGATGATCCAACGCTGAGTCTGTCACCGGCGGGCAGCCCCTATCTGGGCAAAAAGCTGGGTGATACGATCATTACGGGTAGCGGCGACACTATCCTGGGCGCCGATGACAA
This sequence comes from Caldilineaceae bacterium, assembly GCA_026645575.1. The sequence goes on from JAPKMW010000011.1 coordinate 8,535, forward strand.
GGCTGGCGTGGTCATCATCATGACCCTGGCGGCCCATCTGCTGGCGAACCCATCAATTCCACATGGCGAAATCCGCGTCTGTTTCACCCCGGACGAGGAGATCGGCACCGGCATCCGCAAAATCGATCTGAACGAACTGCGCGCTGACTTTGCCTATACGCTTGATGGCGGTGAAGTGGGGAAACTGGCCTATGAAACCTTTTCAGCAGATAAGGCGGTGGTCAAAGTAACGGGCGTCTCGATCCACCCCGGCTATGCCACCGGCGTCATGGTCAACGCCCTCCATCTGGCGGCTAAGATCATTGACCTGCTGCCCCAGGACAAACGCACCCCGGCTACCACCAGCGGACGCGACGGCTTTATTCATGTCTACAAATTCGATGGTGATGCCAGCGCCGCCACCTTGCAATTTATCCTACGCGACTTTGAACTGGCCGGGTTAGCCAGTCACGGCGAACTGGTGCGCACCGTCTGCAACGCCGTGGCGGCCACCGCACCGCGCGCCCAGATCGAGTGTACCATCACACCCCAATACCGCAACATGCGCTACTGGTTGGAGCAGGATATGCGCCCGGTTGAACTGGCGGTCAACGCCATGCGCGCCGCCGGCATCGACCCGATCTTTGATACCACGCGCGGTGGCACCGACGGCTCCCAACTGACCGAAATGGGCGTCCCCACCCCGAACCTCTTTACCGGGATGCAGAACATCCACGGCCCGATGGAGTGGGTCAGCGTGCAAGACATGGCCCAGGCGACGGCGGTCTGCGTTAACCTGGTGCAGGAGTGGGCAAAGCCATAAGGTTGCGCGGCGACTGGGTCCCCTGCGTCCTGGCCCGCCGCCGACCACGCCCGTTGTTTGCACAATGGTGAGACGGTGGCGTAAGCGCTGCTTCCTTGTGGCAATCCGGCGCCGTGGTTTTGCAATAGATGACGCAGTGGCTGGTGGCGCTCCGTGCAAAGGCCGACCAAGGGCGCAGCCGCACGATCTCCACCGGGCCAAGGCTGCACTATCCACCGGCTGCGGCTAGTGTCGCCTATGCGACCTTCAGATAATTGCCGTTCTTGCGACTTCCTGTTCATGCAATGCCAAGTCGGCGAAGCTACTTGGATCAATTGTCTTCAGCAGCGTTTGATCGGCTTTGGCGAGTGAATGCCAGTGCTTGCAAAGTTGCGGCGTAAAATGGGTAACATGATCTGTGGCATGTTGGCAAAGCATCGCGACACATGCCGATAGCTCCGTTGGGTAACTCGATTCGAGCCGTGTAATCGAATATTGATAGACCGCGATACCGCGGTCATAACGGGCGAGAAGGTTGGTGAGATAGTGGGCTACCAGTGGCACGTCAGTAACGTCGCCACACTGGGTGAGGTAGGTCAGCGCCGCCCAACCAAGTTCCCCGATCTTCGTAGTTTGTAAGTCGCGACGAACAAACTCACTGGCGGCCGCTGTTGGATGGCGCAAAAATGCAAAGACGATTGGGGCAAGGATGCGACCGTAGGCGTCTTTCCGTGGAATCTGTGGGTAGATCTCGGCGAGTTCCGACAGCGCGCTTGGACTGGCCATCCGCGCAAGTCCCACGGCGGCAATGGCCGCATTGCCGATCGCACGGGGTTCCTTGGCTGCACGTAGGATTGCCAGTAACGCCGTTTCGGCGCGTTCACCCACACAGGCGCCCAAGGCTTCCACAATGTGGTTGGCGATTTGGCTCTTCTGCTGCGCCAGCGCCGTCAACAGTTCATCATAATGCTCGATGCCACTTGTCCACGCCGCAACACGCAGCGCCTCGACTTTCAATTTGACTGTCTTTTCCACAGCAAAGCGTTGCACGGCATAGGCGCCAATCTCGGTCGCGCGCGTGCGTTGGGCGACATCGGTGAGCATCCAATAACACAACTGGCGGTCGCGCGTGTCGCTTGTGTGTTCAAGCAGCGCCATGATTGCTGGATACGAATCCGCCGGCAGATCGCGTTCATAGTTGCCTGACCGCATGGCTGCAAGCGTCGCTTGGATAATGGTCATCCTGGGTTGATCCCATGAAGAAGGTTGAACGAAGTAGTCAGTTGGGTTGACTTTCGAGAATCGCAATGAACGCGCTCAGGGCTTACCGTCGTTCATCGGCTCATTGTGGTCGGGCGCCGATCCCGCGCGGCGGACCCATTTGTCGACGGATGCCTTCGAGAGCGCGACATACTGATCGGGATCTTCGACTGCGTACCACGTGAACCCATGCTGTTTGCTAAACCACACATGCCCCGCGAGACCAATGCCTTGGTGGGCCCACGCGATGGGCACACTCCAGGGGCCGATGAAAAGCGCAAGCACAGCATACAAGCAGGGGTGGAGCAGCAACTTGGTCACGCGCTTCCAACGGGGCCAGATGAGACGCCATGTGACGGCACTCAGGAGCAGTGCCGGTATTGATGCAAGAACCACATATTTTAACATCGCTTCCAATCACTACCTCCTCGATTGCGCCACAGGTGAGGCTTGGCTTCGTCGGGCTAACCCCAAAATCATACGCGCTATGATTGCAAAAAGAACAACTTCCACCCAAACCAACCACCATGCGCGAAATACCTTCTTTGATCAAAACTTCAACTTCTTGATTGAAAACATCAATCATTTTGATTATTCTTTACTTGGAAAAACTTAGTGGTTTCTAAGAAATCACTAAGTTTGTTGAAGATACAAACAAACTAACAAAATATCCATAGATGTGGCGTACATCTTTGTACCTTTCCGTGGCAGGTACAGTTGGAAAGGGTCAAACGGGTTGTCAATGGTCTGTATTGTACCAAGAAATGGGGAAAAAGCAAGCCTCTTTTTACAATCAGGTTGGACTAGCTGAAGGCTTGTTGCCCTAGTTGTGGTATCATAACCGGAGGAAGCGATTGCACCGCAGTTCTCATCGTGGCAAGCCATCCACCCTGACCGACCGCTTGCTCATGATGAGCGAACGCGTTTTGCCATGAAGACCAGAGCGAGACAAATCTATGCTGAAGTTACAACTACCACCAACCACCATGCACTACCCCCTGCGCGAGAAGATCGGCGCGCCCCATCTCTTTGTCGGGCGGGAACGGGAAATGAAGGAGTTTCACAAGTGGGTGGCGGGGATGCCCGCCTTGCTTTCCCAATCACGCGCCCTGTTGGGGCGGCGCAAAAGCGGCAAGACGGCCTTTGTTCAGCGTCTCTTTAACCAGATCTGGTCGGCCAATGGTGAGGTCATCCCCTTCTATTTTAGCATCCCGGAGCTGGCGATGTGGTATCCCAGCTTTGCACTTCTCTATTACCGCACCTTTGCCACCCAATATATCTCTTTTCTTGTGCGCGATGCCGATCTGGTGCGGAACTTGCTGAGTATGGAGCAGATTCGGGATTATGGGGAAGCGAACGGCATTACCTCCCTGGTGGATGATGTTGATACAATTCTACATGACGAAAAACAAGGCCATCATACGTTGATGTGGGATCGCGTCTATCGCGCCCCTCATCGCACCGCGGATATTTATAACCAGCGCATTCTGGTCATCCTCGACGAGTTTCAATATCTCGCCACCAATATATTTGCCCGTGAAGATCTGTCCGGCCCACCCATTGCGTCGATGCCGGGTAGCTACCACGAGGTTTCTGAATCGAAAGTCGCACCCATGTTAGCCACTGGCTCCTATGTCGGCTGGATGGTCGAGATCATGCAGAAATATCTGGAAGCCGGGCGGCTGCAACATCTGGACTTTTCCCCCTACCTGACCGAAGACGAAGGCTTGCTAGCGGTCTACACCTATGCCGAAGCCTTTCAGGAGCCGATCACCAACGAGACCGCCGTGCAACTCAATACGCTCTGCATGGCTGATCCCTTTTTCATCTCCTGTGTCATGCGCAGCCCCAATACCAAACGGGATCTCACCACCACCCAAGGTGTGATTGAGGCGGTCAACTATGAGGTGGCGAACCGCAAATCCTATCTCTCGCTAACTTGGGAAGAGTACATTGAGCGCACGGTCAAACGGGTCAATGAAAAGTATGGCAAACATCTGCTGCTCCACCTGAGCAAACACAATGACCGCGACTGGACGCCCCGTGAGTTGAAGGAGACTTTGCAACTGGCCGAAGATGAAACGGTGATTCAGGCCAAGTTAATCGCCCTGGTTAAAGGCGATTTGCTGGAGTGGGGGAATTCAGATATTCGGTTTCGTGGTCTACAGGACGGCACGCTGAGTCTCATTCTCCGCCATCGCTTTGAAGAGGAGATCCTGCACCATCAGCCTAACTTTACCCAGGACTTCAGCGCCCGGTTAGCCGCCTTGACCAGAGAGAACAACACCTTGCGCGGCAAACTCAACCACATCAAAGGACAGGTGACCGAGTTTCAGTTTGCCAACGCTCTGCGCAGCCGCAAACGCTTCCGCCTGGCCGATTTCTTTACCGACGCCACTGATGACACTCTGCTCAACATGGTCGATGTCCAGACACGTGTGGCCCTCCGTCGCCCCGATGGCGGCCAGCAGGAGTTAGATATTGTGGCCCAATCAAGCGATAACCGGGTGATCCTGATCGAAGTTAAGAATCAGCAAGAGCGCCCCAGTGAGGTCGAGGTGGCGACTTTTCTAGAGAAGATCGCACTTTATCGAGCCAGTCATCCTGATCAAACTATCCTGCCGGCGTTTCTATCCCTCGCCGGTTTTACGCAAAAGGCGCTTGATCTCTGCCGGCAACAGGGCATTGCCTGGACGACAGAGTTACAATATTTCTAGTCATCTTACTTGCACAGACCCAAAAGACGTCCCGTAGGGATGCTTGAGTTTAGGAGGAGAAGAATCATCCCCCTTCCTAAACTCAGCCGTCCCTACGGGACGAAGAACAGAGTACCTAGCGCGTCACCAGCGGCAAGTAGAGCCGATTGGCCGGCCCTTCACCTACCACCACCTGTACTGTCAACGTTGTTTTGACCTCGCCGTTGTAACCGGAAACCACAATCGGGTAGAGACCATCCGGCACCTCGGCAGCGACGCTAATTGCCAGCGTGCGGGTTGGCGCGGTGGCGTTGAGACCGGGGAAACCTTCGGCGTCGCCCGTAAAGCCGGCGGTGATGCCTGGCGGCGCGCTGCCCAAGTCAACCGAGAGCCAGACGTTGGGGAAGTAGAGCGCACCACTGGCGTTGAGATTGACCGGTACATTGGCGCTGCCACCGGCGTTCAGGGCGACGGTCGGCTGTTGGGTCGCCAGGGTGAAGGCCGCCGAGGCAATGCTGAAGGGGACTTCTTGCGAGCGCACGGTGCGCCCACTTTCCGAATCAATTGCCTCAATCGAGAGGTAGTAGGGCGTGTTAGGGCGAATGTCGGCGATGCGGATAAAGCCCACCTCTTGGCCGGTCGGGTTGCCATTGGCATCCAACAGCGCCAGGGCGCCACCAACGGTGATCACTTCCGTGGGGTTGAGCGGCGTGTGACCAAACCAGAGGCGGTAGCGATCCACATCTGGGTGGCTATTGACGCGCCATTCCACATCCAGCACATTGGCCGCGGCGACAAAGGTCGGCGTAATCGTGGCTGTCCACTGGGTGGGGAAGGTGGTCGCGCCATTGATCACAATCGGCGCAGCGTTGGCATATTCGGCGGTCATGTCGTACCCCGCCTTCGCCAACCAAACGGCGTTGCGACCATAGCCGCTCTGGTCGGCGCTGGCGGCCACTAGAGCCGGGGCGGCAGCATAGCTGGTGACCGGCGGATTGATGCCGTCGTCGGCGCGTACCCAGAGGTGATAGGTGCCGGAGGGCAATTTGCTCAGGTCAACCACTTTCGTGACCAGTTGCCCGCCCAACTCGGCGGCGTTAGTGATGTTGAACTCGGCCAGCAGTTGCCCCTCGTAACGCGGAATGGTTTGGGTGTCGGGGAGACCGTTGGTGCCGGTGATAGTGAAAGCGCCGCTAATCGCACCGGGGTTGACATAGATCTGCACCTTGGTCGGGTTGAGATCCGAGGTCAACTGCCAGCTTACTTTTGTCGCGGCCAGGTTGGTGGCATCGACCGCCACAGTGCCTAGGATTGGCGGGCTGTCCGGCCCTTCCACCGTCAGTTGGAAGGGCGTGTTGGTGGTGTCGCCGATGACTTTCACCTTCCAGCTTTCGCCCATCATCGCTTGATCCACACTAAAGGTCGTGTAGTAGATCGGCGAGTAGAGCGCGTCCTCGCGCTGGACAATGCGTACATCAAAGCCCGGCACAGCATCGCCCACATCATTGGTGGCAAAGAAGGTGTAGACGCCGCCATCGGCCAGGGTCACATTGAGCGCCGCCGCCACCAGTGCATTGGTGCTGCGATGGCGCAACTCGATGGTGTTGGCGCCGGCGTTGAGCAACGCATAGGGGGAGTCAACCAGGGTGTCGATATTGCTAAAGAGCGGTGTGCCATTGACGACCATCGTGATGCCAGGGGTGGCGACGTTGACAAAGCGCACTTTGGCCTTGCCCATAGTCGCCGGCGCCGTGGTCTCATCGTCGAGAAGGAGTACCCCCAGGCCCGAACTATCGAAGGTGACGAGGCTCGTCTGCGTGTCCGTGATCAGATTCTCATCGGTTGTCAGCACCACATTCGTCGTGCCAGTTTTGAGCAATTCAATGCGGTGGGTGCCTGGTTGCAAGGTTAACGGCGTGAGCCAAACCGCATCCAGCGGGTCGAGATTGTTGTAAATGGTAACGCCATCCACCCGCAGATCCAGCGCCGTCAACGCGGGGTTGAAGGAGACTGGGGTGAAGAGTAACCGGGCCGACGCCAGCGCATCTTCGTCGGTGACGGGCTGGACAAAGTTGCCATTGGTGCTGGTTGCCGTCGTCTTTTCCTTGCCCCAGGTGATAGATTGGGTATAGTCAATTTTGTAATTGGCAATGGACGCGTAGTTGGCCGCCGTCACTTCCTGTCCGCCAGGCGTGAAGATCGACAGACCGAGGGGCTTGGTGGCGATCAGGTTGAAGAGGACATCGCCGTGGCGAATCAGATTTACCTGTGAGATAACATCGGTGGCGCCGGCAGCTTGCACCCCCGTCAGATCGAGGGTGGGCTTGGTGAGCGGAATGTCAATCACCACACCAGCGTCCTGACCGGCAGCGTCTTGCAAGAAGGTGACGCCATTGGTTGCCGCCGCGTTGACGGTCGCTCCTGTACGCAGCGCTTCTTGCCAAATGGCGCGGGCGGCTGCTAAAAAGGGTGGCGTGATCAGCTTGAACCGGTCTACGTTGCGGAAGGTCAACGAACCGCGGTCATTGACAAAGAAGCCCGCCGAGCCAAGACCCAGGACATCGACAACGCCCTTGAAGCCAAAGTCACGGTTGGTAAATTCACCCGCTTCGACCCGTGCCGCGGCCAGGGTCGGTAGGTCAAAGGGGGGTAATTGGATGCAGATGGCCGGGAAGAGGGTTTCACCAAACAACCCCTTGAGCGCCGGTGTACACTTTTCGCCAAAAGACCCCTTCTTCATCTCAATCGCCACCCGCCCGGAGCCGGCAAAGGTGAATTGACCGCCGCTGCGGGTAAAGGCGGTGATGCTGACATCGGTAGTGTAGGGGATAAAGCCGAAAAAGCTGTTGGTTTGGATGCGCGCTTTGAAGCCTTGCGTCACAATTGTGGCATCGGCTTCGGCCATCTTGAAGATCAAGACCGTCAGCGTTCCGCCCAGATCAAGTTGGAAGGGGTTAAGGCGCAAACTCATCGAGCCATCGACCGAAACAATCGGTCCTACCACCGGTAAGCTCTTGCCGGCCTGCAGTTCCACTTCGATATCGACCTGTTCACGACCGGGAATGATTGTAACTTCGCCGCTGACCGAGGTGAGGAAGAGACCGGTGGAGCCAATGGGCAAACCGGGATCACAACTGGCGCGTGCCCGCACCGCGCCCAGGCGCAACGCTTCGACTGCTTCCGGGCTGCCGGCCTCGGCGCTGGTCACTGGCCCCATAGGAGCGGCTACCGTGTCGGTTGTGCTGGGTCTACCAGCGGCAATCGCCAGCACCGTCTGCCCCTGGGCATTGGCAAAGATGGTGACGCCGGCGCCAATCGTGCATTCACGGCCATCGGCGGCTTTGCCCTTTTTGATATTAGGAATGGTCAGATCGCCATCGGCGCGGATCTCAAAGCCGGTGGCGACCGCGGTGAGCGAACCGCTCAGTTCCAGGGCAAAGCCGCTGCTGGTGCGGATCGTAGGCAGGTTGATCTTGCCGGTGCCAAATTTGACGCCGCCCGTGTCAATCGAGGTCGGCACCGAAATGAGCGCCGTCAGCCCGCCAAATTCCCGCGGCATTTTGAGTTCGGGCCGGGTGATGTGCAAGGTCGGGCGTTCGTTGACATAAACGATCTGCACGCCACGAGCCACCAATTGCACCCCGGCCACATTCAGTTCAAAGTCGGGAATCAGCGAAGTGCTAAACTGATTGCGGGCATTGACGTTGCCGCTAAAGGCCAGGCTGCTCAAGGTCGTGCCATTGGTGGTCAGGCTCATACGCCCGTTGACCGTACAACTCGTCGCCGTCCGATTGCTAATCACCACATTCTCAATGCGCACCGCAACCCGCTTGAAGACGATGCTCGATGAAAACTCGATCAGTGTAATGGGCGTGCCGGAACAATAGCTCAGGGTGTTCACCGGCGTTGGTGAGGGTGTGACCGTTGGCGTTGGGCCAGGCGTCGGCGGGGATGTTGGCGAGGCCGTGGGGGTGGGGGGGACAGTGGGCGTTGGCTCCGGCAGATTGTTGAGCGTGACCAACAGAATTTGCTCAAAGCTGTTGCCGCTGAGATCGACACTGCGCACGCGGATACTGTGGACGGCTTTGAACTCGAAATCCAGCACTGCTGCCGTGCGCAGTTCGCGACCAACAATGCTAAAGACAAAATTGTCGTCGCTACCGGAGCCATCGACCAGCGTGTAGGTATGGTCAAGCACACCGGGCGAATCGGGGTCAACTGAACTGAAGATGCCGACGCTGGTGCCGACAGGGGCATTCTCGTTCACGCGGTCATTGCTCAAGGTGATCGCCGTGGGCGGATCATTGGCATCAGCGCCCTGAACAATCACATTTTGCGTAAAGGTAACGCCCTCCGGGTCACGCACCTGAACGCCGACGGTGTAGCTCGCCTTGCCCCGCCCCACCAAGGATTGGGCCACGAGCAGATTGACCAGCCCCAGATTGGTGCGTTCAATGGCAAAAAAGGCATTGTCATTGTTGGCGCCGGTCAGGGTAAAGAGAAAGTCGCGGTTGCTGGTGCCGGTGCGACAATCGGGGTTGACGAAGATCACATTGCAGGTGAGATCGGGGTCGCGCGCCATAAGCAGCCCGACAACGCTGTTCACCGCGGCGCTTTCACTGAGCGGTGGCGGCCCGCTGGTGCCAAAGAGCGCACCGCGCAGGAGAACTTCGGTTGGCGCATCGTTGACGCCGGTAATGGTCACCTCCACCTCTGTCTGGCGCGTTTTGGCGAGATCGCCATTGTGGACGATGTAGAAGAAGGAGTCGCGCCCAAAGAAGTTGGCCTTAGGAGTGTATTGGATTTTGTTACCGACAATCGCTACGGTGCCATTGCGCGGCGACCCGGCGGCAAAGAGGGTCAGCGGGTTGCCGTTTGTCTCCGTATCATTGGCCAGCACGTCGATGAGAACGGCGGTATCTTCAATGGTTGTGACGCTGTCCGCTTGCGGTTCCGGGACTTGGGCCAGCGGTGCGGCGTGTGCCACCGCCGCCGGCAGACAAAACCAGCCGAGCAGCAGGAGCAACAGTGTCTGTCGGCCCCAGCGGCGCGTCTGGATTGGAGAGAGGCGCTTGATCAGAATCAGGTTTATCATTGCATTCCTTTCAATTATGAGAATTCACGTTTATAAATTCGGCACGATCCGGTGTTTGACGGCAAACATGGCGGCCTATGTGCGGTCGTCTCCTTAGGCTTGCGTTGCTAAGAGTGAGCCGGCCAGAGCCATCATCAGGCAACCGCTAATCAGGTCAAGCGTCCGCCAGGCTCTCGGCTGGCGGAAGAGAAAGCTCAGTCGGCTGGCGCCATAAGTCAGGGTGAAAAACCAAAGCGCCGAGGCCATCACCGCACCCAGACCAAAGAGCAGCCGTTCGTCCAGCGGATAGCGACCACTGGTGGCGCCAATCATCAGCAATGTATCGACATAGGCGGCGGGGTTCAGGAAAGCGAAAGTGGCGGTGGCTAAGACTGTGCCTTTGACGGTGACCAGACCAGCTTTCTGCAGGTGCTGATCAACCGTGGCCGGCGCGATCCAGGCCGAACGTAAGGCGCGCACCCCATAGCCAAAGAGAAAGGTTGCGCCCCCGAAGGTGCTAACTGTCAGAAGCTGCTCATTGGCCGCAAGCACCGTTCCCACCCCGCCGACGCCCAAAGTGATCAGCACGAGATCAAAGAGGGTGCAGAGCAGCGCAGTGAGCAAGAGATGCCGCCGCTGCAATCCCTGGCGCAACAGGAAGAGATTTTGCGGGCCAATGGCAATGATCAGCCCAGCGCATAAGAGAAAGCCCTGAATCATGGTGACTACCGGGTGGATAAAGGTGAGTTGGGTAAACATTAGGTGTACCTCGTTCATAACGACCGTTGTTCATTTTGCATCACGGTTTCCAGATAGACCAGTGTCGCTTCCACCGTGCCAAAAAGGCGCGCTTCCTGCCCATTGACTGGCTTGAGCAGAATACGCCACTCGCCGCTGCCTTGATCCCAACTCAATCGGAGCATATAGGCGAGATTAATTTCCTGATTGGTGGTGACCGGCGTTGTGTGTGACATAAACCTAGCATAGCGGGCGAACGTAGCGAGATCGTAGCGAGGTCGCTACGATTTTTTCTACAACACCCGCCCAACCAACAAACTGACGACAGATTGATAAGCGCGTGCCGACAAAGCTATGGTATAATCTCTTCCGAGAATCACTATATGATTTTAGGACAGGGAGTACGCCGCGTTGTTCACGACTTCGACGCCAAACGTTTGACAAACGCCACCAAAACGGGCACTCCGTATCCTGAGCAGTAGGGTTTGTGATAGGATCGTTGACCAGCGATTTACACAAGGCAGGAACAATGGCTCAGTTGTATCTACAGTTGTTAGGCGGCTTTGCGGTTGCCATCGATCAGCAGCCGGTGACAAAATTCCGTTCTGCCAAGTCGCGGGCGCTGCTGGCCTATCTGGCAGCCCAACCGGATCGCGACCATGCGCGCACTACCCTGGCGACCTTGTTCTGGGGGGACCTGCCGGAAGAGGCTGCCAAGACCAACCTGCGGATTGAGCTATCCAATCTGAACAAGTTGTTGGCCGATCACCCGGCGTTGGTCATCGAACGCAACACCGTGCGCTTTCAACGAGAGTGCGCCGCGGTGGATGTCATCACCTTTCAACAGATGTTGACCACCTTTGGCGCGCTGCCGGTTGAAACGCAACGGAGCGAAGTTGGGCGGCTGGCTGCGGCGGTCGAGTTGTATCAGGGGGAGTTTCTCAACGGCTTTAGTGTGACCGATGCCCTGGCCTTTGACGAATGGCGGGTGATGACGCAGGAGCAGCTTCACGAACAGGCAATGGGCGCGCTCACCCGCTTGCAACAGCACTATGCCGAGAATGGTTGTTGGGGTGAACTGATTACTGTCGCCCGTCGTCAACTGGCGCTAGTGCCCTGGCAGGAAAGCGCCCACCGCAACTTGATGCAAGCGTTGGCGGCGCAGGGACAACGAGACGCCGCATTGGAGCAGTATGCGCGCTGTGTAGCGGTATTGCAGCATGAGTTGGGGGTGGAGCCAGCGCCGGCGACACAGGAGATCGCAGCCCGGTTACGCAGGAACGGCGCCGATGAAAATAAAGTCGCACCCGCCGTGATCCGTCATAACCTGCCGCAACAAAGCAAAACGCTGGTGGGGCGTACAGCGGAGATCGGACAGATCTATGACCTAATCCAGCAGGAGCGGCTGGTCACGCTGCTGGGGCTGGGGGGCGTGGGTAAATCGCGGCTGGCGCAGGCCGTCGCCCAGAAAGCACTGCCAGACTTTGCCGATGGCGTCTGGTTTGTCTCGCTGGCCCAGATTGAAGCAACTGATAACGCGCCGGATCGCATTGCCCTGGCTATGGCCGCGGCGATTGGCTTTCCCCTGACCAATGCCCAACAGCCGCTGGCCGAATTGGCGGCGCACCTGGCAAAGAAAGAGATTCTCTTTGTTTTAGACAACTGGGATCAACTCACTCCGGCGGCGGAAATCCTCTGTGAACAACTGTTGGCGACGCAAGCGGTTCACCTTCTGGCAACGTCACGGGTGCGGCTCCAGGTTGAGGGCGAAATTGTGGTTCCGGTCGAAGGGTTGCCGGCCAAAGCAGCCTTTACCCTCTTTGTCGAACGGGCGCGCCAGGTGACGCCGACTTTTGATGCCGAAGCCCAGCGCACCGCCATCGATAGCTTCTGTGCGCAGGTGGCTGGTTTACCGCTGGGCATTGAGTTGGCTGCCAGTTGGGTCGAGCATTTCACCGTCGCCGAAATTGGGCGTTCCCTGACCGAGATCGTGATTGAACCAGCGCAGGGTGATGGCTATGTCAATCGCCACCAAACACTGAATGCGCTCTTTGAATATTCGTGGCGATTGCTGAGTCCGGCGCAACAAACGATTCTGGCGCGCCTCTCCGCCTTTCGCGGCGGCTTTGATCGCGCCGCAGTGAGTGCCGTGGCCGACAGTAATTTGAGTGACCTCTCGCTGTTGATTGCCCATTCCCTTGTCCAACGCGTCGCCGCCGGTCGCTATGATCTCCATCCGCTGGTGCAGGAGTTTGCGGCCGGCAAGCTGGCGCTGACGGCTGCACCACGCCTCTTTGGCGCCCATGCCGCCTACTATTTACCTCTGCTTACCAGCACGGAATCAACCAAGTACGCCACCCTGCAGATTGACTTCGCCAATATTCGCAACGCTTGGCAGCGGGCGGTCGTGGCGGCCAATGGCGCATTGATCGAGCCGCATGTAACCGCCTTTGGCGAATTTATCATACGCTTTGGCGGCATGGCTGACGGCAACACGCTCTTCGCCGCCGCTGCTGACACTTTCGCTAAAAACCCTGGCGCTGAAAACCCTGGCGCTGGGAACCCGGCCCAGGATGAGTTGGTGGCGCAGTTGCTTGATCAACAGGCGCGCTTTGTTCGCGCCCTGCACGGTTTACCCGCCGTCTGCCCATTGCAACAACGCGTTTTGACCTTGACCCAAAAGCCAAGGTTGCAAGCCAATGCGCATTTTGATCTGGCGAATCACTATGCTGAACAGGGGGACTGGACGCAAGCCGATTTTCATTTTGACCAGACGGAGGCGTTGGCCCAGGCGTCGTCTGATCTGGGCTTTTATATCGGGGCCGTGGAAGAGCGAATTTACATCAACACACTCCATTTTCGCGGCGATTTTGCCCAGGCCATCGCCCGCCTGGAAGCGATGGTGCAGTTGCTCGACACGGCGACGACACCGGTCACTGATGCTGACAATCTGCGCACTCGTCTCCTGCGCGCCCTCATCATGGTGGCGATTCGCTATCGTGATTATGCGTTGGCGATCCGCCATGCCAATCTGACCGTGGCGCGAACCCAACAAACTGCCCATCGCTATTACGAATGTGCCTGCTTACTTGATCTGGCCCTGGCTGAACAATTTGCTGGGCTATACGCCGAAGCGGTGAGCCATAACCAGGCCGCCCTGGCGATTGCTGAGGCGATGGGTGACAGCGATGAAATGGCGCTGCTCAAGGCAAACTTGTGCCTGACCTTGCGCCAACAAGGGGCGTTGACCGCCGCCCTAGACTATGGGCTGGCGGCAGTTGAGAGTTTACGTACGCTGGGCAATCGGCGCATCGAAGGGCAGGCGCGCAATCGCGTTGGTCATACTTTGTTGGCATTGGCGCGCTGGGCAGAGGCGGATCAGATGTATACGGAAGCGCTAACGGTATGGGCACCGACCCAACACCCCAACCGTTACGAAGCCGGCGCGGGGCGCGCCGTGGCCCTCTATCATCTAGGGCATCACCCAGAAGCACTGGCATTGGTGCAGGAAGTGTTAACCTTTGTCGCCACCGCTGATCTGGTGGGCATTGTAGAGCCGGTGCTGCTTTTGTTGAACTGTGCAACGGTCCTCACCGGTTGTGGCGAGTGCGCCGCTGCCCAGCAGACGTTACAGCGCGCCGACGATTGGGTGCAGTTGGTGGCCGGTCGTATTAGTGACGATGCGGTGCGCACGGCGTTTCTCCGCCGACCAGATGTGCAGCAGTTGCAGTGTAGATTGTCCAACGAAAAGCGCTGATCGGGTCAACGCGGCGCTGTTACAACTCTCTTTTGAATCGTACACGTAATTACTCAGCGCTTAGCTACCCCTGTGGGAGGGTGGCTAAGCGCTGAGTCGTTATTCCTAAACAACAAATTTGCCAAAACTTTGTGCATATTGCCTCTATGTTAAATTTATTTCCTAGTATATCGTGTGATATATCATACTTTGTATGAAAATCCTATAAACCGACAATGTCTTTAACCGAAAAGCTCTCCTACCGTACAGGTTAACCCTTTCATTCACACAATCGGGAGCAAGCTATGGCACACAGAACATCCACCTCCGTTTTTGTCACCGTTTTCGTTCTCCTTGCGCTATTGGTCACAGCCTGTGTTGCGCCGGTCGCACCAGTGGCGCAGACAGCCGGCGAAGGGGGGAGCCGCACCCTCCATGTGCTAAGTGAAGAGGTTTCCCCCGAAAGCCAGGCCTTTTACCGGCAGGCCGCGGCTGATTTTGAAAAGGCCAACCCTGGCGTTACCGTCTCGTTGGATTTCCCCAGCAACGCCGATGCACTGGCGATTCGGGTTGCCGCCGGTGAGCCGCCGGAAATTTCGACCATGCAGCTTGAACAGCAGTTGTATTATGCCGACCAGGGGATGTTGGAGCCGGCCACCTGGTGGTTTGACAAACATGGCGACGACGTGGTCGATCTTGCTTCTGTCCCGTATAACGATGTCTATTACGCCATCCCCTATGCCTTGACCTCGGAAATGTGGTGGTATCGGGCCGATCTTTTTGAAGAGGCCGGGCGCGCCCGCCCAGAAACCTGGGCCGACCTGCTGGACGCGGCCAAGTTCTTCAACGATCCGGCCAACAACTTCTACGGTATCGCCATTCCGGCCGGCCCCAGCGAGTGGACATCGTGGCATTACGAAATTTTCCTCTGGCAAAATGGCGGCTATGTCTTTGACACCGAGCTGAAACCCCAAATCACCTCACCGGAGTCGATTGAAGCGCTCGAATTTCTCAAGGAACTCTACCAATATTCACCGCCTGACTCGAAGACCTGGGAGTGGTGGGATTCGATTGATGCCTTTAGCGGTGAGTTTGTCGCCATGTCTCATTATGGTGGGCGGCTCTTGGTGCATACCAACCGCGACAACCCCGAATTGGCGCCGGTGACACGGGTGATGGATCAGCCGATGGGTAAGCTGCGCGCCGGTCCGTTGAGCCGCAAATCGCATGTGATTTTTAAGGATGCGCCCGAAAAAGAACTGGCGAAGGAATTTCTCGAATTTCTCATGCAGCCGGATTATCTGCTGCCTTTCTTGCGCACGGTGCCGGTGCATCTGACACCGCCACTAAAATCCTTGCAAAAGGATGAACGCTATCTGAGCGACCCGCTGATCCAAAGCCACTTGGAAGATATGGACATTGTCTACGCCGCTTCCAGCTATGGTCGTAGCCTGGGTTGGGAATCGCCTAACCATCCGCCGAACAAATATGCCGGCGCCGTGGTCAACGCCAATGTGCTGACTCTGATGGTGCAGAAGATTCTCCTGGAAGAGATGCCGATTGAAGAAGCGGCAGCCTGGGCGCAGGAAGAGATTATCAAAATTCAAGCCGAGGTCGATGCCGGCTCGGTAAAGTAAGGGGTTGTCAACACAAAGGGTTACTAGGTTGACCTGTCCCATAGGGACGCTTGAGTTTAGGGAGTATAATCAATTTCTCCTCCCTAAACTCAGCCGTCCCTATGGGACGAAATCATATAATGCCTGGCGAAGGGAGAGCCGTTGTGATTGGGAGCAATCGTATCGAGAAAGGAAAGGCGCACCAGTTGCGCTTTGCCGATGATCGGCTCTTCTTTTGGCTCTCTTTTTTGCCAACGGCGCTCATTGCCGGCCTCTTTGTTCTCTTTCCGCTGCTCTTTACCCTCTATGTCAGCTTGTTTCAACGCAACCTGCTGGGGGGAACGCCCCAATTCTTGGGGCTGGGTAACTATAGTGAGGCCGTGCGCGACCCGCTCTTCTGGCAAGCGTTTAGCAACGGTCTGATCTATGCGCTCGGCACTACGGTTGTCTCCTTAGTGGTTGGCCTGGCGGCGGCCTTGCTTTTGAATGAAAAATTTTGGGGACGTGGCTTTGTGCGCGCGGTGATTGTCTTTCCCTACATTGTGCCAACCATTGTCGTCGTCTTTATCTGGAAGTTTATGTTTAACAGCCGTGGCGTCATCAACCAAAGCCTGTCGGCGCTGGGGCTGGTGCAAGAGTTTATCCCCTGGCTGGGCGACCAGCGGTATGCCATGATCACCATTATTTTGATCTCGGCCTGGGCCTGGTTTCCCTTTGTCGCCATCACGTTGCTGGCGGGCTTGCAAACCATTCCGACCGCCTATTATGAAGCGGCGGCGCTCGACGGTGCCGGTCCTGCCCGGCGGTTTTGGGCTGTTACCTTGCCGCTGTTGGCGCCGGCGATCATCGTGGTGCTACTGCTCCGCTCGATCTGGGCCTTGCGCAACTTCGACATGATCTTTCTGCTGACCGGCGGCGGCCCCGTTACGGCTACTTATATCCTGCCGATTTTGACATACACGGAAGCCTTTGGTAAGTTTCGCTTGGGCTACGCCACGGCGGTGGCTACATCGTTGATGCTTTTCCTGACGGCGCTGGCCTTTTTCTATTTTCGCGCCTATACCACCGCTAAAAACAGTACACATACGTAGGAGATGGCTTGTGGTTGGGAATCGTTCAAACAAAGCTATTGTCTATCTCGGCGCGCTCTTGCTGCTGCTCATTAGCCTCTTTCCGTTTTACTGGATGGTGACGGCGTCGATCAAACCCTTCCGTGAGATCTTTATGCGCCCTTCCTTCTGGCCGCGCCAACTGGTTTGGAACAACTACACCGAACTCTTTGCCACGACCAACATCACCATCCATTTGTGGAACTCGCTCTGGACAGCGCTGGTCGCCACGGCGTTGACGCTCATCCTGGCCACCATGACCGGCTACACCATCACCCGTTGGCAGAGCGCCAGCGGCGAGTGGATCGCGCGGCTGACCCTTTTTACCTATATGGCGCCGTCGATTGTGCTGATCCTGCCGCTCTATCTGCTGCTCAAGACGTTGCGCCTCACCGACACCTATGTCGGCCTGTTGGGCAGCTATTTGACCTTTACCCTGCCCTTTGCCATCTGGATCATGCGCTCCCATTTTCAGGCCATCCCCCAAACGATGGAAGATGCCGCCTTGTTAGATGGCGCGAGTCGCTTCCAAGCCTTTTTTCGCGTGGTGCTTCCCCAAGCCATGCCGGGGATGATCGCCACGGCAATTTTTGTGTTTATCATGTGCTGGGGCGAATATCTCTACCCGATGGTTTTGATGGCGACCGATGAGCGCAAAACGGTGGCGCTCACCCTGGAAGCGCTCTCTGGGGGTGGACAAAACATTAAATTTGGCCTGCTCATGGCCGGCAGCACCGTCGCCACCCTGCCGCTGCTGCTGCTCTTTCTCTTTGTGCAAAAATATTTGGTGCAAGGCTTTGCCGCCAGCGGGGTGGATTGAGGATTGGCGAGTCACTTAATTTATACACTGGAGATTGCGAGATTAAGAGATTGAGATACTTAACCTCGCAATCTCACAATATTTTAAAGGAGTACATGGATGAAAGCTAGTGAATTACACCAGTGGATCGCCCGCATGGCGCCGACCCCCTGGCCCCATGAAGAAGTCGATGGCATTATGGCCGGCGACCCGGACGCCGAAGTCACTGGCGTCACCGTGACCTGGCTGCCCAACCTGGACATTCTGCAACGGGCCGGGCAAAAAGGGTTGAACTTTATCATCGCCCACGAGCCGGTCTTTTATCACCACCCCTACTTCTATCCCTATGGCGACAACACCCACGTCCCTGCCGGCGATTTGGAGAGCAAAAAAGCTACTCCGCCGGGACAGGCCAAGCAACGGGTCATTGCCGAACACAACCTGGTCGTCTACCGGATGCACGACGGCTGGGATCAATTCCCCGTCTATGGCATGGGCTATGCCCTGGCCGACGCTCTGGGCTGGGGCGACCGGCGGGTGGACGCAGCCTATATCTATGAGGTTGGCCCCATCACCCTGCGCGATCTGGCTGCCCATGTCGCCCAGAAACTAGGCAAGCCGAGCATCCGCTTTGTCGGCGACCCCGACCGCGTGGTGCAGAAGGTGACGCTCGACTGGGGCAGCCCCGGCGCCGTAGACATTATCCAACGCGCCCTGGCCCACGGCTGTGACGCGTCGGTAACAGGAGAAGTGGTCGAGTGGCGCGATGTTGAATTTGCCCGCGATGCCGGTGTTGGCCTGATCACTGGCGGTCATCACGCCACCGAAACACCGGGCATGATGGGCTTTTACCACTGGTTCAAACCCCTGTGGCCCAATCTGCCGGTTGAATATATCGACGCCGGCGACCCGGATCGCTTTGTTCTATAGGAGGTAACGTGCAGCCCTTTACCTTTTATCTGGATTGGATTATCACCGGCCAGTTTGCTGGCCTCTGTTGGGCGCAGGAAAAGGGGTTATACAACCAGGTCGGGTTGGCGGTTGATCTGATCCCCTGGCAGGAAGATGGCCGCTCGATTGTGGAAAAAGTGATGGCGGGTGGTCTCTGTGCCGGCAGTAGTGAGGACAACCTGATCGTTAGCGGCATTGTCGCCGGCCACCCGGTCAAAGCGCTGGCGGGGATGTTGCAACAATCGCCGCTGGTGCTGATGACCAAACGGACCAGCAGCATTCGCACCCTGGCCGATCTGGTGGGGCGACGGGTCGCTATGCACGCCGACGGCATCCGCATTCTGGAAGCTGTGCTGGCGCTCTCCGGTATCGACTTGGCGATGATTGACCTAACCGAAGTCACCTATGATCTCAACAATCTGGCGCAGGATCGCTTCGATGCTGTCCAGGGCTATGCCATGTCAGAACCGCTGGAACTGGCAGCGCTGGGCTATGATCTCCACCTGATTCCGGTGCGCCACCATCATCTTCACCCCTATGCCCAGATCTTTTTTGCCAGCGAAACGGTGATCCAGCAAGAAGCGGCAACCCTGCGCGCTTTTCTCGCGGCCTCGTTTGAAGGTTGGCGACAGGCAATGGCCCAGCGCGAGGAAGCGGCCTGGATTGTCGTCAAGATGGCGCAAGGGGCGGCCCATCTTAGCACCGAACGCCAAATTGTCGAGACGCTGGCGACCTACGTCAGCGGCGACATTCCGTTGACCCGCTTTGGCGCGCTGGATCGGGGACGCTGGCAACGCAACCTTGACACCTATGCCAACCTCGGCCTCACCCCCTATCCGTTACCCGTAGATGCCGTGTTGGATGAGCAGTTTGTCCAGGCGATCTACGGTGATCTTGCTGCCTAAGGCTGCTTAGGCTTCCATTTACAGTTGACGCAGGGCGTGCAAACAAGTATCGGCATCGGGGCTGTCGAGGATAATATCACTGACCTGGCTGCGCTGGGCAGGTTTCACGGCCTGTAGGAGCCGCACCAATGCCAGTGGCGCCGAGGTAAAGCGATGTTCTAAGATTTTTAGCATCAACTCCTGCCATTGGCTTGTCGCTTCAATTTCAGCTTCACGACGTTCAGCTTCACGGCGTGTGGCTTCGGCTTCGCGGCGTGCGGCCTCGGCTACAGCCGCCAGCTTTTGGGTTTCCGCTGCTAGCTTTTCACCATAAGCGCGATCAAACAGCTTGGCAATCACCGGGTTATCCAGATCCATCGGATCCTCCTTAAACAAAGTCCACAGAAAATCACTACTAAACAACTTTGATTGCGCGGCGATCAAAATCGCTGTCGTCAGTAAGGTGCGCTGGCGGTCGGTATCTTTTTCATGGGTTAGAATTAACTCGCGCTCCTCACGCAACAATGTTTCATCCATAGGTTGCGTTAGCACTGGCAATAGCGGCGCAAAGATGTATAACTCACCGCTCCGAATCTGATCGACATAGCGCCATAGGCAGATCGGCTGGTAAGTGAACGTATGAAAAATGGTTTCGCCGATCTTCATTTCATAACGGCCAGGCGGGTCGGAGACGCGCGGTCGGATGTAAACCGGTAACGTAATGATTGGCGTTGGCTTCATCATTTCACTCAGCATGGCGTTGTAGACAAAAAAGCGGCGGGGACAGTCGCCATCATGATCCAGTTGAAAATCAATGTGCATGTATGCGGTTGTTCCCTGCAACGCGATCTTGTGCAAAAAATCGACCCGGTCAATTTCCAGCGCCAGCTCTACATTGGCTTGCCCCTCCAGCAGACGGATTGACTTGTCAGGAAAGCCCAACCTCAAAAACTCGACGGGGTAGGTGCGCGCCAGGATCTTAAGTGCGTGGTCATAGGGATTTTGAATGCTCATGGCTGCTACCTGCTTTACTCCTCTTTTTGCTTATGGTTGATTGTAGCATTTTTACTGCACTCCGTCAATGTTGATCACCGTAAGGCTTGTCTGTTAATCGTTGCGTCTGCTTTGCATAAATACGTCATTGGCGCTATTATAGACAAGTGACCCGCACCGTAGACAAGCCGGTGCAGGTCAAGGGCATGCTATCAATGGTTATGGAGCAACTTTCGGTGGCGCTTGGGCGACCAGGCGATCAAGTTTGCTCTGGACGCTGTGCAACAAATTTTCCAGTGTGCCGATCTTTTGGCGCAACACCTGTTGTTCGGCAACGGTGGTCGCCTGGGTGGCGGAGAGATGGGCGATGTGTTGCAAGCTGTGGCCCATCGCCATCTCTACATCCATGCGGTTGTGTTCGTACTCGAATAGCACTTTTTCAATGGGATAGGTACTCATTGGGTTCACCTCCTTTCGACATTGAATGGGATACCATGCCTACGTTGCGTGCTAGGTACAACACCAACGTGGGGCAGTAGGGCAAAAACAAGACTAAGAGTCTTGTTTTTGATTGTAACATAGCAGTTTATTCTTGGCAAATCGAAAATCATCATGCAACGGCTTGGCGAAAAATTGTATACGCTCCGCAAACGTCACGCGCTGACCCAAGCACAACTTGGTGAGATGCTGGGCGTTGACTATACTCACGTTGGCAAAATGGAAAAAGGTGAACGGTCGCCAAGCTTGGAAATCCTGTTCAAACTGATGCAGATTTTTAACGTTTCTTGTGACCAGTTGCTGATGGATGATCGGGAAGTGGATTGAGGTAGGCGGTTCAGCGTCGCCCTCTTGGATGGAAGGCGGAAGGAACGAGATGAAACAAGCATTTACTCCCTTCGGGCGCATAACCTTTACACCCGGCATGATGGGCGGGCGAGCCTGTATCCGTGGGATGCGGATCACAGTGGCGTTGATCCTGAATTTGGTTGCCAATGGCATGAGCAATGTTGAAATCCTCGATGCTTATCCTTATTTAGAAGAGGAGGATATTCAGCAAGCGCTTCAGTATGGTGCCTGGTTGGCTGAAGACGCTGTCTATGAACTCGCGGTTGCGGCTGACTAAAGCTATGCTAAAGTTTTTAGCCGACATTGGCATTTCGCCGAAAGCCGTTGCTTTTTTACGCAGTGAGGGCGATGATGCTACTCACCTGATCGAAGAGCAACTGCAGCGTTTGTCCGATGGAGAAATCATTGCGAAAGCCAAGCGCGAAGGGCGAGTTATCCTCACCCACGACCTTGATTTCGGTGATCTCATGGCGGCTAGTGGCGATAGCCTGCCCAGCGTGGTGATTTTTCGCTTGTCTGATATGCGCCCGACCAATGTAACTCTGCATCTTCGTTTAGTGTTAGCCCACTATGAAAACCTTTTGCGTAGTGGCGCCATCCTCAGTATTACACAGGGACGTGTCCGTGTTCGGCGCTTACCTGTTTGAATTATCAGAAGGAGTAACAAGATGGACCCCGTTTCACTGGCCTTAATTGCCGGTAGTGCTGAAGGTATCGCTTCAACGCTGACTGATGCTGCGATTAATTCTACGGTTGCCATGTACCATTCGTTAAAAAAGTTGATCAAACAACGTTTTGGGGAGCAAAGTAAGTTGAGCAAAGCCGTTGATGACTTAGAAGAGGTGCCTGAGTCGCAAGGTCGAAAGCTGGTTTTAGAAGAAGAAGTAAAGCGGGTACAGGCGGATCAAGACCAAGAAATTCTTACTGCTGCACACAGGTTACTTGAAAAGCTACAAATGACCAAAGGACAAAAAATCATTCGCCAAACCGCTGTTGGCAATAATATTGCACAAGCAGCAAGCGGCAGCAGTGCCTCAGTCAATGTAACCAGACCCCCAAAGTGGTGAGACGGTGATATGCGACAGGATGCAAATGGAAATAACATCGTTCAGGCAATGGACAGTTCCTGGGCGCAGTTGAACAACTTTAATGGCCCGGTCTACCTCTCCCAACCCGCTGGGCTTCGTGGGCATTATGATATTGGCTATATCCTGCACTACTATGCACAGCTTTTTGTGGGACGGGAAGTAGAACATCAATATTTAGTCAATTTTTCTCTTCAACAGAAGCCGGGTTATCTTTTAGTAAAGGCGCCGCCAGGGTATGGCAAGTCGGCTTTGGCGGCGAACTTTATTCAACAGTATACAACGAACACCCAAACAGCAGGAGTGCGGCTTCTCTATTATTTCATTCGGCAAAATGAAAACAAAAATACGGCGCAGGATTTTCTTCAAGTTGTCAATTTACAACTTCTGTCGCTCTTGAACCTTCCCGGTGGTGTTACTTCTGAACTTGACTCACTACGGCTACAATTTAGTGAGCTTTGGCATTTAGCAAATGAAGAAGCAAGCCAAGCGTCGCCGTTGTTACTATTGATCGATGGTTTGGATGAAATGGCAGATGGCGATGCTACCGTTGCTACCGAACTACCGACCGAATTGCGAGATTATGTTCATATTGTCATTACCTCGCGCCCTAACCCCAATCCACAACAACACGTTATTGAGGAACACCCGCTTCGACAGGCCCAAATTCTTGAATTGCACCCTCTTAATTTGCATGACATCAGACAAGCAGTAGCAACTAGTGTCTTTTCTCTTCCCATCGCCGACGATGTTTTAACACGAATCTACAATGTCACGCACGGTGAACCGATCTATCTACGCGCTGTCTTACAAGATGTCATCACAAAAGGTGTAGCCACGTTGGCCGAACTGGAATATAAACCGCCCGCTGGTGTTCAAACCTATTTTCAAAATCAACTTGCGCAGTTAGATAAGCTCACCAATCATGAGCTGACCTGGGAAATCCTTGGGTTGTTGACAGTAACGATTGGGGGGATTAGCCAAGATGAACTGGCTGATCTACTGAGAGTGGCGCCAAGGCATATTTATAGAGCTACCAAGCCGATTGCGCGCTTTCTGCTGGGTGAAGAGCGTCAGGAATTGATGCATTGGCTATTTCGTACCGCAGTTGAAGCAGAGTTGCCCAAGTCGCGTGACTATTACCAGCAAAAGTTAGTGCAATGGTGTAAGTCGTATCAGGAGCAATATTGGCCGAATACGACGCCGATGTATATTCTCGACAACTATGCAGCCCATCTTATAGCCATTCGCGATCACAGATCGCTTTATGCCTTGGTTGATAAGCGCTGGATGCAGTTGAAACGGCAACGAACAGGAGCGCATGTCGCTTTCGCGCAAGATATGGAGAAGGTTATTGATCTGGCCGCTACTGCAGAAGCAACAGACTGGGAAGCGTTGATCGGCAGTTGCCTGGCATACACTACGGTCGTCACACGCTCCGCTACCGTAGATTACTGCGTATTAAAGAGTCTAGTTCATGCAGGTGAAAGCAAGAAAGCCTATCATTATACTACCCTGATTAGCGATATTCGTGAGCGGTGTCGCGCTTACTCTTCTATAGCGGAGGCATGTATCAAGGTTGGCGAACTGACAACAGCCCTCCTTGTATCAGAAGAGTGGGCGCAAGTAGCCTTTCATTCCGAAAATGAGGATATACTTTCGCCAAGTAGTGACCAGATCGGACTATTACACAACGCGCAAAGAGCGGTGCAACTAGCAGCGGCTGGAGAATTTGACAAAGCTATTCAGGTGGCAGAAGTGATCACTGATGAGCTTATTTCGCACTGGACGCGTTTCCGCATTGCACAACAAATGGCTAACTTAGGGCAAAAGCAGAGAGCATACGCTCTTACAAAAACCATTTTGAAGGGCACTAGTTTTTATGCTCTTACCTTCAATTTTATCCTTGCGCAAGCCCACTCCGTAGGAGTGTTTCGTGGAGAACGCAAGAAATACTTTCTTTCACAAGATGTACGCAAGTATACTATTTTAGCGCCCGAAGAACTGGGGCGATGGCATGACGCCACTTATGTTGAAGAACTCTTGCAGACACGCTTGCAAGAGGGTTGGGAAAATTGGGGAGTGACGGAATATAATTTCAATGATCTAGCAGTCAATCTGATTTCTAGCAAAAATCAACAAGGATTTCGGCGTCTGTTAGCTGTAGTACAAACCATTACAGATAAGGAAACTAAGACATATACATTATGCAAGATTGCAAATGCTTTGGCCACACATTTTCATATAGAACAGGCGTTGGAAGTAATAGACAAGATACCAAACTGGTATGAGATTGATCGGATTCAACCTCTGGGTGCTGTCACTGAAGCTGTTATTCTTACTGGCGATCTACAGCAACTTAACTATGTTTTACAGAAAACATGGTTAATATATATGCTCCCAACTCGCATAGAGGCACTATGTGAAATTTCAAATATCTTGGCTACTCATTTGCATTTAGATAAGGCACGTTACATTGCAAACATTGCACTAGAATTGTGTGAACTTGGAGGAGGTAGATTAGGCGCTACTGGTTACGAAGATGCTAAGGTGTTTTTTCAAAATAATTTATTTGATATGTTATGCAACGATGGTAAAATTGACAAGGCCGCAGCCTTGATTGAAGGTGCGTGGAACGCAGATAAAAACGGTTACGGACAGAGTACAACAAAGCGGTGGCTGGATAGAATACTGGAAATAGTTGCTCACTCCGATCAATGCGAATTTGTGTCTATCCTACAACCGGTTGTAGAAAACGTACAAGCAAGACTGCGTGAGGTAGCCGAACATATTTCCAATATACCTGATGAGATTAGCTGGAAATACGATGAAATTAAAAGATTTAGGGAAGAATCTACCGAATTAGGAAACAGTTTTGTTCAAGTTAAAGAAACTTGTTCTGATCCTCTAAAATTATCTCTATTACATCAGACAATTCAGGCAGATGACAGAAGTAAGAACCATAAGCACCGTCATGAGAGCCTTGTGTCAGCAGAAAAACAAGATCGGTTATATAGAATTAATCGGCGAGGTGAGCGTTTGAGTATGGGTTTGAGTATAGATAGAGTAAATGAAAACAGCCGGCTATTTTTCGTCGAAAACGGCGCGCGCTTAATGGCGCAAGTTGGAAGTTTAGAGGAACTCAGAGAGTTAAGCTTACAGAAAGACAGTAGTATCATTAAAGACTTTGCCTACTGGCTTGCAGACACAGAAAGTATAGATTTACTGGAGCAAGCGCTAAGGGTTTATGAGGATCCTTATTATGGTACATCAGCTATGTTAAGTGCGATGACTTACCGGATGGCTGAAACACGCAATCATAAAGGTTTACGCCGACTACTTGTGCTAACACAAGAAACAGAGCTATCAATTAACATTGGAGTAACGGTTGGTCTAATTGGGATGGCAATGATAGAAAGTGGCGATGAGGAAGGCTTCCGTCAAGCACTAGCCTTAGCCACCACGCTTAATCGTCGTAATGGCTACTGCAACGATGCTCTAGAGTTAATTGCCCCCGCGTTAGCCGAAATAGGTCGCTTTGATGATGCCGCAAAAATTGCTCTCCAGTTTAATGGTTATAGGTTGGATAAATCGATTTTTGAAGAAATAAGGATTCATCTTTTATCAGCTAATTCTATTGAAGAAGCATTCCCAAAGATTGTAAATGCTTTACAAATCGCACGCCGCTTTTCGCGTGAACGTATTTTTCAGGTACTTGATGCAGCTCAATATTGGTTTATGTATATTGATGATGGCGACACCGCTTGGCGAATTTACCAAGCGGTGGAAGCAGTTGAAAATTGGTGGTCATTTGACAAGACCTTAGAAGAGTTGAAAGCGCGCCTTGATGCGATCTAAGATATTACCAGTGGATACTACTGATAAATAATCAAATTCGGCGTCACCTCGATATACCCCTGCTCCCCATAGCCATCGATCCCTAGCGCTTCGCGTGGCGTCATCAGCGGTTGATCCCAGCGGTAGAAGAGTTTGAACGCGCTAAAGTGGATCGCCTCATCAATAAAGTCATTGTACTTGCTGATCTTCCCCCACGGACCGCCCCAGCCGTCGGCGGAGATGGTGAGGGCGATGCGATCGTAGTCCCAGGCGAGATCGGCTTTATCCACAATCATGCTGTCCAGAAACTGGTGGAGGAGCAGAATGCGTTCGCCGGGGAGGTTGTTCTCGACCAGATAAGCTTGCATGGCGGCCTGAGCGTCGTTGATCTGCGCGGCAGTGACATAGCCAATCGGGTCGCCGGGCCAAGCTTGCCCTGTGTGCGCCATGGCAAATTCGGGGTCAAGCGCTAGGTGGACATTTTCGTACTTGAGCCAGGGGAAGCCCACGGCTAACGCCTCGACTGGTGTGAGCGCGCCGATTTGAATGTCGAGGATTACTGCTAGATTCTCGGCTTGGGCTGCTTTGATATACGCCTCTACCACCTCATCGGTTAAGAAGGCCAGGTAACGCTTGTCCCCACCGGGCGCTTTGGTCGCCATGCCGTAGACCAGATGGAACGCACCCTGCACCCGCAATTCATCGGCATTAGCGGCGTCATAGGCTTGGGCTTGGGCTTTGAGCAGCGGCGTCAGTGGGTCGATCTCATGCTCGCCCAGAATGCCCATCACCGGCACACCGGGCCGACCATAGTAGGTGAGCCAGGTTGTTTTATGGAAAGGGGAGGAAGCGGGGACGGTTTGGGCTTCAGTCGTCAAGCGCTCCACCACGGAGCCACGAACGGCGACCGTTGTTGTCACGCCAGCCACCGGTGCGCTGACCGGCGATAGTGCTGGGTCGGGCAACGCGCCATCGCTGCCGGGAATTGCCAACCGCTGGCCGGCAAAGATGCGGTTGGGGTCAGCAATCCCATTGACCTGGGTGAGCAGCGCCAGATCAACCGCAAAGCGTTCGGCAAGGAGCGCCAGCGTGTCGCCCGGCTGAATAACATAGAAGGTTGGCGCTTGCCCCGTTGCTGCGCTGGTCGGAGGGGCAACGGGTGGCGGTGGCGGCTCTGCCGGCCAGCGGAGAATTGCACTGCCTTCGCCGTTACTCAACAACATGCGTTGCTCGTCGCCATCCAGCGTGACAGTCACCGGGGCGCTGCTGGCAATGGTCAGGGTGAGCTGTTGCCCCTGCCATTCACCGGTATTGCCCTGTTGCAAAATTCCAGTAAAGGCCAACCGCTCATCAACCTGCACCTGCACCCAACTCCAGCCGCCGACCGCGATTTTTAGCGAGTGTGGCGCCGGCGTGACCTGTGCGTAGACCATGCCGTTTGTTTGCCAAAAGAGCAGACAGCCGATCCCCACGCCGATCAGAAACAGAAGTAACCGCAATTGTTGCACAAAGCCTCCCACCAGTACAAACAACGCATCCAGAGCAGCTTGGTCACTGCCGGTTGCTTACTGTACCACCGTGTCGCGGAATCAGCAAAGGTGGAACAATGTTCAAACTTTAGCAAGGAGGGCTGTGTTCATTCTGATCCATCTGCGCTATTTGGGCGGCAACCGGTGCGGCCAGAGAGCAAAACCACCCAGCCATAAGCCAATTAACCCTAGCACCACATCGCGCAGGCGGATGAGCAAACTCATGCTGAGACCAGCCGCCGGTGACAAGCCGAGGGCTGTCGTCGCCAGGGCCAGACCGGCTTCCAGTGCGCCCAATCCGGCTGGCATGGGCAACAGAATGGCAACACGCATGGCAAAGAGCAAGGTCATGGCCTGGGTAAAACTGAGATCCAGTTCTAGCGCCGCGGTCATATACCAGAATTCGCCGATCAACGCCACCCAACTCAGCAGCGAAACCGCGCTGGCAGCCAGAAAGAGCGCCGGTTTGCTGCGCCAGAGATCCACCATTTGCCCAAGGCTTTGCTTGAGCATCGCCAACCACTGGGCAAGACGCCCTGAACGCTCCTGGTGGCCTACTCGGTACGCCAGCCGCTGCCGGCCCACCCAAACGACAAGTGCAACCAGAGGGAGGAAGAGCAGTACGCTGACCAGCCCGGTGCGTGGCTGGGAAAGCAGCGTTGTCGTCAGCACCTCTTGTTGCAGGATCAAAAAGGCGCCACCGGCTAAGACGGCAAAGTTGACGGTCATCTCCAATACTTTGTCAAGAGTAACAGACGCAATCGCAGTGGCTACCGGCACGCCATGCCGTTGATTGAGGAGATAGACCTGAAGAGGTTCGCCGCCAAAGTGGGGGCCAGGGGTAAAATAGCTGACAGCAAAGGCGGCCACGCGGTAACGCAGCAGCGCGGAAAAGGGCACAAGGTAGCCCAGACCGTAG
Source organism: Caldilineaceae bacterium (assembly GCA_026645575.1). The sequence continues at coordinate 37,388 of JAPKMW010000011.1, forward strand.
AGAAAGAGCCACCAACGGCTGGTCAGCGTCACCAGGACGACCAGATTTGCCGCCATCAACCAGGCGCCCTTACGCCAGGTAAGTTGTTGCAGAATTTGCGCAATCTCGGTCAGGGCGATAGTGTGGAAGAGCCACCACCCGAACAGCAGGAGACAAAGGCATAAAGTAAGTTGGCAGCCAAGCCGTAAGGGCTGCACCTTCATGTGCTGCGCTCTTCACGTTTGCCGAAGTGAGTGCGCAAGATTGGCTCTTCCGGTTGCCAGCGGGTAAACCACCAATTCCCCAGATGAGTCACGATGCTGGCGGCGGTAAACAGGAGCGCATTTTCATACCAGACAAAGCCATGCGTCCAAATATCGAGGCAGGCAAGATAGAGCAAGGCAAGGGCTGCAATGCGGATGGCAATTCCCCACAGCACGCACAAGGCGGCCATCACAAACAGCGCCACCAACAATGGCAACACCCACGGAGCAACGATGCCGATCTGACGGAGGTATGGTCCCCAATTGGGATACGTTTGCGCTTCATGCCAGAGAATCAGCACCGTCAGAACAACCGCTACCAGCCGCGCAACAAGCGGGAGCCACCCTTCAAAGAAGGTTTTCATGGTGGTGCGCCAGCGTTGATAGCCGGCAGAATCGGGGTCGATGAGATGGCTGACCACCAGCCAATCGCGGCCAAAGCTATAGATCAGGGGGATGGCAAAGAGGTAGCCGGCCAGTGTACTCAGTGGCGGCGTAAAGACTGGCCATAACATAACGCTGATAAAGCCAGTTTGATAGGCGGCGATAACGCGTCGGTTGTCACTGGGCGGCAGGTCGCGGTTGGGTTTGCCGGCACGTGTCCGCAGCCACATGCCCAACACAAAAAGCTGACGGCTCACCGCCAGCACCAGATACCAAACCGGCAGCACCCCGTATTGTACACACAACAGCACCGCCACCAGCAAATCCAGGCCATCAAACTCAATGTCAAGGATGGCGCCCAGTTTGGTGTCGTGGCGGGTGATGCGCGCCACATAGCCGTCAAAACAGTCGATCAAGCGCGAGATGGTGAAGAGAATGGCCGGCAACCAGAGAAACGGCTCCGGCGGGCGGGGCGAAAAAAGAAAGCCGGTGAGCAGCAGCAGCAGCAGCCCGCGCGCCATCGTCATCGCGTTGCCATAGCCCAGCGTCGGCAACAACGGGCCATTTTCCCCCCGGCGGTTGTGGTGTAGGTTGCTCCCCAGAATCGTCAGCGCGACGACCAACATCACGCCGGCCAGTAACAGCCAGCGGCCAGGATAGGCATATTGCCAATAAGTCAGCGTCCAATAGCCAAGGAGCCAGATCAAGAGGTAGACCCCTGCAGCCAGGCTCCAGCGTCGTAGTAAGCTTGATGGTTGGTTAAGTAGCGTTGACATAGGCCGTTCTGTTACCATTAATCCTGGCGTGGCCTGGCATGGCAGGCCACGGTTACAATCGCATCCAGTTTTTCTCGAATCTCAGGGGCAATCTGCTCCTTGACGAGGAAACGGGCAAGAATATGATAATCACTTTTCCGTAAAAGATTGGGCAACCCTAATTTAGTAAAATAGCGCCGAAACAGGGGGTCGAGAAAATCATCGGTCACTTTCGTATCCGGTGACCAGGGGGTAAGATTGCGTAAGGTTTCCAACGATGTCGCAACTTCGTCAATAGCGCTTTGCATAGCGGCTAACCTTCGCTCACTTTCAGCAAAGTCGAAAAGTGTATCACCGGCGACCTCATGGCGCGCATAGGAGAGTAACACTTCTGGTTGGCAGAGATAATTTTCGATCTCGCGCCGTTGCCACATGAGCGCGGTTGCGCCCAGACCATCCGGCAAGGGTTGGCTTAACCGATCAAAAATTGCCACGCCCACCAAATCAGCTTTAGCTTCACGCAGACCCCAGAAATGTTTGCGTACTTCGTTTGGCACGTTCCCGACATAGACCACGAAAGGGCGTTCAAGGTAGGGAACGACAGGATGGGCTAGGCTCTCGGCAAAGGAGCGTAAGATCGCCAGATCAGTCGAACCTTCCAAATAGAGAACCCAACCGGTCTGTTCAGCTTGGTAATAGTGATCAAAGCCGATCTCACGTAGCGCTTTGACAACCTGTGTTCCCCGGTCATCAATTCGATGGGGTTGCCCGACAAAAGCAATGACAATGTCACGATCCGCCGCTTCATTCAAAACAACTTCGGAGTGGCTGGCAGCAATGATCTGCGATCCCTGTTTTTGGGCAATAGTGGTGAGCAGTTGATACATCTGTCGTTGACGGAGGATTTCCAGGTGGGCATCCGGCTCATCCAACAGTAAGACTGCACCAGGATTGGCGTAGAGATGCGTCAGTAACAAGAGTGTTTGTTGCAAACCACGACCAGCAGAGGATAGGTCTAGCTGCGCCCCCGATGGTTCTTCATAAGCCATCGTAATCTCGCCCCGCTCAACAAGGTAATGGGGCGCCAACAATTTTACACCGAAGATCTGTTGAATATAAGTCACCACTGTCTGCCAGGTTTCCTGCCCATCCGTTTCCGCATAGATTTGGTAACAAAGGTTCCTCAATACTTGCGCGGTTTGTCCTTCACCTAACAAGACATTGATGCGCCCTGGTTCCCATTTTGGTTCAACCGCTGTCAAACCCGACATTGGCGGGAGAAAGACGACACGGATTGCTGCCGCAGCAGCAGGGATACTCATGCGCTCCATCTGAGCACCATTTTGTTGACGCAGTGGGCGACAATAAAACGATTCTTGGTTGGCATAATCGAATTCAAGGCCGCAACGCCACGGGCTACCGTTACTTACACCTTCGACCAGAATGTCAATGCGGATATTTTGCGTCTGTTGACGTTTTCCACCAGCCGATTCGCCTCGTTCTACCTTGCGGACATGAAGATTACGCCAGAGAAGATTGGCATCAGGGACCGGAATGGCAATGAGATCCCGGCGGTTAATCGTCACACCGGGGCGTTGACGCGGGGTCTGATCCTGTGCGTGTTCCCCGTGGTCAGGTAAACCACGTTTCGCAATCCATTGCCGTAAGCCAATTTCCCATAAGGCGAGGGCTTGCAATGCTGTCGTTTTGCCAGAGTTGTTTGGACCGATAAAAACAACTGTGTTGCCTAATTCGATCTCAACATTGTTTAATTTTTTGAAGTTGCGGATCTGCAATTTGGTTAACATGGCGATATTATATACTACTTATTTCGGCTATGCCAGTCACCCATCATCAATACTTCAAGCGGGCAAAATAGGTCTGTTGCGCGGCGTGGATGGCTTGCCCTAATGTCGTAATTCCCTGAGTGTGCAGTAGCGGGATCAGGCGCAGGAAAATTTCTGCCGTCACAAAAGCGTCCCCTAATGCCGTGTGGCGACCGACCATGGTCACGCCCAGCCGATCGGCCAGCGCTTCCATGCTGTGGTTATCGCCATCAGGGTGGATGACCGCCGAGAGCAGCAGTGTGTCAAGAACCGGGTTGCTCACCTTGACGCCGGTGATTGGTTCTTCGGTTTCAAAGAGGCGCAGATCAAAGGCAACATTGTGGCCGACCAACACCGTCTCTTCGGCAAAGCGCAAAAATTGGGGCAGCACCTGCTGGATGGGCGGCTGGCCGCGCACCATCGCGTCGGTGATGCCATGCACTTCTTCGGCAGCCGCCGGCATCGATCGTTCCGGATCGACCAGTTGATCAAAGAGTTCCTGGCGCAGCAAGCGACCATTGACAATCCGCACGGCGCCAATCGACACAACGCGATCATGGGTCGGATCAAGCCCGGTGGTCTCGGTATCAAAGACGGTATAGGGTAGTGCGCTCAACGGGCGATCAACCAACGCACTGGGCTGGCTCTCCTGCGGAAAGAGGTTGAAGTCATAATATTCTGGGCGACTGACCGGCGCAGCGTGGACGGGTGGCGATAGCAGCGCAGGCCGGCTCGTCGCCAAGGGCAAAAGCAAGCGAAAATAGCTCTGCTCGGTGGCCGGGTCATGTTGAAACCAGAGTTCACTGCCATGGCGCTCGGCCACTTCACGCAAGGTGAAGGTTGCGTCGCCGGCATCCACAGTCGAAGCCCGCTCTTTCCAATCCAGCCACGCTGTAATGGCGACGTTCCGGCTTGACCAACGTACATCCAGGGTGGCAAAGCGCCGCTGTTTGGCGTTGGGTTGATCGGTGGGTTGATCGGTGGGTTGAGCAGTGGATTGATCAACGTGAAGCGGCTGTAACCCCAGATGGAGGTGGGTTACTTGAAACGTTGCCTGCAAATCGCGTACTGCCGTGGTCAGGCCATGGACGATGGCGTAGTTATCCACCCGCAGCCAAAGATCTGCCGGCGGCGAACTTTCCACCGTTACACCTGTCATCTGTGCCAGGTGGTGTTGCAGCGCGCCCAGGAGATCCGCCGCCGCCATTGTTTCATGACGCCACTGGGCGCGCAGATCATCGGCAAACTCGTGCATGGTTTGATCCAGTTCACCGCTGAGGGCGCTTGACTCATCGCTAATGATCTGCTGAAAACGCGTCAGTTGTGCAGCGGGCATGGTGGGAAATTGCTCTAGCGTTTCAATGGCGACCCGAATGTTGGCTAGCCCACCCCGGAAGCGTTCGGTCAACCGCTGCAAGAGAAAATCGCGCCGGCTACTGGCGGTGATCCCTTGCGTCATATCCTGCAAGGTCAGCACAAAACCCGTGAGTGTGGCCGCTTTGTCGAGCAACGGGGCCATGCGAATGCGCAATAACGCCCCGTTGGCCGTAGCGGCGATAAAACTGGTGCGCGGCTCCCGTTCAGCACCGGCAACCGGCGGCGCCGCCCGATTTTGTAGATGGCTTATTTGCAGATGGCTCAAGCCGTAACTAATCGCATTGCGGTCGAGCAAACCGAAGATCGACCGCCCCAGGCCGATAAAGCCGCTGCTGCTGTTGGCTGGTGGGTTGAGTAGGTGGCGCGCCTGTTGATTATAGAGCAAAATCCGCCCATCCAGGTTGCAGACAATCACACTGTCGGTCAACTCCCCCATGATGGCCGCCAGGCGATTGTGTTCTTCTTCCAGGTCGGCGCGCGCGCGCCGGATGCCTTCATCGCGATCCTGCTGCAAGGTTTGTACTGTTTCAGCGAATTCGTTAATGGTGGCAGCCAATGCCCGCACGGCGGCTGTACCTTGCGGTGTCACTCGCCGGTCGGGGTTGGTATGGCGGATCAGGTGCGCTTCCTCTTGCAAGGTTTTCACCTGCAAGAACCAGGCGCGACCAAAGCGGTACAACCAGCTTCCGCTGCCCAACACCAATAGCGCCAGCAGCAGCGGAATGGCCCAGGCCAACGGTGACGATGCCGGTAACGCGATCCAGCCGGCCAAACCCCAACCGGTCAAACCGCCAAGCAACAGCAGAAAGAGTGCAGTGATCGTTAGCAGGTCGCTAACTTGGGAGCGGCGCATGAGTTTTGTTTAACTGGCTTTCCACCTCGGCAAGCAGCGCTTTGGTTGAAAAGGGTTTGGTGATATAGGCATCAGCGCCCAACGCCAACCCTTTGGTGATCTCCACTTCGCGCCCCTTGGCTGTGAGCATCACGACCTTGATGTGGCGCCACGCTGGCGTTTGCCGAATGCGTTGACAGATGTCAAAGCCATTCATGCCGGGTAACATCACATCCAACAGAATCAGATCGGGCGCAAAGTTGGCAATTTTCGCCAGCGCCTCATCACCAGTGCGCGCAATGTCCACCGTATAGCCGGCCTGTTCCATCAAAAATTCCAACGAAATGACGATGTTGGCCTCGTCATCGACGATTAACACTTTTCTCGACATGCGTACTCCTAATTGGTCGGGTAGTCCGTAGTCCAGCGTCGTGTGGTGGCGGCAATTAGCTCGCTATGTAATTAACTACGGACTCTGGACTCTGGACTTTGGACTACGGACTATACTCCATCCAATGGCAACGTAAAGCGAAACGTCGCCCCTTCACCGGGGGCGCTTTCCACCCAAAGGGCGCCACCATAGTGAGCGATGATCTGTTTGCTGATCGGTAAGCCTAAACCGGTGCCTTGGGGTTTGCCATTGGTATGATCATGCACCTGGCGAAATTTGTCAAAGATACGTTGCTGCTCCTGATGGCTGATGCCAGGGCCGTTATCCTGAACACTCACCTGCAAGGTGTCACCCGTGTCTTGCAAGGTCAGCCGGATGACACCGTTACCAGCCTGGCAAAACTTGATGGCGTTGGAGAGCAGGTTGAGCAAAACCTGGGTAATGCGATCCCGATCCACCACCACCGGCGGCAGATGTTCCGGCGCCGTGATTTCGACCAGAATCCCTTTGTCGCTGATCAACTGTTCGGTCGAGGCGAGGGCGTCGTGGATCAAATCGCGCAGATCGACCGTATCCGTGTTCCAGTCAGCGGCGCCGGCTTCCAGTTTTGCCAGATCCAACACCTGGTTGATCAGCCGCGTTAACCGCTCACTCTCCTTGAGAATAATTTCCAGAAAGTGGCTGCGGCGGTCAACCGGCAGATCCGGGTTGTCGTGCAAGATTTCAGAAAAGGCGCGAATGGAGGTCAGCGGCGTGCGTAGTTCATGGGTGACGGTCGAGATAAAATCATCCTTGAGTCGGTCCAACTCCTGCAAACGTTCGTTGGCCGCGCGCAATTCAGCGGTGGCGGCTTCCAGTTCCAACGACTTTTGCTCCAACTGCTGGGAACGCTGCTCCAGTTGCCGGCTATAGGCGATCACCTGTGACGTTTCATCGAGCATCCGCATCACTTCATCCAGGGTGAGCGCTTCCTCCTTGACCACCGACGCAATCGCCACGCGGGCCGAAGCTGCGCCCATGGCGCCGGCCAGCAACCGTTCGGCATGTTGCACCAATTCGGCGTCGGCATTGAGGGTCTTGCTCCAATCCAGCCCCCGTTGGCGTGCATAGACGGCTAAGGCCGCGTCGGCGCGCCGTTCCCCCAGGAAGCGCCCCAACAATTGACGGAGCGCTTGTACAGTGGCGGTGCCACGCCAGAGCGCCAGGGTCCCCTGGTTGGCGGCATAGTTAAAGCTATCGACAAAGAGCGATGCCTGACTATGCTCCAGCACACTCTGCCGCCCCATTAGCGAGACCACGGTAAACAACCCCACGTTGACCAACATGCTCCACACCAGCGAATGGGCCACCGGATCAAGATTCTCGATGCCTAATAATTGATAGGGGCGCAGGAGAGACAAGCCAAAGAGACCCACTTCAACAAAATCGGTCGGCAGCCAACCGGACTCGGCCAGGGAAGGCAGCGGCAGGGTATAGCCCCAAACCAGAAAACCGCCGATCAAGCCGCTGAGCGCACCCAAGCGGGTCGCCCCTTTCCAGTAGATGCCGCCGAGGATGGCTGGCGCAAATTGGGCCACGGCGGCAAAGGAGACCAAGCCAATCGAAACAAGCGGGCTGCTCTGTGCGGTCAAGCGAAAGTAAAGATACCCCAGCAGCAGGATCACCGCAATGGCGATGCGCCGAATCGCCAGGATCACGCCACCGAGATCGCCCCGTTCATGGAGCGGTAACATGCGCAAGCCCAGCACCAACGGCATGACCAGATCATTCGAGACCATCGTACTCAGCGCCACGGTTTCGACGATCACCATGCCGGTGGCCGCGGAGAAGCCACCCAGGAAGACGAGCAGCGCCAATGCCTCCTGCCCTTCCGCCATTGGTACGGTCAGCACAAAGGTGTCGGCGTCCACCTTGCCGTCGGGGAAATGGAGCAGGCCGCCAAAGGCGATGGGTAGCACAAAGATATTGATGACCAACAGGTAGAGTGGAAAGAGCCAGATCGCTTTATTAAGATGGCGTTCATCGACATTCTCGACCACCGCCACCTGAAACTGACGGGGCAGAAACATAATCGCCATCATCGAGAGCAGCAACAACGCCGCCCAGCCACTGTAACTGTTCGTGGCGCTGCCCATGGTAAAGAGTTCGCGCAGCGCCGGGTCCGCCGCCGCTTGCTGAAAGAGATCGCCAAAGCCGTTGTAGACGCCAAAGGTCACAAAGATGCCTACAGCCAGAAAGGCCAGTAATTTGATCACTGATTCAAAGGCAATGGCGGCGACCAATCCCTCGTGATGCTCAGTCACATCCAGGTGGCGCGTGCCAAAGAGAATGGCAAAGGCGGCCAACACCAGCGCCACATAAAACGCCGTATCCGCCGCCGTCGTTGTCACGGCGCTTTGGCCGGCAGCCGTCAAATCAGCATGGTTCCAGATCAGGGTAAAGCTGGTCGCCACCGCTTTGAGTTGGAGCGCAATATAAGGCACAATCCCCACCACGGCGATAAACGTTACCAAGCCGCCCAGCGTAATACTCTTGCCATAGCGTGAGGCGATAAAGTCGGCAATCGAGGTGATGCGATTCTGCTTGCTGATGCGAATGATCTTACGCAGGATAAACCACCAGAGCATCGCCATCAACGTTGGCCCGACATAGATGGGCAAAAAATCAGTGCCGCCGCGCGCCGCCCGCCCCACACTGCCATAAAAGGTCCACGCCGTGCAATAGACTGCCATTGACAACGCATAAACATAGGGATTGCTGATTAGGCTGCGCCCCGCGTCGGCGCGTTTGTCGCCAACATAGGCAATGGCGAACAAAATGCCAATATAGCCGAACGAGACGAGGATGATGGTGGTGCCGTTGAGCATGATCCGGTGATTCGTGTTGCGTGAACTGGGTAGCGACCTTAGAGATTGAGAGATTGGGAGATAGAGAGATTAAGAGATTGGCTAGACAAAATCTCTTAATCTCTCTATCTCCCAATCTCTTCGCAAACCGAGTTATTCTACAATTCAATGACTAACACCATGAGGGCAATCAGCAGCGCCCAGGCAAGAAAGAGATAGACGTAGAGTAGGGGAATGCCCCAGACCATGCCCTCGGTGCTAAAGAGGGAGAGGATGGGGAAATTGAGTAGTAGACAACCAATGAAAAAGAGGGCGAGCAGCCGTTGGCTGGTCAAGGTGTGGCGATTCATGGTTTGCCATTTCCGCTTTCGCTACTCATACGAATTGCTTCCCCTGTCCCGTAGGGACGCCTGAATTTAGGAACAAAACCATGATCGCCCCTAAATTCTAATGTCCCTACGGGACAGCGTTACTTCATAGGCTGGATTGTAGCATAGCCTTCTTTAATTGACCAGCAAAAATGCTGTGTGGTACAACGCGGGGCTGTAACGTTCCCACCTTGCATCACACAGCATTCAACAACATTGCGGTAAAGACGAAACGGTTCTGCTACCCTTTAGTCAGCAGCGGCGGCGGCCCCAGCCACACGGGCATTACCAGCCAACGCATCCATCGCCGCGTCATCTTCCTGTGGATGGCGCAGGTGATCGACCAGTTCCTGAATCTCACGAGAGGGTTCGGCGGTCAACTTGCTCACCACATAGGTCAGGATGAAGTTGGTGGTCAGGCCGAAGACGCCGGCGCCCAGGTGGGTGATGCCCAGGACATTAAAGCTGGGGTCCAGGTAGTTGTTATACATGTAGAAGATGCAGACCACCATACCGCCGATGATGCCGGCAATGGCGCCTGGGCCATTGGCCCGCTTCCAGAAGATCCCCAGTAAGATGATGGGGAAGAAGGATGAGGCTGCCAGTGAGAAGGCCCACGCCACCATCTGCGCAATAAGCGCCAGGCGGGGCATGGCCGCCAGTGCGGCTAAGGCTGCCGCCACAATTACCAATCCTTTCCCCAGTGCCATACGAGTGGCGGCGCTGGCCTTCGGGTTGATAATGCGGTAGTAGACATCATGAGCAATAGCCGAGGCAATAACCACCAACAGACCATCTGCCGTCGAGAGCGCCGCCGCCAAACCACCGGCGGCGATCAAGGCCGCAATCGTATAGGGCAAACCGGCCAATTCGGGCGTCGAAAGCACGATCAAGTCGGCGTTGATGTCCAACTCGGCAAATTGCACCTTACCATCCACCGTGCCGGCCGTGATGGCAGCGCCGGAAAGCTCACCCGCCACGCCGGTCTTGACATCACCTTGTGACGTGTCTTGGAAAGCGCCCAACTGCACTTTGCCGTCACCATTCGCATCCGTCCAGATCAACTTCGGCGCGTCACCCTTGGTCTGATCCGCCGCCCACGTTGGGAGTTTGGTGCCATCCAAGCCCTCCAACGTATTGAAATCTTTGATCGTCAACAGACCGGTCTTGGAGAAGCGCACGATCCAGTCCATTGGCTGACCATCTTTGCCGGCAATGGTGTAGACGGTCTTGTCGCCGTCTTGCACGCTAGTCAAGGAGCCGCCGACGACGTTAGAGAGCAATTCCCACCGGGAGAAGGCGGCATAGGCCGGGGCCGTGAAGTAGAGCAGGAAGATAAAGAAGAGTGAGTAACCGACGCTCATGCGGCTTTCGCGTACACTCGGCACCGTGTAGAAGCGGATCAAGATGTGCGGCAAACCGGCAGTACCCAGCATGAGACAAAGGGTCAACGCCAGGAAGTCCCACGGTTGGCCTTTCCAATCGGTCACAGACTTGGCTTCCGGCACGCTCCAGTTGGTGCCAAAATAGCTGTTGACACCCTTGATGGCGCCGATGGAGGCCGCGTTGCTCATCGTTTCGTTATAGGGTTCCACATATTGTTTGGTGATCTGTTGCTCCGCTTCCAAGCGCTGGACTTGTTGCAACGCCTCGCCGTAGGACGCCTGTGGAATCGGCACACCGGTCAGCTTGATCGAAAGGAAGACCACCGGCACCAGGTAGGCGACGATCAAAATCACATATTGCGCCACCTGTGTCCAGGTGACAGCCTTCATGCCGCCCAGGAAAGAGCAGAACAACACACCAGCCAGCCCCAGCACGACGCCCCATTCATAGGAGACACCGACAAAGCGGCTCATGATCAAGCCGACGCCGACGACCTGCGCTGTCACGTAGGTGAAGCTAACAATGATGGCGGCAATGGCAGCCACGGTGCGGGCCGCTTTACCGCCATAGCGAGCGCCCACAAAGTCGGGAATGGTGTATTGCCCGAATTTGCGGATGTAGGGCGCAAAGAGCAGCGCCAGCAACACATAACCGCCGGTCCAGCCCATGATGTAGGCCAGGCCATCATAGCCCAACAACCAGAGCGAGCCGGCCATGGAAATAAAGGAGGCCGCGCTCATCCAGTCAGCGCCGGTGGCCATGCCGTTGAAGATAGCAGGCACACTGCGCCCGGCGACATAATATTCATCCAACGCTTTGGTGCGGCTCATGATGCCGATGACAGCATACAGACCCATCGTCAGCGCCATGAAGCTCCAGGCAATGACATTGTGCGATAAGTCGATAGTCAACTCCAACGCCAGAATGATCAGCGTAAAGAGAATAAAGCCAACAGTAAACAGCCCATACCCGCGGGCCAGGCGATCTTGTCGAAACATGGTAGGTAGTTCTCCTTCTCTGTTGATCTCTGGTGAAGTTTATTTCTTGGTGGTCAGTTTGCGGTCGCGATCGCGTAGACCATACTCTTGATCCAGCTTGTTCATCCGCCAGGCATAGTAAAAGATCAAGACGACAAAGACAATCAACGATCCCTGGCTGCCCATGTAGTAGCCCAAGGGGAAGCCGGCAAAGACGATCTGGTTCAGTTGGTTGATAAAGAGCGGCGGGACATACGCAACAACAAACCAGATGACTAACAGGGTAATGATCAAGCGCTGGTTGGCTTTCCAGTAGGAATCGAGCCGTTTCTGCTGATCTTCGCGTGGGTTTTGTGCCATAAAGTTCCTCCTATGGGTGAGTTACGTGAAAATGTACAGGACTATTGCCGATCACCCATTACCCTCACCACAAGGAAAGGGCAAAGCGATGATCGCGCTGTCGTACAGAGTGGACAGTAAACTTCAGCAAGCACGCAGTTTGCGCTTACACAACATCGGTTCAGTTGATGAACGCAAAACCGATTGGCGCTGCTGAATTTACAATGACAATCTATACTAAATTTTGTTCAAACAAATGGAATGGAACGGGAAGCTGATTACTGTACACTTGGGATGCCGTTAGTCTAACAAATTGTAATTATACTCACAACCTGCAAGCCGATAGTCTTTTAGTGCAAAAGTGGTAGGAGCGACCTACCCGAAGGGGTAGGATAGAGAGATAGAGAGATAGAGAGATAGAGAGATAGAGGGATTCTCTGCCGAATCTCTCAGTCTCTTTATCTCTCTATCTCTTGTTAAAAAGCGGCTATAGTTTATGCCAACCGATCGGTCTGATAATTGAGTCCAAGCGCATCCTGCGCTTCTTTGACCGCAGCAAACGCGGCACGTAGGCGATTTTGTTCTAGCTTGGTAAGGTCACGGAGGCGAATTTTGTTACCGGTCGGTTGACCGTTTTGCAGCGCGGCCAGTTGACAACGCAGGCGGAGTGCCAAGAGGAAGCCCAAACTATCGGTGAGCATGGTGGCGCTCTCTTCAGGAAGCTGGTTGGCCGTAGCCGCAACGACCAGCCGTTCCACGGTGGAGCGTTCGCGTGAACCGGCGGCCAGCGCGCCGGCACGGGCAATTCCCACAATGGGCGCAATGCCCCCCATCTTGAGATCAACCAGTCCACCCTGGCTGCGAATCCGTTGGAAGAAACCCAACGGCGGGGCAAACTGTTGGGCAGCGCGCACCAAATGACCGATAAAGAGAGGGCGTTTGTGCGCGGCAGCCATCAGTTCTTCGAGGGGTTCCAGCGATAGCGCACCGGCGACCCGCCGGAAGTCAAAGAAGATGCCCGCCTCCATGAGCGCCTGCGGGTCAGGGGTGCGTAGCCAATCGGCAAAGATTTCTTGCCATTCCACTAGCGGTTTACACCAGTTGGTCGCCATATAACCGCCGGCGCAGGGCGGAAAACCGGCTTGCTGTAAACCAGCCACTACCCGTTGCGCCAGTTGCGCAAAGTAGGCGGCCGCGTCGGTGGATGGTTCGGCGTAGACCAGGGCATTGTCCTGGTCGGTAAGCAAAAGCTGTTCATGGCGCCCTTCGGAGCCAAAGACCAGCCAGGCATAGGGCATCGGCGGCGGCCCCAGTTCTTCCTCGGCCAGGCGCGCCAACCGTTGCACCAGGGTATCATTCAAACTGGAGACCACGCGCCCAATTTGGAGCGCACCTACGCCGCCATCGGCCAGCGTCGCCACAGTCCCGGCAATCTCCTGTGCGTAGTGGGTTAATGTGGCTGGATCGGTGAGATTTTGCAAGCGCCGGTGCAGATAGAGTGGGCTACGCGCCTGTTGCCGCAACAGGTCAGTATTGGTAATCACCCCCACCACCTGCCCCTCTTCCACCAAGGCCAGATGATGAATATTCTCATCCAGCATATAGAGTAGCGCGCTATAGGTTGGCGTGTCGGAATCGAGGCTTTTGAGCGGCTGGGTCATCACCTGACAAACCGGCGTCTCCGGCCCCAGCCCCAGCGCCAGCACGCGACCGCGTAGATCACGGTCGGTGAGGATACCGGGTGGGTCACTGGCAACCAGGCAAGAACTCGATCGGGCGGCGTGCATTGTCTCTGCCGCTTGTTGCACCGTCGCCTCAGCAGTCACAAAGAGCGGTGGTTTTGTCACCAACTGCTTGACGGGTACAAGCAGGCTACGATCCAACGTGTCGCCAGCGCCGGTTAACAACATAGGGTACTCCTCCAAGTGATAGGAAGCGAACGCGGATGCACGCGGAACTACGCGGATTAATCGGCAAAAATCCGCGTAGTTCCGCGTGCATCCGCGTTCGAAGACTAATCTTCCAGCGTACTTAAATCGCCAGGATCTTTGCCCAGCGCCTGGGCTTTCAGTAGGCGACGAACAATTTTGCCACTGCGCGTTTTGGGCAGCTTTTCGACAAAATCCAGTTCACTGGGTGTGGCAATCGGCCCCAGCTCGCGGCGCACATGGTCGATGATGCTGCGTTGGGCTGCATCACCGCCGGCTTGGCCGGGACGCAGGACGACAAAGGCTTTGATCGCTTCGCCCTTGATCTCATCGGGAATGCCAATCACCGCTGACTCGGCCACAGCGGGGTGGGTGATCAGCGCCGACTCAACATCCGCTGTGCCGATGCGATGACCGGCGACATTCAACACATCATCGCTGCGGCCCAACACGGTAATGCGGCCATCCTTGTCCCAACTGGCGACATCACCGGCCAGGTAGACGCCGGGAACTTCGTTCCAATATTGTTCGTAGCGGTCGTGGTTATTCCAGACTGTGCGCATCATGTGGGGGAAGGGACGTTTGAGCGCCAGCAGACCGCCCTTGCCCTTGGGTACTTCTTCGCCCAGCTCATTGACCAGCACCGCTTCGACCCCCGGCATGGCGAAACCGGCCGCGCCCGGCACGGCGCTCATGGTCAAGGGGGTGGCAATGGTCGGGCCGCCCAGTTCGGTTTGCCACCAGTTGTCGGCCACAAAGCCCCGCTTGCCGCCGTCGAGTAGGTGGGTGTGCGCCCAACGCATCGCTTCCGGGTTGAGTGGTTCGCCGGCCACGCCGATCAACCGCAAGGTGGAAAGGTCATATTTGCTGGGGTGTTCGGCGCCGAATTTCATAAACATACGCACGGCGGTCGGTGCGGTAAACATGACGTTGACGCCATATTTCTCGACACATTCCCAGATGACGCCAGGGTGCGGAAAGTCGGGTGCGCCTTCGCGGAAGACGGAGGTGACGCCTTCAATCAACGGCGCATAGACAATGTACGAATGGCCCACCACCCAGCCAATGTCCGAGGTGGCCCAGTACACATCATTGTCTTTGACATCAAAGAAGTTGCGCAGATGATACGAGGTGCCGACCATGTAGCCGCCATGCACATGGACAACGCCCTTGGGCTTGCCGGTCGAACCGGAGGTGTAGAGAATGTAGAGCGGGTGTTCGCTGTCTACGGGTTCCGGTGCAGTCGCCGGGCGATGGGCAGCCATGAGTTCATCAAAGTCCACTTCATGGGGACGCAACTCGGCTTTGATCCCGCGCTGGAACCAGATCACATGGCGCAAACCCAAATCTTCCACCGCTTGATCGACGATGCTGCGCAGGTCAACGCCTTTGCCACGCCGGTAGCCAATGTTGCCCGCAATCACCACCTGAGCGCCGGCATCCAGAATGCGGTCACGCAGCGCGCCGACGCCCATGCCGGCATAGACCACCGAGTGGATGGCGCCAATGCGCGCACAGGCCAACATGGAAATGACACCTTCCAGCGTCAACGGCATGTAGATGATGACCGTGTCACCTTTTTTCACACCGAGTGCTTTCAAGCCGGTGGCAAAGCGCGAGACCAACTGACGCAATTCATAGTAGGTCACTTTGCGTTCGCTACCGTCTTCCCCAATCCAGATGAGCGCCAACTTGGTGCGGTTGGGGCCGTCGGCGTGGCGATCCAGCGCGTTGAGGGTAATATTAGTCTGCCCGCCGACAAACCAGCGATGGTTGGGGTACTCCCAATCCATAACCTGTTGCCAGGGTTGCGTCCAGGTAAAGCGCTGCGCCCAGCTTCCCCAAAAGCCTTGGGGATCGACAATGCTGCGCGCGTATTCCGCCGCAAAATCACGCAGGTTGGCCTGAGCGATCAACTTCTCGGGCGCGTGAAAACTATCGCCATATTGTAGAATCTGTTCCAGATGCACGGTTCCTCCCTTATCTAGTCACGGAGTGACGGCTGATGGTAGCCGAGGGTTTTAACCCTCGATCCAACCCATCAATGACATTGGGCGCCGGTCTTTTAAGACCGGCCTACCATCAATCGCCACTCCGTGGCTTTGTTGCGCGCTCGTCGCTACGAGGCTACGCTTCCAGCGTACTAGTATCGCCAATTGAGCCGCCGGTGATCTGCGCCTTGAGCAGACGGCGCATGATCTTGCCGCTACGGGTCTTGGGCAGGCTGGGCACAAAGTTGATCTCTTGCGGCACGGCAATCGGGCCGACTTCGTGGCGCACATGATTCTTGAGTGTCTTGACCAACTCCTCGTCACCTTCGACGCCGCCGCGCAGGATGCAGAAGGCGTGGATCACATTGCCCTTGATGTCATCGGGAATGCCAACACAGGCCGCTTCGGCCACCGCCGGGTGACTGACCAGCGCGCTCTCAATTTCGGCAGTGCCCAAGCGGTAGCCGCTGACCTTGATCACATCGTCCATGCGCCCGATGATCCAGAAGTAACCATCTTCGTCGCGGCGGGCGCTGTCGCCCGTGAAGTACCAGCCCTGCTTGGCAAAGTCGGACCAGTAGGTTTGCTTGAAACGGTCGGGGTCGCCCCAGATGCCGCGGGTCATGCCGGGCCAGGGATGTTTGACCACCAGGAAGCCATCTTCGTTGGCGTCGGCGGAGGTCCCATCTTCGCGCACCACATCGGCAATCACACCGGCAAAGGGCAGGGTGCCACTACCAGGCTTGAGCGGCACCACCGGTGTCGGCGTGATCATAAAGCCGCCAGTTTCCGTCTGCCACCAAGTGTCCATGATCGGGCAGCGCTCCTTGCCGATGTGCTTGTAGTACCAACGCCACGCTTCAGGGTTGATCGGCTCGCCCACCGACCCCAAGAGACGGAGCGAGGACATGGGGTGCTGGTCCGGCCACTGTTCGCCAGAGCGCATAAAGCCGCGAATGGCGGTCGGCGCGGTGTAGAGAATCGTCACGCTATATTTGTCGATCAATTCCCACCAGCGGTCGGGGTTGGGATAGCCGGGCGCGCCTTCGTACATGACACTGGTCGCGCCCAGGATCAACGGGCTGTAGACAATGTAGCTGTGACCGGTGATCCAGCCCGGATCGGCGGCGCACCAGTAGACATCGTTTTCTTTGATGTCAAAGACATACTTAAGGGTGGTCGCTACATGCACCTGATAGCCGCCACAGGTGTGGAGTTGGCCCTTGGGCTTGCCGGTGGAGCCGGAGGTGTAGAGAATGAACATGGGATCTTCGGCGTCCATCTGCTCTGTGGGGCAGTCGGGGCTGGCTTGTGCGCGTAGATCATGCCACCAGAGATCACGCCCTTCCACCCAGCCAACGTTCTGGCCGGTGCGTTTGTAGACCACCACCTTTTCGACGCCCGGTGCTTTGGCGACGGCTTCGTCCACAATATCTTTCAAGTTCACCGTCTTGTTGCGCAACCAGGCGCCGTCACAGGTCACGACGACGCGGCTCTGGGCGTCGTTGATGCGGTCGGCCAGCGCTTGTTCACTGAAACCGCCGTAGACCACGCTATGGATCGCGCCGATTTTGACTACGGCCAACATGGCGACGGGCAATTCAACGACGCGCCCCATGTAAATGGTGACGGTGTCGCCCTTCTTGACGCCCAGGCTCTTCAACACGTTGGCAAAGCGGTTGACTTCCTCGGTCAATTGGCTGTAGCTGTAGGTGCGGGTTTCACCATCTTCACCTTCCCAGATGATGGCGGTTTTGTCCTTGCGCCCATTTTGCACATGGCGATCGAGCGCATTGTGAACGACATTGGTCTTGCCGCCGACAAACCATTTAAAAAACGGGGCGCTGCTAGTGTCGAGGATTTGGGTATAGGGTTTGTACCACTCGATCAACTCCTTGGCGCGCGCATCCCAAAAGGAGACCGGATCGGCCAGCGCGGCCTGACGCACCGTCAGGTAGTCGGGGATATTAGCATTGGCAATGGTTGCGGCAGAAGGCGCATAGAGTTCGCTGCGGCTGGCCGCAACGTCGATTCCTTCGGTCATTGTGATTCCTCCTCTTTACGGTAAAATGGTTACGGGTTTTCAATCAATACGCGTTCGCGTTCTTAGGTGCGGCATGATCCGTGTAGCGTGATTCGTGAAAAACACGCAGCACGAATCACGCTACACGCTACGTGAGTATTGATTTGAGTAACCCAAAGTAGCAGTGCAAATTGTACAATGCTAAGTTTACTTAGTTCTGGGGAACAGTCAAACACGACACGTTAAATTGTAAATTTGGAATGATTGAGCGGTTGACAGGCTGCCAATGGATTTGTAGAATACTTTACAGTTCCCGCATGTCAGATGCAAGCCCTATATCGATAGTCCTTTCATACATGAATGAAGAGGGTCGATCCTACCATTTTCGGTAGGTCTACGCTGATTGGAGGCCATGATGAGCGACGCCACTGAGTTACCGGGGGGGCCGCCCGGTGAACGCACGCCCGGCGGATTGTCACCATCCCAACGCATCCTCACCGTCACGGAGGAAGAGTTGAGCCGGATTATTCTCGACATTCACGACGGGCCAGTGCAATATCTCTTCACCGCGCTCTCGTTGCTCACTGGCGTGCAACAGGAGGTGGCGCAACAGGGCGCGCCAGCCGATCTGGCGCCGCGACTGGCGCAGGTGGGCGTGCTGCTCGAATCGTCGCTCTATGAGATCAAGTTTTTTATGGGCGCCTTTCGCCCGCCTGAATTTCGCCGCCGGTCGCTGGTGTCGCTGGTGGAAGGGCTGGTGATTCAACACGAAGAGTGGACGGGCAATACGGTTGAACTCGAAACCCAAGCCTTGACCGATGAAATCAGTCTGCCGGTAAAAATTGCGCTCTACCGCATTGTGCAGGAGGCGCTCTCCAACAGCTATCGCCATGCTGGCGTGGATCGTTATCAGGTCAGGCTTTGGTCTGAGGATGCGAATATTTGTCTAGAAGTCAGTGATGAGGGGCGTGGGTTTGAACCGGAAGATCTCGAACAAGCAATCACCGAGGAACACACCGAACATATCGGCTTGCGGGGGATGCGTGATCGGGTCGCCATCCTTGGCGGTCGCTTTGCCCTCGACAGCCAGGTCGGTAAGGGAACGCGTATTTACGTGGAGTTGCCCGGTAAGTGACACATGACAAGGTGACAAGGTGACAGGGTGAAGAGATGAAGGAAAGCGTAACGCCAATTCGGGTCATTCTAGCCGATGATCATGCCCTGGTGACAGAGGGGCTAAAGAGTCTTATTGACCGGCAGGGGGATATGCAGGTGGTCTCTGTGGCGCAAGATGGCGGCGAGTTGCTGACCTATCTCGCCAGTCACACCGATGTGGATGTGGTAGTGCTGGATCTACAAATGCCCTATGGCGGTCTCAAGGCACTAGCGGAAATTCGGCGGCGCGAGCATCCAGTGCGGGTGCTGATCCTGACGGCCTTTAGTGATGGCGAAAGTATTCAGGCCGCCTTACAATTAGAGGCCGAAGGCTTTGCCCTCAAGACCGAATCACCCATGCAGACCATTGACGCCATCCGCCAGGTGGCCCAAGGGCGGCTGGTCTTCCCGCGCGCCGCCCAGCGCTGGATGCTGAGTCAACCCAAGCGGGGGCCAAGTTTGTCGGCCCGCGAGGAAGAGGTGCTGGATCTGCTGGCGCGCGGCCTGCCCAATGCGGAGATTGCGGGGTCGCTGAATGTCAGTGAAAATACGGTGCGTTTTCATCTGAAGAACATTTATGAGAAGCTCAATGTCACCAATCGCACTGAGGCGGTGGCGTGGCATTTTCAGCAGAAGCAGAAATGAGTCAACGAACAAAGGCCGCCACCTGCCTGGCAAAGGCGTCCTCAATGCGAATGTGATGGGGATCGATGATCTTTATCTCTGCCATGGCCGCCCGCGAAAAATAGCCAATTTCCGTCACCTCATCACTCAACCCCGGTGTGCCGGCAATGACCCTGGCTTCAAAGCAGAACGAGACAAATTGAAAGCGGTTGCCATCCTTGTACACCGTGATGCGATGGGGCGTGGTATAGATGCCGATAAGGCGCGTCACTTCGACTGTGAGGCCCGTCTCTTCCCACACTTCCCGAATACAGGCTTCTTCCGCACTTTCCCCCGACTCCATCGCGCCACCGGGCAGACACCATTCGCCATTGTCCTCGCGCCGGGTCAACAACACCTTTTCACCGCTTTCATCAAAGATCACCGCGGCACTGCCAATGCGCAACGGCGCCGTTTTGCCGATGCGGTCGCCATATTCTGATCGCGCCATACGCTCTCTACCCTCATCCTGACAACATACGATTAGAACCTACGCACAAGCCCAGCCCTTTCGGGTTGCGCAGAGCCGAAAGGGCTGGGCGGTCAACGCGTCATTGCGTGTCATCATCCTACACAATCCAACGCTAGAAGTCAATCAACCTCAGGCCGGAGTTGTTAAGTTGTTAAGCGGTGCGTATCAACAGCGTGCCGATAAGAACAGCGGGGAGCCATTGGCGAAACCGTGGGGCAGTTGTGGGTGTTGCTGCCGGTGTGGGTTGGGGTAGCGTTGTCGGTGTCACTTGCGGCGTTGTTGTCGGCGTTGTTGTCGGTGGTATTGTCGGGGTTACTGTTTGGGGTACGGTAGCAGTCGCCGTAGGAAGTACGGTCGGCTGGGTTGTGGGCGTTCCTGTGGGGGTCGGTTGCGTAGCCGTATTGGGCACAATCGACAACTGGTAATCGCCGCCCCCATACGCGCCGGCATCGCTGCGTACACTGCCGACCCGTACAATCAAGACGCCGGTAAAGGTGGTCGGCGTGTCGAATGTAGTAACACCTTGGGGGGTGCTGAGTAAGAGGCGATTGTTGGCTGGCGCCGACTGTTCCCAAAGCTCAAGATAGAGACCATACAAGGCTGGGTTCTCATGATTTAGCACGTTGATTCGATAAGAATGGCCTGGTTCCGCCGGAAATTCAACATAATCGGCATCGTAAAAGCCACAGAGGCTGCGGCTGATCTGGATGGGTAGGGTCGTCAAGATAGGATGGTTACTAAGATTGTCAACCGTTGCGCCATTGGCATCATACCCATCCGTACAGCCGGCACTATAGGCTGGCTGCACCAGGGAAAACAACAACGCACCGACGAGAATGCTTCCGATCAGGCGTATGGAAAATAGCGATACGATTGGTTGCTTCATGGTAATCCTTACTGGTTTGTTTGCAAAGAAGAGAAAGATGGTAGAGACACGAAATGCTACGTCTCTACCACCGAAGCCGCTTCGTGCGGGTCGAACAGATCAGTTTTGTGATGAGCAGCCAGCGTTTTGCCAAAACGCTGGCTGCTCATCACAATTACACACTGATGTTCCGCAGTTACTCTTGTATTAGCGACTGACCTGCGGTAAGAAGATCTGGTAGGCTCCCGTACCTGTATTCTCATCAGTTGCCGTTACCGCAACATCTTCCTCGATCACAACCATCGCATCAGGGAGGGCCAGGCTTTCAATCGGCGCCTCGCTGACCAGCGTATCGGTCAGAAGCTGGGCGCCGGCGGTAAGCGGTGTATTGAGCGTCATTGCAAAGTTCGCCTCTAGCGCGTCACTGGCAAAGATGCCATTGGCGGCAAGAATTTCCTCAAAGGTACGGCGTCGGCCGGACAGGTCGCTACCGCACATGCCATTGGCGCCAACGGCGGGGATGGTGAACCACTCGTTGACGGCTCGCCCCGTCCCATCGTTGGTGACGGCGACGTTATTGCCGACATGACCATTCGGGATGATCAGTTGGGGGTGATCAAACGGCGCCTGGTCACATTGTACACGCCGATCAGTCAAGGGTCGTTTGAGGAAAGCGACCAGATCCGCCATTTCTGCTGCCGTTAAGCCAAGCGGCTCGATGTCGGCATCCAGGTTGCTGGGATTGCTGCCAAAGCCGCTGCTATTGTTGGCGTTGCTGCCGCGGCGGTCACCACCGCGGTTGTAGAACTCGACCACCTGTTCCAGCGTGCTGCGCGAGCCATTATGGAAATAAGGCCCTGTCAATTCAACATTGCGTAACGTTGGCGTCTTGAAGGCGCCATCCACAGCCGTGCGCACACTGCCCGTCGGCGTCACACACGGGTTGACCTCAAAGGTACAGGGGTTGACTGTTAAAGTTTTATCGACAAAGGGCGTCCAGCTTTGTCGGAACTTCTTGTATTGGGCCGCAAAGGAGAGCGGATTGCCAAACGGATCCGTCCCACCGACGCCAATGTCTTCAATCGTTGGCCGCACACCGATGTTGTAGAAGCCTTCGTCATAGATGGCGGCTTGGCCGTCGCCCAGGATCATGTGGCTGACAATGGCGCCTTGTTTAAAGTCGTTGATCGCAGGCGTACCAGCGTTGGTCAACTGTGGCCCGGAATGACACTCTGTACATTTGCCTTTACCACTAAAGATCGCGGCGCCACGCACTTCTTGAGGGGTCAACGCATTCGTATCACTGCCCGACAGGTAACGATCAATCGGGGCATCATCGGAAACCAGCGTGCCTTGGTAAAGTTGCAAGGCTAGCCCAAAGAAGAAGGAGAAGTTCGCTTCCGAAAGTTTGTAGTTGACGCCCCCCAGTGAGACCTGCCAACTGTTGTTGCGATAGGAAGCGCTAAACGCTTGGTCGATCAATTGTTGGTAGGTGACCGACAGACCAACGCCACTGGCGGCGCGGTAGCTGCTCAATAGGCTATCGTTGCTAGCAATCTGTTGCCCTTGTAGGGCAGTGCGGGATAATAAACGGCGTCCCACATTCGGCCAGACCCGTTGGGCACAGCTCATTTCAAAGTCACTCAAGGGCGGCCCGACCGCCTGGGAAGCCAGGCTGGAGAAACGCAGGTTTGGTTGGATTTTGCTGACCCAAAAGCCGTTAAATTGATAGATGCCGGCATTCGGATCGCGCGTGCCAAAGGGGTTGACCCCGTTAAACGTTTCGCTGGCGCGGCCATCCCAGAAGTTGCGCAGGTTAAAGACAGCATTGATGGTGGTTGGCGTATTGCGTGGCTCCACCCGCCGGGTTGAGATCCCTCCCAGATGGAAGCGGTTGTCAAACACCAGCGCACATTGGTCACTAGGGTTGCCGGGAGTCGTGTCCACATAGCGTTCGGAGTAGACCCCTTGTGAAGAGACGACATCATCGGTTTGGAAGAGAATCTGTGAATCGCGATTGTTGGGATCGGCCAGCACAAAGGTGGGGAAATCGGCCGCCGTCATACGATAGTTGACGCCGCCGGCATTGCCTGACCGGGTCGGGTTATAGGTGCTGTTGGTCGGCGCCCCGGCCAGGTGTAAGATCCCCGGGTTAAGCTGATTCTTAGTGCGCGGATCGGCGCCGGCGTGGAAGTGACAACTGGCGCAGGCGGTTTGGCCGTCGCTGCTCACCGCCATATCCCAGAAGAGCGCCTTGCCGAGGGCTTTGGCGGCCTGGCGGTTGACCACATAGTTGTTAATGTTGGCATCCTCAGGGATGGGTACGCCCTTCAGGCTTTCAATGCCAGTTGGCAACAAGCGGAAGCGTTGGTTCGGGCCGGTGTGGCAGCCATGCTGGGCAATGTTGGCGCCATCAGCGGTCGAGATGCCCCAGACATCAGCGCATTTGTTGCTATGGGCAGCGACCAGTTGATAGGAGCCATCGCTTTGGGGAACAGGCCTCCACTTCTGGTTGTTGCCGTTGAGATAGTCCCACTGATGGAGATTGGCCCCATCCGCCGTGCTAATCCCGGCCACATCCAACCCCTTGCCACTGTTGACATTGATGATTTTGTAGTAGCCATTGCCCACGGCGGTGAACTGCCATTGGTGATGGTCGGCGGTGGGGTTACAGCTCCATTGTTGGACATTGCCGCCATTAACAGTACTCTCGCCGGCAACCTCTACACATTTCCCGCTGTGCACGGCTTTCAGGAGGTAAACCCCATCCAAGTTGTTCGGCTCCTCGGTGGTCCAGGTCACATGATCGACCAGAAAAGCCCCATTGTCGGCGCGAAAGACCAAATCATAGTAGGTGGTGTTAGTCGGCGCTAGGCCGGTCAAGGTGACCTGCTGCCAGGTGTTGCTGTTAACCGACCGATAGACATTGGCGATCTCTGTAAAGTTGCTGCGGGCAAAGGAGACATAGGGGGTGCCGATGCCCTTCACCCAGGCACTGACAGTCACTCTGACTCCGGGGGTGAGATTGCCATGCGCGGCCACGATATCGCCGGTATTGTAGGCAATGGCTGCCTTTTGACTGTTATAGGCATTGGTGGTAATGCCTGCCCCGCGCGAACTGGTAAACATGCCCAGCGTACCATTCTCAAAATCGGTGGTCACCATTGCGCCTGTCCCTGTCCCACTTGTGGTGGCGCCAAAGACTTGAACTTCGGCCAGGTGGAGGGCGTTGGTGCCGGCGAGTTGCACGCGCACATAACGACCGTTGGTGTTGACGGGAATGTTGAGGGTGGTGGGGGCGGTGGTGCCCAAGGAGTAGCGCCAAACCGTATTGTCCACCACCAGGTCGCCAAAGCCTTTGCCGGTCATGTCGTAGTTGGCGACAAAGACAAAGAAGTTGGTCAAGCGGTCGCTACAACAATCGGTGCGGTTCCAGAGGGTAATGGTATTGATGGCAGTCGTGCTGCCCAAATCCACTTGCCACCACGGGTTGACTTCCGAGTTGGTGTGGTTGATCGATTTACTCAAATAGTTGCCGTCGGTGTTGCCATCAACGGCGCGGCTGGCGGGGTAATCGGCCGTAAAGGTGGACGACTGGCTGGCCGGCTTCCCCAGCGCCACATTGGCTGCCGTTTGGGCGGCCGGCGCCGCATAGCTCACCCTGGTTCCACTGCCCCGATTGAGCACCACCCCCAAGAGTAGGGCAAGCCCTACGTACAAAAAATAGTATGCCCTTTTTTTCATACTCTTCCCTTCATCTGATTCAGTGCTAGATAATCTTGTTTTTTACAAACCATGACAGTTGTTCCCCAGAATTACCTGAGCGGCTTTTCAAACACTCCCTTAGGCGCATTCAAAGAATAAAGTATCCCGAATCGTAGGGGCACGAGGTTGGGCGGGGAGAAATGTCGTTGTGAAGCGAAGCGATCTTCCGCCCAACCTCATGCCCCTACTGGATAGTTATCTGTTTGAGTATGCCTTGGCAATCTGGGGCATAGCCCGATGATAGCGGCCCAGGGTCAATGAAGGCTCAACAATTCTCAATAATTCTCAACAAAAATGTTACAGAAGGCTTGCAACCGATAAAAAGGAGCGAACGCGCAGGGTGCGTCGCAAGCTGACTGAGGCGGACAAAATCCGGTACAATCAGTTTGTGACGCACCCTGCGCGTTCTATTGTCTGGCTAGTGCTAGCACTGTAGGCTGTGGAGAGTAGGGGACGGTCAGGCTTTAAAACCCACCTGACATAAGAAGCAATGGCAACGGCTAGCGCCAAGATCTGGATGGTCCATCCCTCGGCGCTTCAAGGGGTCAAGCACGTAATATTGATACCTATGGCTGGTTAACGAATGGCAGGTAGAGCCGATTTAGCTTGATCGTTGCGTCAGTTTCGGCCTCAGTTCCGGTCTCACCATTCAGGGCCTGCTCATTTAGAATCGGTGCTGTGGCAAAGGTGGTAGGGGCAGCCGCATAGAGCGGCATCAACCCGCCAAAGAGCGCGCCAGCCCAGTAGCGACCACCACTCCAGTAGCGACCGCCCCCCCAATAACGGCCACCACCCCAGTAGCGACCACCGCCCCAATAACGGCCACCGCCCCAGTAGCGACCACCACCTTGGTAGACCATGGTTGACCAGTTAATGGGTTTCTGCAGGATGGGTGTGCCATTCATCACAATGGTCGGGGTATTCGCAATCGTGGACAGATCCAACCACCCCAGGGTGTTACTCTGCGCCGCGCCCAAGGCCCGTTGCTCGCCTGTGTTGGGATCCAGCAAGTAGTAGAGATAAGTTTGGTTGTCATCACTTTGCGCGCGCCGAATCACGCCTTCAAAGTGACGTGCCGGATCAATATAATCAGCTTTGTTATTGTAATTGATATCAGGCAGGGTACGCGCCAACGCGCCTTGATCAACACCATTTTCTAGAGCATCGAGCAGCCCATTGCCGCCGCGGCTTAACGCAGGATCAAGGCGACCGTTGCTGTCAGCATCCCAAGCCGCAACTTGGTCCGTATCAAGACCGGCTTCGGCCAGATCAAACCGGCTGTCATTGTCACTATCACTATCCATAAAATTCGGCACGCCATCACCGTCACTATCCAGCGGTGTATTGGGATCGGTGGCTGGGAGGGACGCCAGGGTTGCCAATTCCGCCTGGACATCCAATCCTTCGTTGGCCCGCCCGGCTCGTGCGTTAGGGTCTGCGATTGCATCCGGCGCCCACAGCCGCCCGGCCCCCTGTTGCAATAGACTCAGCAAGGGGCGTCCTTCGGTATCCAGCCCCAATTGACTGGTATATAACAAGCTATACTTGACTTCATCTGGCGTCAATGTCGGGTTAGCCTGTAACAGGATCGCTACCACCCCGGCGGTTACAGCCGAAGCCACACTGGTGCCGCCCAAGGGGTAGAGTGATCGGTCTGGTGCATAAAAGGGATGGGTTAGGGCCAATAAGGCTCGGTTGGTTGGATCAAGCGGATTGTTATAGAGGTAGGAAACGGCAACACCTGAAGCCAACAGATCCGGTTTGGCAAAGCCATCCTGGGTTGGTCCAGTCGCAGACCAGGTGGGCAGCGTATCATCCGTCCAGAGGCCAGGCGTGCCATTGTTGTTGATGGCACCCACTGTAATGACATAGGGGCTATTGCCGGGTGAAGTAATGGTTTGGGCGCTGGGTCCGGTATTGCCGGCGGCCACGACGACCGTGATACCGGCCGCCCATGCCGCCTGGACAGC
Source organism: Caldilineaceae bacterium (assembly GCA_026645575.1). The sequence goes on from JAPKMW010000011.1 coordinate 63,943, forward strand.
ACGGTTGACCGGATCAACGAAATAGGGCAGATCGCTGTTGCCCATTAAACTCAAATTGATGACCCGCAGATTGTAGGTCGCTTTTTGTTGGACAACATATTGAATGCCTTCGATCACATCACTGTAGAGTCCGCTGCCGTCATCGCCCAAGACGCGTACACTTAAGAGGTTGGCGCCCGGTGCAACGCCCACAGGTTTGCCGCTTTCGGTGTCCAGCGCCTGGCTGATCAACAAACTGCCCAAAAAGGTGCCATGACCATAGCGATCCAAACTGACCAGCGCATTGGTAAAGCAGTAATCAGAAAACTGTTGATAATTCGGCCCACTGCCCTGGCATTGCCCATTGCCTGTAAAATCGGCCTGCCCCAGAAAATGGGTGGCCGCGTCGGCGCCGAGAAATGTGGTCACCTGTGGATTAAAGGTCATGCCACTATCGATCAGGGCAATGCCGATCCCGGCGCCATTCAAATTTTGCTGTTGTAGCAAATCAGCGCCGACGTCTGTTGTCACAGGGCGCGCAAACGGCCACAAGGGCGGGGTTTGTTCCGTAGCATCACGCCGGGGGGCGTCACGGGTTGTCGCTGTGACAATTGAACGATTCGCCACCACCGACTGAACCCCAGGCTGTTGTTGTAAGGCAGCGATCTGGTTGGTCGGCACTGTGGCCGCCACGGCATTGATCAACCAAAGGCGGCTTTCCACCTGGCCCCCAATTTGGGTAACGGCGAGTGCAGCTTGATCCGCATTGGCTGCGCTGACAATCACGGGCAACTTGGCGTCTTGAGTCGTCGTCAGCACCGGCTCGATATACCGTGCCGGGTGCAGTGGCGGCATAGTACAGTGGGTGAGCATGGGAGTGAGCAGCAAAACGATCAACCACCAGAGGCTGTTTATTGTGCGCTGCGGCCCAACGCCTGACTTACTCCGACCAAGATCAACGGGTTGCTGCTGCCTCACCATGATCGCGTTCCCTACCCTTCACTTAAATTGAATGTTTGGCAGATTTAATTTCTATTGAACCCTGGTAAGTATATACAGGCTAATTCATCGTTACTGTTACAATTCGCTATCAATTTCTAGATAAGCGTTTATCTGCTACACAGTGGCTACAATTCCCGCGACGACCATTCGTCAAATCATAAAGTGTTGACAGCTTTCTGCAATAACTTTGTTTACTTTTGTTTAGCCGTGTTGAGATGCCATTTAGTTGTGCTGCATAGAGTAGTCGTGCGCGGCTTGTTCATTTTACGCGTTACGCGCTTGCACCGCAGTTCGACTTTTGCGAAAAATCGAACTGTTCAAGGCGCATTGTTATTAAATTGTAAATTTATTCAGTAAAAAAATGCATTATCCTAACAAAGTTGTAGCTGTAACCAAGCCATTAGCGCAGGACACCCTGTACCGATTGCCCGGCTTGACTTTTCATTCGCGTGTCACAAAACTACCGACGCGTGGTCTATCTAAAATGGGCTGGGGTTACGCAACAAAGGAAAGCATATGAGAAAAGGACTGCGGTATTTTTTGTACGTGGGGCTTGCCCTGCTCTTGGGGATGGTGTTAAATCGGGGGAGTGGAACCAGGGTGAGTTACGCGGCGCCGGCCGCCCAAACGACAGCCAACGTGGCGCTGGGGAAGCCGGCCAGCCAGTCGTCCACCTTTACGGCCGATTACCCGGCCAGCCGTGCCGTTGATGGCAACACGGACGGCAACTTTTTGAGTAAATCGATCAACCACACCAACTCGGAAGTCAACCCGTGGTGGCAAGTGGATTTGGGCAGCGCTACCACGATCAATACCATTACCCTCTGGAACCGCACTGATTGTTGTAGCGACCGCTTGACCAACTTCTTTGTCTTTGTTGCCAACTACGACATGACCGGCAAAGGCTTTGGCGACCTGGTGGTGGACAATACGGTTTGGCGCTACTCCTTGGGCACCACCGCCCCCACCACCCTCAACATTCCCGTCAACACCACCGGTCGTTATGTGCGCGTGCAACTCGCCGGCACCAACGCCCTCCACCTGGCCGAAGTTCAAGTCTTTGGCGCCACCACAAGTGGGACAGGGACAGGCGCAACGGTGGCGAATGGGGTCTATCTGGTCAAAGCGGTGCACAGCGGCAAATGTATGGAGGTGGCCGGAGCGGGCACCGCCAACGGCAGCAATGTGCAACAGTGGAGTTGCAATCCTACCGCCAGCCACCACCAATGGCAGTTCACCGCCGTGGGCAATGGCTACTACAAGATCACCAATGTCAACAGCGGCAAGGTGTTGGATGTCGCCGGAATTAGCACGGCGGATGGCGCCAATCTCCATCAGTGGGACAACCTCGACGGCAGCAATCAGAAGTGGAAACCGGTGGCCCAAAGTGACGGCTCCTATCAATTGGTGGCTTTCCATAGCAACAAATGCGCCGATGTATGGGGTACTGTCGCCGATGGCGTCAACCTTGCCCAGCATGCCTGCCATACCGGCACCAACCAACGCTTCACCCTCACCCCGGTCACCGCTGCCCCGCCGGCAACCACCAACTTGCCCGAAGGCATCTATCTGGTCAAGGCCGTACACAGCGGCAAATGCATGCAGGTGATCGGGGCGCGCTTGGTCATTGGGGTCAATACAGAGCAGTGGCGCTGTGATGCGGCGGCGAAACATCAGCAGTGGCGCTTCGTCGCCGTCGGCAACGGTTACTACAAAATTATCAACATCAACAGCGGCAAAGTGTTGGATGTCTGGGGCGTCAGCACAGCAGATACCATGCCGCTTTGGCAAATGGACGACCTCAATCGGGACAATCAGAAATGGAAACCGGTTCTCCAGAGTGATGGCTCCTATCAACTGGTCGCGTTACATAGCAACAAGTGCGGCACGGTTACGAATGCGGCGACGGCTGACGGAGCCGGAATTGCCCAATATCCCTGCGGTACGGGGACGCACCAGCGTTTCAGGCTTGATCTATTAGCTGAAATGATCGTAACCAACTTTGAAGACAACTCGCTGGGCATGTTCACCACTGGCAACGGCAGCAGCCTGACGAACGACGCCGAAAGTGGCCAAAAAGCGGCTATTGCGCCCGCAACAGGCAACACGGTCGCTACCCGTAATGCCATCAGCCCTCAAACCCCGATGACCGTGATTGCTTGGGTCAAAGGCGTCGGGACAGCGTATGTCTCCTTTGCCCGCAGCAACTTTACCGAAATTAGCAATACCTATCGTGCCGTCAATAGTCCTACCTGGCAGCAGATCACTTTTTCTGCTACGGCGCCTATTGGTACGGTCGCCTATGATCTGGTTTTCCGGGCGGACAACGGCGCATTTTTGGTCGATAATATTGTTGTCATCCTCAATGAACGTGATACAGACAATGATAGCTTGTCCGATCGCGTGGAGTCATGCAGCAATCTTGGTAGCCTCAACTATGAATTCTACGATATAAGCGTGGCAGGGTATAACCTTAATAACCTACCAACAACCGGCGCGCTGGCAAAGGGGGTCACAACCGATTTTGATGTCCAGCGTCTGCAAAATCAGTTTACACCTACTGATCCCCATCATTATGGGCTGCGCTATAGCGGCTATCTGTGGATTACGGAAGCAGGGCAATATACCTTTTTCACCAATTCAGATGATGGTTCGCTGTTATCGCTCGATTACCGGCTCGTCGTCAATAACGATGGCAGTCACCCGCTCACGGAACGCAGTGGCACTGTCTATCTCTATGCCGGTCTGCACCGGTTTCAATTGCTCTACAGCGCCTACACGACGCCGAATAGCTTGGCTGCTCAGTGGAGTGGTCCCTCCTTTAGCAAGACAGCTCTGCCCTTCAACCGCTTGCTGAGTTGCGATCCCAACACCGATACGGATCAGGATGGCATTCCGAATTTTCGCGATCTAGATTCAGATGACGATAGCATCCCTGATGCGGTGGAGAATAGTCGATGAGGAAGGGCAAGAAACTCAATAGAACAATATTGAGTTTCTTGCCCTGTAACTATTCAGCCTGCTCCTAGCCACACCCCGCACGGGGTGTGGCTAGGAGCAGGCTGAATAGTTACCTTGCCCTTATGGGATTATGCTTCGGTATAAACCGGTACGGCTTTGGGTTTACACTTATAAAAGCGGTAGCCAAGACCGTATTCCGTGACAATATACTGGGCGTTGCGCGGATCTTTTTCCAGTTTTGTACGCAGGCGTGAGAGATAGACATGCACATATTCGACATTCTGTTGATTCTCTTCACCCCAGACATTATTCAAAATAGCTTCGTTTGTCAATGCACGGCCGGCATGGTCAAAGAGATAACGCAGCAGGCGAAACTCAGTGGCAGAGAGTTTGATGCGTTCGCCGGCCTTGCTCACGATGCGACGCTCAAAATCAATTTGCAGATACCCATCGTCATAATCATAGGGATTGTCACTAACCGTAAACTGGCTGCTACGGCGCAAGAGCGCAGCCACGCGCGCCAGGAGAATATCATGGCTAAAGGGTTTGGTGACGTAGTCATCGGCGCCTTTGCGCAGACCGCGCACAACTTCATGTTCCTGGGCAACACTTGTCAACATAATAATGGGCGTTTGCGCCACCAAGCGGATCAGGCGACAAGTTTCCCAGCCATCCATCTCCGGCATCCGTAGATCCAAAATCACCAGATCGGGCTGCGTTTCATAAAACTTTTTTAGACCCGATTGACCGTTATTCGCACTTGCCACCAAGGCGCCCTGGCGCGAAAGGCCAATTTCCAAGTTTTGGCAGAGTGCTTTGTCATCATCAATGACCAAAATTTTTTTGTTCTGCAAAAGTTGTTCCATAGCGTTAACTCAAAGAAAGGTGTTTGAAGGCGTTACTTTGGGAAAGCAATAGTCTAGAGATCGCCAATCGGTAATTTTACTGTAAATTTACTGCCCTTGCCGACTTCACTTTCGACAAAAATCACGCCGTCATGGGCAGCGACTAATGCTTTGACAATCGCCAAGCCTAAGCCGCTGCCGACGGCTTTATCCTGATGTTGGGGAGAGCGTTTGAAGTGTTCAAAGATGGTCGGCAGCTCCTCCGCCGCAATTCCATAACCGCTATCTTCCACCGTCAGCACGATCTGTCGCTCATCACAATGCGCACGTAACCAGACCCAGCCGCCAGACTCTGTATATTTCAGTGCGTTGGAGAGCAAATTGGTGACAATGCGTTCAAACTGTTGTGGATCGACAAAACAGAGGGGCAGATTATCAGCAAGCTCGGCACGCAAGGTGATCTTGCTTTCTGTTGCCAGTAGTTGCATCGTTTGGGTCAAGGTGGTCAGTAGCTCGCCCAGATCACAAGCTTGTTTGTTCGCAGTAAAGGGCAGACCAGCCACAATTTTTTCCATATCCAGAATGTTGCGCATCATCTGGAAGAGACTCTCCTGGCTATTCAAAATCAATTTGGCAATCTGGCGATTATCTTCGGTGCGGCCCGGCTCACTGTAGATCAAACCGGCGCCATAGCGAATATTGGCCAAGGGGGTCATCATATCGTGGCTCAGGACGGTGAGAAAACTATCCTTCCGTTGGTTCAATTCGGTCAATTCTTGGGTACGGAATGCAACCATGGCTTCCAGATTATCCGTATAGCGATCCATTTGTTGGACATAAAGCCGGAAGGCATAGGCCGACAGCAGCACTGGGAGAAAAAAGATCACGATCCCTAAGCGATCATAATTAGCGATGGCAAAGGCTAACAGCGCGCCGCCAATGGCATAGCTCAGCACAAAGAGCTGGGTTGCCCACAATTCAGCACGCCAAGTAGTTAGCGGGGTAACAGCTAGCGGGTTTTGACAATATAAAATCCCGATCAACAGCCAAAGGTTTACCTGATCATAAACAATAGCCGCTGGCAACCAGGGTACAAAATCAGCCGCTAGACTAAACGGCGCCAGTGCCTGACGTAGCGCCAGCAAGAGTAAACCCGCCGCCAACAGCGCTAGGCTGTGCATTCCATTATTAAAGGTAATCTGCGCCCAGCTCTTTTTCCAGGTCACAGCGTCCTTTTTTTTTACGAGCCAGAGGCCAAAGGTTGCGCTGGCTTTAATTACAATTGCGGCGCCAATCCCCAACGTGGGAATGACGGCAAAGCTGACGATTGGATCAATCGAGTATGTAATACTGCTGTCGCCAAGCTTTACCGTGCTGGTGGTCAAAGTCGCCAGAAAAGCCAAGGTGAGTAACAAAAGAAAATCAAGCCAAAAATCACCCTGATAGACTTGCCAAAATCCCCACAGAACCAACAGTGCGCCAACGCTGCTTACCGTGCCATGATAGAGGCCGTAGTTCCATGATGGCGCGCTGGGAAATGAAAAGCGCCAACGCTTTGTTACAAATTCAGCTTGCTTTAGACGCATCAGTGAACGATCCTAGGCGTACCCCGTGCTACCTATTTGTCGTAAGCACACAAAAGTAGAGATATACAAAAACTATAACTGACCATTCAGCGGATCGAGGTCAGATAGGGATAAGTATAACCAGAGCTTTCCCTGCTGTCTGTTACAATTGACTATCAATTTATTGATTACGGGTGATTTGCGTCATAGAGAACACAGTTCCCACCCTGTCGTTTGGCCAGGTAGAGTTGTTGGTCGGCGCGTTCAAGCACCTGCGCAAAACGTAGATCGGTGGGCGTAACAACTGCTAGTCCGATACTGACCATCACTGTAAAGTTGACATGGCCGACGGTAAGGTTGCTGGCAGGGGCGCTGACGCGAATGCGTTCGCCAATGGCCAAGGCGCTAGCGCCATCCATCTGCGGCAGAAGCATGGCAAACTCTTCACCACCCAACCGGCCAAATAAATGAGTCTCCGATACGATTGTCATACATAGCTGGGCGAAATATTGAAGGGCGGCATCGCCGGCCGCATGACCATAGCAATCGTTCACCTGTTTAAATCGATCTAGATCAAACATGAGGACAGCCAAGTTGCTGTTTGTCATCTTCGCATCCCTAAAGTACTGCTCTGCCCCTTCCAGAAAGGCGCGACGGTTGAGCGCATGGGTCAACGGATCATAGGTCGCCAGCCGCCGCAATTCTGCTTCTGCCCGCTGCCGTTCCCCCATTTCCACTTGGAGTTGCGCCAATGCACGCTGGAGTGAGGCTGTGCGTTCATTGACAATTTGATCGAGGTTGTCAAGGTGCGCTTGCATTTGTTGCACATAGAGTCGGAAGGCATAGGCCGATAGCGCAATCGGCACAAAAAAGACGGTCAACCCAAGCCAGCCATAGTGGCTAGCGGCAAAGGCCAGGAGGGCGCCACCCACCGTCATAAGGATCACATCAATTTGGGTGGACCAATGTTCTTCCTGCCAAATCGCCAACGGATGGATGGTTGCCCCATGCTGTAACCGCAAGATCCCAATTAACAGCCACAAGTTGACTTCATTATAGACGAACGCTGCCGCCAGCCAGGGTACAGTGGCTCGAAGGAGGACAAACGTATCCAATTTTGTACGCAACAGTGCTAGGATAAGGCTGGCCAGGCAAATTGCCAGCACATCCATGCCAACATTGAAACTCAGTTGCGACCAACTTTTCTTCCAGGTTTTGGTATGGGCCGGTTTGATCAACCAGGTGCAAAGCCCCTGTAGTGCGACGACAATAATCGCTGCACTTGCGCCAAAGTGTGGCACCGTTGCAATGCCGATGACAGCACTAATATGGTAGGTAATCCCGGAGCCGCTTGGCATGGGCATCGAAGTTGTCAAGACCGCCGCTACGCCGGCAAAGCCGAGAAAGAGCAGAAAGAGCAGTTTTTCTTCATAAAAAAGGATCTGCCAGAGACTCCACCCAATCAGCAGCCCACCGGCGCAACTGATCAAGGTTAAGTAGATAGCAAAAAAGGCCTTTGGGTTCAATTTTAAGCCGAGGTGACCAGCGAACAGGTTGCTCATAGAGTATCCACATAGTGGTAGAAATTGTGTAACTACCAAGCTCCTAATCGATTACGGATTGGCTAGGATCAGGCTGAATCGTTACGAAATTGCAGCTCATTTTGTACAAAACGCGTACATAGCAGGCTACAGCTTGCGACATTACGCTACAGTAAATCGTTCCAGCCGCTAATCATCGCGCAAAAAGGTCTTACATTTCCTGACAAGTTATGACAGGTTTACTCATTCTCCTAAAAGAGCCGTCAAAAGACGATTGCAGTGGAGCAAATGACGTAAGAGTGATTAGGTAACGCGACGTAGCAAGCGATTGACAGCCTTCCGTAACATCCTTGTTTAGCGTTATTTAGAAACCTTCAGAGAAATTTTAGCAAAAGTGCATATAGTGAGGGTGTTACATACCTCGTTGTCGAGATGAGGAATTTATTTCAAATCTTATTGTGAATGGAAAGGAGAGTTGTATGGACGGTATTTCTGTATGGTTTAACGCTGGGAGGGCAACACGATTGGCGGCTCAACACAATATGCGGATTGATCATTCTATCTTCACAAAGTTTACCCTATGCCCTCACCGTTTTTTTGACGCTGGTTAATATAAAAAGGTTACGATGCCTTTATCAAATTTCCTAACCACGTAGGCCAGAAACCAAGCTTACGCGGCGCAAACATTGACGAGGCATGGCTGACAGACAATTGTAACTAACCAGCTACCACTTTTACGGTACTATTACTAACCAATTATTGCAACACAAACCCTACTGAAGACGTATAGATCGGGCGTTATTGCCTGACAAACGCCACAGCAAGTACTGTAAACTAGGACCAGTATGTATCTTGAACAGGTTGCCGCCGCCGAAAAGAATGCACCAAACAATTTCAATGATACGGACAACACAACCCTGGTGCAAGGTTGCTTGGCGGGCGAAGAAGCCGCTTGGGCGGCGCTCTTTACACGCTATAGCCGGCTCATCTATAAAATCCCGCTCAGTTTTGGCTTTCCTTTAGTCGAAGCCGAAGAGCTTTTCCAAGAAATCGCCCTGGAAATTGTCGCACGGCTGGTTGATCTACGGGAACCGGATCGGCTCCATCCCTGGATTGTCACCATTGCCCGGCGCGTCTGTATACGCCGCTTTCGCAGCGCCTCTAAGTATACAACGGTTGATCTCCAGTTGTTGGAGAACGAGATCGAACGCGATGTCGATTCGCTGGAAGATCTACTGATCCGTCTGGAAGAGTACAACTTATTACGCAAAGCCCTCGCCATGCTGGAGCCGAAATGCCGTATCTTATTAACCGAGCTTTTTCTGAAAGAGCAAGCCGATCCCCATGCGGACATTGCCGCTAGACTGCAGATGCCGTTGGGCAGCATCGGCCCCACACGCACCCGCTGCCTCGATAAATTACGTGAACAGGTCGAACATCTATCCCAGACAAACCTTATGCGATAAGGGGAAACCCCATATAAGATTTGTAACTACCAAGCCCGCTCCTAGCCAGTCCGTGACTGGCGGCCCCGGCGCCAGTCACGGACTGGCTAGGAGCTTGGTAGTTACTAAGATTTAAAGATGGGGGATGTGTTTATGTATTTTTTTGGTCATTGACGCGACTGTTGTCACAAGAAACATAGGACTTGGTACGGAACATCCAGCAGCAAAAGGCGGGCAACGTTGGTCACTTATCCGTCTTGTGTAAGTCCGAAACCGAACTATACTAACGAGCGCCAAGAAGTAACACTTTTTACACGAGTCATGGGTTACTTCTTGTGCTGCTCGTCACTATAATGAGTAATGGTAGGAGTAACATGGTAGACCATATTCCTGTGCGGCGCTTGGCCGATTATGCCTGTGATCGAATTGTCGATCACCATGAATGTCAACAAATTATGATGCATGTCAATGAATGCCCGCAATGTCGTCAAGCCCTGGCCATTGTGTGGCAAGTTGCTCATGCCGCCACCCAAACCCCGACCGAAGCGCCGGCCCCTGCGTTGTTGGATCGGGTGCTCAAAGCAGCCAAACGCAGGCAGCTTCAACAAGGTCGGCAGCCCATCCCCCAACTACCGGCGACATTACTCCACGACAGCCAAGTCGCAGCAGCCGTCACCGGGATACGCGGCGGCCCCAAGGAGCGGGAATTGCTCTTTGCCTTTGGACACTTTGATCTTCATCTTTCGATCAACCATAGCGAACAGAGTGAAGAGTACACCTTATTAGGACAGTTGTTCAACCGCGAGGCACAGATGGTTGATCTGGAAAGCACCCAAATTGATCTATTGGCCGATCAGCAACCCATCCGCACCGCCCTGACCGATGCGTTGGGGCGCTTTCGCCTCTCCAATTTGCGGGGTGGTCAATACGACCTGCAAATTACCGCCGAACGTTGCGCCACGGTTCTCCATGCCTTGACGCTCAATGGATAGGCCAGCACAGTCGATGGACGGATTAATTGAGACGCTCGTCACCCTAGAAACGCCAGAAGGCCGCCGCCACTGGCTTCAAGAACAGTACCCCAAGGTGAATCATGCGTTCATTCAGCGGTTGCAGGAACTGGCGCAACAACTGGAAAACGCGGATAACCGCAAAGCTAAACGCATTGCCCAAGTAGTAACTGATGCAGCCGAGTTATGGGATGATCGCCAGACCCTGGCGGCTGCGCTACGCATCACGGCGCAATCGTTACGTGCCGCAGAACCATCTACTGCCTTGTATAAGTACCAAGAAGCCATTCAGATCTACCAAAATCTCGGCTTGCCCGACCACGCCGCCGACGCCGCTGTGGGATTAGTAGCCGCGCTGCGTAGTTTGGGGCGCTATGACGAAGCCACCACCACCAATCAATGGGTCATCGACCAATTTCGCACAAGCAATAACCGCTTTGGGCTGGCGCGCGCCTTGCTCAATCAAGGGCTGCTGGCCTACTTTCAAGGCCAATTTACCGCTGCCCGCGCCCACTACGCCGAAGCGCACGCTCTCTTTACCCAACTGGGCCAAAGCCAATGGTGTGCCGCTGTGGCGAGCAATGATGCCAATGTGCTAGAAGAACTCAACCAATTCGCCGCAGCGCAGGCGCAATACATGGCGGCTCGCGCCGATTATGCCGCCGCCCAATTGCACAACGCCGTGGCGCGCGTCGATCATAATCTGGCCTATCTTCACTTCTCGCTGGGTGACTATCAACAAGCGCTCCACCTCTTTGCCACCGCGCACCGCCAATTTGCCGACCAGGCCAGCGTCATTGATGTCGCCTTTGTCGATCTCTATCGTAGCGAGATCTATTTGGCGCTAACCCTCTGGCGCAAAGCGCTTGACCTGGCAAAAACCGCACGTGAAGTCTTTGAACGCGCCCAGATGCCCTGGGAAACCGCCCAGGTTTTGATCAATGAAGCAATGGCGCTCTACCATCTAGCCAAACCGGAATTGGCCTTGGAACGGCTGGCACAGGCACGGCGGCTGCTGGCGCAAGCCGGCTTCGCAATTTGGCAGGGGGTGGTCGATCTTTATGAAAGCCATATTCACTTCCGGCTCAAAGCCTATGATCGCGCCGAAGATCTGGCCCTTTCGGCGCGCCAACGCTTTCAAAGCAGCGGGCTTGCCCGGCGTAGCGCCCAATGCGATGTGTTGCTGGGACAGGTGGCGTTGGCGCAAGGGCAGATGACACTGGCCGCCACCCACTTTGCCGCCGCCCAACAGGCGATTGGCGATTATGCTTGGCCTGCCGTGGCCTACTGCTACCACTGGGGCTGGGGGCAGGTTTGCCGTCGTCAGGGAAAAATCGACGAAGCATACAGCCATTACCGCCAGGCCATCGCGGCGATTGAGTCCTTGCAAAATAAAATTGGCGCTGAAGATTACAAAACCGCCTTTTTGAGTGACAAAAGCGAAGTGTATGAAGAGTTCATCGAATTTTGTCTCGAACAGCGGCAACCGGCCGCCGATCGCGAAGCATTTGAAACCCTGGAACGGGCCAAAAGCAGCACCCTGGGCGCGTCATTGTCAGCCGTTGCCCATCCCCAACCCGCCGGCGCAAGCGAGCCGGCCCTAGTCGCGTCGATCAACCAGCTCAAACGGGAACTCAACCGCTACTACACCCAGTTTCATACGCCGGAAAACGGCTTTGCCAATGCTGAAGAGGCGAAACGGTTGCACAAAAATATTGTCCAGTGTGAGCAGCGCTTAAGCAACCTGCTTGACAGTCAGCGCCAACTCGATTCGGCAAGGCAGACAAATGGGGCTGTGACCTGGCTCTCGTTACCGGATCTGCAAGCCACCTTGCCCCCGGCCACCACCATTCTCGCCTATTTCCTCACCGCTGATCAACTCACCATTTTTTGTGTGGAACGCCACCGCTTTTCTGTCCAGCGCACCGGGGTGGCGGCGGCCACCTTGCGCGATCTGGTGCGCCAATTTACCTTTCAGATCAGCAAATTTCAATTAGACCCCGGTTTTCGCACGCGCCATCAAGGGATGCTGCAACAAAGCATGGATCTGGTGCTCAATCAATTTTATCAACTGCTCATTGCGCCAGTTGCCGGACTGCTGGAAGATGCCCACCAACTGATGATCATTCCCTATCATCTGCTCTATAATCTGCCCTTTCATGCCTTTTTTGATGGCAAAAAATATCTACTGGAAGAGTATGGCGTCTCCTATGCCCTCAGCGCCACCTTTCACCATCAGCTCTGTACCAAACAACCATCCCGACCCCTGCACCCACCACTGATTCTGGGACTGAACGATGGTCTTATTAGCGAGGCGGAAGCCGAAGCCACCGCGGTGGCACAGGTTTTTCCCGCGGCCACCTTGCACTTGGGCGCCGACGCAACCACCGACCAGCTTCTGCAAAACCAGCAGCCGCGCGCCTTTATTCACCTTGCCACCCACGGCGCTTTTCGCAGCGATAACCCAGCCTTTTCAGCGCTCAAGTTGGCCGATGGCTGGCTCACCTTGCAAGAATTAATGACCCTCCAGTGGAGTGCGCCCTTGATTACCTTGAGCGCGTGCGAAACCGGTCGCAGTGAAATTCTCCTGGGCGACAAGTTGGTTGGCTTCTATCGCGGCTTTTTCAGCGCCGGTGCGCAAGCCTTGGTCGCCACACTCTGGGCGCTCGATGATACCGTGGCAACACAGCTTATGGTCGCCTTCTACCGCGGTTTGAAAGCCGGTCATTCGGTGGATCACGCGTTGCGTATGGCCCAACTAGCCATCATGGCAACGTTACGGCATCCCTATTACTGGGCGCCGTTTATTCTCACCGGCAACCCTGCCCTTACCATCGCCGAGGGCGACGCCATACACATGGCTCCGTCCAATCGTTTCACCCGCCGTTCCGTTCAACCGTTGAGTCAAGGAGTTTTATGATCGGCCACCTTTTCACCACTGCCGCCATTGCCCATCGCCGCCGAATGCTCAAAGCAGCTGGCAGCAGCTTGCGTTGCTTGCTGGTCCTTGCCCTACTTGTGCTGACCAGCCGCCCCAGCCTCGCCGCCGAACCGGGCAGCACCGTTTATCTACCCTTGGTGACAACCCTGGCTCCTGCCGTTGACGCGCAGGCCGTCGATGTGCCACCCGACCAAAACCTGACAACCTCAACCATCTTTTTACCCCTTGTGACCCAACAAACCGATGGCGCCCTGGCCCAAAGCGAGGAAGTAAACGCAGCCCTCTTTGGCTGGCCGTTCTTTGACTTTTTCAGTACACCAACTTTTAGCGTTCTCATTGAAAAGCGCCACTTTGATGCCGGCGGCGGTGGCCCATCCGGGCTGTTGCAACTCCCGATCTTGCTCGACTTATTTGGCTATTTGACGATCCAAAATTACGACGCCTTTAAAATCTGGGGAATCCAAAATGCCCAACTGGACAGGGCGCAACTGTTGGCAAAAGGCACCGGCATTACCATTGCCGTGTTGGACACAGGCGTCACCGGTTTTTCCTGGGAGCTTAGTCGCCGGCTCACCACCGGTTATGATTTTGTCGACAATGATCCATACCCGACTGATTCCGGCAATTGGCGCGATGACGACCGGGATTGGCAGATTGACGAGGGCGTGGGGCATGGCACCTTTGTCAGCAGCATTATTGCCGCCACCACCCGCGACACCCGCATTATGCCGGTGCGCGTCCTCAACAGTGACGGTGGCGGCACAGCCGAGATTGTCGCCAGAGGGATTCGCTACGCCGCCGACCGGGGCGCTCACATTATCAACTTGAGCCTGAGCGGCCCGACTGATGAAGCCGTTCTGCGCGATGCCATTCAGTATGCCTCTGACAAGGGCGTTCTCATTGTGGCCGCGGCGGCCAGCAACAGCACCACATTGGGCTACCCGGCGGCCTATCCATCGGTGATTGCGGTTGGCTCGATCAACCAGGCCAACACCATCTCTACCTTCACCCGCGCCAATGCTGCCGCCATTACGGTCTTTGCCCCCGGCGAAGAGATTTATGGCCTCTCCAATCTGGGCTATGGCGTTTGGATGACTGGCAATAGCATGGCGACAGCCTTTGTCGCCGCCGAAGCTGCGCTGCTGTTCCAGCCCGACCGTTGTACGGCGGCTTGTGTACGTGCTACCCTAACAAGCCAGGTCAACCCCATCACCCCTGCCCAAAATGAGCGCGGTCGTATTGATGCCTATCGCGCCCTGCAAACGCTTCCCACGCCGTAACGCTACGGAAAGATAGAACGCGAATGGAGCGAATCATGAAGGTTATTGGTAACTATTCAGCCCGCTCCTAGCCGGTCCGTGACCGGCGCCAGTCACGGACTGGCTGAGAGCAGGAGGGCTGAATAGTTACGGTTATTGATTGATTTCGGTAACGGTACGGGCATGAGGTTGGCGGGAGGATTCTTACGGGTAAAACCGGTAGATCCTCCCGCCAACCTCGTGCCCCTACGACTAGCGGTCTATTTACCTAACCTCCATAATCTGCATTGATCCGCCCTATCCGCGCAATCAGCGTTCGATTCGCCATCGTCTGTCAGACTTCTGTAACAACTTCCCGTATTTCACCCCGCCGCACCCGCGACTGTACCTCACACAACCTCAGCATCATTATCATCATCATCAAACAACTCTAGATTGAGGTGTCCATCAATGATTGTTATATTTGATTACAAAAAGTGAGTTCAACCATGCAAAAAGTTGTTGTCACTGGTATTGGACTGGCAACCGCTGCCGGTTTGCAGGTCAAGCCCTTTTGGGAAAGGATTGTTGCTGGCCAATCGGCCGTAGCGTCTATCCGTACCATGGATGTAACCGACTTTCCCACTCAGATCGGGGCGGAAATCGATCTGGCGACCATTGAAACCGTATTGACGCCTAAAACCAGTTCGCGTTTAAGTCGCATTTCAAAGTTTGCTTGCTATGCCGCCCGTCAGGCTATCGACGATGCCGTTGGCCCTGGCGCCAGCCTCCAGCAAAGCGCTGGTGTCTTCATCGGCTGTTCCCAAGGCGGCTATGTAGAGAGTGAACCTTTTTTTAATAAGCACTTTGCGAAAAAAGCCGTCAGCCCCTACGCCATCCTAAAACCCATGAATTCCGCACCAGCTACCAATGTCTCGATCCAATGCAACCTACATGGCCCGGTCATCACCATTGATACCGCTTGTTCATCAGCCAATCATGCGGTTGGCTTGGCAAGCATGATGATTGCGGGTGGCAATTTGAGCCAAGCGGTTGTTGGCGGGGTTGATACAGTATTCTCACCCGCCGTTTTCCATAACTGGTGTGCGCTTTATGCGATGACGCGCCAAAATGCGTACCCTCACAAAGCCTGTAAACCCTTTAGTAAAAATCGCGATGGCACTGTTCTTGGCGAAGGGGCCGGCATGGTTGTGTTGGAATCGGAAGAGATCGCGCTGGCACGAGGCGCACACATTTATGGCGAAATTGCCGGTTACGGACAAAGCGGAGACGCCTTTCACCTGACGCAAAGCACCGCCGATGGGTTAAGCGCCGCCATCAGCCATGCTTTGCAACAGGCCAAGGTCTGCCCGGAAAAAGTAGACTATATCAATGCCCACGCCACTGGCACCTTGGTCAATGATGCCACCGAAACCCTGGCCATCAAACAGGTCTTTGGCGAACATGCTTATCAGATCCCCATTAGTGGCGTCAAGCCGGTGTTGGGCCATACCCTGGCTGCGTCCGCCGCCCTCGAATTGATTGTCTGTCTTCTTGCCCTGCGCGATGGCGTTGTCCCACCAACGATCAACTACGAAGAAGCGGACCCCGCCTGTGATTTGGATTATGTCACGGAGGGAGCGCGCCCCCATCAACCAAAGGTCTGTCTTTCGAACTCTTTTGGCTTTGGTGGCAGCAATGCCGTTCTCGTCATCAAAAAATACGAACAGTAAAAGCACAGTAAAAGCTACGGAGGTTTCTATGAATGAGGCTCTGACAAAAGCCCAAGCGATCATTAGTGAAGTCCTGAAAGTTGATCCGACGCGAATTACTGGAAATACCAATTTTGTTGAGGATCTAGGGGCAGACAGCATTGATTTGATTGAACTAATTATGCGTCTGGAAGAAGAATTTAATATTCAGATCTCGCGTGAAGAAGCGATGCAAATCACAACGATGCAACAAGCAGTGACCATCTTGCTACCCAAGCTGGCGCTTCCTGTTAGCAATGTGTAGGGTGCAAACCATAGTGGGCTACCCTGCGTGAGTTCGTGACCCACAAGCAGCGCAGCCTATTTTATGAACCCCTAGACTCGCCGCGGATAATCGTACACAGGTGGTCATTGCGGAGAGTCGCCTGTCAGGATCCTGTAACAACTCGTGGCGTATTTCTGTCCACAAGGGCGCGACTGTAGCAAGCAGACAAATTGCGTAAAAGCGAATGGCTTGAACAAATCTACACCAGAAAGAAAATAAGCGTGCAACGCTCTGCCGATCACTATCTCTCTTCCCAAACCGAAACAATGGTGGCGATTCTCTGCCACCGCGCCACAGTAGAACCAGAACGCGCCGCCTTTCGCTTGCAGACGAGTGCGGACGCGGCGCCGCAGATCATGACCTATGGCGCGTTGGATCGCCAGGCGCGGGCGATTGCGGCCCTGTTACAACAACAAGGCGCCACCGGCGAACGTGCGCTGTTGCTCCACCCCTTTGGGCTGGAATTTATTGCCGCTTTTTACGGCTGTCTCTATGCCGGTGTGGTGGCAACGCCCCTCTATCCCCCCCGCCCCAACCGGCTTGATCCCCGGCTCATGGCGGTCACGGCGGATGCGCAGGCAACGTTCGCCCTGACCACCGCTAAAATTGCCGCGGCGGCCGACGCCAATCAAAACGCTGGCGCCATGCAACAAGTACGCTGGCTGGCAACCGACACCATCGACACGGCCAACGCGCCGGATTGGCAAGAACAGATGCCTAAACCAACGGCACTGGCCTTCCTCCAATACACCTCCGGCTCCACGGGAACGCCCAAAGGGGTGATGGTTTCCCACGCCAACGTCATGCATAATGCCGCCATGATTCACACCGCCTTTGCCCTCACGTCCCAGAGTACCGGCTTGATGTGGACGCCTTTCTACCACGACATGGGGCTGATCGGCGGCGTGATCGAACCCATTTACGCCGGTAACTTGACTACGTTCCTCCCGCCGGTCGATTTTTTGCAACAGCCGGTGCGCTGGTTGCGCACCATTAGCACCGAACGCATTACGGTGAGCGGTGGGCCAAACTTCGCCTATGAGTTGTGCATCAACGCCATCACGCCCGACCAATGTGAGGGGCTGGATCTCACTTGTTGGGAAGTGGCCTTTTCCGGCGCCGAGCCGGTGCGCGCCGGCACGCTGGAACGTTTTGCCGCCAAATTCGCGCCCTATGGCTTTCGCTTTGCGGCCTTTACCCCCTGTTTCGGCATGGCTGAATCAACGGTCATGACCACTTGTACACCCCAAGCGCAACCGCCGGTGATCCTCGAATGTGACGCCCAGGCATTGACGCAGCATCGCGTAAAAATCGCCCCGACGGCGGGCGGTGCGACATCTCCCCAACGCCTTGTCAGCAGCGGGCGCGCCTGGTGCAACCAGGCGGTACGCATTGTTCACCCGGAGGGGCGCACCCTTTGCGGGCCAGATGAAGTCGGCGAGATCTGGATTGCCGGCCCCAGCGTCACCGGCGGCTATTGGAACCGTCCCCAGGAAAGCGCCGAAACCTTTGGCACCTACCTGGCTGACACGGGTGAAGGACCCTTTCTGCGCAGCGGCGATCTCGGCTTTCTGCAAGACGGCGAACTCTTTGTTACCGGTCGCTGCAAAGATCTGATTATTATCCGCGGACGCAATTACTATCCGCAAGATCTGGAATTGACCGTTGAAGGGGCGCACCCTGCCCTGGAAGCCAATGCCGTCGCCGCCTTTACGGTAACACAAGACGACGCCGAACAGTTGGTCATTGTTGCCGAAATTGCCCGTACCCAGGTGCGCACCGTCGATACGGATGGGGTGATCGCTGCGATCCGCCGCACCATCAGCCAGGAATATCAATTGGCGGTCAGCGTCATCCTTCTATTACGGCCAGGGCGTATGCTGAAAACTTCTAGCGGCAAGCTTCAGCGCCGCGCTATGCGACAAGCCTACCTGGAAGGAACCGTAGAAAGCATTGCCCACTGGACGCGTCCGCTGCACGAGAACCGTATGAATGCACCGACCTACGTCCTCCAGACGGCAATCAACGCTAATCGGGCGCAGCTAATGATGAGGCCAACGGGACAGGCAATTGAAGCCTGGATCACTGCGCAACTGGCGCAACGGCTTGGAACAGCGCCAACGACGATTGATCTACATAAACCCTTTGCCGACTACGGCCTAGATTCCGTGGCCGCAGTCGAGTTGGTTCATGCCCTGCGCCAGTGGGTAGAAAGCCAGGGGCAACCGATCACCCTGGATGTAACCGCCCTATGGGATTTCCCGACCATTGCCACGCTGGCCCAGCATCTCGCCGGCGCGACAGCGGCGCCCCGTCAGCAACAGGATCACAAAACCACGGCGGCCATCGAGGTGGGCAATCCATCTGCCCAAGACGCCGAACTCGCTGCCGAAATTGCCCAATTGCAACGCTTATTAAATTGAAATCCAATCGATCCATGATGACACCAGCAACACCATCCGCCAACGGCCCGACGCCGGAAACCCTCGTCCAATTGATCCGGCAGGCGCGGTTACGCATTGAGGAATTAGAGGGACGCGACCGCACGCCAATCGCTGTGATTGGCCTCGGTTGTCGCTTTCCGGGGGCGGCTTCCCCAGCCGCTTTCTGGCAAAATCTCCTAGCCGGCCATGACGCGATTCGCGAAGTGCCGGTTGATCGCTGGGATGCACACGCACTTTATAGCCCTACCCCGACCCCCGGCAAGATGAACACGCGTTGGGGCGGTTTTTTGCCGGACATTGACGCCTTTGACGCGCCCTTTTTTGGCATCTCCGGCGTTGAAGCTGCGGCCATGGACCCGCAACAACGCCTGCTCTTGGAAGTGGCCTGGGAAACTATTGAAGATGCGGCCATCGATCCGCAGAGCCTGGCCGGCAGCCAAACCGGCGTCTTTATCGGCATTAGCAGCAATGACTACGGTCGGCTACAGCGGGGCAGCGCGCAAGAGATCAGCGCCTATGCCGGCGTGGGCAACGCCTTGAGCATTGCCGCCAATCGTCTCTCCTATCTGCTGGATCTGCATGGGCCAAGTCTAGCCATTGACACGGCTTGCTCGTCTGCACTGGTGGCGGTCCACCAGGCTTGTCAGAGTTTACGCCGAGGTGAGTGTGATCAGGCCCTGGTGGGCGGCGTCAACGTGATCCTCAGCCCGGCCATCACCGTCGCCTTTGCCCAGGCCGGCATGATGGCCGGTGACGGGCGTTGCAAAACCTTTGACGCTCGAGCCGATGGCTATGTGCGCAGCGAAGGGGCCGGCATGATCCTGCTCAAACCCTTGCCCGCTGCCATCCGGGCCGGCGATCCGATTTGGGCGGTGCTGGCCGGGACAGCCGTCAACCAGGATGGGCGCAGCAATGGCCTCACCGCACCCAACGGCCTGGCGCAACAGGCAGTGATCCGGCAAGCGTTGCACAATGCCGGGGTCACGCCGGCGCAGATCGGCTATGTCGAGACCCACGGCACCGGCACCGCCTTAGGCGATCCCATTGAGGTTAACGCGCTCAAGGCGGTGTTGAGTGAAGGACGCCCTGACGGGCAACCCTGTTGGCTGGGCGCAGTCAAGGCCAACATCGGCCATCTGGAAGCGGCGGCGGGCATCGCCGGTTTGATCAAAACGGTTCTCTGCCTGTATCACCAGCAGATCCCGCGCCAGTTGCATCTAAGCACGCTCAACCCCCACATTGATCTCACGGCAAGCCCCTTTGACATTCCCCAGCAGAATCAGCCCTGGTCCGCAGGAGCAGAGCCACGCTTCGCCGGGGTCAGCGCCTTTGGCTTTGGCGGCGCCAATGCCCATGTCATTGTCACCGAAGCGCCCCAGCTGGATCTGCCCACCTATCGCTCGGCGCGCAGCCACGGCCTTTTCACCCTGGCGGCCAAAGATCACGCCGCCCTCCGCACCCTGGCGGGGCGATACGCCGCCACCTTGGCTGCTGACCCTACGGCGCCACTGGAAGTGCTCACCTGTAGCGCCAACAGCGGGCGCGCCCACTTTTCCCAGCGGCTGGCGATGGTAGTCAATGAGAACAGTCAACTCCACGATGCCTTAACCGCCTTTGCCGCCGGGGCAGCCACCGACGAAATTACCAACACCGAAATTGTCACCAGCCCAGAGACGCCGACGCGACCCCGTCTCGCCTTTCTCTTTACCGGGCAAGGCGCGCAGTTGCTCAAGGCCGGGCGCCAACTCTATACCACCGAAACCGTTTTTCACAACAGCTTGCACCAGTGTGACGAAATTTTACAACCGTTGATCGGCTGTTCGCTCATCACCCTGCTCTATCCGCCGGACGAGACAGAAGCGGAGCGCTCTACCGCTTGGCTGGCCGACACCATCTACGCCCAACCGGCGCTCTTTGCCCTGGAATATGCCCTGGCCCAGCTTTGGCTCGCCTGGGGGATCAAACCCGATTTTGTCCTGGGTCACAGCCTGGGCGAATTGGTGGCGGCTTGTGTGGCCGGCGCCTTTTCGCTGGAAGAAGGGTTATGGCTGGCAACCATGCGCGGGCGGTTGATGGGGTCGCTGCCCGCCAACGGCGTCATGGCTGCTGTCTTTGCCCCGGCAGCCACCGTGACGCCTTATCTGGCACCCTGGTCGGCGCAGGTTGCGTTGGCGGCCACCAACGGGCGCGCCCAGAGCGTGATCGCCGGTGAGCGCACGGCGGTGGGCGCCCTGTTGATCACCCTACGTGAGCAAGGCATCGAAAGCCGTCTACTGCCGGTTGGCTATGCCTTCCATTCGCCACTAATGACGCCCATCCTTGATGAGCTAGAGCAAGCCGCGGCCAATCTCACCTATCAGCCGTTGCAGTTGCCGCTGATTTCCACCGGCATGGGGGAATTGCTCCCTGTGGGCTATCGCTTCACAGCGCAGGATTGGCGCGACCAGGCGCGCGCCCCGGTTCACTTTGCCCAAGGCATCGATCTGTTGTTGGCGCAGGGCTGTCGCTTCTTTGTTGAGATTGGCCCACAGCCGTTGCTCACCACCCTCGGGCGCGTCGATCACCCCGAAAGCGACGCGCACTGGCTGCCGTCCCTTGTCCCTGCTCAGGATGAATGGGCGACGATCTACCGTAGCCTGGCCCAGCTTTATGTCCACGGCGCCACCGTCGCCTGGTCAGCGCTCTATGCCGGGGATGCCCACCCGCGCTTACGTTTGCCCACTTACCCCTTTCAACGTCAATGCTACTGGTTTTCAGAAGAGGATGCCATGCCCCATACTCACGGACACCGCCCAGATCTACATGCCAGCCGACAGCAAACGCAGCCGTTGCCCCGGCTCATACCTGGTCAGGACCAGAACACAATTCTGGCGGAACTGCGCACCACCCTAGCGGCCTTGCTCCAGCTTCCGGCCACAGTGATCGGGGATGAAACCCCGTTACTCACCCTCGGCGCCGATTCGATCATCTTGATCGAGGCCAGCCGCCGCCTGGAAAAGCGCTACGGTGTCGCCATTCCCATGCAGCGTTTTTTTGAAGATTTGTCAACGCTAACCGCCCTCAGTCACTACATTGCCCAGCAGCACACGGTAGAAAGCGGCCCACTTCCAGCCCAAGTTCAGGCGCTTGTCGAAGCACAGGAAGCAACAATCACGCCGCCCACCAGCAATGGCACAGGCGCGCTCCCCGCTGGCATCAGCCAACAGTTGCTCGACATCATCGCCAAACAACTCGATCTGCTCACCCATCACCTCCTACCCCCAACCACCCATACGCCCAATGAGCCGATCACGAATCACGAATCACGAATTACGAATTACGAATTACGCGGCGCGACTGATCTCGCCGAAGTCAACGCTCAACACGCAACACGCAACACGCAACACGCAACACGCAACACGCAACACGCAACACGAATCACGAATCACGAATCACGCACCCTCCCCCTCACCGAAGCCCAACAACAACTCTGGTTTCTAAGCCAGATGAGTGACGCGGCTGCCATTGCTTACAATGAGTCGGTCAGCCTGCGCCTGACAGGGGCGCTGGATCTATCGGCCCTACAGCGGGCGGTGCAGGAGTTGGTCGAACGCCATGAAGCCTTGCGCACCTGCATTAGCGCGGCTGGCGATACGCAGGAAGTGCTACCCACGTTGACCATTGATCTGCCGTTGGTGGATTACAGCGGCACCCCAAGCGGGGCGCAAAGCGAACAGATCGCGACCTGGCTGGCGGCGGAGAGTCGCCGTCCACTGAATCTGACCACCGGGCCGCTCTTCCGCGTGGCGCTGCTCAAATTGGCCGCTACCGAACATCTGCTGGTCATGACCGCTCACCATATTATCATTGACGGCTGGTCGATGGGTGTGCTGCTCCACGAGTTGGGCGCGCTTTATAACGCGGCCTGCACCGGGGAAGCTGTCACGCTGCCGCCAGCGCCCCAATTCCGTGATCACATTGCTTGGCAACAGGCCGCCCAAGCGAGCGACGCCCTGGCTACCCAGGAAGCCTATTGGCTGGAACAGTTGGCCGGCGAACTGCCTTTACTGGAATTGCCCTTTGACCGTCCCCGTCCGCCGCAGAAAAGTTACAAGGGCGCGCTGGCAACCGTCCGTCTATCGGCCCAAAACACACAAGTCCTTCAGGCGGTGAGCCGCCAACAGGGTTGCACCCTCTTTATGACCCTCTTTGCCGCCTATACCATTCTGCTCCATCGCCTGAGCGGTCAGGAGGAGGTAATTGTCGGCGTGCCGGTGACGGGCCGCACGATGTCGAATGGCGCGAGCATTGTCGGCTATTGCACCCACCTGCTGCCCATCCGCAGCCGGCAAGCGAGTGACGACCGGAGAAGCTTCCCAACGTTCCTCCAGGAGAGCCGCCGTCGCCTGTTGGATGCGTATGCCAATCAGGACTATCCCTTTGCCCGGCTGATCAACCGGCTCAATGTGCCGCGCGATCTGAGCCTGTCGCCGGTGATTAGCTCAACCTTTAACCTGACCCAGCAACCGACCCTGCCCAACTTCACCGGGCTAACCGTGGCGCTTGGCCCCCGCCCCACCAGCTTTGTCGATCACGATCTCAGTGTCAATATTGTCGAAAATAATGGTGAACTGCTCATCGATTTTGAATATAGCAGTGATCTCTTTACCCCAACCGCTGCTCAACGCATTGCCGACCATTTTACCACCCTGCTCACCGGAATCATTGCCGATGCGCAACAGCCGGTGCTGACGCTGCCGCTGCTGAACGCCGCCGAACGCCAACAACTGTTGGTGACATGGAACCAGACAGCGTACCCCTTTGATACCACCCAAAGCTTTCAACAACTGTTTGAGGCGCAAGTGGCCCGCACGCCCACGGCCGTCGCTGTCCGTTTTGGCGAGGTGGCGCTGACCTATGCCGAACTCAACGACCAGGCCAATCGCATTGCCCATCGCTTGCGCGCCACGGGCGTGGGCGTGGATACAGTTGTCGCCATTTGGTGTGAACGCAGCCCGGCCTTCGTGGCCGCCATGTTGGGCATCTTCAAGGCCGGCGGCGCCTATCTACCGCTGGATGTACGGGCGCCCGCGGCGCGCCAGAGCCAGATCCTGGCCCAAAGCCGGACGCCCCTTCTGCTCATCACCGCCGACTTTGCTGCCGCAACAGACGAAGCCTTGCGCTATCTGACTACACCGCCGCCCCAAGTCCAACAGATTGAGGATCTGCTGGCCGACGGCACGCCAACGACGAATCTGCCCCTGCTGTCGGCAGCGACGGATCCGGGGGCGCGCCTGGCCTATGTCATCTACACCTCCGGCTCGACCGGACTACCCAAAGGTGCGATGCTTGAGCATCGGGGGATGATCAACCACATCTACGCCAAGATCAAAGAGCTGCATCTCACTGCTGCCGACATTGTGGCGCAGACCGCGCCCCAGAGTTTCGACATTTCAGTCTGGCAATTTTTGTCCACCCTGGTTATCGGCGGGCAGATTCACATTTTCAACGATACAATTGCCGCCGATCCTGTCGCCCTGCTCCAGCAGACGGCGCAGTGGGGCATTACGATTTTGGAGGTGGTGCCGTCTTTGCTGCGCACGATGGTCGATGAGCTAGCCCAGGGGCTGGCTCCCGATCTAGTGGCCTTGCGCTACATGATCCCGACCGGCGAGGCGTTGCCGCCCAATCTGGCGCGCCAATGGCTACGCTACTGCCCGCAGATTCCCCTGGTCAACGCCTATGGCCCCACTGAATGCTCCGACGATGTGACCCACCACTTTGTCACGGAACCGCCAGCGGAAACGGTGGTCAACATGCCGATTGGGCGGCCAATCCTCAACATGCGCATGTACATTCTCGACAGCCAACGCCAACCTGTGCCGATCGGCGTGGCCGGCGAACTCTATGTCGGCGGCATCGGCGTGGGGCGGGGCTATCTCCATGAACCAGAACGAACAGCACTCGCGTTCCTCCCGGACCCCTTTAGCGCCGATCCTCATGCCCGGCTCTACAAAACCGGCGACAAAGCGCGCTATCTGCCCGACGGTGCCATTGAATATCTGGGACGGCTCGACTATCAGGTCAAAATTCGCGGCTTCCGCATTGAACTGGGTGAAATCGAAGCGGTGCTGGAAGCGCACCCCGCGGTGCGTCAAGCGGTGGTGATGGATCGGCTGGACGCTAACCGGAGTAAATATCTGGTGGCCTATCTCACCGCCGAACAGGGGGTGGCGGAACCCGATTTGGGCGATATTCGCGCCTTTGTCAAACAACGGTTGCCGGAATATATGGTGCCGGCGCTCTTTATGCCGCTGGCGACCATGCCGCTCACCAGCAATGGCAAGGTGGATCGCAAAGCCCTCCCGCTGCCGGACGCCGACGATTGGCACGGCACGGTTGCCTATGCTGCCCCCGAAACCCCGCTGCAAAACACTTTAGTCGCCATCTGGGCCGAGGTGTTAAAGCTACCCCCGTCGGCCATCGGCATTTATCACAGCTTCTTTGATCTCGGCGGCCATTCCTTGCTGGCCGGGCAGATCGCCGCCCGTGTGCGCGCAGTCACCGCCGTCGAGTTGCCCATCCGCGAATTGATGGAGCAGCCTACCATTGCCGCGCTAGCCCATTGTATCCAAAGCCGTACCGCCGTTGCCGACCTGCTCGGCCAACCGCTGACGGCGTTGGCGTCATCAACACACGAGGTAATTGATTTATGAAACCATTGCAAAGCTTACTCGCTGATCTACACACCAGCGGAGTTAGACTCTGGCTGGAAGAAGATCGCCTGCGGGTCAGTGCGCCCCCGGGCATTTTAACCGAAGAACGGCGCGCAGCCTTAGCCCATTACAAAACCGATCTGCTGCTCTTGTTGGAAAAGCAAGCCATGCAAACCATGCCGCCGGTCCCCCGCACCGGTCGGGAGCCGCTCTCCTATGCCCAGCAACGGCTCTGGTTTTTGCAACAGGTGGAAGCCAACAGCGCCTACAACATGCCGGCGATTTTACATCTGCAAGGGGCCTTGCAGTACACCGTGCTACAAGGGGCCATCGATACCATTGTTGCCCGCCACGAAAACCTGCGCACCACCTTCCATGAAGAAGGGGGCGAGATCTACCAGCGGATCGCACCGCCGGCGCCAGTGGCGATCCCCATCATCGATCTGACGCCAATCGCCGCCATGACAGTCGAAGCCGCCGCGCTGGCCCTGGCCGACGATGAGCTGCGCCGTCCCTTTGATCTGGCGCAAGGGCCGCTTTTACGCGTCTTGTTGATTCGGGTCACGCCGACACCACCGACAGCGCGGCCCACCACAACACCGGAACATTATCTGCCAGAACATTATCTGGTAGTCAACATGCACCATATCATTAGCGACGGCGTTTCGGTTGCGCTTTTGATTGACGAATTTTCGGCGCTCTATAGCGCCGGTGTACGCGGAGAAGCGTCGCCGCTGGCGCCCCTGGCCATTCAGTATACCGATTTTGCCGCGTGGCAACGCAAGTGGTTGGGCGGCAAATTCTTGGAGCAACAAGCCGCCTACTGGCAGGTCAAGCTACAAGGTGCGCCGCCGTTGCTCGAACTGCCCACCGACCGACCACGCCCGGCGCAACAGAGCTTTCGCGGCAAAACCTTAGCCTTTACCATCGACCAGGCGACGACACGCGGGCTAAATCACTTCAGCCAGCAGCACAAAGCCACCCCCTTTATGACGCTGCTTGGCGTCTTTGCCCTGCTGCTGCAACGCTATAGCAGTCAGCGCGATATTCTCATCGGCACGCCTATTGCCGGACGCACCCAGCCGGCGGTGGAGCGGCTGATCGGGTTGTTTATCAACACCCTGGTCATGCGGGTGGATTTCAGCGCAGGGCTTACCGGCACCGCCTTGATCGAACAGGTGCGCCAGACGGCACTCGATGCCTATGAGCACCAGGATCTGCCCTTTGAACGGCTGATCGACCTGCTGCACCTGGAACGCAATCGCAGTTACAATCCGGTCTTTCAGGTGATGTTTGCCATGCAGCCCAGCGACCCCGAACAGTTGCGCCTGACTGGGCTACAGGTGAAGCCGGTGAAGCTAGAGACCGACATTGCCAAGTTTGATCTGAACCTGATGATCGGGGAGAAGGGCCAGGGGTTAGCGGGCGAATTAGAATACAACAGCGATCTCTTTGACGCGGCCACGGCGCAACGGCTGGTCAACCATTTCCAAAACCTGCTGACGGCCCTGTTAGCCCAACCGACCGCCCCCGTCGCCACCTTGCCCATGCTCGACGCAGGCGAACGTCAACAACTGCTGGTCGATTGGAATGATACCACCCTACCCTATCCCGACACCGCTTGTCTACACCAGTTGATTGAAGCCCAAGCCGCCCGCACGCCGGAGGCTGTGGCCGTGATTGTCGCCAACGAGCTTACGAATTACGAATTAGGCCACACGCCACACGCCACACGCCACTTAACCTACCGCGAACTCAACATCCGCGCCAACCAACTCGCCCACCATTTGCAACACTTGGGCGTACAGCCCGATGATCGGGTGGGGGTCTATCTGGAACGGTCGGCGTGGTTGCCGGTGGCGTTGTTGGGCATTCTCAAGGCGGGGGCGGCCTATGTGCCGCTCGACCCGGCCTTTCCCCAGGCACGTCTACGCTTGATGATCGAGGATGCCGCGCCCGCCGTCCTCATCACCGAAAGTGGCCTTGCTGCCGATTTTGCCGATGCCGCCCTACCGCAGTTTGCGATCGATGAGGCGTGGTCGCAAATCGTCCAGCAGCCAACCCACAACCCCAGCAGCGCGGTTGGCCCAGACAATCTGGCTTATGTCATCTACACCTCCGGCTCCACAGGCAAACCGAAAGGGGTGGAGTTGCGCCATCAATCGGTGGTCAATTTTCTGACATCCATGCAACAAAAACCTGGTCTCACCGCACAAGACCGGCTGCTGGCCGTCACCACCATCTCTTTTGACATTGCTGTATTGGAACTCTACCTGCCCCTGCTCGTCGGCGCCACAATCCTGCTGGCCGACCAGCGCATGAGCGCCGACCCCGACCAGTTGTTACAACTGCTGCCCCAGGCCACTATTATGCAGGCGACGCCAGCCACTTGGCGCATGTTGTTGCTGGCCGGTTGGCAGGGGCAACCGGGACTGCGCATTCTGGTCGGTGGGGAAGCGCTGCCGGTGGCGCTGGCTGAACAGTTGTTGACGTGCGGCGATGAGCTGTGGAATCTCTACGGCCCCACCGAGACCACTGTCTGGTCATCGTTACAGCAGGTCACGGCCGCCGACTTGGCTGCGGCGGACAGCAGCGGCGCGGTGACGATCGGGCGACCGCTGGGCAATACCCAATTTTATATTCTGGACACCAACCGCCAACTCGTTCCCGTGGGCGTGCCGGGGGAATTGTACATCGGCGGCGCTGGCCTGGCGCGTGGCTATCGCAATCTGCCCGCCCTAACCGATGAAAAATTTGTGTCCAATCCCTTTGCCGGGGACGCCGGTAACAGCCGCCTCTATCGCACAGGTGATCTGGCGCGTTGGCGACCGGATGGCACGGTTGAATATCTGGGGCGCACCGATCAACAGGTCAAAATCCGCGGTTTCCGCATTGAGTTGGGCGAAATCGAAAGCGCGCTGGCCCTGCATCCCCAGATCCGTCAAGCGGTGGTGGTGGCCCAAAGCGATAGCAGCGGCGGCAAACGGTTGGTTGCCTTTCTGCTAGGCGATCAACCCACACCCGCCCCGCTTACGGAAGTAGACTTTTTACCCCCACCTAACCTCCCCCAGAATGGGGGAGGGACCGAAGCCTTGCCGACGCCTGATCGGCTCCCTCCCCAAGCTGGGGAGGGCTGGGGTGGGGTTACAAAAAACCGACTCCCGAAAGCCCCCGCCCCGCTTACTACTGAGGAATTGCGCGCTTTCTTGCGCCCCAAGTTGCCCGATTACATGATCCCGGCGGCCTTTGTCACCCTGGACAGTCTACCACTGACGCCCAATGGCAAAGTGGATCGCCGCGCCCTACAGCAGATGACCGCTGGTGTGCTGCTCACGACCACCGTCTATGTGCCGCCCACCACCCCCACGGAAATCGCCTTGGTTGACATCTGGGCCGCCGTGCTAAAGCTTGACCCCAGCCAGATTGGCATCCACCATAACTTTTTTGATCTGGGCGGCCATTCTCTGCTGGCAGTGCAGGTGCTTTCACGGGTGCGCACAGCCTTTACCGTCGAATTGCCCATTCGTGATCTCATGGACAACCCCACCATTGCCGGTATTGCCGCCGCGTTACAGCCCATGCAGCAGTTGGCGACGCTCTTCCAAGCGCTGCCCACCGAACTGGCCGCCGAACGAGAAAGCATTGAACTGTGAACGATTTTCTAACCCACCTGGCAACGCTCGACATTAAACTGAAGCTGGAAAGCGGACGGCTCACTGTCAACGCCCCCCCCGGCGTCTTAACCCCTGCCTTGCGGGCGCAACTGAGCGCCCACAAGGAGGAACTCCTAGCCTTGCTCCACGACCAGGCCGCCCTGCGCCCCATCCCCCGGCGCGCCACAGCGGAGACAAGAAGACAAGATGACAAGATGACAGGAAGACAAGACGAGTCACCCAGTCATCCTGTCATCCTGTCATCCCCTCTCTCCTACGCCCAGCAGCGGCTTTGGTTTTTGGCGCAATTGGCAAGCAGTGATGCGACCTATCATCTTGCCACCTTGCTCCAGTTGCGTGGCCCGTTGGTGATCGACGCACTACAAGGGAGTCTCACCGCGCTGGTGGCGCGCCATGAGATTCTGCGCACCACCTATGCGGTGGTCGATGGCGTCCCTGTACAGCAGATTGGCGCGCCACAGCCGGTGACGATCACGCCGGTTGATCTCACTGCCACACCGCCAGAACAACAGTTGCCCCAGGTGCAGGCACGCATTCAGCAGGAGCAGGCGCGGGGCTTTGACCTCGTCCACGGTCCGCTCTGGCGCTTTGTTCTCTTTCACCTGGCCGCCGACAGCACAATGCTGGCGATCATCATGCACCACCTAATCACCGACGAATGGTCAACGGGCGTGCTGGTGCGCGAAGTTAGCGCCCTCTACCGTGGCTTTGTCACCGGCCAATCGGCAGAACTACCGCCGTTGCCCATCCAATACGCCGACTATGCCATCTGGCAACGGGAGCAACTGGCCACAGCGCGCCAGCAACAACAGCTTGCCGCCTGGTGTCAACAGCTCCGCGACGCGCCCACCACCCTGCCGTTGCCCAACGATCTGCAAACCGCCAGCGACCATGTTCAACAAGGTTACGCCGAGCCGCGCGCCAGCGCCGTGACCTTTTCCCTGGACGCCCACCTGACCGCCCGTCTCAAGGAATTGGCCCAAAGCGCCGGAACAACGCTCTACACGACCCTGCTGGCCGCCTTTGCCCTGTTGCTTGCCCGCTACAGCCAGCAGGATGATCTGGTGATTGGTTCGCCGGTGGCCAACCGCGAACGCAGCGAATTGGAGCCGCTGATTGGCTTCTTTGTCAATACGGTGCCTTTGCGCATTACCCTGAAGGGCAACCCGACCTTTCAGAGCCTTCTCGGCGCTGTGCGGCAGCGGGTGTTGGATGGCTTCGCCCATGCCCATATCCCGTTGGAACAGATCGTAGAGACGCTCCAACCCGACCGCCGCCAGCATCACAATCCGCTCTTTCAGACCATGTTTGTCTGGCAAAATGGGTTGGCAGAAACACTGGATCTGCCCGGTCTCACGGTGGAACGGCTGCCGTTGCCCATCACCGATCTGCCGGTTGATCTGCTCCTGGCGCTCATTGAGGAAGATGAGACCGTACTGGGCTGGTGGCGTTACAACACGGGTCGTTTTAGCGCCGCCTTCATGCAGCAGATGGTAACGCACTTTCAAGGGTTGCTCCTCCACCTGGTGCAACAGCCGGCGGCGCCGCTTCACACGCTGCCGCTGTTACCCCCCGCCGAGCAACAACAGATGTTGGTCGAGTGGAATGGATCGCCTGATGCGACGCTACAACCAGCCTGTCTCCATCACCTGTTTGAGGCGCAAGCGGCGCGCACGCCGGGGGCCGTGGCGATCCACTACGAAGGGCAAACCATCACCTACGACGAACTCAACCAGCGCGCCAATCGCCTGGCCCATACTTTGCTGGCAGAAGGGATCGGCGTGGGGTCGCGCGTCGCCATCTGCATGGAACGAGCGCCGGCCATGTTGGTTGCCATCCTGGCCGTTCTCAAAAGTGGTGCGGCCTATGTTCCCATCGACCCCGACTACCCCGCCGAGCGGCTGGCCTATCTGCTGACCGATGCCCAGGTGGCGTTGTTGCTCACCCAGCAACATTTGGTCGCCCGGCTGCCCAAAGCGGGACCGCCAACGCTTCTGGTCGAGTCACCATCTGCGCCAACCGCGGACGCCCAGCCCAGCCCCAACCCGATCAGTGTCGTCACCCCGGATGATCCCGTCTATGTGATCTACACCTCCGGCTCCACCGGCCAGCCCAAAGGGGTGGTTGTCACCCATGCCGGCGTTGCCAACACCATCCGGGCGATTGCCCAGCGGGTGGCCCTCGGCCCGGCGGATCGGCTCCTGCAATTTGTCCCCTTTAGCTTTGACGCTTCGGCGCTTGAGTTTTTCGCCACATTTACGGTGGGCGCAGCGTTGGTGCTGCACCCCAACCCCACGCGATTGGCCGCCGATGAACTCTTTGCGCTTTGTTGCCAGGCCGAAGTAACTGTGGTGAATTTCACCGTTGCGCTCTGGCAGCAGTGGGTCGAGAATCTGGCGCGCCAGGGCCTGCGCTTCCCATCCCACTTGCGCGTCTTTTTGGTCGGCGGCGACAAGCCCGCGGTGCCAACGTTGCGCACCTGGGCGACCCTGGGCGACCACCCCATGATCTTTCTCTGTTCCTACGGTCCCACCGAGGCAGCAATTACCACCACAGTTTATGTGACCACCAACGACGCCGTCCGCCGCGCCCCGCCCACAACGATCACCCTCGGCCAACCCTTGCCCAATGCCGCCATCTACATCCTGGATGCGCACCAACAACTAGCCCCTGTGGGCGTCACCGGCGAACTCTACATTGGCGGCATCGGCGTTGCCCGCGGCTACTGGCAACGCCCTGAGTTGACCCGTGAGCGCTTTTTGTCTGACGTGAAGAGTGTGCAGAGACCCCACCCTACCCCTCCCCTGGTAGGGGAGGGAACCGAGAACGCCCGACAAGGACGACCACTCCCTCCCCAAGCTGGGCAAGAAACTGAGATCGCCCGACAAGGACAGCTACTCCCTCCCCAAGCTGGGGAGGGCTGGGGAGGGGTCAGCATTGGGCCACTCTACCGCACCGGCGATCTGGCGCGTTGGCGACCCGATGGGCAGGCTGAATTTATGGGCCGGGTGGATACCCAGGTGAAGATCCGCGGCTTCCGCATTGAATTGGGCGAGATCGAAGGCCAACTGCGCGGCTTGTCACTGGTGCGGGAGGCCGTGGCGCTGGCGGTGGACTATGACGGGGATAAGCGCCTGGTTGCCTATGTCCAGCCGGCCGCGCCGACCGTTACCCAAAGCGAACTGACTGCGGCGTTGCAAGAACGGGTGCCGGCCCACCTGCTGCCGACGGCTTGGGTGTTGATGAGCGCCTGGCCGCTCACCCCCAATGGCAAGATTGATCGGGCAGCGCTGCCCCGTCCCACCTTTCAGGACAACAGCGCCGACTTTGTTCCACCGGCAACGCCAGTGGAAGCGGCAGTGGCCGCCATCTGGCAGGCAGTCCTGGGCATTGACACCATCAGCGTCGAGAGCAATTTTTTCGCCCTTGGCGGTCACTCGCTCCTGGCGACCCAAGTGGTGGCGCGGCTGCAACAGCAGGTGGGTAAAGCCGTGGCCTTGCGTACCCTCTTTGAAAAGCCCACCATTCGCGAACTGGCCGCCGCCATCAGCGCCCAGGCGGACAGCACAACTACAAACGGTACTGCCCCGGATCGACCGCCCTTGTTGCCCGTGGCGCGTACAACGGCGCTCCCCCTCTCCTTTGCCCAGCAGCGACTTTGGTTGATCCAACAACTAGAGCCACAAAGTGTCGCCTATAACATCCCTGGCGCGCTACGCTTGCGCGGGCGGCTCGATGTAACCGCCTTACAAGTTGCGCTGGACGGGGTGATCGCCCGCCACGAAAGCCTACGCACTCGCTTTGTGCTGGTCGAGGGCGAGCCGGTGCAGAGAATCAGCCCGCCCCAGCCTTTATTCTTGATGCTGGTCGATCTACCCCGACTACCAGCGGCAGAACGGGAAGCCGCCGCCCAGACGCACGCACAAACATTGATGGAGACGCCCTTTGATCTCGCCCAGGGGCCGCTCCTGCGCACCGTTCTCTATCAACTGGCGGCGGATGACGCGATTCTCTTCGTCTTGCTGCACCACATCATCACCGACGGCTGGTCGATCCCGCTGCTGCTGGATGAGGTGGCCGAACGCTACGCCGCCCACCGGGCAGGGCGACCGGCCGGGCTTCCCCCTTTGTCGATTCACTATGCAGACTACGCCCATTGGCAGCGCCAGTGGCTCCAGGGCGCACTCTTGCAAGAACAACTGGCCTATTGGCGCGACCATCTGGCTGGTGCGCCGCCGTTGCTTACCCTGCCCACCAGCTATCCACGACCGGCGCGGCCAACTTATGGGGCGGCCACCCTCACTTTTACGGTGGACGCGACAATTGTCCAGCCGCTCCAGGCATTCGCCCAAGCCCACGGCGCGACCCTCTACATGACCGTCCTGAGCGCGTTTGCCCTGCTGCTAGGGCGTTACAGTGGGCAAACGGATCTGGTGATTGGTTCGCCCATTGCCAACCGCACCCATCCGGCGCTGGAAGAGTTGATTGGCTTCTTTGTCAACACCCTGGCCCTACGCATTGACCTGAACGGAGAACCGACCTTTGTCGATCTGCTGGCGCGTGTGCGCCAAACAACGTTGGCCGCCTATGCCCACCAGGATGCCCCCTTTGAACAGGTGATTGATGCCTTGTCCTTGCCGCGCAACGAAAGCCACGCACCCTTGTTCCAGGTCTTGTTGGCCTGGCAGAATGGCGACGCCATGCGCTCCACCCGCACCCTGCCCGATCTCGATCTGCAACCTGTGGCGTGGCAAAAGCCAACCCTCGACTATGATCTGGCCTTGAGCATAAGCGAAGAGGCCGGGACGCTGGCTGTCACCTGGCAATACGCCGCCGATCTCTTCGCTGCGCCCTCCATGACACAGATGGCGACCCACTTTCAACATCTGTTGGCAACCATTCCCGCCCAGCCGACCGCACCCATCACAACCCTGCCCCTCATGCGCGCCGCCGACATGGCCCGTCTACTGGCCGCCGGTCAAGGGCCAACCCAACCGGCGCTAGAGGCGATCTGTCTACATCACTGTTTTGAAGCCCAGGCGCACAACACGCCCACTGCGCCCGCCCTTTTCTATAAGGAGCAGGTCATCAGCTATGGGGCGCTCAATGCCCAGGCCAATCGGTTGGCCCATCATCTGTTGGGGCTGGGGCATGGCCCTGGTGAACGGCTGGCGGTCTGTCTGGAACGCACCCCTGACCTGCTGGTCGCCATCCTGGCCGTTCTCAAGATCGGCGCGGCCTATCTACCGCTGGACCCGGCTTACCCGACCGAGCGGCTGGCCTATCTGTTGACCGATGCCGCCGGCGCACAGCAAGGCGATGGCGGGGTGACGCGCTTGTTGAGTCAAACCCATCTGGCGGAACAGTTGCCGGCGGTTGCGCTGCCCATCACCTGGGTGGACGGCTGCGATTATAAGGCTATGCCGACAACCAACCCGGCCACGGCGGTGACGCCGGCCGATCCCTTCTACCAAATCTACACCTCCGGCTCCACGGGGCAGCCCAAGGGGGTAGTCGTGCCGCATCGGGGCGTTGCCAATACCATTCGGGCGTTGGCGCAGAAGATTGGCCTGGGGCCGGGGGATCGCCTCTTCGCCTTTGTGCCGCTGGGTTTTGACGCCGCCGCCATTGATCTCTTTGCCCCCTTGAGTTGCGGCGCCGCGGTGGTACTCCATCCAACGCCAACGCGCTTATCAGCGACCGAGTTGCTGGCTGCCTATCGGCGCTATGGCGTGACCGTAGCCCATCTCATCACGGCGCCCTGGCAAGCGTTGGTGCATAACCTGGCCCATCAGGGCGAACGCTTCCCCGCTCACTTGCGCGTCTGTTTAACCGGCGGCGAAAAGCCGGCGGCGCAGACCTTGCGCACCTGGGCCGACCTGGCCGACCATGAGATGCTCTTTGTCAGCTCTTACGGCCCCAGCGAGGCGTCGATCATTGCCAGCACCTACATGACCACCAACCACGCCGTGCGCCAAGCGCCACCAACCGTGATCGACCTGGGCGAACCGCTGCCCAACGTGGCGCTCTACCTGCTCGATGCAGCCGGTCAACCGGTCCCCGACGGCGTGACCGGGGAGCTTTATATTGGCGGCAGCGGCGTGGCGCAAGGCTATTGGCAGCGCCCAGCATTGACGGCGGAACGGTTCTTGTCCCCGCTACCCCCTCCTAACCTCCCCCAAGCTGGGGGAGGAACAGAAGCTTTGTTGACTAGCAGTCGGCTCCCTCCCCAAACTGGGGAGGACTGGGGTGGGGTGCAACCCCCTCCGCGCCCAGAGGGCTCCCGCCCCCAGCTTGGGGGAGGAACAGAATCCTTGTTGACCAGCAGTCGGCTCCCTCCCCAAACTGGCTTCGACGTGAGCTCAGCCGAACGGGAGGGCTGGGGTGGGGTAGGCGTTGGGCTGCTCTACCGCACGGGCGACCTGGCGCGCCGGCGCACCGATGGACGCTATGAATTTATCGGGCGGGCCGACAATCAGATCAAGATCCGGGGCTTCCGCATTGAGTTGGGCGAGGTTGAAGAGCAGATCAAAGGGTTGCCAGATGTCCAAGAGGCGGTGGTGGTTGCCGTTACCGTCAGCGAAGGCGATAAGCGCCTCGTCGCCTATGTGCAGCCGGTTGCCGAGACGATCACTACACACGCCTTGGCAGAGGGATTAAAACAGCGGGCGCCGGCCCACCTGTTGCCGGCGGCCTGGGTGTTGCTGACAGCATGGCCGTTGACGCCCAATGGCAAGATTGACCGCCAACGGTTGCCGGTGCCCACCTTTGCGTCCACGGCGGAAACCTATGTCGCGCCCAGGACGCCGCTGGAAGCGACCCTGGCAACCATTTGGCAAGCAGTGTTGGGGCTGGAAACGGTTAGCGTCACCAGCAACTTCTTTGAGCTGGGGGGCCATTCACTCTCAGCAACCCAGGTGGTGGCGCGTATCCAACAGAAATTGGGGTTAGCAGTTGCCTTGCGCACCCTCTTTGACCAGCCTACCATTGCCGAATTGGCAACGGTCTTGAGCGCCCTGCCCACCGCCGCCCAACCAACGCAGGCGCGACCGCCCCTCAGCCCGGTTGCCCGCATCGACGCTCTGCCCCTCTCCTTTGGGCAACAGCGGCTTTGGTTGATGCAACAACTGAACCCGACCAGCGGCTTTTTTAACATGCCGTTGGCAGTCTGGCTGGATGGGACATTGCACCTGGATGCACTCAAGGCTGCTTTTCAGCACCTGATCGAGCGCCATGAGATTCTCCGCACCACCTTCCCGCTGGTGGATGGTGCGCCAGTACAGCGGATCGACCCTGCTGGACGCTTGATGTTTTGTTACAGCAGCGATGATCAACCTCACCGTAGTCAAGACGTTAGTCTTTTTCCCCACGCAAAGACTAACGTCTTGACTACGGAGGGGGCAATCTTGGATTGGGTGACAGCCGAGGCGGAGCGGCCATTCGATCTGCAAGCGGGGCCGTTGTTGCGGGTGGCGTTGCGCCAGGTGACGCCGACGCGCCATCTGCTGTTGGTGACCATGCATCACATCATCGGCGATGATTGGTCGCGGCGGCTGTTGTTGCAAGAGTTTGGTGCGCTCTACCGCGCCT
This sequence comes from Caldilineaceae bacterium, assembly GCA_026645575.1. The sequence goes on from JAPKMW010000011.1 coordinate 100,910, forward strand.
ATGCCGCCGGTGAAGCGCCGACGCTGTCCGAACTGACAATCCAGTACGCTGATTTTGCCCAGTGGCAACGCACCTGGTTGCAAGGGCCGTTGTTGCAAACACAACTCGACTACTGGCGTACTCAGTTGGCCGATGCGCCGCCCCTGCTCGAATTGCCGACCGACTATCCGCGCCCCCCGCAACAGCGCTTTGTCGGCGATCGGTTGGTTGTCACACTGGCTGGCGATTTCGCCAAGCGGTTACGCGCCTTTAGCCGGCAACAACAAAGCACCTTGCACATGACCTTGCTGGCCGGCTTTGCCGCGTTGCTCGCCCGCTACAGTGGTATGGACGATCTGGTGATCGGCATTCCGGTGGCCGGGCGCACCGATCCCCAGCTTGAACCGCTGCTCGGTTTCTTTCTCAACACCCTGACGCTCCGGCTGCGCTTGGCGGACGATGCCAACTTTGCGGCGTTAGTGGCGCAGGTCAAAGCAGTGACGCTCGATGCCTACGCCCACCAAGACGCCCCCTTTGAAGCGGTGATCGAGGCGGTGAAGCCGACGCCGCAACTGAGCCATACGCCGATCTTCCAGGTAATGTTCGATCTCTTACAGGCCGACCGTGACCCCTTTGATCTGCCGGGGCTTACGGTGCAGCCGGTTGACTTTAGTACCCACAATGCCAAGTTTGATCTCAATCTGGTCTTTGGCGCAACGGGCGAGGCCGAGGATGCGCCCCTGGTGGCGACCTGGGAATACAACAGCGATCTCTTTGCCCGCGCCACCATTGAACAGATGGCGCAACAGTTACACCATCTGCTCCAAGCGGCCCTGACAACGCCGACGCGCCCACTCAGCCGGTTGCCCTTGGTGAGCGCGACCGAGCGCCACCGGCTCCTAACGGCCTGGAATCAGCCGGGGTCAGCGCTGCCCGACATGTTCTGTATGCAGCAACACTTTGAGCGCCAAGCCGCGCAAACACCCGATGCCATTGCCGTCGCTGCTGGGGCGGAAACGCTTACCTACCGGCAACTCAACGAACGAGCCAACCGCTGGGCGCGCGCGTTGGTGGCGCAGGGGGTGACGGCGGATGTGATCGTGGCGCTTTATTGGACGAGGGACATCGATTTTCTGACCGCGATCCTGGCGATCTTCAAAGCGGGCGGCGCCTATTTGCCGCTGGACCCACAGACGCCGCCGGCGCGCCTGGGCCAGATCCTGGCGCAGAGTCGCACGCCTTTGCTGCTGACCAAAGCGAATTTTCTATCGGCGGCGCAGACGGCGCTGGCGGCAATGGATGCGGAAGCGGCGCCCACCTTGTTCCTGGTCGAAACCCTGGCGCAAACAGATGCCGAAAGCGCCAATCTCCCAGCACGCAATGGACCGGCAGACCTGGCCTATGTGATCTACACCTCCGGCTCGACCGGGACGCCCAAGGGGGTGATGGTGGAGCAGCGGGGATTGGTCAACCACCTACTGGCGATGCAAACCAATCTAGGGCTGACCGCCGCCGACACTATCGGCCAGACGGCAACCCAGAGCTATGTGATTTCGGTCTGGCAATGGTTGGCGGCACTGGTGGTCGGCGGGCGGGTACAGATTGTGGCGGATGAGCAGGTGCGTGACCCCGCTGCACTGCTGGCTGCGATTGAAACGCATCGGATCAGCGTGGTACAGGTGGTGCCGTCGCTCTTGCGGCTGCTGGTGGCCGCCTTGCAACAGCGGCAGTCAATGGTGAGCGGGACGGACAACCAGGCAACACCCCTGCCCACCGTGCGTTGGATGATCCCAACCGGCGAAGCGTTGCCGCCGGCGCTGGCACGAAGCTGGTTCGCCCTCTGCCCACAGATTCCGCTGCTCAATGCCTATGGTTCCAGTGAATGCGCCGATGATGTGACCCATGACCTGATCACGGCGCCGCCGGAGGAAGGGGTGGTCGCCATGCCGATTGGTCTGCCCATTCCCAATGTGCAGATTTACGTGCTGGACGAACATCTAGAACCGACCCCCGTGGGCGTGCCTGGGGAACTCTATGTCGGCGGGGCTGGGGTGGGTCGCGGCTATCTGCACGACCCAGAGCGGACCGCCCAACGCTTTTTGCATAACCCCTTTAGTGATGACCCGACGGCGCGGCTTTACAAAACCGGGGATCGGGTACGGCGCTTGCGCAATGGCGCGGTCGAGTATCTGGGGCGCACCGACTTTCAGGTCAAGGTGCGCGGCATTCGGGTGGAACTGGGCGAGATCGAAGCGGTCTTAAGCACCCATCCGGCGGTGGCGCAGGCGGTGGTGGTCACTGGCGACGAGCCAACCGGCGGGAAAGGCTTGTTGGCCTATGTGGTGTTGCACGCCGACGCTGATGCCACGCCCCAGATGTTGCGTGCTTTTCTGGCTGAACGACTGCCCCCCTACCTGGTGCCGTCGGTGATTGTGCCGCTGGATCACTTTCCACTCACCAGCAGTGGCAAGGTGGCGCGCACCCGCTTGCCCGTCGCCGACCATCTACGCGCCGCGGTGGCAACGACGCCGATAGACGGTGAGTATCTGGCGCCGCGCAATGCCGTGGAAGAGACGTTGGTGACGATTTTAAGCGACGTACTGGGGGCGCCGGTGGCAAGCATTGGGGTGCAGCAAAACTTTTTCGATTTGGGCGCGCACTCGATGCAAGCCATTCAACTGGTCTGGCACTTACGCGAACGGCTGGGGGTCGAGTTGCCGCTACGCAGCATCTTTGAAGAGACCACCGTCGAACGGCTGGCCAATCTGGTGATCGACGCCCAGTTGGCGCAACTGGATGAGGCGATGGTGAGCGAGCTTTTTGCAGCAGTGGAGATGGGGGCGTGAGGCGTGAGGCGTGTTGCGTGTTGCGTGAACCGTGACTGGAAGCAAAGGTGTGTTGACATGTTTCTTCACGCACAACAACGATTGATCAGTTGCTCTAGTAGTGCGACCGTTGCACGCTTAGAAATCTGCACGGGCACCCGCAAGGGAATGCCCCTACAGAAATTCAAAAAACGAAATGTACGATCTGCTAGTTCACGCAACACGCAACACGCAACACGAATCACGTTTCATGTGTTACGTAATGATTTAGGAACAACTACAATGACAACATTAACACGCGTCCAACAGCTTTCGCCGGAGCAGCGCGGGCTGTTGGTACAACGGATGCAGATGGCGCAGTTGCGACCGGTCTCACCGGCCTGGTCGCCGTTGACGCCGTTGCAGGTGCGGGACGGGGCGCCGACGCTCTATTTTGTCCATCCAATGGGGGGTGCGCTTTTCTGGTATCTGGCGCTGCTAAAACATCTGGGCAATGGCTACAACGCCTATGGTTTACAGGGGCATGGCCTCTTTGGCGACCAGACGCCGCTGACCAGCATTCCGGCCATGGCGCAAGCCTATGTGGCGGCGATCAAAGCGCGCCAGCCCAACGGCCCCTATACGTTGGCCGGCTACTCCATGGGCGGTGTCATCGCCTTGGAGTTGGCGCAACAGTTACAAGCACGGGGCGACCGGGTGGCGCAGCTCTTTTTGCTCGATGCTTATCTCTACACGGCGCGTTTGCCTTACCCAGGGCGCGATGTGGCTGATCCAGAGGAGCGGCTGATAGTGCGCATGTTGGCCGCGTTGCCGCAGGGCCAAAGTCGCCAATTGCACCAGCAGTTGCGACGGTTGCCCAGCCACCGCGCCCGTATCGACTATCTCTTTCACCTGGGGCAGAGTGTCGGGCGCATACCGCCGACCTATACCGTCGCCGCTTTGGCGCGGATGTATGATGCGATGGCTGCCCATGTCGAGGCGTTGACCGCCTATCAGCCTCGCCCTTACAGTGGCAGCGCCATACTGATCCAATGTGAGGATCGCAGCGAAAGCGAACTTGTTCCCTATCTTGATTGGGCGCAGATTGTGCGTGGCGACCTCACCCGCCAGCAGACGCCTGGCAAACATAGCACTTTACTAGAAGAGCCGCACGTCCAGCGCGTCGCCCACTTGATGCGCACTGTGTTGACGCACGGGGAAGAGGGGCGATGATGAATCAGCGACAGGCAGCAGGACAGCCGGGCGAAGCGGCGATCATTGTCGGCGGCGGATTGGGCGGGCTGATGATGGCGATTCGGCTGGCGCGTCGTCACTATCAGGTTGCCGTTTATGAACGGCGCACCAACGTTGGCGAACTTTCGGCCAGTCAGCGTTCGTTTACGGTGACGCTCTCGAAACGGGGGTTACACGCCCTGGCCGAGATCGATCTGCGTGAGGCGGTGCTGGCCCAGACCCAGCCCCTGCGTGGGCGGGTGGTGCATGATCGCGACGGCTCGACCACCTTTGTCCCCTATGGCAAGCAGGCCGACGAGCAATTACATGCCATTCGCCGCCACGAGATGAACGCGCTGCTCTATGGGGCCGCTTGTCGCTATCCCAATATTCAGTTTCACTTTCAGCAACGCTTGCTGCGGCTGGAAAAGGCTGACAATCGGCTCTGGTTTCAAGATGAGCGCAACCCCGAAGCGCCGCCGACGCCAGTGCAAGCGCCGCTGGTCATTGGCGCAGACGGCATCTTTTCCGTGGTGCGCCAGCAGATGCACAAAGGGGAACGGGCCGACTATCATCAAGACTGTCTGGATTGGGGCTATAAGGATGTGATCATCCCAGCGGGGGCGAACGGACAACATGCCCTGGCGGCGGATGCCTTGCACATCTGGCCGCGCGGCCATTGCACCTTTTTCGCTTTTCCCATTGTGGATGGCAGTTATGCCGGCAATTTTATTGCCCCGTTTACGCTGGCCGAACGAATCACTACCGTAGAGGCGGCGACGGCGTTGTTAGCAAGCGACTTTGCCGATCTGCTGGCGGTGGCGCCGGCGCTGCCCTATCAACTGGCAACACAGCCCATGGCCCATTTCATCACCACCTATACGGCCCCGTGGTTCTACCAGGACAAGATCGTTCTTTTGGGTGATGCCGTGCATGGGGTGACGCCCTTTTGGGGCGAGGGGATGAACGCCGCCTATGAAGATAGCAGCGTGCTGGATCGCTATCTGGCTGAAGAGGGCGCCGATCGTGCTGCCGCCTTTGCCCAATACCAGGCCGAGCGAAAACCCAATACTGATCTGCTGGCCGATCTGGCAAAACAGAATTTTATCGAGTTGCGCGACACCGGCGGCTCGTTACGCGTGATGGCGCGTAAACGTATTGAACGCCAACTCTACCAGCTTTTGCCGACGCAATGGCTGCCGCTCAATATCATGATCTCCCACCGTCTCATGTCCTATTGTGCGGCGGTGGCGCGTTACGAACAACAGCAGCGGTGGGCGCGGCGGTGTGGACTGGATCTGCTGGTCTGGATGGTAGCGTTGTGGCTGGCATTGGAACGCATCGGTAAAAAATTATGGGTTGCCCTAGCCCATTTTCATATCCTGAGCCGCACCCACCACCAGTCATCCAAAGCCCCATTGCCCTGGTTGACCAAAGAGCGCTCGGTATTATCGAAGAAGTAGGGTGCATCCCATTTTGGGGGTTGCAGAAAGGGCTATTTAAAGCGCCCGGTGCAATTCCCAAAATGTGGTATGCACCCAAGAAGTAGTACGTAACGTTTACTAGAATCAGGTGCTCACATGTTCAAAAAACAAAGCCCAAGTCCAATCATTCACTTAAATGGCGTTCATAAGGTCTACCAAGGTGCAGCCACGTCACACGTTGCCTTACAGCGTATTGATCTAGCCATCTGGCCGCGTGAATTTGTGGCCATTGTCGGCAAGTCGGGCAGCGGTAAATCGACTCTCATCAATCTCATGACCGGCATTGATCGTCCCAGCAGCGGTGCAGTCGTTGTCAATGGTGCGCCAATCCATACCATGTCTGAAGATGCGTTGGCGCGTTGGCGTGGGGCGAATCTGGGGATTGTCTTTCAATTTTTTCAATTGTTGCCGACCCTCACCGTGTTGGAAAATATATTGCTCCCCATGGATTTTTTACCTGATTACAATCCAGCCGCCGCCTGTTTACGTGCCAAAGAGTTGTTGGAGATGGTGCAGATGACCGAGCATGCACACAAATTGCCGACTGCGCTCTCTGGGGGGCAGCAACAACGGGTAGCGATTGCTCGTGCATTGGCAAATGATCCGCCGGTGATCATTGCCGATGAACCGACCGGTAATTTGGATTCCAAGACGGCGGCGCAGGTTTTCCGCCTCTTTGAAGCGTTGGCGCAAGATGGTAAAACGATTGTGATGGTGACCCATGACAACGAATTAGCCAGTCGCGCCCAGCGAACAATTACGATTGCCGACGGCGCCGTGGTGACAGAAGGAAACCGCGTGGAACGCCACAGCCAAACACGGCAGCACAATACCGATCGGACGGTAATCGATCTGAAGTTGCAGGAGCCGGCATGGGCTTGAGCTTTGTTCGACGCCCCCGTTGGCAAAAAGTCTGGCGCGATCTGTGGCTCTACCGGACGCGCACGATCCTGGCGATGCTCTCCATTGCGGTGGGTGTCTTTGCCGTGGGGATGATTGCCGGGGCCTGGAACATTCTACAGCGGGAGATGCCGGCTAGCTATGCTGCCGTTGAACCGGCCAGCGCCATCCTCTATACGGCTGATTTCGACGAGACGCTCTTGCAGACGGTGCGGCGGTTGCCAGGGGTGGCGGCAGCGGTGGGGCGGCGCAGCGTGGCGACGCGCGCCCAACGGGCCGATGGCAGTTGGGTGCGGCTGGAGTTAAACGCCCTCTCTTCGTACAAAACGATTCCGGTCAACCGGATCGTGCCCGTCGCTGGGGCGACCGCGCCGGCGGACAAGAGCATCCTCATTGAACGGGCGGGGCAAGCCATGATCGACTATGCGCCAGAGAAACCTGTCCTTGTCGAGATGGCCGACAATCGGCAGCGAACCCTGCGCTTGACCGGCGTTGTCTATGACCCGTTGCTGGGGCCATCGACCTTTTCCGGCGCCGTTTATGGCTTTATCAACCTGACGACCTTGGCCTGGCTGGGGCAGCCGCAGGCCTACAACCAACTCTACTTTACTGTACGTGAGGGGCGGCTGGATCAGGCCCATATTCAGGCCGTGGCCGCAGAAGTGCGCAAGAAGGTGGAAAAGGCTGGCGTGCGCGTCTATGTCGTGTGGGCGCCAACGCCCGGCGAACATCCCACCCATGACATTGTGCAGGGGGTACTCTTCCTGCTGGCCGCGTTGGGTGTCACCGCGCTGGTTGTGAGCAGCTTTCTGGTAGTCAATACGGTGTCGGCCTTGGTAACGCAACAGACGCGCCAGATTGCTGTGATGAAAGCGCTCGGCGCTGATGAGCGGCAGTTGCGCCAGCTTTATAATGGCATGATTCTGATCTATGGCGCCGTTGCCGTGTTGATCGCGCTGCCGCTGGCCGCCGGGGCCGCCCGCTTGTTGACAGGCTTTGTGGCCGGTTTGCTGAACTTTGATATTACCAGCTATCACATTCACCCGCTCGTCTTTCTGTTGCAAGGGGTGGTGGGGCTGGTGACGCCGCTGGTCGCCGGTTGGCTGCCCATTCGACAGGGGGTGCAGATGCCAATTCGGCTGGCGCTCGCCCATCGTGCGGACGGCGTAGATGCCATGAAAAGTGGCCGGTTGGCCGGGATCATTGGGCGGCTACCTTTTGTCTCGCGCCCGTTTTTGCTGGCGTTTCGCAACACCTTTCGGCGCAAAGGGCGGCTGCTTCTCTCCTTATCCACCCTGGCGCTGGGCATTGCCATTTGTATTGCCATCTTTACGATCTACAGCTCGGTACAGCGCACGGTGGCGACAGTCAGCCAGGCGTGGGGCTATGATACGACGATCTATTTTGAGCAGAGTTACCTGGCGGCGCGCACCCGCCAACTGGTGCAGAAAGCGCCAGGCGTGGCGACCGTAGAAGCGTGGTACACAATGCCGGTGCGTATTCAGCGGGCCGATGGCACGGAAAGTGATGACATTCAGGTAGTGGCCCCGCCGGCGGATACGGCGTTATTTGCGCCGATCTTGCTGGCGGGGCGCTGGTTAACGGCTACGGCTACGGATGCGGCTACGGATGCGGCTACGGATGCGGCTACGGATGCGGCTACGGATGAAGTGGTGATCAATACGCAGCTTTTGGATCGCGAACCGGCGCTGGGCATTGGCGAACGCATCACGGTTAAACTGAATGAGCGGGAAGTCACCTGGACGATTGTGGGCATTGTCCAGGGGTCGCTAGATGGGCCGCGGCTCTATCTGCCCTATGAACCCTTTGTCTATGCCTTGCGTACCGTTGGCGAGACCAACACCCTGCGCTTGGCGCTGACGGCGGCCGATGGCGCTGGGCAAGGGGGCGCCATCACCGCGTTGACAGACTATTTGCAACAGGTGGGACTAAAGGTCGCCTATCTGGAGAGCACCGGCCAGGTGCGGGGGCAGGTTGAATTTCAATTTGGCATTCTCCTTGCTTTCCTGACCTTGATGGCGATCTTGATGCTGCTTGTCGGCGGCATTGGGTTGACCGGCGCCATGAGCATCAGCGTCTTAGAGCGGGTGGCTGAAATTGGGGTGCTGCGGGCCATCGGGGCATCGAACGGGGCGATTCTACGCCTTTTTCTAAGCGAAGGGATCGTCGTGGCTTTGCTGGGCTGGGGGTTGGCGGCGCCGTTGGCCTGGCCGCTCAGTCAATTCCTCTGTGCGCAATTGGGCATGGTCTTGATCCAAACCCCCCTTCACTTTAGCTTTTCGCGATTGGGGCTATTCTTCAGTCTCGGCTTTATCCTGTTGGTGGCGGTGGTCGCCACCTTTTTTCCGGCGCGCCAAGCCACCCGCTTAAGCGTGCGTGAGACGTTAACCTATGAATGATTCGATGACAACACAACCCCCTCCTCCCCAGTTTGGGGGAGGAATCGCGGACACGTCAGCGCTCTTACCGCTCCCTCCCCAAGCTGGGGAGGGCTGGGGAGGGGGCCAACCCCCTCCTCCCCAGTTTGGGGGAGGAATCGCGGACACGTCAGCGCTCTCACCGCTCCCTCCCCAAGCTGGGGAGGGGCCCAGAGGGCTCCCCGGTGGGGTCAAGCCACTAACCAACTTCGGCCTGCTCTGGTTTGGGCAAAGCGTCTCGTTGATTGGTTCGGCCATTTCCGATTTTGCGCTGGGCATTTGGGTCTATCAGACCACCGGCTCGGTTCTGCAATTTGCGCTCATTTCGCTGGCCTTTGTCCTGCCACGGTTGGTAAGCGCACCCTTCGCCGGTGTACTGGTCGATCGCTGGCCGCGCCGCCGAGTGATGCTGCTAAGCGATTGCGCTCATGCGGTGTTGATGAGCTTTGTGTTGCTGCTGGCCTACCGCGGTGAGTTGCAAAGTTGGCATCTCTATTGGATTACCGCGTTGGGGGCGGTTGTCGGTAGCTTTCAACAGCCGGCCTATCAGGCTAGCCTTCCCCAATTGGTGCCGGCGGCGCACTTGGGGCGCGCCAATGGGTTGGTCGATCTGGCGCAAGGGGTGGCCCAACTGGCTGCACCATTGGGCGGTGGCCTGCTCTTGGTTTGGGTTGGGTTGCCGGGGATTGTGTTGCTTGATCTGCTCACCTTTTTCGTTGCGCTGGCGACGTTGCTACTGGTGAAGATGCCGCCGCTGGTAAGCGCACCAGCGAACACGCCGCCCCCAGCCACCATCTGGCGACAGGAACTTTGGGCTGGTTGGCGCTTTATCCGCCAGGATCGCGGTCTACTGGCGCTGATGGTTTATATCACTGTGACGGTGTTTTTGATCGGCTTTGCCCAAGTGTTGACGCCTCCCTTGATCTTGTCGCTGGGTAATGAAGCCATGTTGGGGTTGATCCTCACCATTGGCGGGATTGGGATGCTGACCGGCGGGGTGGTAATGAGCGCTTGGGGTGGCCCACGCCCGCGCATCTATGGCTTGCTGATCTTTGATCTACTGGTGGTGGTGGCCCTGTTGTTGGCCGCATTGACGACGGCGTTGCCGCTGTTGGCGCTGGCCGCCTTTCTTTTCTTTGTCGGGCTGCCGATCTCGCGCAGTTCGGCGCAGAGCATCTGGCAGAGCAAAGTGCCGGCACATTACCAGGGCCGTGTCTTTGCCACGCGCGACATGCTGGCGATTAGCGCCACCCCGCTGGCCTATCTGGTCGCTGGTCCCCTGGCCGATCACCTTTTCCAACCGTGGTTACGCCACGATGGCCTGTTGGCGCCAACCGTAGGAGAGTGGCTTGGCGTTGGGCCGGGGCGTGGCATTGCCTTGCTCTTTCTGGTGGTGGGGCTGCTTTTGCTCATGACCAATTTGGTCGCCTGGCGCACACCGGCGCTACGCCACGTTGAAGAATGATTTTTAGTGTAGGCCCCCTTCCTGGAAGAGGCAGGAACCGTTTCGGATGACAGAGTGACGGTTGCCTCTTCCAGGAAGGGGGCCGCTCTCACTACCGATGGAGACCATCTGCTATGAATGAAACACAGGCGCCTTTGACCAGAGTGCAGGATAAGCACCCGGCCCAGCCGCCCGTCTTGTTGACCCCCTACTATCACGTCAGCCCACAGCAATCGCCAGCCCAACCCACGGGCTATGGGCATGTCTACATGGCGTCGCCGACCCAGGAACCCGATCCAGAACTAGCGCTGATTCGCCGCTGGCAAGATCCGGGCGGCTATGCACCGGCACGGGCTGGCTCCTATCCGGGGCGTGGCTACCGGCGCCGGCGCAGGGGGCAGCGTCTCCGTAAGGCGCTTCTACCCTTGTTGTTGCTGACGCTGATCAGCGGGGGCTTGTTTGCCGGGGCCTGGCTCTATGGGCTGGTGCGCCAGGATGCAACCGATAGCCCCATCGCCACAACCGCAGCGGGAGAGGCCGAAGAGCCAGCGATAGCCGATGACGAGGTCATTGCACGGGCGATTGTCAAGCCGGTGCGCTATGCCCAGTTGGGTTTTAGTATTGGCGGTCGCGTGAAGGAACGATTTGTGCAGCAAGGGGAACCGGTCACGGCTGGACAAGCCTTGGTCCGCCTTGATGACACGCAGCAACTGGTGGCGATTGCCCAGGCGCGGGCGGGGTTGCAACAGGCTGAAGCCCAGCTTGCCGGTCTACGCGCCGGCGCACGACCGGAGGAAGTTGCCGCGGCACAGGCGGTAGTGGACGAAGCAGGGGCGCGGTTACAGAGCTTGCGCGAGGAGACCATGCAAACGAGTGAGGAAGCCGCTGCGCAAGCTGTGCTGGCAGCAGCGGAAGCTAAGTTAGCCCAGTTACAGGCTGGCCCAACAGAGGCAGCGATCATTGAGGTGCGCGCCGGGTTGCAACAGGCTACGGCTGCGTTACAAAACGCCCAGGCGGCCTATAATCAGGTGCGTTGGCGCAATGATGTGGCGATGTTGCCGGAAGCGTTGCAACTCCAGCAGGCCACCATTGCCCAGGAAGCGGCCCAAGCGCGCTATGATCAACTCTTTGCTCAGGCTGACCAGGCGCAGATCAGCGCCGTCTATGCCGAGATCGAAACGGCCAGGGCCAATCTGGTGCGCCTGCGCACGCCGGTCAAGGCCAGTGCGATCGAAGCGGCTGAGGCGCAATTACGGCAAGTCGAGGCGCGGCTGGCGCTGATCAACGCCGGTGCGCCGGCGGCAACGCTTGCGGCGGCCCAGGCCACGGTGACGGCCGCCCAGGCCAATTTGATGGCCGCCGAGGCGCGGCTGGCAGAGACGGTCTTGTCGGCGCCTTTTGCCGGGACGATTGCCGAAATCCACGGCGAGGTTGGCGAACAACTGCTGCCAGGGGCTGCCATTGTCCAATTAGGCGATCTCGCAAGCTGGCAAATTGAAACCGACGATCTGGTGGAACTGGATGTCGTCCGGGTCCGGGTCGGTGCGCCAGTGCGTGTGACCATTGATGCCTTGCCCGGCGTTCAACTGGCGGGAACGGTGGTTCACATCAAACCCATCGGCGAAAACAAGATCGGGGATATGACCTATACCGTTGTCATTCAACTCCACCAGGCTGATAAGGCGCTGGCCTGGAATATGACGGCTACGGTTTATATTGCAGGAATGGAGTAGACGCTGAACGGGTTTTGTGACAAGGTGATGCTCACCCCCTCACCTTGTCACCCTGTCAGGTTTATAAAATTAATCAAACTATTTACTTACAATGTTCTCACATTCTGCCATGCTCGGTGTCAGCCTCTTGTAACAACTCACCTGTATTTCCCGCTATCGCCCCGGCTACTGTGCTTAAACAACTGTATGGCAAAACAGTTACCCCTATCATCTCCGCCATTGCAACAGGAATTATGAGGAGTTACTCTAGTGAATGAATCATTTCTACACAAACAACGTATCAACCTGCCCGACGGGAGGGTGCGACCCCCACGACACAAACCAGGGTGGTTCGCTGTGGGCCGGGCAGCACAATCAACGCCATTGGGCGCGACTTGGCATCGGCTGGCCCTAGTCTTGCTTTTGGCATTGTGGTTTTCGGCAACGCTGGGGGTAGGCCAGGCGCGGGCACAAAGCGAAGGAAAACTGGATGGCTGGAATGTACCCAGCGTTTGGGATTGTAACGAAGAAGCGCAGATGGAGTTCACCATTGCGCAGAACTTCCTTGCGTCCAACTTTGATTTTACCGTCACCCTGCCCAGTACGGCCTATACCGTGCTGTATGTGGCAGAGCGGAACGGGGGCGCCAATGGACAAACCAATGGTGTCTTTTCCTCGTTGAACTATTCACAGCCTACACCGAACCAGGTGCGGATTAGCGGGGCGCTTGCCTTGTTGAATTTCAGCGGACGATTAAAGCTAGTTTTTCATTCACCGGGAATGGCGGGCAGTGTCACCGTTGCCAGTATTCCCTTTGGTTCCGGGGTTGCCACAACGAAAAGCTTACCCGCTTGTCGGCCTCCGCTCCGGCCACTAACTGGGGTGCCGGTTCTGCAAGATGCCAAGCTCAACAATTATGTCGCCGACCTGCAGGCGGCCCGTGTGCTGGGCAAAGCGCTCTTTTGGGATACGGCGGTGGGCAGCGACGGGCAAACCGCTTGCGCTAGTTGCCACTTTCATGCCGGCGCTGATATGCGCACCAAAAACCAGATCAGCCCCGGCGCTGACGGCATCTACCAACCCACCCGTTCCGGGAATCAAGCCGCCGTCAATTACATCATGCGCCCGGAAGATTTCCCCTTTCATGTGCTGGCCGATCCCACTGACCGCAATTCGGCCGTCCTCTTTGACACCAATGATCGCCTATCGTCACAAGGGGTTTTTAACAGCCGTTTTACCGGCACGACAGCGGGCGCAGGCAATGATCAATGTGCTCTGGTCATTGACAATCGCTTCCAGGTCAATGGCATCGCCACGCGCAAAGTAGAGCCGCGCAACACGCCAACAACCATCAACGCCGTCTTCAATCTGCGTAACTTCTGGGATGGCCGCGCCAACGAAACCTTTAATGGCGTGAGTCCCTTTGGCCCCCGCGACAATGGCGCCGGCATCTACGAGTGGAATGGCCTCTGGTGGAATAAGATCAAGCCGAATCTCTACTTTGCCAGTCTGGCTTCCCAGGCCGTTGGCCCGCCCTTGAGTGACTTTGAAATGAGCTGCGCCGGACGTATTTGGCCCAATGTCGGTCGCCGGTTGCTGAGTCGCATCCCGTTGAGCAACCAGAGCATTGCCAGTAACGATAGTTTATTGGCGCCCTACCGTGCCAGCACCGGGAAAGGGTTAACCCAGAGCTACAGTCAGTTGATTGCCAAAGCCTTTAAGCCGGCCTATCTCCATAGCAGCACAAAGGTAACGATTGGGGGGCAGTCTTACACCATCACCGAAGCGAACTTTTCGTTCTTCTTTGGCGTAGCCGTGCAACTCTATGAAGCGACCTTGATTTCGGACGATGCCCCCTTGGATCGGTACTTAACCGGCGTCGATAGCAACGCCCTTACCGCCCAGGAAATCCGGGGAATGAATCTTTTCCAGGGCAAAGGCAAATGCACCGAGTGTCACAATGGGCCGCAGTTGAGCAATGCTGCGACGCCGGCCATCGAAGACTTCCAGAATGGCGCGGCGATCAATTACATGCTCATGGGCGATGGTCGGCCCGCGCTTTATGACGAAGGTTTCTACAACATTGGCGTGCGGCCAACCGCCGAAGATATTGGCTTGGGCGAACGCGACCCCTTTGGCAATCCGCTCTCCTTCAGCCGACAGTATAAGGCCAAATTGGCAAACATCTTCTATTCGTATGTCGATCCACGGTTGACGGTCAACCCTTGCACCTTTGAGGTAAATCCCTGTGCCACACCACCCAGCAATGCGCGTGATGCGGTGGATGGCGCCTTCAAGGTGCCGACGTTGCGCAATGTCGAATTGACCGGTCCCTACTTCCACAATGGCTCGCGCAAAAGTCTGGAAGAAGTGGTTGAATTCTATAACCGCGGGGGCGACAGCCGTGGCAGCCAGAGCAACAACACCACCGGTTACGGCGCCAACGGTAGCAACCTGGATGCCGATATTGAACCATTAGGCTTGACCATCGCAGAAATGGCGGATCTGGTCGCCTTCCTCAAGCGCCCGTTGACTGACCCGCGGGTGCTTTGCGACCGGGCGCCTTTTGATCACCCGGAATTGCGGGTGCCGAATGGGCATGTGGGCGACAATCGGGCGGTGGCGGTGGGCGCCAATGGCGCGGCGCAAGATGACTGGCTCACCGTGCCGGCGGTGGGCGCCAATGGCATGTGCGCCGCTGATCTGTCTGGTCGCCGCTTGACCTTTGTCGAGATTCTTGAGCAGAACGTAACCGCCCAGGTCAGCAGCGCCGACACCCTGCAACCCCAGCCATTGCTGCTGACCACCCCGCTCACTGCCGACAGCTTGCCCATGCCCGAACCGCTGTTGAGTGAAGCGCCAGTGCTGGAAGTGCAGGTGGAAGGCGCGATGCCAGAGGTGTTGGAGGAACAAGTTCCTGTCCTCGAAGAGGAAAATAGTGAGGATAACGTAACCCAAGGCGAACGTATTTATCTGCCATTGGTGACGAATGACTAACACATAGGCGTTACGCATAAACCTAGAGCATTAGGGTCTGCAAGACCCTAATGCTCTAGTGGAAAGTACTACTTCTTGGCGCTCGTTGGTGTATCTCCCGTAACCAGGTTCATGCATCGGCCTACGCGTTTTAGGCAGGGCCGCTTCAATCTAGATAATCATAAGCAATCAGCGTCAGGAAGTCGATAAACTGGTCGGTGAGGATCAGTTTGTCGAGCAGTTCCGCTGATTCTTCATAGCGTTCGGCGCCGGGGCCGCCCAGTTTGTGTAGTTCTTCGTCACGGATCTGGCGGTAGAGGTCGCGCGTTACGGCGCGGCCATCGGCCAGCTTGGCGCCGTGGCGAATCCATTGCCAGATCTGCGAGCGGGAGATTTCGGCGGTGGCGGCGTCTTCCATCAGGTTGTTGATGGCGGCAGCGCCATTGCCGTTGAGCCAGGCGTTGATATATTGGAGCGCCACACTGACATTCAGCCGTACCCCATTTTCGGTAATTTGTCCACCACTGGCGCCAACGTTGATCAACTCGTGCGCCTCGACATGGACATCTTCGCGCAGCCGCTCCTTCTGGTTGGGGCGATCCCCCAACACGCGGTCGAAACATTCCATTGCCACCGGCACGAGATCGGGATGGGCGACCCAAGTGCCGTCGCAGCCGTCGTTGGATTCACGGGTCTTGTCCTCGCGCACCTTGGCCAGCGCATTTTCCGTCACCACCGGGTCGCGACGGTTGGGGATAAAGGCCGCCATCCCGCCGATGGCATGGGCGCCCCGCTTGTGACAGGTGCGCACCAACAATTCCGTGTAGGAACGCATAAAAGGCACGGTCATCGTCACCTGGATGCGATCCGGCAGGAGCATATCGCTGCGGTTGCGCAGCTTCTTGATGGTGCTGAAGATGTAATCCCAGCGTCCGGCGTTGAGACCGGCGGCGTGGTCGCGCAATTCGTAGAGAATCTCTTCCATCTCAAAGGCGGCGAGAATCGTTTCGATCAATACCGTGGCGCGGACGGAACCGTGCGGCACGCCAAGTTGCGCTTGCGCGTAGGTGAAAACATCGTTCCATAAACGCGCTTCCAAGTGGCTCTCCATCTTGGGCAGATAGAAATAAGGGCCGCTGCCACGGGCCAGCAGTTCTTTGGCGTTGCGATAGAGATAGAGACCAGCGTCAAACAAGCTGGCTGAAATTGCTTCGCCATCCACCGTGACATGCTTTTCCGTCAGGTGCCAGCCGCGGGGACGGATGAGTAGAGTGGCGATGGTCTCATTGAGTTGATAGGTGCGGCCATCGGGATTTTGAAAGGAGATCGTGCGGCGAATGGAGTCGCTACAATTGATCTGGCCGGCGATGACATTCTCCCAAGTGGGCGAGAGCGCATCTTCAAAGTCGGCCATAAAGACCTTGGCGCCGGAGTTGAGGGCGTTGATCATCATCTTGCGTTCGGTGGGGCCGGTGATCTCGACGCGGCGGTCGTTGAGGTCGGCAGGGGCCGGGGCGACTTGCCATTCGGCCTGACGCACGTCCGCCGTTTCGGGCAGGAAGGTGGGCAACTGGCCGGCCTCGATCACCTTTTGCCGTTCCACACGCCGTGCCAACAGGGCGACACGCGTCGGGTTAAAGCGGCGATGGAGATCGGCCACAAAGGCCAGGGCATCGGTGGTGAGTACTTCTTCCACTTGCGGCGTCACTGCGCCCAGCAGTTGAACCCCCTGTGGTGGATTGATAGACATTGATTTTCTCCTCTGTGTTTGCTCATGCTGTTGGTTGGCTGAATTGAATTCTACGCTGATGTGCCGTCTATTGTACCGCATGGCTACGCTTTCCTGCAATGACCGTATTTGTCGGCAAACAGCAGCGGTGATAAGCGCCGCTACCGTTTGGGGCTATGTCATGGCTCTGCTAAGATAGGAGACCGATCAAGCGTAGCCTAGTTCCAGATAGAAACCAACCAAAGATGAACACCTACCCATCTTGGTAGGCGTAGGTTTTAACCCTGCTATGAAAAACGTGCCCGAAATCTGAAATACACCCGCCTAGCGCGCTTCTATTGACAACCAGGCTCTAGTTATGCTACTTTAATTCATAGACAATTTGCTTTAAAAATACTAATTTAGATTACTTCTAATTATGTAGACAAACGCAAACATATGAATCGTTCATGTAGGCGAATGGGCGAAATTGGCGAAATTCTCTCTGAGGATTTTTTCAATTTCACCCAGCGACCGGTATGAGCCAAGGAAAATCTATATCGTTTATGGCAATTCTACCATTGCTTGCAGTGGCCGGCGGCGCTATCGTGGTCGGCATTTCCATGCGCAATAGACAAAAACCGCGGTATTTGGTCGAGGTGCTGATTGACAAACGATCAGTCCACACAACGCTGTTGCCACCCCAGATCCCAAAGTCGATCCAAGTGACCAAAGCACTGGCGCAGGATCTCTTTGGCGACACACGGCAACAGTATCAGCAGTCACTGAACGCAGCCTATGATGTTGCTGCCGAACAACAGGCCCAGCATCTGCAGAAGCGCACCCTGCGGGCGGCTACGATCGGGTTAGGATTGGCAACGGCCGGCCTGCTGGTCTCCCCCCTTTTCTACTTGCCTAGCCTCGGCTACATTGTCTATGCCTTTCGCCATAGTTATCGCGCAGCCTGGCACGCCGTTTGGCATGAGCAGCAGGTCGATTTCAATGTGATTCAGGCCGTGATTGTAACCGGTCCACTGCTGGCCGGATATATCTGGGCGGCAGCCTTTGCCGCTTTCTTTAGCTGCATCAATCGCATGTTGGTCGCCAAAACGGAATGGGCTTCTAAGGCCAATATCGCTGATCTCTTTGGCCGACAAATCCGCACAGTTTGGCAATTGGTCAATGGGGTTGAAATTGAAACGCCGATTCAGCAAGTACAAACGGGCGATATCGTTGTGGTTTATGCGGGACAGCCGGTGCCAGTGGATGGCATCGTTTGTCATGGGACGGCTACGGTTGACCAACATATGTTAACCGGTGAATCACAGCCGGCCGAAAAAGGCCCTGGCGACACGGTATTGGCGATGACATTGCTTGTCGCCGGCATCATTCATGTTCGTGTGGAAAATGCTGGTAACACAACCGTTGCCTCCCAAATCGGCCACATGCTTAGCCAAACGACGGATTTCAAACAGGCGTTGCGATCACGTACAGAACGCATGTTGACAAAGATGATACTCCCCTTGTTAGCCCTAAGCGCGGCGGCATTGCCGGTGGCAGGTATAAGTGGCGCCCTGGCGATTTTGTGGTATTATCCGGGGCAGCGCATGATGACCTTTGGCCCTTTGAGTATGTTGAGCTATCTCCAGGTGGCGGCACAAAAAAATATTTTGATCAAGGATGGTCGATCCCTGGAAGTGCTGCAAGAAATTGACATGGTCGTTTTTGACAAAACCGGTACACTTACCTTGGAGCAACCGTCAGTCAGTCGGCTCTTCTGTTATGACGGATTGTCAGAAATCGATCTGTTACGGTATGCCGCCGCAATCGAGGCGAAACAGAGCCATCCGCTTGCGCGTGCCATCGTACAAGCGGCCACGGCACAACAGCTCGTTCTGCCCAAAGCGGACGCGCTGGAATATAAAGCCGGTTATGGACTCAAAACACAGATCAACGGACAGACAGTCAGGATCGGCAGCATCCGCTTCATGACAATGGAGGATTTGGCAATCCCCTCGGCGATTGTTGCACAACAAGCAGAAAGCCATGCGTCAGGCAATTCATTGGTCCTCCTTGCGATCGAGCAGGCGGTAAAAGGGGCCATTGAATTAGCGCCAACGGTTCGTCCTGAAGCCGCAGAAATGGTCAACTATCTGCACAAACGTGGGATTCAGACCGCGATTATTTCCGGCGATCATGAAGCCCCAACCCGCCGCCTAGCCACGAGTTTAGGGATTGATCGCTACTTTGCCCAGGTGTTGCCGGAAGATAAAGCCAAGTTTGTGGCTGCGCTACAAGATGAAGGCCACCGGGTCTGTTTTGTCGGTGATGGGATCAATGATTCGATTGCACTCAAAACTGCTGATGTTGCTGTCTCACTGCGTGGGGCCACCACCATTGCGACTGATGTTGCGCAAATTGTCTTTATGGACGGCACGTTGCGCCGGCTACCTGAACTCTTCCAGTTAGTGGATGAATTTGCGGCCAACATGCGGATCAATTGGGTGGTTTCGCTTACCCCGAACATCGCCGGCATCGCAGCCACCTTCCTCTTTGGTTGGGGGATCACACAGTGTGTCTTTCTCGTTCCACTCAGCACGCCGATTGTGGTTTACAACGCGATTAGACCGCTGCTGGGTAAGCCAGAACAGAATGTTCATCCTCCGCTTGCCATCAATCTTGAAAATTCAACATTCATCGAAAACTCCGTTTTGATGGCGCGTGAACGATCAACTGAAATCAGCTAATGAATCAAGCGAGGCGCAACAGGTCAGAATAGAAGTATAACGGCTGAAATCAGGCCGATTGCTTCATGCATCGTCGTACTTTCGGTCATTTTTCGGCCATCATGGCTACACAAATTGAAAAGGATAAGGTAGTTTTCCCGCTAGTTGTAGTCCCGGCCTTTTGTACAATGGCCAGGTTGCCGTAACAGGAAGATGCAACAGAAAAATCAAACGTGCATGTTGGCCAATGACAATAAGTTGTCGGACAGGTTTCTTCTTCGCAATATCCGGCAGTTCAAAACGCCGTTCTCCTTGATCGTACAAGGTTTTCCCAATGAAAACACCCAGCAGTGTTGCGCCGAACCAGGGCAAAAACGAGGCGTATGGTGATGCCAGTGGCAAGCCCAGCAGTAGATAGATGAGATTCGGTGTGAGCGCAGCAACCAGCGGCACAGATACAAGGCCAATAGCTGCTAAGCCCACAGTAAAACTGAGCCACCGCGACCGCTCCAAGAAGGGATAGGCTAAGATCTGTGATAGCCCAAGCATGACGAATAGCGACGCCAAAAAAGCAGCATTAGGACCAAAAAATGCGAATGGGATAGTCAGCAATGCACCTTCTATCATTAGCGGGAGCGCTTTTGCTACCTGTTGGCGGAACGATGGCGCTTGACCAGTGCGGCGGCGTCTGTTTTCATAGCCCAAAAGCAACGAAATTCCCATGATGCCGGCAAACATCTCACCCAAAACAGTGAGTTGCGTCCCGTGGATAAAAAACCAGGCGAGTAATAAGGCCAGGGCGTTCAAACCGCGCCTGCCCCACTTTACGAAAGCGGTGGTTGCGTTTGCCTCTTCTGCGGTGGACAGCGACAGGCCAAAATAAGCCAGGGTGGCCCCAATGGGAACATAAAAAAGAAGCCGCACAGCCTTAAGGAAGGTCCACAAGAAAGCCAGAGACGCGACCTTTGGTATTGTATGAAATAGAACCATTAAGCTAATCGTACCGCCGCGTACCAGGTCCACCTCCCATGCACGGTCTGTATTGACAGCCGCATCCGCGTCCGTTAATTGGGTGACCAAGACCTTGGTTTCGTCAGTCAAGGCGCGCACGTAAGTGCGTACCTGTGTAGAGATCCACTCAGTACATAGATGGATTTGAAGAATCGGCTTGGGTGGGAAATCAACGAGTGCACTACGCGGTGATTGCACATCATTTGGGGTGTCTGCATAGCGCATGGTCAACTTATCAACCAATCGTGTACGCTTGCCTTGCCACCGTTGCGGTCGCCATTCCCAGAAATGAGAATAGCTTCCCTCACTATTCCAGCTATTAAAAGCAATCATACACCTCTCCTATGTCTATGGTCTGGCTCGACTATTTTTTCTGTCAAACCATTACGACTTTGCAGGAATTCGCACTAGTAATCCTCGGTCAACGACAGCCGCGCAAGAGCGGCGCAGGACTTCTTCGGCTAGGCGTCTTCCGCGCTCGTTGGCCGGCTGGAAGCCACCCATGACCAATCCCACTGACATCAGATAGAGCACGGCAAGGTCATAATCTTCGTAACACTGTTCGAGCTTATACCCTGTTACCCCAAGTTCGACCAGTTTCGAGTGGTAGTAGTGGACCATCTCGTCTTCAATCGATCGCCGGATTTCGATCGTGGCACTCATACTGAGGATAAGTGCCAAATCATGGAGCGGGTTGTTGATCATCAGCGTTTGCCAGTCGAGGAGTACAACCGGTGGACCCTGAATACCCTCGTTGAACATGATGTTGTCTAGGCGTGGATCACCGTGTACCAGGGTTTGTGTCCGGTCACCCATCAGTTTATGCAGACGGCGGAGACCGCCGACATAGTCAGCGACTGATCGGGCGACCTCTGCGGGAATGCAGTAACCGAATTGTGTAATGCAGTTCCGCCAGGAGCCCTCGACACTCTTCATGTACTGCTCCATCCAAGTGGTATCTACGTGCATGACATCACGGAGAAACGCTTGATCCGTCTTACCCCAAAACGCAACATGGAGGGGCAATAGCGCATCGATCACCCGCTTGGTTTCGTGGCGTCCGACGCCGGCCAACTGATCACCAGCCCGGTACCGGCGCATATCCTCCAGCACGACGATGTAGTCGCCGCTTTCTTTGCCGACTGCGGCGAAATAACATGCAGGTTTCGGTACTTCCACTGATCCGGCAATTTGGGTGTAGAAGGTAACCTCCCACTCATAACCGCGTAACTCCATCCCTACAGCCCTGCGTCCCTCGTCTTCAGACGCAAATTTTATAACTAGCGAGGAGGGGCCCCCCAGGCTGTCATCCTTGTATACGAGTTCTACGCGTACGACCTGTCCCAACATCGAGACGCCATCCCCAATGGATTGAATGGCAAACGCGTGGATCTCCTGCTCGTCTGTCAACTGTCCCGCCAACCTGAGCATCTGAGTAAGCCACCCGGTAGTGAGCATCCGGGGTTGGCTAGGAAAGTTAGTCATTGAAGTAGCGCCTCCATTCATGATCAATGAGCGATAAAAGGCCAGGAAAACTTGGTGTCATTTTGTCGTGCATACTCTTTCGTCACTTCGCGACCGTACGACGAAACAAGATGGTGAAACCCACTGCACCGATCAGGCATGCGCCATTGAAGACATCGGCAATCCAGTCCTGGAGGCCGAGCAATTGAAGACCTGTGATGCCCACCGCAAGTAGGTAAATCGCCACCAGTGTGCCTGCGATGTTGAAGCGTCCGAGTTTGATGGCCGATGCGCCAAGGAAAGCTGCGGTGATCGGCTGCAGCAGGTACGCACTGCTGGCGGACGGAGCAACCGCGCCCAGCATACCGGCGTACAATAAGCCGATCACGGAACTCAATGTACCTGAGAAGATAAAGGCGCCCTGCCGGAATGTGTTGACACGCAAGCCGGCCAGTTCTGCCGCGGTCCGGTTTCCACCGATAAATAGCAGGTACCGCCCGCAGGGTGTCAACTCGAAGATGTACCAAAGCGAGAAAGCGATAATCCACCCGATCCAAACCGAGGTTCCGAAGCCGAAGGACTTGTAGGTAACAAAGTTTATCAATTCCACCGGGATGCTCGTGATTAAGTTATTATTGCTGATCAGGTTAGCAAGTCCGCCAAGGATCGTGAGCGTTCCGAGCGTGGCAATGAAACTGTCGATACCAAATCTCACCACGAGTAATCCGTTGAGCATACCGACAAGGGGGCCGATGAGTAGGGCAAAGAAGCAGGCGATTACCAGCGGGAAATTGTACGCAGTAAGTACACCGAGCGTAACTCCGGTCAGAATCATAACGGAGGAGATCGAAAGATCAAAATCTCCTGCGCGTAAGGGGACGATGACAGCCATGGCCAACAGGACGATCGTAGCCTGGCCGCCGATCATCACGCGCACATTAGCGAATGATGCAAATGTGTGGGGCGCTGCGATACTGAATATGATGAACAGGATGACGAATAACAACGGCACTGCCCACGGACCGACGGCGGACAACTTGAGCGAAGTGCTGGAACGGCCGGTGCTGGATCCAGCGGTCTTGGTTACTGTGGTCGGTTCGGGTGGGCGTGGGTACTCCTGGCCCGCTGGCGGATCCATGCTTGCTTGCATTGTAAGGTTTTCTTTCTGTTTTTCAGCACGCATCGAGTACCTACCCGCGTTCGGTAACGAGTGTGCGTTGCGAGAGCATAAGGATTTGGTCTTCCGATACTTCATCCGGTGCAAGTGTTGCGGAGATTGTTCCATAGCGCATGATGAGTACCCGGTGGCACAGTTGGGCGATCTCTTCACTGTCCGAAGAGAAGACGACCACAGTGGCACCCTTGTCGGTCACGCTACGTACCATGTTCAATATCTCCTTTTTCGCCCCCGCATCGACGCCCTGTGTCGGTTCGTGGAGCAGGATGACGCGCGGATTTTGGCCCAGTATACGGGCAAGGGCGATCTTTTGCTGATTGCCGCCACTGAACTTCGTAATCTCCAGGGTTGGTGCCAGCGGCTGCACTGAAAACAGCCGCATTTTGTTCTCGGTAAATTCGTATTCGTGTCTAAAACTGATGCGCAGCCTTCGCCACAACTTGCCGAGATAAGGCAGCGTCAGGTTCTCCATCGCTGTCCCTCCGAGCCAGAACACATCCCGTTGCCGGTTGCCGGGAACAAGCGCAATGCCGGCACGCTGGGCTGATGCGACCGAGTTGTCGACCACGCTCCCATCAACATAAACTTCACCGTTCAGCCGCGTTTGCCCACCAGCGATGAGATAGGGTATGTCATCCTGTCCCATACCGGCCAAGCCGGTAATGCCGACGATCTCACCTACGTTAGCGTTGAACGACACGTCGGATACTGCACTGTTGGAGAGGTGGCGAACCACAAGGCGAGCGGCGTCGCTGGTGCTGACATGCTTCTCCGGATAAAATTCACCGAGTTCGTAACCAAGCATCAAATATGCGATCTCTGCTTCGTTCGTCTGAGTGGCCTCTTGGGTCGCCACCAGGTAACCGTTGCGTAGAACGCTGATCCGGGAGCAGACATTCAGCACTTCGTGCATCCGGTGGCTGACATACAGCACCGCAGTACCATTACACGCCATTCTGCGCAGCAGTTCGAGGAGTCTGAGCGATTCACCACGCGGCAGGGCTGCCGTCGGTTCGTCCAGCACGATCAGATTCCCATGACTGCCCTCCCCGAATTGCCGGAGGGCACGCAAGATAGCGACGACGGATCGCTCAGCAGGGGAAAGCTCGCTAACCAAACTCCCCGGATCCAGAGCGATCCCGATTTTCTCGGCGAGAGTGCGTACAATCTCATCTTCACGACGACGCTTGATAGGCGTCACTAACCCTCGTTCAAAGCCGGTCGAGATTCCGACATTATCAGCGATGGACATGGACTCAACCAGTGCTAGGTCCTGGTGGACAATCGCAAGGCCGTTTTGGCGGGGGTTCTGTATGGGCAGGGAGATCGGCTGGTTGCGCAGCCAGATCTCTGCACCCCGGTCGGGGGTGTACACCCCGCCTAAAATCTTCACAATCGTTGATTTGCCTGAGCCGTTTGCGCCAACCAGACCGTGGATCTCGCCCGGGAGGATTGAGAGATTGATACCATGGAGTACAGTGATACCATTGAAAGTTTTCGAGACATTTTTAAGCACCACTACCGGATGGCTCATTTAACTCCCCATGCCACCTTGAACGCATCTTGCCAACTGGCGATATCCGGGAACTGCTCGTTGGTATCCGCACTCGTTCCCCAGTTTGAGGAATCCACCAAGCGCACAGGGGTTATCTGGTTCTGTGGCACCCCGGCCACCGCACGCATAATCCCATCGGCAAAGATGTACCCCTTAATTTCTGCCGGAGGCCATAACATGGTTGCTACCAGGCCGTTAGTACCCTTAATTGCGTCGGCAAGGCCGTCACCTTGCGCCCCTCCGACGATGGGCAGTTCACGGTCCACGGCCCTCATGCCCTGGAGTATGAAGGGTGTGAAGAAGTCCACCGTGGTGATCCAGTAGTTGAGGTCCGGTGAGCGCTGTAGTGTCGTCTCTACCTGACCGGCCAGATCCGTTAGGAATGTTGCGGGGTTGACTTCCAACAGTTCAATCGTACAGTCCGGGCAAAGCTGCGTGATCTCATCCACTGCTCCCTGCGCCATGTTCCCCGTGATCGACGCCCCACTCACGGGCATCGTCACCGTATGAAGATTGCACTTTGTTTGAACTAGGGCGTAGTCTGCCTGGAGCATACCCACCTTGTAGGCATCGACAGCTACATAAGCAGTCACCCCAGGCGGCTGAATGGGTGTCGTTGAACTGGCCCCTACGTCTAACACCGGAATATTCGCTGCTGCTGCAGCAGCGATGCCTGCTTTTACCAGGTCCATATCAAAGCCATCGGCGACGATGCCGGCCACGTCTTGCGCGATGGCCGACTCGAATGCTTGTAGAAGAACATCCGGCCGGCCCTCACCGTCGAATATAATCACCTTCGCCCCCACATTTGCCAGCGCTTCGGTCAACGCGTTGGCGTTAGCAATCTCCACTGGATTGCCTTCTCTGGCGAATTGGATGATCGCGAAGGTCTTGCCCTCACTAGCAGATGTGTCGAACGGACCAATCGGGCTGATTGTCATAGCCGCCATGCCGGCCTGGAAATTTTTAGTTGCAGTTTCAACACAGTCATTGGCTTGCTCTGTCGAAACCTTGTTCGAGTCACCTTCGACAGGCGTACCATCCGAACTCCTGGGCGCCACACACGCGCTTAGAAATACGACCATGACGGCAACAACACACCACAGGACAGAATTTGTAAAAAATCTTTTTTTGCCAATATAAACACCAGATGTCTTCATTTGGATCATCATAAGCCTCCTATTCCTCGAAACAGTTGCGGAAATTTGTAAATTAAATGTTATATTCAACACCGGCATGTTTTGTGATTATTGTAAAGGAGAGTTGCGAATTTACAATTTTACGTTGTATACAATTCCTCGTTAATGAAAGGGGATAAAAGAATGACTCTACTGCAAAAAGGCTAAAAAATCGGATTTTTGCAGTAGACTCAAAAATTAGTTTGGCAATTGGCTGGGGTATGCACTATGAATCTTGTAGCAGGGGTGATCCATCCCTACCAAGGGTTAACACTTGCTGCAATGTAATTTACATTAACCAAAAAAGATAAATCAAAAATAATTGTAAGCGAAAAGTCGTAGGTTGTCAATACATTTGACAATCCAAAGCGTGACGAAAGTGTGACCAAAAAGCTTAGAAAGTCCTAATTTAACGCTGTTGGATGATAACAGTTAATCATGGGATCAACCTGGAATCACAATCGAATGTGCATGTGTTATGTGATCAACAAGTGCCTGCTCGTTGAGGCGCGGAGCTACGCGAGTCTGTTCGCCATATGCCCACGACCAGCTACAGTTCTATCTGTTATCTATCGACGGGGGCGAGGCCCGCCAACTGTTCATGTTCAAACAGGAGGTAAGCGGCGGCATCGCCTGGTCTCCCGTGCGCAGCCCTGGATAAGCTTACAGGGCAAGCACCAATCAGATGAAATGTCGTGCATCCATTCTTTTAGACTGACAACTGATAGCAAAAGTACGCCTCTATCCCATGCGTCTAGGCCCAAATTGAGTAACCAATGCCGATTCGTCAGCGTTTTAGTTACGAAGATGCACTTTGGTTCATATCTTTAAGGTACGCGATTGCCCTAGACTTGGAACGTCACTGCGCCGAGAAGTTGAAGCCTCTGGGGTAGATTGATCGACATAGCTTTCGCCTACGTGTTTGCGCGTCTTGTTGGTTGGCTGGGTACAATCCTACGTCGGTGCGCGCCTATTGTACCGCATTGCTACGATTTCCCGAATAGCTGCATTTGTTGGCAAACACCAGTGGTGACAAGCCTGGCTGCCGTTTGGCGCTATTTCTCTGCTCTGCTAAGATTAGGCAATTGACGATCAAGGTTAGCCAAGTTATGTGATAGAAACCAATAGAATATGAATACCCACCCACCACTCCTTTACTCACCGACTTACCGAAGTGATTGTAGCGAAGTCTTGCATGGCGTCACCATCGCCGACCCGTACCGCTGGTTGGAAGATTTAAATGCAGACGAGACGCAGGCGTGGATCAATGCGCAAAATGCGGTCACAGCCGAATGGCTCCAACACATTCCACAACGCGAAGCGATCCGTCAGCGCTTGACTGATCTCTGGAACTATGAGCGTTATGGCATCCCCTTTCGCCGTGGAGAGCGCTATTTCTTCACCCGCAACGATGGCTTACAAAACCAGGCCGTTCTCTACTGGACGCCGACCTTGACCGCTGAACCGCAAGTCTTGCTCGACCCGAACCAGCTTTCGGCCGATGGCACGGTGGCGCTGAGCGGTTATGCCATCAGTGAAGATGGGGAATTGTTGGCCTATGGCCTCTCCGCCTCCGGCTCGGATTGGATCGAGTGGCGGGTGCGCGAGGTGACAAGCGGGCAAGATCGGGCGGATCTGGTGCAGTGGGCCAAATTTGCCGGCGCGGCGTGGAGCCATGACAACGCCGGTTTTTTCTATAGCCGCTACGACGCCCCCGCCGCCGATGACGCCTACAAAGGGGTCAACTACTATCACAAAGTCTACTATCACCAGTTGGGAACGCCGCAGAGCGCAGATCGGCTCATCTATGAACGCCCTGACCAGAAAGAGTGGAACTTTAGCGCCGGCGTCACCGATGATGGCCGCTATTTGATCATTCATGTCACTCGCGGCACCTTTCGGCAGAATGGCGTCTTCTATCAAGATCTGGCAGATCCGACCGGCACCGTGGTCGAACTCTTCAACCGCTTTGACGCCGCCTACACCTTTGTCGGCAATGACGGGCCACGCTTCTATTTTCGCACGGATCTGAATGCGCCCCGCTCACGGGTGATTGCCGTCGATCTGCACCAACCCGATCAGTGGCAGGAGGTGCTGCCGGAGAGCAATGATTCGCTCAACAGCGTCAGCTTGTTTCAAGACCAGTTGATTGCGACCTATTTGCATGACGCTCACAGCCAGGTCAGGCGCTTTAACAAAGCGGGCGAACTGGTGCAGGAGATAACCTTGCCGGGCATCGGCGCCGTAGCCGGCTTTGGCGGTCAGCAGAGCGACAAGGAAACTTTCTACTACTTCACTAGCTTTACCAGCCCCGGTGCGGTCTACCATTATGACCTGACCAGCGGACAAAGCACGATCTTTCACCAACCGGAATTGAATTTTGACCCAGCCCACTATACCACCACCCAGGTTTTTTACACCAGCAAAGATGGCACACGGGTGCCGATGTTTATTTGCCACAAAAAGGAGATCACCCTGGACGGCAGCAACCCGACCTATCTCTACGGCTATGGCGGCTTTAACATTCCGCTGCTGCCCAGCTTTTCGTCGAGTATCCTGGTCTGGCTGGAGATGGGCGGGATCTTTGTCCAGGCCAATCTGCGGGGCGGCGGCGAATATGGCAAAGATTGGTATCAGGCCGGCACGCTGAAGAGCAAACAGAATGTCTTTGATGATTTTATCGCCGCCGCCGAATGGCTGATTGCCAACGGTTACACCAGTACGCCTAAACTGGCGATTGGCGGCGGCAGCAATGGCGGGTTGCTGGTGGGCGCCTGTTTGACCCAGCGGCCTGATCTCTTTGGCGCGTGTCTGGCCGCTGTGGGCGTTCTCGACATGTTGCGCTTCCATAAGTTTACTATCGGCTGGGCCTGGGTTTCCGACTTTGGTTCGCCCGATGACCCAGAACAGTTCCAAACCTTGCTCGGTTATTCACCCTATCACAATCTTCATCCCGGCACGGCCTACCCGGCGACATTGATCACCACCGGCGACCATGATGATCGCGTCTTCCCGGCTCATAGCTTCAAATTTGCCGCCGCATTGCAACATGCGCAAGGTGGCGATGCACCGGTGTTGATTCGCATTGAAACCAAAGCCGGTCACGGCGCCGGCAAACCAATCGCCAAGTTGATCGAAGAAGCAGCGGATCGCTGGGCCTTTTTGGTCAAGGCGCTGGCGATGGGGTGACATTGCGTCGGAACAACTTTTATAACCCATGTCAACAAGCAGAGGATGATTCGGATGCAGAGAGTATGGCGCCCCTTGTTCATGGTTTTCTTCCTTTGCGCAAGCGTTGCCACCATCGCCCAAGCGCGCACGCCGGCCCAGGCCAACCGTAGCATAACCGTCACCCCAGGCAAAAACGCGATCAATGCCGCCATCCAGGCCGCCGCCCCCGGTACGACCATCCGCATTGCCGCCGGGAGCTATCGCGAGCAGGTGGAAGTAAACAAAACGGTCTCGTTGGAAGCCGCCGACAGTGGTGCCGTCTGGATCGACGCTGAGTGTCAGCGCGACCACGGCATCCACATCACCGCCAGTGACGCGGTGGTGCGCGGGCTAGGGGTGAAACAGTCGGTTCATGCTGCGGTGATTATCGAAGGGGGCGCCAGCCAACCCAGCCGAGTCACGCTGGAAGGGAACACCATCCAGGATTTCGATTGCCAACATCAGGGCGATCAACCGGCGCAAAATCGGGCCGGGATCAACGTCTGGTATGCCGGCGCCGGCCACCAGATCATTGGCAATACCATCACCCGGCGCGTCGAGTTGAGCGGCAACAAGAGCAGCCGTCTCAGTAACTGTCTCTACTTTGAGTCAGATAGTGAAGTACCCAGCGGCGGCGGTCATCGCATTGCCAATAATACCCTGAGCGGCTGTTATGACGGCATTGGCGGCGAAGTCGAAGATGATCCACATGGCACCGTTGACCGCTACACCATCATCGAGCAGAATACCATTCGCGATTGTCACGACGACGGCATCCAGGTGGAGGGAGGCGGCGCCAATGTCATCGTGCGCCACAACCGCATCGAAGGCTGTGCGATTGGCATTGCCTTTGCCGCCATCCTTGCCGGGCCGTTGCAAATTGAGAACAATATCATCCACAGCCAGACCGGCGACGAAGGCTTTTACGGCAGCCTTGTCTGCTTTAAGATTGGCCACCCGACCACCGCGCTGGTTAACCTGCGCAACAATGAGTGCATCACCACTGGCGACGGCATCCAGCAGACCAACAGCGGCTTGGGGCCAATCACCATGCGGGGCAACACTTTACGCGTGGGGCGCTATGTGATCGAGTTTTTGGAAACGCCGCCGGCCGCCACTTCGCTCGATGAGGATTGTCTCTTCACCAGCGACAGCGGGCGCTTTATCAAATGGGGCGATAGCCGCTACGCCTCACTGACCGCCTTTCAAAATGGCACAGGGCAGGAGCGGCAGGGACGGCTTTGCACAACGCCGAATACGCCCACGCCCCAACCGACGGCGACAAGTACCGCGACCGCCACCCTGCGCCCAGCCCAACCCACGGCCACTGCCACGGTGACAAAAGCGGCCACCGTCACAGCCACCGCCACCCCATCACCGGCCACGCCCACCCCAGCCGCCGACGCCGTGATCCCGTTTGCTGGTCAGGCGCCGCTGATCGATGGCCTGGTTGACCAGGTGTGGGCCAAGGCGCCGCCACAGCCCCTCCAACGGTTACTCGTTGGCGATCATGCTCCTGGCGCCGCTGATCTAGCTGTCACCTTTCGGCTGCTCTACGATCAACAGCATCTCTATTTGTTGATTGAAGAGCAGGACGAGAACGGCAAAGACGATTCCGGTGAGACATGGTGGGAGGATGACGCCACCGAACTCTTTCTCGATGGCGACCAGAGCGCGGGCGGCAGCTATGATGGGGTCAACGATTTTCAACTGGCTTTCCGCTGGCGCGACCCGACGGTCTACACCGGCGCCAACTCGCGTCCGGTCCCGGCCAATCTACGCCATAAGATGGTCGATACCAGCAGCGGCTGCCGCTTGGAGATTGCCATTCCGCTCAGTGCAATTGGGGTGAGCGCACAGCCGGGGTACACCTTTGGGCTGGAACTCCAGGTCAACGATGATGACGACGGCGGGCCACGCGATCACAAAATCGCCTGGCAGGCCACTGTCGATGACGCTTGGGAGAACCCCAGCCGTTTTGGCACGGTGCGTCTGGCCGCAGCGGCTGACCAACGGCTGCTCTTCCCGTTGGCGGCACGTTGACAAGGACGGCACATTGACAATGGCCCGTAGACCGCAATGGCATGAGAGATGACTTGGGACTGCGGACTCCGGACTACCGATGGCGGCACGTTGACAAGGTCGCTATCCGATTGTGGTTGCCAGGTATAATCGGGATGTCAAATCGGGGCGAAAGCTGTGGCTTGCGCTTTGCCTCTCGCTCCTCAATCTGCTACAATGCACCTTACCTGACTTTTGTCGCCAACCGGGCGTGTAAGTTACACCGCATGTTATCTGTTGCACGAAACACGCCCACCCAATTGTAGAATCTGTGACAGAAGATTTTAACGAATTAAGCGAGAACAAGGGTATGGAAGTCACCTTCTGGCGCGATGTGGCCGTGGTCTGGCTGGCGCTCTTTTGTTTTATCGGCTTGTTGATTCCGCTAGCGCTCTTATACTTCACCGTGCGTGGGGTCAATGCCCTACATGGGTTGCTTTACCGACTGACGCAGCAAGGGCAAGCTCTCAGCGGTCAGGCGCGCCGCCAGGTGACACGAGTGAGTACGCAGGTGGATGAACAAGCCGTGCGTATCCAGGGGCAGACGCACCGGATGGAAACGTTGGTGCGGAAGTTGCTGCCGGGGATGAAAGAATAGTTCACGGTCAGTGGACAATGAATAATGGTTAATGAACAACGGGACGAGGAGTGGCGTGATGAATCATCGGATAAAGTCGATTATGATTGGCCTGGTGGCTGGGGCGCTCTTGGGCGCGGCCTTTGGTTGGGTGGTGGGCGACAATGAACCCGACGATGATGGGAAGATGGGATTAGCCGCACTTGGCCCAGGCGATTATTTCCAGTTAGGCATTAGCATTCTCACCCTAGCTCGTCAGTTTGGCAGCATGTTGCGTCCCTAGTCGCGGTCGTATATGATTGGGTGAATGAGTCATTCGGTGATTGCGGCTTCGGGGTGAGCCGCGCCCACTTCTAGGCGCGAACCCTTGTCGAAATCGCCGAATGACCCATTCACTAATAACCTATCCACGCCTCAAAGGAAGTTGCTCGTGACAGATCTACTTGGTACAACTGAACGTCCACTGCGGGTCGCCATCATTGGCGCCGGCCCTTCCGGTTTTTATGCAGCAGGTGCGCTTTTACAGCAGAAAGAGATAATCGTCCTGGTCGATATGTTCGACCGACTGCCGACGCCCCACGGGTTAGTGCGTTATGGCGTGGCGCCCGATCACCAGAAGATTAAATCGGTCGCCAAAGTCTATGATCGCACCGCCGCCGACCCCCGTTTCCGTTTCTTTGGTAATGTTGATTTGGGCCGAGCCATCACCCATGCCGACTTGCGTCGTCACTATGACCAGATTGTCTATGCTGTTGGCGCCCAGGCGGACCGCAAGCTGAATATCCCCGGCGAGGAGTTGGCCGGTAGCTTCTCTGCCACCGAATTTGTCGCCTGGTATAACGGCCACCCGGACTTTGCCGATCTGCCGTTGGATCTAAGCTGTGAAGCAGCGGTGGTGGTGGGTGTGGGCAATGTGGCGATGGACGTGGCGCGCATTCTTGCCAAATCGGTTGATGAATTGCGCAGCACCGACATAACGGACTACGCACTGGAAACCCTGGCGACCAGCCGGATTAAGGATATTTATGTACTTGCCCGCCGTGGCCCCGCTCAGGTCAAATTTACGCCGCCCGAAATCAAAGAATTTGGCGAGTTGGCAATCGCCGATGTGGTGGTAAGCGATGCCGACCTGCTTCTTGACCCGGCGAGCGCCGCTGAAGCCGCCGCTGACCCTGAAACCCAGCGTAATTTGGCGTATCTCCAGGAATATGCCGCCCGACCCTTGGGCGGCAAAGCCCGTCGCGTTCATTTCCGCTTTTTGACCTCGCCGGTTGAACTGCTGGGGGACGATGGTCGAGTTCGCGCCGTGCGGGTGGAAAAGAATGAATTGCGCGCCGATGACAAAGGCTCTTTGAACGCCCACGGTACAGGCGAATTTGAAACCATTCCGGCTGGGCTGATCTTGCGCTCGGTTGGCTACAAAGGCATTCCTCTGGCCGACGTACCCTACGACAAACGCAGCGGGATCATCCCCAACGCGCAAGGGCGCGTCAAAGATCCGGAGCGCGGTCAGGTGGTGGCGGGCGAATATGTGGTCGGTTGGGCCAAGCGCGGCCCTAGCGGCGTTATTGGCACCAACAAGCCGGATGCGATTGAAACGGTGACGAACATGTTGGCCGATCTGTCCGTCATCACGCCGGCGCCCCAGCCCGATCCGGCGGCCATTGATGCCTTGCTGGAAGAACGCCAGATCCGGGTGGTCACCATCGATGGCTGGCGGATCCTCGATCGCTTGGAGATCGAGAATGGCAATGCGCAAGGTAAGCCGCGCGTCAAGTTCACGCGGATTCAGGATATGCTCGCCGCCCTGCGGGCTGAGCGGTAATCTTCGATCGAATAAAATGGTTTCTACGTCATCGCCAAGAAGTAACTTCACGCTCTTTACGAGTCCATGACTCGCCGCCAACCTAGGCGAGTCATGGATTCGTAAAGAGCAAACCTATAAGTTATTTTCTGACCTACGCGGCTTTCTGTTCCTCAGCGCGAATTTGCTCAACCACTCTGGTCAGCACCTCATAAGGCTGGGCGCCGGAGACGAGATACTTTTCCTGAAAGACGAGCGCCGGCACGCCGTTGATGCCATTGGTGTGCGCCCAGGCAACGTCATTCAGCACTTCCTGTTCCAGCACTGGGTCAGTGAGCGCAGCCAGAAAAGCGTCGCGCTCCATACCGCTGGCAACGGCAATTTGTGCCAACACCTCAACATCCTCAATCGATTGCGCTTCCAACCAATAGGTGCGCATGACGGCGTCGTGATAGGCGGGGCCGACGCCTTGCGCCTCGGCATATTTGGCGCCGACCAACGCCGGGCGGCTGTTGATGCCCCACGGCCCTTGATTCAGTTCCAAGCCATACTGTTCACGGGCAACGGCGTAGAGCCGGGGGCGACCGGCCATAATCTTCTCTTTGTATTCGGGCGGCAGCGGCGGCGCGTCTTTGGGACGCAGTTCAAACGAGTGCCACTGCACCGTCACACCATGCGATGCTTGAAGCTTCTCCAAACTGGAGGCTACGAGGTAGCACCACGGTCAAACATAATCGGACCAGACATCGATATGAATCGGTTCGGCCATTTGGTTTTCTCCATGATTGGAGATTGAGCGATAAAGAGATTGAGAGATTACAAGCCCGAACCTCTCAATCTCTTTATCGCTCAATCTCCCTTTAATAAATTACGATAATAAATTACGATCACGACTCAATCAGTTGTGACGGATAACGGCCAGTCAGGAATGTTGCGTTGTAAGTGCATCCAGACTTCATCTTCGAGTGTTTGCGGGTAGACCAGGCCAAACCTTTCGACAAGTTGGGGGGCGTACCAGCGATAGATGACGACCAGGGCGACGGCGCGGCCAATCCAGCTTTCGGCGCTGACAGTGGGCGCGACCAGGGTCTTTTCCAGGGCGGCGCGTTGACTGGTGCTTAGATAGCCGTTGAGGTGGTGGGTGCCGGTCGGCCACTGGATGCCGTTGAGCGCCAGCATCATTTCGAGGATTACACCGCGCAGACGGCTGGTCAACTGCTCGGCCAACAGATCTTCCTGGCGTTGTAGGAGATCGGGGAGCGGCTGTAACAACTGCCAGAAGTCGGTGAGTCGGGCCGCGACGGCGGCGGCGGTCGGTTTTTGCAGCGAGTCGGGCCACGGCGGGCGCGTTGTTGATTCCATCATAGGTTGATTATAGCAGCAATCGCGACAATAGTAAATCCTGATTTGGCGCAACGGGGATGCTTACCTACTGACCGGCGTCTGTCTTTCCGCTATGCTACGGCCATCGGATCTACAACGAATTGGGAAAGGAACGAAGGGCTGGCGGTATCCTCGACGCGCCCGGTTTCTTTTCACCTGCCATTTTAATAAACGCACACACTGTCGTGTGGTTAGGAGTAAGGATTACCTTCATGCGCAATGATGACCCATTTGCCGATCTAATCCGTTCGCTCGAAGAGAATTTAGAGCGCAACGCTAATGCCCGCCAACAACGTCAGCAGCAGGGAGGCGGGGGCGGCGACGAGCCGCCGTTGCGTCGCCCAACCGGTGAGCTGCCTCAATTCAATGGTCGGCGCTTCCTTTGGATTCTGTTGCCGATTCTTTTCTTCCTCTTTTTTAGTCGTATTCTAGGCTTCTACGCCGACTGGTTCTGGTATGATAGCGTCGGCTATGCCAGCGTCTTTTTCACCCGGATCTGGGCGTCGTTTGGGCTGTTTGTAGCAGCGGCAGTTACTTTCTGGTTGTTGCTGGCGGTCAATGTGTTGATTGCCCGCCGCTTAGAGCCGCGCAGCTTTGCCGGTTCGGCCCTGGAAGAGATTGCCAGTGCCTTGCGCTTGCGCATCACCTCGATCATTCTCTTTGCCGGCGCCATTGTCGCCCTGTTGGTGGGGGCCAGCACCTCCGGCGCCTGGGAGTCTGTGCTACTCTATCTGAACCAGGGTGTATTTAACCTGGCTGACCCTATTTTCGGTCGCGATGTCAGTTTCTTTGTCTTCACCCTGCCCCTCTGGGAAGGATTGCGCACCTGGCTCTTTATCGCCCTCTTGTTTTCCCTGGTGGCGACGGCGGTTGTCTATGGCCTGGGCTGGCGCGGCTGGGAAGTGCGCACGGCAGCGCTGGCGCACCTGAGCATTCTAGGCGCGGCGCTGCTGCTGCTCATTGCCTGGCAATATCGGCTGAATGCCTACGAACTGCTCTACAGCACCCGTGGCGCGGCCACCGGCGCCGGCTATACCGATGTGAACGCCCAGATGTCGGCCTATACCCTGCTCAGCCTGGTGACAGCCGTCACCGCGTTCTTGGTGGTGGTGGCGGCTTATCGTCGTGGCACCTGGCGGGCCATTGTCGTCCTGGTCGTGATCTGGTTTGGCGTTGGGATCCTGGCGGGCAGTGTCTACCCCAGCCTGGTGCAGCGCTTCCAGGTCAGCCCCAATGAGTTGAACCTGGAACGGCCCTTTATTGCCAACAATATTGAGTTTACGCGCAAAGCCTTTGCATTGGATGAGATCGAAGTTTCCAGTTACGAGGCTTCTACTCAATTAACCGCCGACGCCCTGCGCGCCGAGCCGGAGACCATTCGCAACATTCGCCTCTGGGACTATCGCCCACTCCTGCAAACCTATAATCAGATTCAGGCGCTCCGCCAATATTACGAATTCGTTGATATTGATGTGGATCGCTACCTGATCGACGGACGGGTGCAACAGGTGATGTTATCCGCCCGTGAACTGGCGCCGGAACGGTTGAATCCCAATGCGCAAACGTGGGTTAACCGCAAGCTCGTCTATACCCACGGCTATGGCGTTGCTGCCTCGCCGGTGGCGCAGGTGACCCGCGATGGGTTACCGTCCTTTTTGCTGCAAGATCTGCCGCCGACCGGCGTCATCACGATCACGCAGCCCCAAATCTACTTTGGTGAGAAAGACAATGGCTATGTGATCGGGCGCACCGATGAACCGGAGTTTGACTACCCGCGCGGGGAAGGCAACGAGACAACCCGCTTCTCTGCCGATACCGGCATTGACATGGGTTGGGGCGCCCGGCTGCTCTTTGCCATTCACTTTGCCGATTTCAATCTGTTGCTCAACAGCGATATTCAGCGTGACAGCCAATTACTCTGGCGGCGCAGTATCACGGAGCGCACGCAATTGGTGGCGCCCTTCCTCCGCTACGACAGCGACCCCTATCTTGTGATCGGCGACGATGGTCGGCTCTACTGGTTTCAGGATGCCTATACCGTCAGTGACCGCTTCCCCTATAGCGAGCGACTGGGGTCGATCAACTACATTCGCAATACGGTCAAGGTGGTGACCAATGCCTATGACGGCCGTATGATCTTCTATGTGATGGATGAGAATGAGCCGTTTACGGCCGCCTATCAGCGCATCTTCCCCGATCTCTTCCAGCCCTTTAGCGCCATGCCGGCGGATCTGCAAGACAATATCCGCTACCCGAATGACCTCTTCCGGGTGCAGGCGGCGGTCTATCGCACCTATCATATGACTGACC
The DNA here is from genome assembly GCA_026645575.1 of Caldilineaceae bacterium. The sequence goes on from JAPKMW010000011.1 coordinate 138,044, forward strand.
CCAATGAATTTTACAACAAAGAGGATGTTTGGGCGTGGCCGCAGGAGATGTTTAACAATGAATTGCAGGATATAGAACCCTACTATGTCCTCATGCAGTTGCCGGGCGAGGACAAACTCGATTTCATCCAGATCCTACCCTTTACGCCGGCCAATCGCGAGAATATGATCGCGTGGCTGGCTGTGCGCAATGACCCGGATGTCTATGGCCAAAAGCTGGTCTATGAATTTGGCAAAGACAGTTTGGTCTATGGCCCCAAGCAGATTGAAGCGCGCATTGACCAGGATTCACAAATCAGTCAGCAGTTGGCACTTTGGAACCAAGCCGGGCGAAGTGTGATCCGTGGCAACTTGCTGATTATTCCAATCGGAGGCAGCCTGCTCTATGTCGAGCCGCTTTACCTACAAGCCGATACTGGTAAAATTCCCGAACTAGCCCGCGTGATCCTGGCGACCGCTGATCGGATCGTCATGGCGGAAAATCTAGGGCTGGCGCTGGCCGAACTCTTTGGCAGCAACGTGCTGGCCGAAACTGGCTTGACCGATCTCACTGCCGGCCTGACCAGTAGCGCCCCCATCGCACCCAGTACAACGCCAACGGCGGATTTAAGCAACGCCACCGTCGAACAGTTGATCACCCGCGCCAACGACGCCTTCAACCAGGCTCAGGCTGCCCTACGCGCCGGTGATTGGGCCACCTACGGGGCGCAAATGGACATTGTACAAAACGCACTTCAACAGTTAGCGCAACTGAGCGCACCGTCGGCCGGAACGCAGTAGCATAGGTGGCAAGTAGTGGGTGGCGAGGAGTTTGCCTCTGGACTCGCCACCCACTACTTGCCACCCACAACTTTCACCATCTTCTCATATATTCTTCAGACAAAATTAAAATAGAGGTTGTATTGTATTGGTGTACAGTACAGACGGATCAATAATTGTAAGCGCTTACGATCATCCGTAGAGTAAAGGTTATCTGATTTAGACCAAACCAATGACAGCATTGTAGGACAACACCAAAAACGGTTCGCGAATCATGAATCACACCCAGGCGTACAATGCAACTTTGGAATGGTCGCAGCAGTACATGTGTAAAGGAGTTTGTACATGTCGAAGCCATCTTCCCCGTATCAATTGATTGAACAGCCAGAACGCAAGGCAAGCCCAATGCGCACGGTTGGCAAGCGGGCCTATGTTGTTGTTTTGTTGGTGATGACGTTGGTCTTGGGCGCCTGGTATGCGCCATTGCTCTGGAGTACCGTGGCTGTCGAAGCCAAGCCGGCGGCGCTGGGCAACACCCGTTTTCTCGCTGCGCGCGCCTTACAGATCGATTCCTCGCTGCTGAATGACCAGGAAGCGCTGGCCGATCTCTACCAGCAGATCACCCCTTCCGTGGTCAGCATTCAGGTGACCAGCCGCGCCCAGGCCGGAATGCAAATTCCAGGCTTCCGCTTGCCGCAGGAAGAAGCGCCCTTACAACAGGGGCAGGGTTCTGGTTTTATCTACGATAACGACGGCCATATTGTCACCAACAACCATGTGGTTGATGGCGCCGAAGAGGTGACCGTGGTCTTCTACAACGGCTTCTGGGCCACGGCGGAAGTGGTCGCCACCGATCCGCAGGCTGACCTGGCTGTGCTAAAGGTGACGCCGCCAGACAACTTTGAGTGGCGGGCGCTGCCGTTGGCTGCCCCAGATAGTCTGCGCGTCGGTCACACGGTCATTGCCATGGGCAACCCCTTTGGCCTGGAAGGCACCATGACGACAGGCATTGTCAGCGCTATTGGCCGCGGGATGCCGGTGGGCAACCTGGGCGCCAGCACCTACACCTTGCCCGAAATTATCCAGACCGACGCCGCCATCAATCCGGGTAACTCCGGCGGGCCGCTGTTGAATCTGGCCGGTGAAGTAGTTGGCGTGAACTTTGCCATTGAATCGGCGGTACGCGCCAACTCCGGCGTCGGCTTTACTATCCCGGCCTCGATTGTGGAGAAGGTGGTGCCGGCCTTGATCAACGATGGCAAGTTTACTTATCCGTACTTGGGCCTCAGCGGTCGTACCATTGACGCCGAGGTCGCCCAAGCGCTGGATCTGCCCAACACCCTGACGGGCGTCTATGTGGCCGAAGTCGTTGCCGGCGGCCCCTCCGAAGCAGCCGGTTTGCAGGGCAGCCGCCAATCCGTGCGCAACAACAACGGTACGTTGGCCGCTGGTGGTGATATTGTCATCGCCATTGACGGCACGCCGGTGCGCCGCTTTGAAGAACTGGTTGGCTATCTTGTCACCAAGGCGGCTCCTGGGCAAACCGTGACCCTTACCGTTCTGCGTGACAACGAAGAGATTCCGGTTGATGTGGTGCTTGGCACTCGCCCCGAAGCCAATGCGGCACTCCAACGCGAAGCCGGCGGCCCAGTGGTCAGCCCCCGCCAGGCGATTGGTATCGCCGTCGAGGCCACTCGTGACCTGCTGCAAGGGGACATTACCGACCGCTTTGTCAGCCAGGAAGAGCGCGATGGCCGCAGCGTCTGGGTCGTCGAACTGAGCACCGGCGACCAGACCGCCACCGTGGTGATTGATCGCGAAACCGGCGAAGTCTTAGAGGCGAACGTCGAGTAACCGACGACTTTGACTGAACCGTAAAGCCACAGAACAGACCGGGCAAGCTATACGCTTGCCCGGTCTGTTTTATATCCTCACTCCGCAGCCGCTAAATTCACAACCCCAACCAGCAGCGCCTGCGCCATTGCATTTTCACGCACCGCGTTCGCCGATAATTTAAAGGTTGTCACCGTAATTTGCCCATCGCCATAGGGCGCTTTGAGCAGGAGCGAGACCGGTTTGTGAATCCAGCCCAGCGCCAGACCGGCCCAACTGCGGTCGCCATAAGCCCAGGCCGGCGTGCCGACAATAATGGCGTCGGGCATGATGGCGGCATATTCCATCTCCAACAACGGGTTGCCGGGCAGGTGGGCAAAGGGGCCTTGCTTTTTGAGCCAACTGAAGGAGGTCGCCCAGTCGCCCTGCCAGTGGGTTTGGTCACGGGCAATGACGCCGGCAATGGGCAGGCGGATGCTTTCTGGCGCTTTGGCAAAGTCGGTGTCGGCGATGATGAGTAGCCGCACGCCGCTTTGCACCGCCTCTTGCAATTCTTTCGTGTATTGATGCGCCACCCACAACACATCGGACGTAGGGTTATCGACAACAATATAGCCCAGGCGGGCTAAGGTTGCCGCCAAGTCGGCATTATCGACTACATAGATCGGCTGTGTCGGCGGCACCGGTGCGACACACACCACCTCGACCTGCTGGTGGGCGATGCGGCTGCCGGTCGAATCCACCCACTGGGCATGGACGGTCATCGTGCCGGGGGCGGTTAGCGGGATGTTGATCACGCCGCCTGGCGCCGCCAGTTGACCGGATGCTTTGCCCGCTTGCCAGCGAATGACGCCACCCGTTGCTTCACCCTCGACGCCATAGGCGCGGACAAGCACCGGCAGTTCTGCACCAGGGAAGCCGCTCCACTGTAGCGGACGCAGAACGACCACCTGATCCTGGTTGAGCGGGGTAAAGTAAGTATCCAACCCGGCCTTGATGTTGCGCTGCATATCCATCAAACCGTTACATTCCCAATGGACATCGGTAAACTCGGTGATGACGTAGCCGCCTACGCGTGCGTCAAGCCGCATGGTAGTGATTTCGTAGGCCAGGCTGTGGGCCATGTGCTGTTGATGGCTGCGGGTGAAGGTTTCTAAATCGCCAAAGACTTCGTTCAGTCGCCAATAGTGGAAGCGCTCGTGCATGTTATGTGGGTAGACAATGCCATCGCCCCAGTCCAGGCCATTTTGGAACCACCAGGGGGCGCGCCCGTCTTCCTGGATATGCTCAGGGTTAGGTAAGCCCCAATTGCCAAATTCACTGACAATCAGCGGCAGATCGGGGCGACGTTCGTGGGCATAATCCTGCGCCCAGGCCCACACCGGCCGACTGGCAAAATCGGCCACCCATTCATCCCAACCCGCGGCATGATCGGGAATGGCGCGATACCAGTGGAAATCATCGAGATCGCTGGCCACATGCAGGTTGCCTTCACAAGCCGAGTTATCAACAATCAGCCGGTAGGGGTCGATCTGTTTGGCTTCATGATAGAACTCGGCTAGCCAGCGCCGATGCTCTGGGTTGCGCGCCAGGTCGGCGCCCCAGTTTTCGTTGATGAGGGTCCAGGCGATAATCGAGGGATGGTTCCAGTCGCGATCGACCATGCGCGTAAAGGTTTCTTTGGCGCGAGCCGAGGCGTTGGCCGACAGATGCGCCCAGTTCGGGATCTCGGTCCAGATGAGAATGCCCAGCCGGTCGGCGACTTCGTAATAGCGCGGGTCTTCAATCTTGATGTGACACCGTAGACAGTTCAGCCCCAGCGCCTTGGCCTTACGCACCTGATCTTCCAGGAAGGCGAGGCTGGGCGGCGTATAAATCGATTCGGGATAATAAGCCTGGTCGAGAACGCCGCGCAGATAGATCGGCTGGCCGTTGAGGTAAATGCGACCGTCGCGTGCCTCCACCGTGCGAAACCCGCATTGCTCACGGATTTCATCAAGGGGCTGCCCATTCACGCTGAGGGTGGCAACAACCGTGTAAAGCGCCGGCGTCTCCGGACTCCACCATTGAATGGGATATTGCCCCAACTCAATTTGGTGTTCTGTGCCGTCGGTGAGGGTGCTTTCGGCGACTAGAGTACCACTGGGATCCAGTACACGCACGTGTACTTGGGTAGCGGGTGGCAGCATGGCGTCACTGTAGCGCAGGGCGACATTGAGCGCTTGTTCGTTAGGCAGCGGCGTCAACCAGAGATTGCGGATGAAAAACCAACTGCGCTCTTCCAACCAGACGCTTTGCCAGATGCCGCTGATCGGGCCATACCAACTCTGCTTGCCGTGGGGAATTTCGCTGAATGGGTAGGTGGGCCAGCGATTGGTGTCGTCGGTTGGGTCGACCACACGGACAACAATTTCATTGTCACCCTGCCGCACAACGCCGCTGATGTCAAACTCAAAGGGCAGGTAGCCCCCCTCATGTTCGCCTACCCGCTGCCCGTTGACCCAAACGGTCGCCAGGTAGTCCACGGCGCCAAAGCCCAACAAGAGCGATTGCGCTTCGTGGTCAGACGCAGCATCCGGGATTTGATCGAGGGTGACAGTGCGGCGATACCAGCCGACGCCGCTCGTATGACGCAGATCATCAAATTGCGCCTGCCAGGGTAGCGGTACTTGGGCTGTGCGCCAAGTTTGAATTGCCGTCACCTCCTGGCCGCCATGCGGATCAATCTGAAATTGCCAACTACCATCCAACGCAATGCGTTTGCGAAAGCTCATAAATTACTCCAATTAGGATTGTGTGTTCAGGATCAAGCCCTCAATGGGCAGGGGCGTCACTCCTTGTTTGCTCAAGGTTATCATACAATCAAATGTTGAATTATAACTAGAGCATTCATTTATGAAAATTTGTAACACTCATTGACATGAATTGCACATCATGTTACGATGGCAGGGAGAGGGTGGTCAGGTGATTGGCACCGTGAGTGATTGCTTATGATGCCAGTCGTCCAATCATCCAATGCACCAATCACCTGACCTCATTTTCTGCTAGCTAGACAAGGCTGCCCGTTATGCAAACCTTTCCCAAATCAATTGCCGCCCGCCTGCGAAGTGGCGTCTCCCCTAACGTTGCCGTTCTTATCGGCGTCATGGCGCCTTCGCTGATGGTGGGGATGGATCACCATACCTTTGGCGTCGCCTTGCCGACGGTGCGATCCAGCTTTGGGTTGGACGCCGACACCACGGCCTGGGCGTCGATGATCTACTCGTTGCCCTTTATGACCTTGATGCCGCTTTATGGTCGGCTGGGCGATGAACTGGGCAAACGGCGCTTATTACTCTTTGGTATTGCTGTCTTTCTGCTCGGCACCGGCATTCTGTTGCTGGCCCCGTCTTTGACCTGGTATATGATCGGGCGGGCAATTCAAGGGATCGGCACGGCGGGCTTTGTACCGTTGAGCATTGCGCTAATCGCCCAGTGGTTTCCGGCGAATGAGCGGGGGAAGATTATGGGATCGTGGAACTCCATTATTCCGCTCTCCGGGCTAGTCTTTCCCTACTTTGGCGGGCTGCTCGTTGATGCCTTTGGCTGGCGCGCCGTCTATCCGGCGATTATGGTGGTGGGCTTTGTCGCGTTGGCGGTGGTGCAGTATAGCATTCCAGCGACGGACAACCAGCGCGTGGCCCCTGATTTTCTGCGCCGCTTTGATTGGTTGGGCGTCCTCCTGTTAAGCGGGGCGCTGGTTGCGCTCCTTTTCTTCACCTCCAGCCGACCCATTACCGGTGTGGAAGGATTGCGTGACTGGCGGATCTTGACCCTTTGCCTGCTTTTGCTGCTCATGTTTATTCGCTGGGAGCGCCGACGGGTCAACCCTTATATGAATCTGGGCGTCTTTCACAACCTCACCTTTACCGCTTCCTCGGTTTGTGCCGGTCTGCGCATGTTTATCATGAGCAGCAGCAGCTTTCTTCTGCCCCTCTACCTCACCGATATTCATGGCCTGAACGCCAGCGCTATCGGCATTGCCCTGGCCCTGCAAGCCGGGATGCTCTTTCTTACCTCCCAAGCCGGCGGACAGGTGGCGGATCGGTGGGGCAGTCGCTGGCCGATTGTGATCAGCATGGCCGGTATGGTCCTCATTCTCGTCTTGTTCGCTTTGGCCGATGCGGCGTCGCCGGTCTGGTGGCTCTATACCCTCTCTGGCGCACATGGGCTGACCATTGGCCTCTCCCTGGCGCCGCTCCACCGCTCCTCTATGCAGGAAGTGGCCGACCACGAAGCGGGCGCCGCTGCCGGCCTCTATAGCATGATCCGCTTTGCCGGTCAGATTCTTGGCGTGGCTGTGGCCGGCGTTCTCCTGCAACAACAACTGGGGCTGGCGACCGCGCCCGTTGCCGCCTACCAATTTGTCCTCTGGCTCTATGTCGGCGTGGCGGTGGTGGCGACGCTATTAGGCGGGTTGATTCGCGAGTAACACAACGGATTGGGGACAGGAACGGATTTGGCATCGGCTGCTAGAGAATGACTGATTGCCTTGGAAATTTTCTAACTACTTTACCTGCTCTGGCCCAGAGCAGGTATGAATCTAAAAATTGTTCTCCGGCTAGATGCAAATCCGTTCCTGTCCCAATCCGTTGATCCGGTGTTGCCGCGCCCAAAGGGTTAATTTTGACAAAGCACCTGAATAAATGTATGATGGATCGCAAATACGGCATGGTATCGTTCCCATAATTCTCTTATACCGATACGATACTTCAACAAAGCTACCCAAGTTTTTCCCGAAAATCGTTATTTGTCCCCCATGATCTTGCAAGCAGACACAAGTTCTCTGCGCTTTGGTCGTATGCGCCCTGTCGTTTTGTAATCAAGGAGAATCAGTTATGCAACTAGTTGGTCTTTCGCGTCGTAAGTTTTTGCAGTTATCCGCCGTTGCCGCCGGCGGTGCGGCCTTGGCTGCCTGTGTACCGGCGGCGCCGGGCGCCGGTAGTGAAGGGGCGGCTGCTCCCGCTGGCGCCAAGACGGAAATTCGCGTGGCCCATGCCTGGGACGCTTCCTTCTGGCCCACGCAGGAAGCCTTTGATGCCCAATTCAATGAGCAGAACCCGGAATTAAATGTCATTGGTGAAAACACGCCGTGGGGCGAGTTCCGCAATAAGTATATGACCCAGGCCGCGGCCAATGCCCTACCTGACATCATGTACTGCCAGTTTGCCTGGGCGCAACAGTTTATTTCGCAAGGATCCTTTATCAACCACCAGCCCTACATCGACGCCCAGGCCGATTTCAACCTGGAAGACTTCACGGCGCCTTCGCTGGTCTCCTACAAAAAAGAGGGCGACCTCTATGTGATTCCCTACGACGAAGGCCCGTTGCTGCTCTATTGGAACGTCGATATGTTTGACGAAGCCGGCGTGGCCCACCCGACCGTCGATTGGACGATGGACGACATGCTGGATGCGGCGATCAAGTTGACCAAAGGCGAAGGCCCGGAGAAGGTCTACGGCTATGCCGGTTTGCCCGCACCCGATGGCGCCATGAACGCCAACTATCTCTACCCCTGGGGCGCCAAGTTCTGGAACGAACCGGAAGAGAACGAATGTCACCTCAACACCCCGGAGGCGATTGAAGCGCTGACCTGGTGGATGAGCTTTATGCACGAGCATGGTGTGACGCCGACGCCGGCGGAAGATACCTTTGGTGGCGGCTGGGGCGGTTTTGTGGCCGGTCGTGTGGCGATGTTCCAACAAGGCACCTGGTACACGCCGGTCTTGACCAAAGATGCCAAGTTTAAGTGGGATCTCTGGCACTGGCCCAAAGGCCCCAAAGCGCACACCACCGGCACAATGGGCAGCGGTTACGCCATCACCAAGGATTCCAAGGCGCCTGACAAAGCCTGGATCTATGAGAACGCCTACCTTTCCACCGAAGGGCAGATCTTCATGTGGGGGTCCACCGGTCGCGGCAGCCCGTCGCGCATTTCGGCGTGGGATTCCTACTTCGCCTCGCCCAATGTCCCGCCCAGCGCCAAAGTCGTGCTGGAAATCTTGACCTCCTATGCCGTCCATGACGTGCTGGATACGGTCAATGGCCCGGAGATCACGCAAGTTGCTAATCAGACCTGGGACCTGGTGGTCCTGGGTGAGATGGATGTGGCGACGGCCGTTGCCAAGATCACGGAAGACCTGCAACCGGTGCTGGCAAAGAATAACCCGGCGTAACGTTTCGAGCTATGAATTACGAGTTACGAATTACGCGTGATGACGTTTCGTAACTCGTAATTCTTAACTCGTAATTCTTAACTCATAATTTGGATCATGGGAGTGTTCATGCAAGCAACCAATACACTGGCGACAGTCCGGCCCAAGCGTGGCATCGGCAAGATGGCGCGGCAGGAAGAGGTTGCCTTTTGGCTCTTTATCTTGCCCTGGTTGATTGGCTTCATTGTCTTTTCTGGCGGCCCCATTCTGGCGTCGCTGGGTATCAGCTTGAGTGAATACTCAATTCTGCAGCCACCCAAATTTATCGGCATGGGCAATTACACCCAGCTTTTGAATGATGAACTCTTCTATAAAGCGGTGGCAAACACCGTCTATTATGTCGGGGTTAGTGTGCCGTTGGGCGTGGCCCTGGCTTTCTTAATGGCGATTGCGCTCAACCAGAAACTGCGCGGACAGACTTGGTTTCGCACGATCTTCTATCTGCCGTCGGTTGTTTCCGGCATTGCCGTGGCGCTGCTCTGGAGTTGGCTACTCAACGCCGATTTTGGCTTGTTCAACTTTTTGTTGAGCCTGGTGGGCATTACTGGCCCCAAATGGCTCTTTAGCACCACTTGGGCCATGCCGTCGATCATCATCATGAGTTTGTGGGGTGTTGGCGGCAGCATGGTCGTCTTTCTGGCGGGGTTGCAAGGAATTCCTGAACATCTCTATGAAGCTGCCGAGTTGGATGGCGCCGGGGAATGGGGCAAGTTTTGGAATGTGACCATCCCCATGATCTCGCCGGTTATCTTTTTTAATATGATTGTGACCATTATTGGCGCCTTCCAAATTTTTGACCAAGTCTATATCATGACCAACGGCAAGGGTGGCCCCGCTAATGCGACGCTGGTCTATGTGCTTTATCTCTACCGCAACGGCTTTGAATATTTCAAGATGGGCTATGCGTCGGCCCTGGCGGTAGTTTTGTTTTTGATCATCCTGGCGATTACGGTGGTGCAATTTGCTGTCGCCAGACGCTGGGTCTATTATGAAGGCGGCGATGCGCGCTGAGTAAGTGTCTTTGTGTAGGATATAAGGTTCATGCCGCGTGAAGATTGGTGTAAAGGACGATACCAATGGCAGTTCGCAGTGAAACAGTCAAGGCAGAACAGCGTGTAATGGTGGGGAAAGCCGCCGCCCGCCAGGCGAGTATGTGGCAGCGCAAGAGCTTTCAACGCTTTGTCCGGGCCACGATTGCCTATGGCTTTCTTCTCATTGGCTCGTTCTGTTTTCTCTTACCCTTGTTGTGGATGTTTTCCACGTCGCTGAAACCGGATGATGAGGTCTTTGCCTTTCCGCCCCGCTTTTTGCCCACCTCCTGGGATTGGAACAACTATGTGTTAGGCTGGACGGCGTTGCCCTTTAACACCTATTTGGTGAACACCATCATTGTCACTGCTTCCAACGTAGTGGGCAATCTCATCTCCTGCTCGCTGCCGGCCTATGCCTTTGCCCGGTTGCGGGCGCGCGGCAGCAACATTCTCTTTATGCTGGTGCTGGCGACCATGATGGTGCCGTTCCAGGTGACGATGATTCCCACTTTCATCCTCTTTACCAATTTGGGGTGGGTCAATACTTTTCTGCCGATTACCGTACCGGCTTGGTTTGGTTGGCCTTTTTCCATCTTTCTGCTCCGCCAATTCTTTATGGGGTTGCCCCGCGAATTAGATGACGCCGCCCGTATTGATGGCTGCTCCTACTTCCGCATCTACTGGAATATTATCCTGCCGCTCTCCAAGCCAGCATTGGCGACCATTGCTATCTTTGGCTTTATCGGCAACTGGAACAACTTTTTGGGGCCGCTGATCTACATCAACAAGCAGGAACTTTATACGTTGGCATTGGGCTTGAATCTCTTCCGCGGCCAATATGTCACCTATTACAATCAGTTAATGGCCGTCTCGCTGTTGGCGCTGGCGCCGATTTTGATCGTCTTCTTCTTTACCCAGAAGCAATTTATTCAGGGCATTGCCCTGACTGGAATTAAGGGCTGAAAACGATATTCTTTACTGGTTTGTTTTGCTGCCCTTTGCTATAATAAGCCACAGCAAAATTCGGTTTCATCGCCGAAGGCTGGGCTAGAGATGACCCATTCATCAATAGGCCGCAACATCACCGAGATCCGGGTAACCTGACTCTGGGCTACGCGCTTGCCCTTGTAAGGAACTACACGACTGCGGACTACTGATTCATCGATTGACGTTGTTACGAACCCTTGCCCAAGCAGTTGTATGATTCACCGACGACAATGAAGGGGGAGAGATGGCTTCACGACCGCGCCAATTCCAGATCCTCGTCAACCTACTGCTTAGTTTGACGCTCCTGACCACCGTATCGTTGACCAACGCACCGCCGGCAAAAGCTGTCCAAGCCGATGGATTGGTGGCAACCGCCTGGTTTACCTTTTATCCACAGTTGTTACAAAGCACCGAAGGCTTTACGCCGCCGGTTGCCGCCCGTGCCATTGGTTATGCTGGTGTGGCCTTATATGAAGCCGTGGTCCAGGGAGAGCCGGCTTATCAATCCTTGGTTGGGCAACTCAACGGCTTGGCGGCCTTGCCAAAACCGCTGGCCGGCCAGCTATATCACTGGCCATTGGTGGCGAACAGCGCGCTGGCGACAATTACCCGCGCCCTCTTTAGCAATGCGTCTGCTGATAACAAAGCCGCCATTGCCCTCCTGGAAAGCCAACTGACGCTGATCTATCAGCCCAACGTCGATGCTGGCGTCATTGCCCGTTCGGTGCAATATGGCCGCACCCTGGCCGAGGCGATTCATGCCTGGGCTAGGGCTGATGGCGGTCATGAAGGACAATTGCACAATTTCTCAACGGATTACAAGCTCGTGTATGGTCCGGGATTTTGGCAACCGACGGCGCCTGCCTTTGTCACAACCCCGCTCCAACCCCATTGGGGGGAGAATCGCCCCTTTGTTTTATCGGACGATCAACCCTGCGCTGTCAAACCGCCGCTGCCTTACTCGGAAGAAACCAATTCACCGTTTTACCAACAGGCGCAAGAAGTGTATAATACAGTCCGTTTGCTCACACCCGAACAGCGCATTATTGCCCTCTACTGGGCTGATGATCCGGGGCGCACGCCGACGCCGCCCGGACATTCCCTGGCGATTGTCAATCAGCTTTTGCAACAGGAGGCAGTGAGCCTGGGGCTGGCAGCAGAAGTGTATGCCAAAGTGGGTATCGCCGTCGCCGACGCCTTTATCGGTTGCTGGCAAACCAAATATCAATACAGTCGGCTCCGGCCCATTAGCTATATCCAACTGTTGATTGACCCGCTCTGGAATACGCCGACGATCACCGACCCGGTCGTCACGCCGCCCTTTCCAGAGTATACGTCCGGTCATTCGGTGCAAGCGGGGGCGGTGGCGGAAGTGTTGACCAGCCTCTTTGGCAGCCAGGCGGCCTTTACCGATCACACCAATGACCGGCGTGGCTTTTTACCCCGCGCGTACACCAGCTTCTGGGCCATGGCGAATGAAGCGGCGCTCTCACGGCTCTATGGCGGCATTCACTTTCGCGACGCGATTGAAAACGGTCTGGAACAGGGGCGCTGTATCGGGCAACGAGTGTTGGCGTTACAATTCAAAAAAATATAGCGGGCAAGTAACACTGCAACGGATGAAAGGGGGAACGGATATTTCTGTGCGGAAAACGCTTACAAATACAATGGTGGTGCCTTATCTGCAACAATTGGTTTCATTAATTTTTTGCTGCGCTGCCCTTACTCCGTTTCCCCCTTCACCCATTGTAGTGTTTGGCTTACTCATACATAAACCAAAGCAGAATGAAAGATGACAATTGATGGCTGAAGTTACGCTTGGACAGGTGGCGGAAACAGAGCAAGATACCAATGCACGTTGGAATTTTGTGGTCAACCTGTGGGATATTGTCTTTATCATGTTGGGCATCAGCATGATCTCGCGCGAAACGGTGATGCCAGTTCTCCTCAGCCATCTGACCGATTCCAAGGTGGTGATCGGCTTGATTCCGGCCATTTACAGCCTAGGCGGCAGTTTACCCCAACTGTTAATTGCCAATTTTTCCGAACGACTGCGCTATAAAAAGCCCTTTGTCATGTTGATCGGCGGCGCCGGCGAACGAGGCGGTTATTTGCTCATCGGTCTGTCGATCTGGCTCTTTGCCGAATCGGCGCCGGGGCTGGCATTGGCGCTCTTCTTTGTCTTTCTGGCTTATTCCGCGTTTGCGCTGGGCATTGGCACCCCGCCCTGGTATGACATGATTGCCAAGGTCATCCCAACCCATCGCCGTGGCATCTGGTCGGGGTTGGGGCATGGGTTGGGCGCGTTGACCGCCATCGCCGGCGCCTCCTTTGTCGGCTATGTGCTGGGCAACTTTGCCTATCCACAAAATTTTGTGATTCTCTTTCTGGTCGGCTTTTTCTTTATGATGGTCTCCTGGGGTGGCCTGGCGTTGACCCGCGAACCGCCGAGTACAACGGTAAAAGCGCGGGTCTCTTTGTTCATGTACCTGCAACAGTTGCCGGCGTTGCTACGGCGCGACCATAACTATGCCCGCTTTCTCCTCAGTCGCACGGTGGCGGTGTTGGGGACTATGGCGAGTGGCTTTTATATGCTCTATGGCATTGAGCATTTTCAAGTCGAGGGCGCCACAGTTGGCTTTCTCACCGCCATGTTGGTTGCCAGCCAGGCGATTCTCGGATTGGTCTGGGGAACAGTGGCCGACCGTAAAGGTCACAAACTGGTTTTGATCAGCGGGGCCGTGTTACTGATGGCAGCCGCGCTCACGGCCTGGTTCGCCACCAGTTCGACTTGGCTGGCGGTGGTCTTTTTCCTGCTGGGCGCGGCTATCTCTGCTGAACAGACTTCCAGCCTCAATATCATTCTCGAATTCTGCGCCCCGGAAGATCGCCCCACCTATATCGGCCTGACCAACACCCTGCTGGCGCCGACGCTGGCCCTGGCCCCGCTCGTCGGCGGCTGGCTGGCAACGGTAACAGGCAGCTTCAGTCTACTCTTTCTCGCCGCTGCTCTCTGCGCCGGCCTGGGCGCCTTGCTTTTACTCTTCTGGGTGAACGAACCGCGTCAACACAAAGGGGTTTATCAAGGGTAGCAATTTACCGCGGAGAAATTCGCACGTGGGCGTGCGAACTCCTTGCCAGAGGCGATTCACCCTGTCACCCTGTCACCTTGTCAAGCATTAAGGAGTGATCGATGTCTTTTGAACCAACCTACGCCTCCGTCTCCCAACACCAGGTTCCCGACTGGTTTCACAATGCCAAACTGGGCATCTTTATCCACTGGGGTCTCTACTCGGTGCCGGCCTTTGCCCCTAATGCGGGCGAGTTGAGCGAAATCCTCGCCAGCGGCGCCTGGGAAAAGTGGTTTGCCAACAATCCCTACGCCGAGTGGTATATGAACTCCTACCGTATCGACGGTAGCCCGACGCAGGAGTATCACCGAGCGAAGTATGGCCCCCGCTTCAACTATGCCGAGTTTGGGCCGATCTTTAACCAGGCCGTGGAGCAGTGGGACCCGGACGCCTGGGCGCGGCTCTTTCAGCAGGTCAATGCCCGTTATGTGGTCTTGACAACGAAGCACCATGACGGCTTTCTCATGTGGCCCAGCCAGACGCCGAACCCTTTTATTCGCGACTACCATGTCAAACGGGATCTGGTGGGCGAGTTGGGCAACGTCGTGCGCGGTCAGGGGATGCGCATGGCCTACTACTACTCCGGCGGCATCGACTGGACCTTCAACCCGCAGATTGTCCGCCACATCACCGACTTGCAGCGCGCCGTCCCCCAGCAGCCCGACTATGTCGCCTATGCCAACGCCCACTGGAGCGAGTTGTTCGACCGCTATCAGACGGCCATTCTCTGGAATGATATTGCTTATCCCAGCGCAACCAACTTAAATGAACTCTTTGCCGAGTATTACAACAAGATGCCGGACGGACTGGTCAACAACCGCTTTACGCAAAAGTTCCAGATGGATGCCCACGGCATTGTCAGTGACAACCACTTTGATTTTGAGACGCCGGAATACACCTCCTTTAGCGAGATTCGGACGAAGAAATGGGAATCGTGCCGCGGCATTGGCGCTTCGTTTGGCTACAATGCCATGGAAGGGCCAGAGCAGTATCAATCAGTGGAAAACCTGGTGCGCTCGTTTGTGGATATTGTGAGCAAAAACGGCAACCTGCTGCTCAACATTGGGCCAATGCCCGACGGCACGATCCCGCAACTGCAACTGGAACGCTTGCTGGGTTTGGGTGAGTGGCTGGCGGTGAATGGTGACGCGCTCTTTGATACCCGCCCGTGGCATGTGGCCGAAGGCAAAACCGATGGTGACGTTGCTGTCCGCTTTACGCAAAAGGGTGATAGTCTCTACGCCACCTTGCTCGACACGCCAGCGACGACACAATTTGTTCTCGCCAACCTGCAAGCTACGCCGGAGACGACGATTCGAGTGCTCGGTCAGTCTACCCCAGCCACCTGGCGGCAGCGAGAAGAAGGGATTGTTGTCGAGTTGCCGGCGACGCTCCCCACTGCACCGGCGCACGCGCTGCAAATCACGCCGCAGCCGCAACGGCTGTCATAATTGCCCTACAGCGAATTGCATAATAGCAACGAAAAGTCGGGTGGTTTCCACTCGGCTTTTCTGTTATAATAAGATCATAGTTTTTCACGATAAGTCGAAAGCGGTTATGCTGTGACTGAAGATGATATTGTTGGCGAAATCTCACACATCGAGACTTTTGCTTCGGGAACAGGCGTCCATATTCGACACTACCTGATCAGCCGTTACGGGCGAGGCAAATGGCGAAAACGCAAGGGGATCGCGCTTGTGCTTGATGAGAATGGCGTCCCACGGCTAGCTGAAATTCATTGGTTTGAGGCAACGGGTATTGGTCGACGAGATGTTAAACGCAAAGAATGGTTGGAAGACGAACAATGAACTATATGAAATGTATCAATAACCAAGGAAATGAAGCGTCTTTGACAATCGGTGCGATTTACCGAGCTTTGCCGACAACGCCGTTGGAAGACAAAACTGGTATGGTGCGCATCGTTGACAATGAAGGGGAAGATTATCTCTATCCCCATCGTTGGTTTGAGCTTGTGCCAGAACAGATGTTGGCCGCTGGTTTATCTGACTTAGTGACTGTTCACTTGACTGGCCGATCTAAAATTGCCATTCGCGACCTTGCCAACGCAAAAGGCGTTTCAATGTCAGCAATTGTGCGCGAATGGATTGACGAAAGACTTGATTTGCCTGAATTGTTGCAAACTTCTTAAAACAATAAGCAAGAGGTGTTTATGAAAGCCTTAGTTTGGGAAGGTCCGCGCCAGATGAATCTGCGCGAGGTGGCCGATCCGAAGCCGGCGGCGGATGAAGTATTGATCCGCGTCGCCTTTTCTGGCATTTGCGGTTCCGAGTTGGGTGGCTACCTGGGCCACAACTCGTTGCGCGTGCCACCGTTGATTATGGGCCATGAATTTTCGGGGGAGATTGTGGCGCTGGGCGAAAATGCCCAGGCGGCGAAAGCATCCCTGGCGGTCGGCCAGCAAGTGACCGTTAACCCGCTCATCAGCCCGCCCTGGTCCAAAGCGGCGCTCAAAGGGCGGCACAACCTGACCCTGCCGCGCAACATCCTGGGCATCCACCGTCCCGGCAGCTATGCCGAATATGTGACGGCGCCGGCCAGCAATGTCTACCCGCTGCCGGCGGGGATGAGCCTGGAACACGCCGCCCTCACCGAGCCGTTGGCCTGTGGGCTGCGCGCCGCCAAATTGTCCGGTTGCACAGCGACCGATCGGGTGCTGATCACTGGCCTCGGCCCCATCGGGCTGTTGACCTTGCAGGCGGTCAAGGCGATGGGGGTGCAGAGCATCTTTGCCACCGACACCGACCCGGATCGCATTGCCATCGGCAACCACTTTGGTATCACCGTGCTGAATCCGCGCGAAGTCAACGTGGTGAAGACGATCAAGGAAGCGACGGGCGACGGCGTTGATATGGCGATTGACGCGGTCGGCGCCAGCGCCACCCGTCGCGAGTGTCTGGAAGCCGTGA
This sequence comes from Caldilineaceae bacterium, assembly GCA_026645575.1. The sequence goes on from JAPKMW010000011.1 coordinate 154,965, forward strand.
CGCCGGGCGGCAAGGTGGTCTTCACCGGCCTGCACGACGAAGAGAGCAACATCCAGGCTAACTTGCTCGTACGCAGCGAAATCACCATCCAGGGCAGCTTTGCCTACACCCCGCTCGACTTTGAACACGCCTTTGCCTGGCTGGCGGAAGGACGCATTGAGATCGACCCCTGGCTGCAAAAATCGCCGCTAGCTGAAGGGGGCGCCTGTTTTGAGCAACTGCTGGGCAAACCAGGGCCGGTGGCGAAGATTTTGTTGTATTAGCCGTTTTACCCGTAGGCGCCTAGAAGGAAACCGACCCTTGCGGTCGCCCAACGTAGGGGCGACCGCAAGGGTGCGCCCCTACGATGTAATCAAAGTTATGCACCATCCATCGCTCACCCGTTTGTTACATGACGCTATCCGCTTACCGTTGGAGCAATGTGTCTCGACCTACCTGGGGCGCGCCTGGCAGGTAAAAACGGTCGAGAGCAAACATGATGAATCCTCTCACCCTGCGGCACTGTTATCAGATGGGCATGACACGGTCTTTGTCAAGCTCAATGAAGGCGCACTGGCGGTCGATCAACTGACACAGGAGGTGGCCGGGTTACGGCTTCTCACCCAACAAGCAGGCGTGCTGACGCCGACGGTCATCGATTTGCTACCGGTTGACGATGGCGCGTTGGTTATTATGGTGGCCGTTGCGGCAGTTCAACGGGGTGAGCAGCAGTGGCGGGCGATGGGCGCTGCGCTGGCACAGATTCATCAAGTCAAAGGGGCAACCTTTGGCTTGGCTTCTCATTGTTACTGGGGCAGCGTCTATCAGGATAATCGTCCGCTGCCCGACTGGCCGGCTTTCTTCTGGCAGCGACGCCTTGTTCCCCGCTTGCAAGCCGCGGTGGCAACGGGGCGCCTCCCCGTATCACTCATCACTGCGGTTGAAGCATTGGAAAGCCGCCTGCCTTCGCTCTGTGGGCCGCTTGTATCACCAACCTTGTTACACGGCGATGCCCACCAAAACAACTTTCTCAGTACAGCCCAGGGGGCGTTCTTGATCGATCCGGCGGTCTACTACGGTCATCCAGAGGTAGATCTGGCTCATATTGATTTCTTTACCCCAGTTCCGCCTGCCTTTTGGGACGGTTATACCGCCGTTGCCTCCATCGATCCTGGCTTTGCCCAACGTCGCTCCTTATGGCTGCTGCCTACCTGGCTGGCCATGGTTGAACTTGATGGGCCACACCATTTACCCCGGCTAGAGCAGATTCTTATTGATTTATCAGCATAAAGCGAAAGAAGCGCGCCTTTTGGGCAAAAGACGGCCTTCTGTGGTTTGCCCGGCGCGGGTTAAGTCATTTGGCAGATGTGTCTCCATACTTCTACAGATGTAAGGTCGATTGCGCCAGTGGTAGAGTAAAGAGCGGTTCAAGCGCGCAGCCCAACGAAGTAAGCGTGTGGAGAGACAACTATGTCACTTGAAATGAATACCCTGGGGCGTTTCCAACTCCTCGTCGATGGTCGGGATGTGACGACGCAATTGGACGCCAGCCGCACCTTTTTGTTAACCTACCTGGCTGATACCGCCCGGCCACAGCCGCGCGATCACCTGGCTGAATTGTTGTGGCCCGAACGGCCCAATGGGCGCGCCCGCTCAAATCTGCGCACCTTGCTTACGCGGCTGCGTCCCCTATTGGCGGATTATTTGCAGGTAACAACCGAGTGGGTGGCCCTCCAACCGTTGTCTTTGATTCAGTTGGACGCCCACGTCTTTGCCACTCAGCTTGCGCTGGCGCAGCAGGCGTCGCCTACGGTGGCACGGCAGGCGTTCGCCACGGCCATGCGCTACTATCGGGGTGATTTCTTAGCAACCTATGCCGGTGCGTGGAACCCGGAAATGGAAAGCTGGTTGACGGCGCGCCGGCTTGCCTTGCATGGTCAAGCGGTGCAGACCCTGCGACAGCTACTAACCGCCGCAGATGATCTCGATCCAACGGCTGCGACATCTTACGCCCGCCAGTTGCTCGAACTCGAACCGCTGGATGAGGCGGCTTGCCGTCAGTTGATGAGTCTGCTTGCTCAACAAGGGCAGCGTGATGAAGCGCAGTGGCACTATCAACGCTACCAACACGCCTTGCGCGAAGCCTGGGCGACGGCAACGCCCAGTGAAGAGTTAGTCATGCTGGCGGCCAAAATTCGCTTGGGCTTGCCCCACAGCCGTAGTGCCGTCGCTATGCCTCCGGTGCTTGTCGGCGGTGCGGCGCCGGCAGCCCCGCACGAATCAAGGAAGCAAGCGCCAAATGCAACAGCCGCCGTTGCCCATTTCCACTTTCCCGCACCGCTCAAACCGCTGGTGGGACGTAAGCAGGAGCGTGCTCAGATCGGCCAGTGGTTGGATTTGGGCTATCGGCTGATTTCCGTCACGGGCTTGGGTGGGGTGGGCAAAAGTCATTTTGTGCAGACGGTGATTGCCGCTCAACAAGCGCGTTGGCGTCATGGCGCGCTCTATGTTCCCCTGGCGCCGGCGACAACCGGCGCCCCACCAGCGCAACTTACGCTGCAAGAGCGTCAGCAGATGGCCGTTGCGGCCCTGGCGCGCGCTGTCGCTGCGCCCTTGTCCATCACCCTTCAGCCCAACCAGGATTATGGGGAACAGTTTCAGGCGGCGCTCAGCGGCTATGCCTGTTGTCTGGTGCTGGATAATTTTGAGCAGATCCTACCGGCGGCGGCTTACCTCCAAAGCTTGCTTGCACGGGCTGGTCAAGTAACGGTGATTGCCATTTCCCGTTTACGCTTAGGGTTAGCGGCGGAAGTCAACTTGACCTTGACTGGCCTGCCACTGGCGCCGGTTCTCAACCAGGGCGGGCGGGAAAGCCGATCATCGCATGCTGACACCAAGGGTAATGAACCGGCGTCGGGTACAGCGCTGGCTCTATTAATGCATAACTTGACCCGGCATCTGCCTGGTTTTCAACCGACAGCGGCTGATCGCGTGGTGCTGCAGCAGATTTGTCGAGCGGTGCATGGGCTGCCGCTGGCGTTGGAACTGGCGCCGGTTTTGGCGCGTCGGTTGCCGTTGACGGAAGTGGCCGCCCGCTTAACCGCCGAACCGCTGACCTTGAGCGCTGACTTTGCCGACCTGCCGGAACAGCAGCGCTCGCTTTATACCGTGCTGGACGCCATGTTTACTGCCGCTTCCCCCGCCGTTCAAGAAGCGCTGGTGCGACTATCGGTCTTTGCCGGTCCTTTCACCGCCGCTGATGCTGTATGTCTCGTCAAAAGCCCTTTGTTGGCTGAGATCAAGCAGCAGAGTTGGCTGGAAACCGTCGCACCGGAACAACTGACGCTACATCCTCTGGTGGCTTCCTTTGTACGCGGCCTATGCGTGGATCAAAAGTGGGCGATGATCTACGCCCAAGCCCGCCGCGCCCATGCCGGCTATTATGCCAAATTGGTTGACGGCCACCACTTTTTCCAAAACCCACACTATACAGCAGGTACGATTTGGTTACGCCAACATTTTGCAGAGATTACCACGGCCTGTCAGACCTTCTTAGCGGAAACCCCAGAAGCGGCGGTGCCACTGTTACATGTAATTGCAATGTATGGCCATCACTTTGGCGATCAACAGACCGTACACCAGTGGCTGCGGCAAGGCTTAGATAAACTGCCCAAGACTTTGCCCGCCCGATTTCGTTTGTTACTGGACTATGTTGCCTGCACTACCGAATTGCGCAATGTGGCTGCTGCCAACGCTGCGTTGGTAGAAGCGCGCATCTATGCGGCGGATCAAGATGACCAAGCGGCGTTGCTTGCGCTCTATGAAAGGCTGGCGTGGGCCGCCCATCTCGATTACGCCGCCGACAACCCACAACGGCGTCTAGAGGGGCGACATTACTTTTCACAAGGGTTGGCGCTGGCGGAAACAATGGGGGATCAGTCACAGGTTGTGAATATGTTGGCACACCGGGCCTTTTTTGCCTGTTGGGATCCGGCTGGTTATCCGCAAGCGCAGGTCGATCTACAACAGGCCCTGACCATTGCCCATCAGCTTGGGCAACCGGGGGTACTCGGGATTGTTTATAAAATCTTGGCCTATGTGGAGTTCGTCGCCGGCCACTTGGTGCTAGCCCAGCGCTACAGTGAACGCGGGATGCAACTACTTGCCGCGGAAGGGGGTATGCTGATGACCCTTGGTTGGCTCTATATGGAGCGCAGCCAGATTGCATTGGCGCAACGCGATATGCCGACGGCGCGACACTATCTCACCCTGGCTAGTGAAATTTTCCATCCAGTCTCCTACGAGGCCGGGTTGACGCAGTATCACACGCTGTTGGGGATTGTGGCCTTCTTAGAGGAAAATCCAGATGAGGCCGAATGCTACTGGTTACGCGCCTATCGGGCGGTCCAACAGATGAACGGGCAGGACAAGCTGACGGTAACGCTTACGCTAGGAATTGGCGTGACTCAATTAATCAATGGTGATCCCATGCTTGGCGCGCAGTTGGTGACGGTGGCCCGTGTACAGTATCAAGAACGAAGCTTTCATTGGGTGCAACCGGAGCAACAATTGATGACCGCTTTACTGGAACGGGCAGCGGCGGAAATGAATCTCCTTGCGCTATCGGCAATGGTGATTGATGCCCAAGTGGCGGCGCAAGCGATCCTGCTATTAGCGGAACATACGCTCCGCTAACGCCAGTTAGGAAAAGCGGTGCACATGTCCCCAGCCATTCTTAGGGCTCCGTAAAGGTGCATCCGTAAAGTGGCGGCTAAAAGACAAGTTGAGTAATCGCTGCATGATTCTTTCTCCTTTGTCACATCTGGGTAAACTGCTCTTTTATCTGTAGACTCAATGCGTGTTTGCACATTTGGGGCGAATGCGCGTCTCTTTTTGGCAATCGTTGCGCTTAAATGCTGATAGGCACACTTTATCACTACCTGCGCTTCTATCGTGCTTCTACTGCCGCTTCTATGGCCAAGGAGTAATAGGATAAATGCTGTATTTTTAGCTTTCCGATTGAGGTGATTGGGTATGGCAAAGGAGGTAGTGGGGCTTACTGTTAGGGTAGGCGCTGGCATGACACTGTGGTCAGGATAAAATAAAGGGCGGCAGGTATCTACCCACCGCCCTTTATTTTATCCTGACGAGTAGCCCAAGAAGGTACCCATTACTCCTGTAAAAAGTGTATCTTCTTAGCGTACATTAGGATATTTACCGCAGCGGCCGGATTCGCCACTGCTGGTGCGTACCACGACCACAGGTGTATTGACTAACGTTGGCGCCATTTTCCGTACTAACATAGGCCACATCCAGACATTTGCCACTGTTGATGTTGACGATTTGGACGACCCCGCTCCCCAAGGGTTCCACCCGCCACTGTTGGGCCGGACCGCCGTGGCAGGTCCACTGTTGGATATTGGCCATCTCTTCTGTACTCCCGCCACTCACATCCAGACATTTGCCACTGTGTACGGCAACGACCTGATAGCCACCACCGGTGAGCGGCTCAATCCGCCACCGTTGATTGGCGCGGGCGGTGTAACTCCACTGGTGCACATTGCCACCATTGCTGGTCGAGAGCCCCGCGACATCCAATGCTTTGTTGCTATGAACTGCGGCCAGCACGACCGGGGTGCCGATGTTTACCTCAGAAAGTTGCAAATCATCAACGTAGAGCGTTCCGGTTCCTTGGCCCGCGCGCCAGATGACGATTTGGGCAGTGGTAGCTGTCGGTCCCGTCACAAAGAACAGACTCACTTCGGTATAGCCATTGGCGTTGACTCTGGCTGACTGATTCACGGTTGACACCTCTGCGCCACCATAGTTATTGACATAGAGATAGCCACTATTACCCACACTCCCGCCTTTGAGATAGGCGCGGGCGCGGTAGGTTGTATTCGGCTTTAGTCCATAGACCGCCTGCCAGAGGCCACGGTTATCCCCAATAATCTGCATGGCGTAGCGCCCGCCACGGACATTGGTACTCTGAACGGCAACGCCGGTGCTGCGGCCCCAGTTGGTGGTGCCCCCCGTTTCAAAACTCCCATCGACAACGAGATTGGTCACCAGGTCATCATTGGTGATCCTCACCACCGATTCCATGCCGGGATCGGGGACGAGGTGGAGACAACTGTTATCCCAATCTCTGGCGATCAACCAGGCGTGGGTGACATAGGTGATCATATTGAACTTATGTCCCGGCGCCAACGTGCCATAACTTTGGCGTTGGCCATTGTAATTTAGCCAAAAGAGTTCCAGCCACTCATTTGACTCATTCTGCAATTGGAAACGCATGGGCGTCGTCGCACTGATCGAGCGCACGGTTCCTTCCAGCTCACAGCGGTTGTTGCCGGAGACGTTGAACTGAAGGGTTAAGGCCGCACCCAATGCCCCGCCAGCGTTATCGGCGCCGTGGGTGGTCATGGTCAGCGTGTGGAGGCCATCGGCAAAGGTGTAGGGTGTATAGTCCCCATTCGCGACCCCAGCCAACGCATAGTTGACATTATTGTCAACGTGCGTCCAACTGCCTCCATTGAGATCAAATTTCACACTTTCCACTGCGCCCACCGTGTCAACACGGACAGATAGATTGCGGGTGCCAATTTCGTCGATGTTGATGACAGCCCCGTCAAAGAGCGGTTGTAGCGCGCGGTCGGTGTCGGCATCGACCAGGGTCACCTGGTTGATCGCGGCTGTGCAGCTACCGTTGCCATTGCTGCTGCCAAAATCGCTGCTGTTCCAGCTCACCGAGTTCCAACTCACCGAATTCCAACTAACCGAGTTCCAACTCACTGAATTCCAACTGACACTATTCCAACTGACTGAGTTCCAACTCACCGAATTCCAACTGACACTGCCCCAAGTCACCGGATCATTGCCACTCCAGAGCAGTTGACTGGCCTGTAGATTGGTGTTGGCGCTTTGGGTGCTGCTGCCGTTGACTGCGCTGTAGATGTCGAGGTAGCCGGCCCCCGTCGAACAACTTTCGCCCCGGCTAAAGGGGCGCGCCGTTGCCTGTAGCCGATACTTGACCTGATCCGGCGTCAGGTTCGGCTCATCCTCCAGCAGGAGCGCCACGGCGCCGGAGACCACCCCGGCGGCCATCGAGGTGCCGGACATCTTGTAATAATTGTAGGTGTCGGGCGCGGGCAGCCGGTTGTCGGGATGGGCCCAGGTGAGATTGTTGTCGTCACCAGAGAGGGGCGCGATAATGTTAGTGCCCGGGGCCACGATGTCAGGCTTAAAGAAGCCGTCCGCCGTCATGCCATAGGCAGAGAAGGCCGGCAAGGTATCATCGCTGATGGCGGTGGTGCCTTTGTCATCTGCCGCGCCAACGGTGATCACAAAGGGATCATTGGCCGGGGGATAGAGGCGCTGTTTGCCGCCGTTGCCTGCCGAGACAACCACGACAATCTTGTTGAACCAGAGCACTTCCAGCGCGGCGCTGAGGGCGCTCTCATGATAGGACTCGTTGACGCGGCTATTGAGCGAGAGGTTGACGACTTTGATGTTATAGGCGGCGCGATTGTTAAGAATCCACTCCAACCCGGCAAGCACCGCCGAAGTTGTGCCATAGCCCCAATCATCCATCACCTTGACATCGACTAACTTTGCTTCGGGGGCAATACCCATATAGCGTTGGCTGGAAGCCTGCCCCAATCCGGCAATTGTCCCCGCAACATGGGTGCCGTGACCATAGAAATCGTCGGGGCTGAGGGTATCCGAGGTGAAGTTGACGCGCGCGATGACGCGGCTATAGCCATTGTAATCGTTCAGGTCGGGATGGGGCGAGATGCCGCTATCGACCACGGCCACGGTCACACCATTGCCCCGCCGATAGGGCGAGACATTCCAGAGATCATCGGCGTTGATCGCTTTGGCATAGGTGCTTTGCAGCGCCCCCAGGTTGATACACCGGTAGGCGCAATCCACCGCCGCGGCATCAACTTGATTCAACAGATCCTCTTTGCTTAAAAGCGCAGCATCCCCACCGGCACTCCCCTCCTTGGCAACAAAGGGTAGATGCAGCCGGTTGGTAGCCACTACCTCCTGCGTCCACGTTGGCAGAAAGGCAACATCAACCTGATCCAGATAGAAGCGCGCTTCCGGGTTCATGCCCGGCGCAGTGACCAGACGTAACATGGCCTGGGCGGAACGATAGGCGCTCAAGTCCAGCGTCTCATTCTGGATCGCCTCATCGGTGGCCGGGCCAACCCAACGCACCAGTTCGTGCCAGGTGTTGCCGCCATCGCTAGAGGCCGTCAGGATGACATAATCATTCTCCGTGAGGAAGCTCTTGCGACGGTAAGTCACCGTTACCTGTGCTTCGCTGGTTTGTGCCAGGTCTAGAGCGCGCAGGACGCCTTTGTCGGTCCCTTGCAAGCGCAAGCCTTGGAGTGCGCCGCCCCAAAAGGGGGTGACGGCGACATCGCCGTCGGCCGCGCCGTCGGCTTCGCCCAGTTCGACCCACCCGCTCGGCCAGGCGAATGTGCCGTCGCTGCCATTGAAGGCCACTGTGGTAAAGTCATCCTGAAGATGCAGGGCGCCCTCCAGGCCGCTGTTTTGGCTGACCACCGGGGCATCCAGCGCAACCCAATTGACGGCGCTGCTTGCATCCAGTTGATCGACCACTTTGGCGCTGATGGTGGCGGCAAAGGCGTTGATGAACGGCAGGGTGCGCACCACCTGGCCGCCATTCGCCAACACAATCTGTTCAGCGCTCTCGCTTTGGTCCCGCTTTTGGATAATGACCGTAACCCGCTCTTCCGGGTTTTGCGCCGCCAGCGTCTGTAAGTACCCCTGCACTTTGGGTGTACGTGTTGGTTGGACGACCATTAGCATAGTGAGCAACAGGGCGCCGGCAAATAGTAGATAAACTAGATTGTGCCATCTCTTCTTGGTAAACATATCGACTCCTCTCGCTACAAGGTTTGATAACAATGGTGCTTGACACACCTTATCAAGCCTGTCGCTTCTACAGCGCTTCTACAGGCGCTTCTGGCGTCGATAGGTGGTAGGATAAATAACGTATATTGCAACTGTCGGCATTGGTATGATGGTACAACAAAAAACAACGGCCAGGCTTACCATGCCTGGCCGTTGTAATTAATCCTGCTGTGATCAGTGCTGTCGTCAAGGGGTTGCACTTTGCCGCTCAACTTACTGCTGGTAAAACCATAAATTACGGTGAAGTAAGTAGAGGTAAAAATAAGGGGTAACAAACCGTTTACCAGTTGGTATGACTACCGTCCGGTTTATGGAAATGGGGCATGTCGGTCAGCGAGTGGGGGTGATCGGCCACGGCGTTCTCATCAAACTCGACGCCCAGCCCCGGTCGCGTGGGCAGAACGTAGGCCGGCCCTTGGCGTTCCAACTGTACTGGGAAAAGATCGGGCGCGCTCTCGTTGATGGTGGGGTTGATCTCGACCCAGGCAAAGTTGTTGACGGCAAAGCACATGTGAATCGTCGCTGCCGTACAGACGGCGCCCAGCGGGTTGTGGGGCATAATGTCGATGTAGTGCGCCTCACTCCACCCGGCGACCTTCATCGCTTCGGTCAGCCCGCCGATATTACAAACATCCAGCCGGCAGAAGTTGGTCAACCCTTGTTCGATATAGGGGCGCGCTTGCCACTTGCTCGACCATTCCTCACCAATGGCAAAGGGGACGCCGGTCATCTGGCGCAGCATGGCGTAGGCTTCCGGCGTCTCGTCGCGGATCGGTTCTTCCAAGAAGGCCATCGCGCCGGCTGGGGTCAACTGGCAGAAGGTCGCGGCTTCGGCCACGCTCAACCGGTGGTGATATTCAATGCCCAGCGGCACCGATTTGTCGAGTTTGGCGCGTAATTCGGTCAATCGTTCGGCGGTTTCGGCAATGGAGGCGCGCGGGTCAAACATATTGCCGGCATCAGGGTCGGCGGCATGGAGCGCCTTGGCCCAGGCCGGAATTGGTTGGGACGCGACCAGGCGTAGACAAGGCCAGCCGGCAGCAATATAGTCCTGACAGATCGCCAGCGCGTCGGGGTGGCCGATGCCGATGGTAGGGAAACCAAAGACAACTTCACGGCAGGCGCCGCCCAGCAATTGATAGACCGGCACGCCCAGCTTTTTGCCCTTAATGTCCCAGAGGGCAATGTCAATGGCGCTAAGGGCGCCGGTCAAGACGCGTCCACCTTCATGATAATTGCTGCGGTAACACTTCTGCCAGATGTGTTCAATGCGCATCGGGTCCATGCCGATGAGAAAGCGGCTAAAGTGTTTGACCGCCTCCGCTTCGGCAAATTCACGCGAAGAGCAACCCCCTTCGCCCAGGCCATAGATGCCTTCGTCGGTTTCCACTTTGACAACAAAAATGTCACGCGCCGCTTTGAGGGGGAAGGTTTTGATCGCTGTAATTTTCATCGTGCTATCTTTTCTCGTTTTGTACAGGTGAGGATAAGGATTGGCTGCTCTTCTAGTATAGTGGTTGTCCTACTCGTTTGTCAATGAAGCTATAGATGTTCAGAAAAAGATCGGTGGACACCTGACAGGCTTCCAAAACCTGTCAGGTGTAGAATGTCCCGAAAGATTATCTGAATACCTATATAACACCCCAATTCCTCCAATTTTATCTACTTGAGTTTGTGCGTCATTTCTTCTATAATCAGTAGACCGCAACAGCCCGCTCCTAGCCACACCCCCGCGGGGGTTCCCGGTGACTGGCGCAGGTCACGGACCTGCTGAGAGCGTTGCGGTCTACTGATTATAGAGAAGAATCCACAACCTACAACCGCGTACCCACGAATAAAGGAGAAGATCTATGGCTGTCCCAGTTGGCTTAAATATTTGGTCGGGTCTGGTGGGGGCAACCATGCCCTATCTGGACGCCGTCGCTGCGCCGTTCCAATCGCTCTGGTTTCCGGATCATGTGCAGTATGACAGTAAACCGGTAGCCGAGGGCTGGAGTTTGTTGACCTTTGCCCTGGCCCGCTACCCGGACAAGCTCTGCGGTCATCAAGTGCTGTGCAACAGCTTTCGCAACCCGGCCCACTTGGCAAAGATGACGGCCACTTGCCAGACGCTCTCTGGAGGGCGGGTGGTCTTGGGCATTGGCGCCGGCTGGAATGAAGAAGAGTATCTGGCCTACAACTGGCCCTTTCCCAAAATGTCGGTGCGGGCGGCGCAACTGGCCGAGGCGATCCAGATCTGTCGCTTGATGTGGACGCAAAGTCCAGCGCACTTTCAAGGGACACATTACCAAATTGCCAACGCCTATTGTCATCCCCATCCTACCCCGCTGCCCCCGGTGATGGTGGGCGGCGCCGGCGAAAAGTTTACCCTGCGCGTCGTCGCCCAACACGCCGATTGGTGGAATTACATCTATCAGGATCGCGCCACCTATGCGCAAAAGCAGGAAGTTCTCAAAGACCATTGTCGCACCGTCGGGCGGGACTATGACGAGATTGTGCAGGTCACGGCCTCGAATCTCTTAGTGGCGGAAAGCGCGGAAGCGGTTAAGAAATTGGTCGAAGCGCCCCATGTGCGTCCGGTTGGCGCCAATGGGTTTGCCGGCACCCCCGCCCAAGTGACAGAGCGTTTGCTCTCTGCCATTGAGCAGGGCGCCCGACAGGTGAATGTCAGTTTTTCGGATACGCCCCGGTTGGAAAGCACCCAGCTTTTCATCCAAGAGGTGTTGCCGCTTTTGAGCCGCTAGTAGACAGGGAGACAGGAAGACAAGAAGTCAGAGGTGCACGATTTGTCGCCCTGTCACCCTGTCACCCTGTCACCCTGTCACCCTGTCACCCTGTCACCCTGTCACCCTGTCACCTTGTCACCCTGTCACCCTGTCATCTTCTCCGGCGACCGCGGGTCTAGCAGTTGATCAAAGTGCATCCATAGGACGCGGGAGTAGCGGAAGATCAGGGGCCAGATGATAATCGTTTCCACAATAATGGCGACCGAAAAGAAGGCGATGCTGGCCTTCAGCCAGAAAAGATAAAAAGCCGATGGAATCAAGATCAAAAAACCGGCGGTGTAGCCGATAAACATGGAATTGAGAAAGTAGCCATGTTCCCGCTCATAGAGTACGCCACAGTGCGGGCAGTTTTTGTGTATTTCAAAGAGGCTGCAAAAGACCGGCCCGTGCAGACAGACCGGACAACGTTGGGCCAGAATAGCCAGTAGACGACGCATAGTAGTTGAACAATCCATTTCTCAGTAAAGCGATACAACCCACAGAATTCATTTCAAGAAGAGTATACCACAGCTTTCGGCAGCGGTTGAAGCGCTTCGTATCATCGAATACGGAGCGCTTTTTATTTTGTGTCCGGCGCTGTGATGCATCGCCCGCGATCCATGAGGCATGGACACCACTGCCGCCATGCTATGCTTGCTGTAACACAGCCAAACCATAGCCGGCTGAAAAATTACACCCAACTTGATCTTTGTGACAACGCCCGATCTAAGCTTACCCAGAGGAGGATACGCTCATGACGCCACAACAGATTGCCCTTGTCCAACAAACCTTTACCCTGGCGGCGCCCCAAGCCCGTCAGCTTGCTGACCAGTTCTACCAACGACTCTTTGCCCTCGACCCAACCTTGCGCCGGCTCTTTACCGGTGACATGCAAGAACAAGGCGACAAATTAATGACCATGCTCGCCTTTGTCGTTCACCACCTCCACCAGCCGGCGCCGATCCTGGGGGCGGTGCAGCGGCTGGGGGAACGACACGTCCACTATGGGGTGCAGCCGCACCATTACGCCACGGTGGGGGCGGCGTTGCTTTGGACGCTAGCCCAGCACTTTGGCCCCGCCTTCACGCCCGACGTGGAAGCCGCCTGGGCTGCCGCCTATGGCTTGTTAACCAGTGTGATGCAAGAGACGTCCGTACCCATTGCCGCCTAGAATCGATGCAGGCCCACCATGCTACTCATCACTGTGACCCGTCTGCCCAACGGGTATCGCCTCCTGGCGACCAGCAGTCGCCAGACGCGCTACTACTGTTGGAGTCTCTATCGCAATGACACGCTACTCGCTGTGATCAGTCGCAGCTATCACGGCGCGAATAGCATCAATTTTGATCTCTATGAACCCCTCGCCCCCGGTCAGTACGCCTTACGTGTCGAATGCTTTGACTGGCAACCGACTGAATCGTTGTCTGCGTTCGCATACCATACCGATACAACAACCCTACATCTGAAACCAGAGGGCGGTTTGCGCTGAGAGCAGATCCTCGGTACACTGTTCTGAAAATAACCACCGCGGAGGGCGCGAAGGCCGCAAAGTTACACAAAGAAAAACCTTACGCGCCCCTTTGCGCTCTTCGT
>JAPKMW010000116.1 GCA_026645575.1 Caldilineaceae bacterium
GGCGTCGAGGGCAGCAAGGGCCGCCGCCCGTCCCATCAAGGTGCTGAGAATGCGATCCGAAGCGCTGGGCGAGCCACCCCGCTGCACATGGCCCAACACGGTGATGAGCGCATCTTCGCCCAGCTTTTCTTCCAACACCTGCTTAATATATTGACAGGTGATCGGTTGACCCGTGCGGCGATCCACGGCGCCTTCCGCAACAACGACAATGCTGTCGCGTCGACCACTTTGGCGCCCCTCACGCAAAATTTCGCACATCTTGTCTTCCCAGTTGTCGCCGTGGGGTGGATTTTCTGGAATGATGGCAAAGTCGGCGCCACTGGCGAGCGCCCCCATGAGCGCCAGATAGCCACAGTGACGGCCCATCACTTCCACGACAAAGGCGCGTTGATGGCTGGCGGCCGTGCTGCTAATGGCGTCAATGGCGTCGGTAATGCGATGAAGCGCCGTGTCAACACCGATGGTCATGTCAGTGCCGACCATGTCGTTGTCAATCGACCCGACGACACCGGCAATTGCCAGGAAGGGGTGACGTTCTGCGATGGCGGGTGCAATCTCGCCGGTCTTGACCAGGTCTTGCACATGATCCTGCCACTCGCGGCGTAAGAGGTCAGCCCCGGTCAGGCTGCCGTCGCCGCCGATGACCACCAGGCAATCAATTTCGTTTTGGAGCAAATTGCGGACAGCCTGCCGCCGGCCCTCCAGGGTACGAAAAGCGGCACAACGCGCCGAGCCGATGATCGTACCACCTTTGTGCAAAATGCCGCCGACACTGTCCCAATTTAACGGGCGGATCCGGCGGTCGCCGTCGATCATGCCCTGATACCCTTCGTAAATGCCATAGACTTCTGCGCCGCGATCCAGCGCTGTGCGCACTACAGCCCGCACGACCGCATTCATGCCAGGCGCATCGCCACCGCTGGTTAAGACACCCAAGCGTTTCATTGGCGGTTGACTTCCTTTCAACATCAGTAGCGGGTAAAGCTATCGGTTTACAAAGCAGCTTTCTGCTCGAAAGCTGCTTTGTGCTTCTTGTCTACTGAGAATAATACGTTTCTCTCAATCAAGTTACGCGGTATCCATAAGTATGGATCGTTGCACATGCGGTGTGCCGGCTAAACGCATCATTGCTGAAGCCCAATGTTCCCATTATACATGATCTCTTGCGGATGGCTGAACGGAAAGAGGCGTGATTTACAATTTCAAAAGCGAATTGGCAGCAGAGACACTACATACAAATGCTTTGCGTGTTATCATCAGCGTAACACAGGTCAGGAATTACTTGTAAAGGTGTCCATTCAGTATTACAATGGAGTACAGCAGCCGTCATCAGGCAGTGATAGGCAAGCGCGTGGCACGAAGGCGCTTGGTATAAACGCAGCCAGAGCAAGAGGAGCAAGCATGGCAAGACGCAGAAGTGCGGTGCGCATTGGCATGACCGGGTTGGGTCAGCGCGAAGAATTGGCGCCCGGCATCTTTATTAACACCCATTACCGCGGCTGTACGCCCGGTTTTATCTACACCGAAGAAGGCATCATCCTGATCGATGCACCGTTGATTCCCAAACAGGCGGTTGATTGGCGCGAACAGATTGAGGCTGAGTATCCCGGTCACCCGTTGCTCTTTATGATCAACACCGATCATCACCGCGGCCATGCGCTGGGCAATCAATACTTTATGCCCTGCAAGGTGATTGCGCACGAACGCGCCCACAAAGAGATGTCCGGCTATACGGAAAACTTTAAGGAACGGGTACGTAACAGCTTTAAGCGCGAGCCGGAGATTCAGTCGCAGCTCAATAATATTATTATCATTCCACCCCATATCACCTTTACCAACCGCTCCACCCTGCTCTATGGCGAGCGCCGGATCGAGTTGATGTACCTGGGTGGTCATACGCCGGCCACCAGTATTGTCTGGCTGCCAGAAGAGAAGCTGGCCTTTGTCGGCGATATTGTCTGGGTGGATCAGCATCCCTATATGGCGCAGGGTAACACGTTGGAGTGGATGCGGGCGCTGGAAACCATCCGCAACCTGGGCGCCGAGCGGCTGGTGCCGGGGCATGGGCCGGTCTGTCTGCCGGATGCCACTTACCGTGTCGGTGAATACATTATGTTTATGCGCCAGCGGGTGCGTGACTATTACTTGGAAGGCAAGAACAAAAACGAAACCAAAAGCGGCCTTGTCATGGAAATGCTTGAATGGTTCCCTGTGCCGCCGGAGCGCAAAGCCAAAATTGAGAGCCAGATCAAGTCGGGTCTCAATCGGGTCTATCGCGAAATTCAACGCGAAGAAGAGGACACCGGCTTTGACGATGATGATGACGAATTGGACGACGATTAAATCACATGGCTTATTCTGTTGAATCAAAAGCAAATAACCCCACTAATCTATTGCGGGATGACCTGGATCGTGCCGAGCGGGAAGTGGTAAAGCTCGATGCGAGCAATATTGAGCTTTATTTACTTCTGCTTGACCAGATCGAAAAACGCTTTGGCGAACTGACCGCCAACGACACCGACCTGCGCCCGGAGTTAGGGCGCTGGGATAGTTTACTGAGCCGGCTCCAAACCAAACCGGGGCCGCTGGTTGCGGCAGCGGCGCGTGTGGGTGGGTTGGCCAAGTTGCGGCAAAAGCACCAGCCGGCAGAGAGCTTCTGGTGGCATCTAGACAAAGAGGTGGCCCGTCGGCGCGCCCAGACGCTTAAACAAGCAGTCACTACGGTGGTAGCGGCGGTTGTGCTATTGGGGGGCGGCTACTGGGCGCTCAACTTCTTTTTTCCCCCCAATCCGGCAGCGCTGCAGATGATGGAGACGACCAATCAACTCGATCAACTGATTGCCGAACAGCGCTGGCAAGACGCCTTAACCGTGGTCGAAACGGCGCAAAAAACACTGCCCGACGAACCGGAGTTGGTGCTGTGGGAAATGGTCTTTGCCGAGCAACTGGGGGAGACCGACCGAGCCAACGCCGCTTGGACGCGCGCCCAAAGCTTGCTGCCCGACATGCCAACGGAACTACTGGTACAGTTGGGCAACCAGCGGCTGCAAGTGGGCAATTTCCAGGGCGCCTGGGACGCTGGTCAACAAGCGCTGACCATTGACCCGGAGAATGCCCAGGCCACCTTCCTGCTGGGCGGCGTCGCTGAGATGGTGAACGATATTCCAACGGCGATTGCCATGTTTGACCGCACCTTTGCCCTGGCCGAAGAAGAGAATGCCCAGTTGGCGGTCATCGCGCGTGTACGGATGGGTAATCTCTTGCAACGCGCGCCGGCTATCGGCAACGCCATTACCCCCACCATCACGCTGACGGGGACAGCGCCGATCACGGCAACGCCCTAAGCGGCAGTCATGATCCTAGAGTACACTTGTGATACACCGTTCTAAGCTGTCGGCTGCTCGCGGTAACAGTGCTGTTCTGGCAATCTACACGCTGGCAGCCCTCCTGCTCACCTGGCCCCTCGTGCGCCGCTTCACCACCCACGTCCCCGGCGACGGCATTGACGACCCGTCATTGGCCTGGAACTTGTGGTGGCTCAAGGAGCGGCTGATCGACCAGCGCAACCTGGACATCTTTCATGTCGATTGGATGTTCCACCCCATCAATATCAACCTGGGCTTTTACACCCTGACGCCACTGAATGGGCTACTCAGTGTTCCACTTCAAACTGCCTTCAGCCTGATTATTGCCAGTAATTTGATTCTGCTCTCGTCGTTTATTATCGGCGGGTTTGGGGCCTATCTGCTGGCAATGCAAGAACTGAAAACACAAAACGTAAACCTAAAAAATGTGAAACTGGCGGCTTTTTGCGCTGGTTTTGTTTACGCGTTTGCCTCGTCGAAATTGTTTTATGTGAGTCTGGGGCAGTTCAATATTGCCAGCAGTCAGTGGGTTCCCTTCTGTGCGCTCTACCTCCTGCGCCTGAGTCGTGCAACAAGCTGGCGCAGCGGAGTACGCAACGCCTGTTTGGCTGGCCTCTTTCTCACCCTGCAAGCCTGGGCCGAACTCACCTACGCCTCGTTCCTGCTCATTTTCGCCGCCCTGGTTTTCCTCTGGTCGCTCTTTGACCGTCCACGAATGACGAATTACGAATTACGAATGACGAATGACGGTTCACGTCTCCTGCGTCTTTTCACCAATTTCGCACTTTTTGGCTTGGTTTTTCTCATCGGCATTGCGCCCTTTCTCTGGGCCATGATTCCTGACCTGTTACGTGACGGCAATTTTTTTGCCAGTGGCGGCGGCTTTGCTGATACCTTTAGCGCCGATCTGGCTGGCTATTTATTGCCAACACGCTTACATCCGTTTTGGGGTGATTGGGTAACTGGGTTGTCGTTTCCGAATGATAAAGGGCAGCAAATTTTTCTGGGCTATAGTCTCATGTTACTGACCATTATCGGCAGCGTTGCCTTGCTTCGCCGGCCACAACAGCGGTGGTGGAGCGGCTTTTGGCTTATTGCAACGCTGTTCTTCGGCTGGATGACGCTAGGCGCGCAGGTGCGTTGGCTGGGGGAACCGCTGCCGATTCCCGGCCCGTTCGATCTGATCAGTCGCTTGCCCTTCTTTAGCGGCAATCGCTACCCTAGCCGATACAGCGTAATGCTGATGATGAGTGTAGCGGTGTTGGCGGGGGCGGGGGTTGCCTGGTTGTTGCAGGTGGTCAGTAGACCCATAAGAGATAAAGAGATAAAGAGATTGAGAGATTGGCGCTTCATGCCTCAATCTCTCAATCTCTCAATCTCTCAATCTCTCACCATCAGTGTGCTTGCCCTCTTTCTACTGGAGCATCTCTCCATCCCGCTGCCGCTAAGTGATTTTCGGACGCCGCCCATTTATGATCGGTTGGCGGCGGAACCAGGGGACTTTACCGTGTTGGAGTTACCGACCGGTTGGCGCAACGGGGCGCGGGTGTTGGGCAAGTCCGATATTTTGATTATGATGCAGCAGTGGTATCAGACCACGCATGGGAAACGGCGGCTAGGGGGCAACACCAGTCGCAATCCACCTTATAAGTTTCAATATTTTACCGAGGCTCCGTTGATTGGCGATCTAATCGCCCTGATGAATGCTGAACCGAATAGCACGCCAGCCAATGCCGAGATTGCGCAGGTGGTGGATGGCGAACTTGACGCCCTCATTGCACGGAATCGCCCGATAGCAGGTCCGGTGCTTGATTTTCTGGGTGCTCGCTATGTGACTGTGCATGTCGAAAAGTCGCCGCCAGCGCTGTTGCGCTTTGTTGATGAGGCATTGCCCTTGACGCTGGTTGAGGAATGGCATGGCCCCGATTGGAGCGGTGCAGAAAGTACCATTCGGCTGTATCAGGTCAATTCGACGGCTGCAACAGACTGGGAAATTAACCTGGCGGCGCCGGAAGGTCAGTTGTATCTGGCCGAAGGGTGGTCGGCCCTGGCGGCGGATGGTGTACGGTATGCCACTCGTCCCTGTGCAACCATCCTGTTGAATCTACCCGCAACGGGTGGTGAATTAGCCGTTGAACTGCTGGGGCCACAACAAAATGCCACAATTTACCTGAATGGTCATCGGTTAGCCGATGCAACCTTGCCGGCAACCGATCTGCACACGACGTTACCAACGCCGCCTGGCTCCACCGACGCCTTGATCGACCGCATCGAGCTTTGTTTTGATCGCCGCACGCCGCTGGCCGAGCTTGACCCAGCCGAAATACAGCAAGGCTGGCTGATTGGGAAGACAGGCGTTACCACCAACCATTCCTTGGTGGTGCAGAGCGCCGGCAACGATGTCGGCAACTTTGCCCACATTTTTGTCAATGGCGTAGAGGTAAGTCCGAATCAGGTAGGATACAACTTGGTGGCGCTGAATGCGGCAGGGGTTGTGCAGGAGAGCAAAAGCTTCAATACCCTGGCCTCACCAGCGGAAAGTCAAGCGCTGGCAGATTGGCTACAACAGTGGCCGCCGGGAACGATCATTGCCGGTGCGGTGCGCGATGAGGCGAGCATGAATCTAACAGAAGTAGCGGTCAACGCCCTGAAAAGCATCGGGGTTGCGACTGACCTGCGTGAACGCTTCCGCTGGAGCCATGCGTTCGTGGGTGTGGTTGGTGCGCCATCGGGGTCAGCCCTGGAAGCGGCTAGTTTGTTACAACCGGCTACGGTTTCGGTTGGACTTGCGGTCGATGCGCCGGCTGTTTACGGTGGGGTTGGACGCATTCGGTTTACCACACAGCCGTGAACACTACAGCGGATGAAGGCGGTAACGGATAGGGTTATGGGCATAGTCGTTCCTGAAAGCCATCCGCTCCGTCCTTCATCCGCTGTAGTGTTTGGGGTCCTGACACAGGAACAATCGTCAAACAGAACGAGGAATCATGACAGGTATACAAGAACGACCAGTGCGCATTGCCCAAGTGGGCTATGGGTATTGGGGGCCGAATCTGGCGCGCAATTTTGCCCAGTTACCGGGTGCAGAACTGACTTATATGGTTGATGCCAGCGCTGAGGCGCGCGCCACAGCGCAACGGCTCTACGGCTGCAAAGCGGTGGCGACGTTGGCCGAAGCCCTGGCCGATCCGCTGGTCGATGCAGTCGTGTTGGCAACACCGGCGCGCACCCATCATGACCTGGGGTCGGCGGCGCTCAACGCTGGTAAACATCTCTTTATCGAAAAGCCGCTGGCGATGAGCGTTGCCGAAGGACAGGCATTGGTGCAACTGGCCGCACAACGGGAGCGGTTGCTGATGGTCGGCCATGTCTTTGAGTATAACCCGGCGGTGCATTACATCAAGCGGGCGATTGCTGCCGGTGATCTAGGGGAGGTCTATTATCTCTACAGCCGGCGCGTCAACCTGGGGCGGGTGCAGAGTGATATTAACGCGCTGTGGAGCATTGCGCCTCATGACATTTCGATTGCCATCTATCTCCTGGGAGAAGCGCCGGTGGCCGTGAGTTGTCATGGCGCCGCTTGTCTCAACGGGCAGGTAGAGGATGTGGTCTTTTTGACCCTGCACTTTCCTGGCAATGTCCTCTGTCATATCCATGTTAGTTGGCTTGACCCTAGCAAGACCCGTGAGATGACGGTGGTTGGCAGCCGCAAGATGATTGTCTATGACGATGTCGCCGCCGAGGGCAAGGTACGCATCTATGACAAAGGGGCCTATCGCAAGGGCGACCCTATCTATGGCGAATTTCAATATAAGCTGCACAGTGGCGATATTTGGATTCCGCGCATCGATATGCAGGAACCGCTTAAGTTGGAGTGTGCGCATTTTGTTGAGTGTATCCGCGAAGGAAAGCAACCGCAAACCAACGGCGAAAATGGCCTGCGCGTGGTGCGTGTGCTGGAAGCCGGGCAACAGAGTCTCAGCAACGGCGGGATGAAAGTAGAACTTGCTTGAAAAGTTCTACGCTTTTCGGCGTTCTGGTGTATAATAGGATTCCACACGCACGCGGCTGATTAGGGTAGAGGTGAGTTATGATCACAGGGCGGTATATCGATCCAAAAACTGATTTTGGCTTTAAGCGGCTCTTTGCCCAGGAAGACAGCAAAGATATTCTCAAGCAGTTTCTCTTTGATGTCCTCAAATTGCCGCACCCAATTGATGAATTGACCTATATCCCCAACGAACAGTTGCCGCAGGGGGCGGATGAGCGCATTGGCGTCTATGATGTCTATTGCAAAGATGTCTTAGGTCAACGTTTTGTGGTCGAGATGCAGCGCGCCACCCAAACCTTTATTCGAGATCGCGTCCTCTACTACAGCACCTTTCCCATCATCCATCAAGCGAAGAAGGGGACAAGCTGGTCATTTGAGTTGGTTCCCATTTACTGCATTGCCATCCTGAACTTTGCCATTGATACGGGAACGGAGTATCTGCGGCGGGTACAACTGATGGATACCAAAGCGAAAACCGTTTTTTACGACAAACTAACGTATGTTTATATCGAACTGCCCAACTTTGGCAAGGAGCCAGGTGAACTTACCGAGGCAATTGATAAGTGGATTTACCTGCTTAACTATATGCCGGAGTTACAGGATATTCCCGCAGAGCTCGCCAACGAACCCTTCACCCACGCCTTTGAGATTGCCGAGTCCGCCGCCCTTTCCCCACAGGAACGAATTCTCTATGAAGCCAGCCTGAAAAGCGCTCGCGACGCCTATGCGGAGATCACAACCGCGCGACAAAAGGGGTGGGAAGAAGGCATGGAGAAGGGCAAAGAAGAAGGTATGGAAAAGGGTAGAGAAGAAGGTAGAGAAGAAGGTCGTCGCCAACAAGCAGAAGCGATTGCACGCTCCCTGTTGGAACGGGGGTTGGACATAGCCCTGGTTATGCAAACCACAGGATTGTCTGAAAAACAAGTGCAGAAACTGATTTCTGGTAAGAACTAAGCTCATGACACGATTGATTCCACTAGTTGATTTACAGGCGCAATACGCCGCCATTCGCACCGACATCGACAACGCCATCCAAGGTGTGATTGATACCAGTTCATTTATTATGGGGCCTGCCGTCCGCCGATTTGAGGAAGCGTTTGCCGCCTTCTGCAGTGTTGCTCACTGTATCGGCGTGAGCAACGGCACAGCAGCGCTAGAATTAGCCCTGCGCGCCCTGCAAATTGGCCCCGGCGCCGAAGTAATTACCGCTGCCCACACCTTTATCGCCACCGCTGAAGCGATCAGCAATGTCGGCGCCAAGCCGGTCTTTGTCGATATTGACCCGGTCACCTACACCATTACTCCAGCCGCCGTCGCTGCGGCGATCACGCCAGCGACCCGCGCCATTCTTCCAGTTCATCTCTACGGGCAACCGGCGGATATGAGTGGCCTGAATACGGTGGCAAAAACGCATGGGCTGGCGGTGATTGAGGATGCCGCCCAGGCCCACGGCGCCACCTGGCAGGGTCAACCCACCGGTAACCTGGCGGACATGGCCTGTTTCAGCTTCTACCCTGGCAAAAATCTGGGGGCCTATGGCGACGCCGGCGCGGTGACGACGAATGATAGTGCGCTGGCGGAGACGGTGCGGCTCTTACGCAATCACGGGCGGCGCTCCAAATATGTCCATGACGTTGTGGGCGCCAACGAACGGATCGACACCTTGCAGGCTGCGATCCTGGCCGCCAAATTGCCCTATCTGCGGGACTGGACAAGCTGTCGGCAACGGTTGGCGGCGCGCTATAACGCCTTGTTGGCCGATGCCGATGTCGTCCTGCCGACAGTTGCACCAAACGCCACCTCGGCCTGGCATCTCTATGTCATTCGCACCCCGCACCGCGATGCCTTGTTGCAGTTTCTCAAAGAACAGGGCGTTGAAGCGGGCATTCACTATCCAGTGCCGCTCCATCTTCAGCCGGCATATGCCGATCTTGGGTATCAGCGTGGCGACCTGCCGGTCACGGAAGCAGTGGCCGACACCTGTCTCAGCTTACCCCTCTACCCCGAAATGACCGAAGCGCAACAGGATCGGGTGGTGGATTTACTTTACACCTTCCTCCGGCAAAAAAGCTAACCTTTCCCATGACCCAGCCCAATACGCAACACGCGGCTCGACTGAGCTCGCCGAAGTCATCACGCATCAAAATCAGCGTCGTCGTCCCCGCCCGTAACGAGGAAGGCACCATCGCCCAAGTCGTCAAACGCAGCTATCAAGCTTTTGCCGAACTGGCTTGTACCGGCGAAGTGCTGGTCGTTAACGACGGCAGCACCGATAGCACGGGCGCTATCCTGGCCGAGTTGCAAGAGCAACACCCGACCCTGCGCATCTTCACCCATCGTCGTAGTCAAGGCATGACCGCCGGCTTACAAACCATGTTTAGCGCCAGCCAAGGGGAGATTGTCATTCTGATTCCCGCTGACATGGAGTCTGATCCGCTGCTGGATGTGCCGGCGTTGGTGCGCCACCTGGAAGCGCAGGATCTCGATGTGGTGGCCGGCTGGCGCCAGGGACGGCGCGACAGCAAAGTGTTGGCGAGTCAAGTCTATAATCTGGTGATGCGCAGCATGGCGAATGTACCGGTGCATGACGGCAACTGGATCAAGGCCATGCGGCGCGAGGTGATTGAGAATCTGCCGCCCTTACGCAGTGACTGGCACCGCTTTCTGCTCATGATCGCTGTCCATCAAGGCTTTCGCCTGGGCGAAGTGCCGACTTACTACCAGCCTCGCCCCGCCGGCAGTAGCAAATTTGGCTGGGAGCGCATTCCGATTAGCTTTTTGGATGTGCTGGTGTTGAAGTTTCTGCTCACCTTTAGCCAGAAACCGATGCGCTTCTTTGGCGGGTTGGGGTTGGCGGGGATGGTGCTTAGTCTGCTCACCTTTTTCTATTTGACGGGGCTATATGTCTTTACTGACACGCAACAACGCCCGATTTTTATTGCTGCTGGTGTATTGGCGATCATCAGTGTGCTGCTCTTGCTGGTCGGCTTTCTGGCCGAGTTGATTGTCAGCCAGGGGGAACGGATTGGCGTTTTGGAACGACAGTTGAAAGCGCAAGTTCAACAACCGGAGGATAAACCATGAAAGTGATGGAAACGGCGCGCTTACTGTTGCGCGAATTTCGCGAAAGCGACTACGACGATATTCTATCAAACGTTTACAGCGACCGGGCAGTCTGGGGTATGTACAGCAGCATTGGCGACCAGCCGGAAGAGATCCGTCGTCGTTTTCTCAATCGCTGTTATCAACCCAGCAGCGCCGAGTTTGGTTTTCGCGCAGCAGAATTGAAAGCAACCGGTCGCGTCATCGGACAGGTGCATCTCGAACCCCATGTGTTGGCGGGCAATTCTATCCCCGGCGATCCGCCATCCCCTTTTGGGTCGATTGAGGTGGAGTTGGCTTTTGCCTTTGGCAAGCCTTATTGGGGGCAAGGATTCGCTTATGAAGCGTGTTTGGCGATGATCGACTATGCGTTTCTCGACTTAAAGCTGCCTCGTCTGGTCGGCGGCGCAATGGCAGGCAACAGCCGTTCCATCAACCTCCATCGCCGCCTTGGCTACACGGTCGCGCCTGATCCGCTGGATGAGAAGTTTATGGTGGCTGTTCTCATTAACCATCGTCTGGCCGGAAGCGGTGAAGCGCCTACGACAAACGCGTAATTTCATCAGCTTGCAGCCTATGATATAATTTGGTTGGGCAGTGAAAACTTTTGCTGAAAGGGCGGTTGTTATGGCCGACGCTCGTGTACTGGAAACAGCAAAGAACGAAGCAATTGATGTTAATGAGGCGGAAGCTGATGCCTGGGAAGCCAAGTTTCCCTATGGCTGGCGCGAGGAAAGAATCCAATTACCCAATGGTAAATGGGCTTGGCAGCGCATTCCCTTAACCCTCTATGACGCCCTCCACCCACAAGAAGATGATGTTTTAATGCCTAACCACGAGCATGAACAACTGCGCACCTACCTGACCAACGTGATCATGGCTCAAGTCGTCGATGATCCAACCGCTGTTGTATTGAGTGACACCAATGTCAAGTGGGATGTTATTGAAATTGCGCCGCATCGTCCTGACTTATCCCTCATCTTTGGCGTGCGGAAAAAGCAAAACTGGGGAACTTTCGATGTTGCAGAAGAAGGGACGCTCCCCAGTTTGATCATCGAAATTACCTCCCCCAAGACGCGCCATCTTGACTTCGAGGAGAAATACCTTCAATACGAGCTAGCTGGCGTCCCGTTCTATGCCATTATCGACTTGCAACGCAACAAACGCGGCGTTGTACGCACACTTCATGGTTTTCGGTTGACGCCGGAAGGCTATGTTCCGACACCACTCAACGAGCGCGGCTGGCTATGGTTGGAACCGGTTGGGGTCTGGTTGGCGATCAGCGGTCAGGCCGTCGTTTGTTATGACAAGAATGGCGATCTGATCCAGGAGTATGCTGCGTTGGCGAAATCCAAACGCACAGCCGATAAGCGCGCTGCGACAGAAAGAGCCAGAGCGCGGACGGCGGAAGCACGAGCCACTGCGGAAGCCAAGGCGCGCGCCGCCGCCGAAGCACGCGTCGCCGAACTTGAAGAGCGCTTGCGCCAACTCGAAGCGTTACAGCGCAAGTTGGACGCTGGCAACCAGTAGCAAGGTTTGGTTACGAATTCGTGTCTACCAATACCCAGTATGACGCCATCATTGTTGGCGCCGGGCCAAATGGGCTGGCGGCGGCGATCACCCTAGCCCAAGCTGGCTGTCGAGTGTTGGTCTTGGAAGCAAAGGCTACCGTGGGCGGCGGTCTGCGCACCGGCGAACTGACTCTGCCCGGTTTTCACCATGACATCTGCTCGGCCATCCACCCGCTGGGACTGGGTTCTCCCTTCTTTCAAAAGTTACCACTGGCCGACTTTGGCTTGCGTTGGATTCAACCCACCATTCCCGTCGCCCATCCCCTTGACGATGGGACAGCCGTGGCGCTACATTGCTCTTTTGAGACCACCGCTGCCTCCATTGGATATGATGGTCGTGCCTGGCGCTGGTTATTTGAACCGCTGGCGGCCAACTGGGAAAAGTTAGCGCCGCTCTTGTTAGGACCGTTCCCCATGCCACGCCATCCGCTGGCATTGGCGCAATTGGGAATGCGGGCGCTTTGGCCGGCGACGGGGTTGGCCGGCTGGCTCTTTCGCGAGGAGCGGGCGAAGGCGCTCTTTGCGGGTCTGGCTGCTCATGCTATTTTGCCGTTGGAACAGCCAATTACCGCCGCCTTTGGTCTGATCTTAGGAACGCTCGGTCATACGGTCGGCTGGCCTTTGCCGCGTGGCGGTTCGCAACGCATTGCCGATGCGCTGGCCGGCTACTTGCAGTCACTCGGCGGGGAAATTGTCGTCAATCAGCCGGTAGAGACGTTGGCAGAATTGCCGCCGGCACAGGCGATCTTGCTGGATGTTACGCCGCGCCAGGTCTTGCGGCTGGCCGGCGACCAGTTGCCCGTCGGTTATCGCCGTCAACTGGAAAAGTATCGCTATGGCGCCGGCGTCTTCAAGGTGGATTACGCGCTAGCTGGCCCTGTTGGGTGGCGGGCAGCAGAGTGTCGTCAGGCCGGGACGGTGCATCTAGGGGGCACCATTGCTGAAATTGCGGCCAGTGAACGAACCTTGCGCCAGCAACAGCCGGCCGAACGGCCCTACGTGCTTGTTGCTCAACAAAGCTTGTTTGATGATTCACGCGCTCCTGCTGGTCAGCATACGCTTTGGGCTTATTGTCATGTCCCCAACGGTTCAACCGTCGATATGAGCCAACGGATTGAGGCGCAAATCGAACGCTTCGCCCCTGGTTTTCGTGATCTAGTCCTGGCGCGCCATGTCCATAGCCCCGCCGATCTGGAACGCTATAACGCTAACTACATCGGTGGCGACATCAATGGCGGCGCGCAAGACCTGACCCAGTTTTGGACACGACCGGCGCTGCGTCTCAACCCCTACACGACGCCGGTCAAGGGGCTTTACCTCTGCTCCTCCTCAACACCACCAGGCGGCGGCGTGCATGGCATGTGTGGCTATCATGCGGCGCAGGCTGCGTTGCGCCGCATGAGGTAGGCGCCATTACTCCTTGGGTGGGATCAAAAACGCAGTCAACGCCTCAATCTCGGTTAGTTTTAACGCCAGGTTGGGCATTTCGGTGTTGGGCTTGAGCGACTGGGGATCTTTAAGCCAACGGTGCAGATACTCGGCTGTGTTTTGATAATCGGTTAAATTGGGTCCCATTTCCGTACTCCACGCATTGCGGGCTTTTTCATGCAGGTGACAACTGTTACAGCCCTTCGCCATAAAGAGGGCGCGGCCATAGTCTGCTGGCGCAATCGACTGTGCGGCCAGGGTCGTGGGTAAGCGCGTACCCAGCGCCGACCACCCTAAGCCACCCACGATGACCAGCAATCCTACTACACCAGTCATCAAACGGAAACGGCGAGTTGCAAAACGGGGACTGAGCGCGGCGCTGCTCAATAGCACAGCCCCCAAACCCGTTACTAACCAGGGCAGCAAATGGCCCAGCCCAGCCAAACCGGCTGCTATTTCCTGAGGGCCGGTCACGTTATCAAGCACAGGCATTGGCGCCATTGTCATTGGGGGAAACCAGGCGGGTTGAATTTCCCAATTCCATAAACCAGCTTTGGGTAGGACAATTTCCACGACATAATGGCCGACGTCGCCTTCCTGGCGGGCGGTGAAGGTGAGCGTCTCGCCGTTGACTGGGTCGGTGGCCCGCACGACAACATCTTCGACATTGACCGGATGGCGGCCATGTTGACGGATGGTAAACCCCACGGTTGTTGCTGCGCCAGCGCGTAGCGATGGGGGAAGTTCGTCAACGGTGACGACGGCCCAGCCACCGGCGAAGAGTGGCGCAGCCAATAGTAACAACAAAACATAATTGATCACAAGAGTTGCTAGGAGTCGTTTTTTCATCCATTCCTCCCTTTTGGCAAAAATCATATAGTTATCGAAGCGATTCCGCAATTTGGATCGCTTCTGCTTCCGGCAATGCACTCTCTAACCGATAGGTAATCTCTTGTCTAGCCACTTCTTCGCGCCAGACCAGCACATCCTGATCGATCATACGGACTGGATTCCAGCCACGGCCCCGCTGTTGAAGGTAATGAACCCCTTCGATCCAGGCGGCTGGTCTACTCTTGACGGCGGTTTCCCGCAAGATTGGCGGTGGGCTTTTTTCTAAACCAACCCCAGGGCCAAGTTGATAGAGTACCAATTGCACTTGCTCCGCATTAGTCGGCTCCATCCAGAGCAGAACAACAAACCAACCATTGGTCTGCTGAACAAAGACATGATCCGGCGCACCCAGATCGGCAGGGTAGGCCGGAAGGCGCAGAGGAAAGTTGACCAGCTTTTGGGCGTTGGCAAAGGTTGTCTTGCCCATAAAATCGAACGCGCTCGGCGGCAGGGTGACAAGCGATTCAGCCATGCGCACCGCTTCTGTCATGGACTCATCCGTCTCCAGCCGATAAGTGAGACCGCCTTCCACCCAGATCAAGACATGGCCCTCCACCAGGCGGCGAAGGTCGTAGTCCGTGCTGGCACCCCGGTGGTAAACCAGCATATATGGTCCCTCCGTCCAGAAGGCCGGCTGACCATTGACCGTGGTTTGGGCAATACGGGTGGCGTTGCCCTTCTCGGCAAAGGTGTTGGGGCCTAAGATATGCAAACTGAGGTTGGCGCGCGCCGGTTGCTTGCGATCCAGCCAGACCATGACCACCGCCGGCCCGCCAATCTCCTGGTAGAAGACGCCATTGGGTCGGCCAAGGGTTGTCGGGTAACTGGGCAGGCGCAGGGGGAAACCAGCCTTTTGCTGAGCCTCAGCCAGGGTAGTTGCGCCGGCCAGGTGAAAGAGCGAAGCCAGCGGTGTTGATGTTGGGTGGAGCGTTGGCGTCTTTGATTGGGGCGTCGGCGTCGCGGTTGGTTCAACCAACCAGATACGCACTGCACCAATTTGAAGCCATTCTTGCAGTGCTGCGCGCACCGGCGGCACCGCTAACAACCCGGCCAACAACAGTAGCAAGGCAAAGAGCGCAACCCAGATTGGACGCAGAGTACGGGGCGCGCCCATGATTGCCTGACGCGTAGATGGCTGGCCAGTCAGACGCCGTTCCACGGCGCCGGCCAGATCAGGCGTCGGCGGATAGGGAAAAATGCGGGCCAGGTTTTGTAGTTGTTCTCCCCAGTGCGGATCAGATGGCTGCTTCATTGGGCGCCCTCCTTTTGCAAACCAGGGAAGTGTTGCTCCACCACGCGACGTAAGCGTGCCAACGCTCGTGATAAACGTGACTTCACCGTACCCTCGGCCACTCCCAGGGCCGCGGCAGTGTCGGCGACTGACAATTCCAGGAAATAACGCAAATAGATCACCTCTTGGTCGCTCATAGGTAACTGCTGCACTGCTCGCCATAACTCCTGCGCCTCTTGTATCCGCACGGTTGCCGCCGTTGGCCCTTCCACCTGGCTGGGCGACGCCTGCCACCACCGCCCCACCGCCGCCAGGTAGCGCCGCACCGAACGCCGCCGATTGTGTGCCAGGTTTTTGGCAATCTGTAAAAGCCAGGGGCGTAAGGGGCGCGTTGCATCAAAGCGCACCAGGGCATAAAAAGCGCGAATAAAGGCTTCCTGCGCCACATCCGCCGCTTCGTCAGCGTCGCCAAGCATCAAATAGGCAAGGCGAAAAAGCGCCTCCTGGTGTTGCAGCACCAGCACGCTCCACGCCTGTTCATCGCCTTGCCGGGCAAGAACAATTTGATCCGTTTCGTTCACGTATACCTCAAATTAGGTTGGTTGATTCATTGCGGCAAGCTCAACCAACCAACCAACCAACGAACCGATTCTACCTCAGTTCCTACGCTGCAATCTATACACCGCAACCATACAACAGGTTCCACCTTAAAAGCAACCGACAGCAGTTGAGCTAACTAACAACATTGTCAACCATCGTGCTGGCAATGCTGGTCGCGGGAGTCAAACTGAAACAAAATTGTCAGCGCGCCTTGCATTTCTTGGCGTTAAGATAAGCACATCTTTATAACGAGTGTTATACGACAAATAACAAATCAACTCATGACCGTTGATGCGCAAGCGCGTTTCGCTCAATCAGGAGATGTGTAGATGCCATGTCCAATCTGCGGGGCGCGCACGCGGCGCGTCTTTGTCAAAGATGGCTATCCGATTCATGAATGTATTGCCTGTCATCATCGGAATGTGCCGTTACCCCCGCGCAGCAATCATCTTGCCGAGATTTACGGCGATCACTACTTTCAAGCACAGCGGGGACGGGGCAGTGCAGGCTATCCCAATTATCTGGCCGAAGGCGATTTGTTGCAGGCGCATGGCTGGCAATACGCCGAGCTTTTGCAACGTTATATGCCGTTGGGTACGGTGTTGGATGTTGGGTCGGCAGCCGGTTTTGTTTTGCAAGGGTTGGTGGAACGGGGCTGGCGCGGGGTAGGGCTGGAGCCAAACGCCCGGATGAGTGAGTATGGCCGGACACAGTTGGGGTTAACGGTGGTGACAGGCGCGCTGGAAGATGCCAAAATCGTCAAAAACGCCGGCAAAGGGTCGTTTGATCTCATTACCATGATTCAAGTAATCGCCCATTTTCAAGATTTGCATCGTGCGCTGACTCATGCGGCGGGTTTGACGCGTGATGATGGCTTCTGGTTGATCGAGAGTTGGGATCGCACCAGTTGGCCGGCGTGGCTGCTTGGTCGCTATTGGCATGAGTATAGTCCACCAAGCGTGTTGCACTGGTTCTCACCAGCCGGGATCGTGCAGCTTACCAGCCAGTTGGGCTTTGTTGAGGTGGCGCGTGGGCGACCCCAAAAGCGCCTCACAGGTACTCATGTTAAATCATTGCTACGCTACAAGGTACAAGGGTTGCCATTGGCGGCGCTCCTGACTTTGCCCCTGGCGGTGATTCCCGATGCGCTGACGATTCCCTACCCGAATTTTGATCTCTTTTGGATTTTGTTACAAAAGAAGCCAACTGCGTGGTCTGTGTCTAGTGCCGAGGCCGCAACGAAGGCCAACCGACACAACACCAGTGATGATGTGTAGTGATTAATGCAAAAGGTACATAATGATTCTTCTTGCACCGCCTAAAGAGCAGTCAATGCCAGTTACGAACACAGCGCCCCCTCCGGCGATTTGGGCCGATCCCCACTTGTTGGCCCATTTGGCACTGCTGACCGGGGCCATCATTTTTAGTTACTTTGGCATGTGGCGCGCCTATTTTGCCACATCGGATGATTTTAGCATCACCGGCTGGGTGCGCCATCAGCCAACGTGGTGGGATGTTATCCAGGGCTATGGCAGTGGTGTACACTTTCTCAACTACCTACCCATTCGCTGGAAGGCCGACTTTTTCGGTTTGGATGCCGGCCTTTACCTTTGGAGCAGTCTGGGTCAATACCTGTTGATGACCTGGCTGGTTTATGGATTGGCTTTTCTCCTACTGCGGGGGTCGCGCCGTGCGCTGTTAGCAGCGTTGATCTTTGCTGTCAACTATTCACACTATGAAGTAGTGACCTATGTTTCGGCGTCGGATTATACCTTGTGGGGCAGCGTCTATCTGAGCGTCCTGCTCGTTTTTGCGGGTTCTCTCTACCATGCGCAGTCGCTGGCGTATTGGGGAGCGGTTGCGCTCGCGCTGCCGCTGGCCCTAGCCCATGATTTTACCTTAAGTCTGGCGCCGGTGCTGACAGCTTATTACCTGACGATGGGTTTGGGCCAACGTTCGCTCTGGTCGCTGGGGTGGCGTGATGTGCGTTTGTTATTGCCATTTTGGGTGATTTGGGCAATTCATGTCACGTTACAACTCTACCTGGTGATTACAGGAACAGCAGGGGCGGTTTATTGGGATAATCTCTATACGCCGGGAGTGCACATGCTGTCGAATTTGCGCTACTTGATCTTCCTGGCGATCCCCAACATGACGATCGATCCGATTCAAAATTTTCTTATAGCGTAACTGCCGGGCGCGGTGGTGCAACTGCTGTGGACAAGCGCGATGTTTTTAGGCGTTCTCGTCCAGCTTCTGCTACTCTGGCTCTTCTGGCGTGGCGACAGGGTCACGCGCTTTGCGGTGGCTTTGATCTATCTGCCGTTTCTCCAGTATACGCTCTGGCACGGCCATTTTATCGAAGCGCCCCGCTACCTGTTGTTACCATCCGTGGGTTGTAGCTTGCTGGTAACAAATTTGTTACGCAACGTCATCCGTCAGATCAGCCGGCAGCGCGTCTTTCGCTATGCACTGGCCCTAATGACAGCGTTATTCTTTTATAGCATTGCGAATGTGCTGGTGGTGCAAGTATGGGTGGCACGCCATGTGGAAAATAGTGAGTTCCGCCGCGCCTTTGTCACTGCATTGACAACCGATTATCCTCAACTTACCCACCAGGATCGGGTTTGGATCGAGGTGCCCAAGGCCAAGTTCCTCGATCTGGCGGCGGCCTGTCGGCTAGTCTATGTTGAACATGTGTCTTGCCACACCTTTATCACTGGCGAAATACCATCGCAACAGATGATTGACCTGGACAAACGCGGAACATTCTATTGGCTGCGCGCCACCGAAACCGGAATCGCACAGATCGAACCAGTCGGAGAGCGGTAGCCGCTTATGTTCAGCGCCTGGGGCTTGCTTTGCCGAATTGCTGCGTTCTGGGTTAAGCCGTATGGCGCCTTTTTACCGTTGGCAGCGCCCACTGCGGGCGGCAACGAATAAAGCGCTTTTGCGCATAATCGAAACATTCGTTGCTACCCATATCAGTTGTAGTGTTGTTTGCGTATGGACTCTACGCCCTATAGCGCAAAGGCTTCGGTTACACAGGCGCCTTCCCAGTCACGATGATGCGGCAGATTGAGAATACGGGCCAGGGTCGGCGCAGTGTCCAGCAGGGAAACCGGGCCAACCAGTTGATGCCCCTGGCGGATCGATGGACCGGCGACGATCCAGGGGATGGTCATGTCTTCGGGCATTTCGGTGCCGTGGCTCCGTTCGTGACCGCCATGATCAGCTTGCACCAACACATGGGTGCTTTCCGGCAGGGCTGCCAGCACCCGCCCCAGGTTGCGATCTGCCCGTTCGGCCTGTCGCAAATACTCGTCACTCATCCAGCCATAGCGATGGCCCCAGGTGTCCACTGTACCAAAGTAGACAAAAGCAAAATCAGTGGGACAAGTCGTGAGATGGTGGACAGCCGCTTCCGCCACCCAATCATCGCCATCTTCATCATAGGATCGGTCACGATAGAGAATGGCATCCAGACTTAACGGCTGGCTAAGATTACGTAGCGGCTCCCAGTTGTGAATGGCAGCACAGCGCAGTCCAGCGTTCTTGGCGACATCGATTAGACCAGGCAACGGGCGGGCCATCGGTTGCCAATCGTTGGTGGTAACGCCATGACGCGTTGGGGGGACACTGTGAAAGATCGACATGTGACAGGGCAGCGTCACCGACGGCATGACAGAGCGGGCTTGCAAGGAGAAAGCGCCGCGCGCCATCAACCCTTGCAAGGTTGGACAGTGGCACTGGGCCAGGGCATCAGGGCGCAGGCCGTCGATCATGACAAAGAGGGTGAGTTTGGTATTGGTGGTCATAAGAGTCCATTTCGCAGGTTGAGTGATGACAATGGGGACAGACGCGGATTTAGGTGGCGCGGATCATTGCCAGCATATCCGCGCTCCCTAAATCTGCGTCTGTCTTTACAACAGATCCCCCGGCATCGGTTGAAAGGGTACATCATAGCCAAAAGCCGCCGGCCCAACAACAGCCAGGGCGGCGGCGGTTTTGAGTTCTTTGGGCGCCGGCATCCCCAGGACGGCGACACGCAAACCGTAGCGCAACATCTCAGTGCCGATGGGTTCGCCATCTTCCAGGTTGAGAATACAGATGAGATCCGGCACGGTGCAGACGATCTCGCCGTTGCGCCAGGCCACCAGATTTTCGTTCTGAAAGACAATCTCCATGCGGTCGGTAGGATCGCCAAAGGCCGTCAATTGAAGGCGACCACGGGCAAAGCCTTGCACTGTGCGCCGCTCGACATCGGCGATCTTGCCGCGGAAGAGGACACGACCATGTCCCAGCGCCGCCACCGCTTCCGCCGGTTCTTCATTACGTCGTCGTGCCGCCAGAACAACATCACCGATCTGCCGGGCCAGGGTGAGAGTGCCACGAATGATGTGCTGCTTCATTTGCCGCCCCCTCATCAACGGCATGGCCAGGGCTGCGCTGCCGCCCATTTCGATAGTCAGGCTGCGGGCATATTGCTCCACACGCAGCGGCGAATCCATTTTGTCGAAGATGACCACATTGCCGGCAAAGTCGGCCAGCGCCATTGGGGAAAGAGAGACGCCGCCAATAGCAAAGGTATCCATCTGCAATTCAGGGAAGGCGCGGCCCATGGCGTCGCCATCGACAACCGGCAGCCCCATTTGCAGGCCGCAGATGAGCGGTTTCAACGCATTGGCCCCGCCGATCTCGCCGATGATGATGGCCGCCAGTGGAGTGCGCACGTGGTCTTCCAAGGCGCGCATGGCGGTGACAAATTCTTGTCCGTTTTGCAGTTTTTCAATGCCAACGGTCGGCGCGCCCATCGTACCAATCGGGCAAACGTAGGCGTCATCGGCCACATCATCGGCCTCAATAATGCGACAGGCGCCGCCCCGCTCGCGCAGTTCTTTTTGCAGCCAGGTGCGGCCAATGTAGGTATTGCCGCCACCGCCAGTACCTAAAATGCCGGCGCCAATGGCGACGGCGTCGGTGTCGGCTAAGGTGATTTCATAAGACATAGTTTATCAAATCAATTCGTTGTTGCATGTAGGGTAAGCATACCCTTTACACGAGAAAAAAGCGATACGAAAAATCATTCAGTTGATAATCCTCTTCTGCCCTCAACGTCCGAAACTTACGATACTCAAGCAGCCGGCTTTGCGGACGGCCATGATCATTAAGTCCGTAAAAGTCAATCGTTAGTTTTGCTCGCACTTGATCCCGTTCACTGGCAGCAGGGTTAATTTCAATTTCACCGGTTCGATAGTTCACAAGAAAATAGCGTTCAAAGGTATAATCATCCGTATCAGGTTTCAATAGCTTTTTATCAAAACGATCCCGCTTTGCGCTTTGACAACGGTCACAACATACAAAGAGATTGTGCCAGACATAGGCTAACCGCGGGTAACGGGAAACTGGCCGGAAATGTTCAAGCGTTTGTCGCGCAAACGTTCCTAACGGGTAACCATCACAAAATGCGCAGTGATCAGCGTGAGCGCCAAAAGCTTGTAAGAGCAGTGTATTTACCCGCTCACCGAAGTAGGTTTTCCAGTAAAATGGCGCTACCGCGTCTGCATCACGTTTTGCTTTATGTTCACGCCCCCAAACTCTGTAGTTCTTAGCAAGAAACGCAGGTTGGGGCGGGCGAAAAAACTTCATCATAGGGGAATATCTTGCTTTGTAATTCGTTGGAGTTGGCGCAATTCACGGCCAACAATGTCTTGGACTTCGATACTCTTGGTTGATAATTGCTTTGCAATTGACGTTAACCCTGGGATGACTGTCTTGTCACCATGCAGCAACTCTTGTTTTAAGCGCTCAAATTCTGCAAGCTCTTTTTCTGTCTCGACATCGAAGAATTCATCTATACCAAAAATTTCATCGATTACCGTTGCATAACTGCTACCAGCTTTTGATTCTTCCACTGATGCTAGTTGAGATTTCCCGTCTGTAACAGTGAAGCGGTAGACCCAGGCGTCACTCACCGAAGCAACGACGAAGGGGGAATGAGTGGCAATGAAAATTTGCGCATTTTTGAATAATTTTTGAATCACTGGCAAAATGCGCCGTTGCCAAGCCGGGTGTAAATGAATTTCAATCTCGTCGAGAAACAGAATGAAGTTGCGGTCAAGAACATTGCGGTCATCAACCCACTTTAGACGATCAAGACGCATTAAGAGATCAGCGATCCAACTGATAATTGATTTTAAGCCATCTGGTAAGAGATCAAATTCAATCTCTTTGCCCTTGACTCTCATGCGGACGCCTAACGGTTCATAACTAAAGACAAATTCAACCGAGTAACCAACAATTTCTGTTATTGCTTTTTCGATTCTCTGAATCGACTTTTGGTAGCGTTCGGCCACCTGTAATTGATTCTCATCGCGCGCAAATGCTACCTTGGCTTTTGTATTGGCGATCCACTGTACTAATTGTTGAGTATCCAGTGGGTGCTGAAAATTGAGAGCATTCGTCAGTGGATTTGCTGACACCTCTCTAATAGCTTCTATGGTAACTGTGGATAGAGTCCTAGCCCCAGAGTAAGCAAATGTTGCAAATTCAAATTCTTGATTCTGAACAATTTGCCATGATTGTTCTACACAAAGACGATACTGTAAAAAATACTGCTCAACATTTATATATCCAAAGTCTCTGATTTGAGTATATCCGACTTTTTGTGAATAAACCTGTTCGCTTGAAGTGATGCAAGTGATCTCTACCTCGCTTCTCGCATCAAAATAGCGAAAACGCCGCTGTAGAAATTGCGGTACAATAACAAACGCACTTGCCAAAGCATAAAGAATCGTGCTTTTCCCACTTCCATTCACACCTGTCAGAATATGAATTTCTGCTTTGTCTGGATCAGTTTTAGGTCGGAAATCAATGACCTGCTCGTCAAAGACACCGACGTTCTTTAGCTCAAGGCGAGTGATGCGCATAAGTACCCTTTAACCGTCTAAGCATCTATATCAAAAAGCTACAACGAATTGGGAAAGAAACGAACAGGTCATGCAGTGTTAGGACAATTCGTTGGTCATCCAATTCGTTGTAGCTATGTTTACCGATACCGCTCCTCTACCGGCACATACGCCACATTATACCCAAAATATTGTGGCCCGACCAGCGCCAACCCGGCCGGCGTCCGCCAGTGCTGGGCGCAGGGGATGCCGAGAATGGCGACGCGATAGCCATAGCGCATACTCTCGGTGGTGATCGGCTCGCCGGTGTCGATGTCCAGCACGGTGATCAGATCCGGCACAGAGACCTTGATCTCGTCATCAATGCGGGCGACCAGGTGTTCATTCTGGAAGCTGATCTGGAGTTTTTGGCCGCTGTATTCGTCGATGCCATCCATAAAGGCGTCACCTTTGGCGAAACCGGCTTCGGTGCGCCGTTGGACATCACTGATTTTGCCCTTGAAGACCAGGAAGCCGCCCACCTCTTTGCGCACGGTTTCGACCGGGTTGAGTTCGCTGACACGGGCAGCGCGGATGGTGCGACCAATCTGTTCGGCTTTGCTGATGGTGCCGGCAATGGCGCATTGTTTCAGGTCGCCCACGCTGGCGGCATAGAGCGCGATCATTGCTGTGGCGCCCATGTCCACGGTGACGCTGCGGGCGAACCGTTCCGTCCAGCGGTTGTTGATCGTCTCCATGAGGACGGTGTTGCCCCGCTCATCGGACATCGCCATTGGCGTAGCGCTGATGCCGTGGATGGTGTGCGTGACCATCTGGATTTCGGGAAAGGCGCGGCCCATGCCGTCGCAATCGACCAGGGGTAGCCGCAAGCGCGCCGCCACATAGATCGGCACAACCGAGTTCATGCCGCCAGCCTCAATACTCATAGTGGCGCGGATTGGTTTGCCCATATACTTGCCAATGGTGTGAAAAGCGTTGACCAGGTCGTCGCCGTTGGGCATCTTCTCGACCATGACCGTCGGCGCGCCCATCATGGCGGTGGGGACGATCAAATCGTCATCGGCCAACTCATCGAGCGTGTAGAGTTCAACGGGGCCGTAGTCGCGGATGGCCTGGCGCGCCATCAACATGCCGATGTAAGGATCGCCACCGCCGCCGGTGCCGAGGACGGCGGCGCCCAACGCAATATTTTCGATATTGTGTTCCGTGAGCAAGCGCATCAGGCGATCCTCACTTCCGTGCCGGTGTCGGCGCTTTCGAGGAGCGCTTCCATCATCTCCTGGACAATCAAGCCGTGACGCAAGGGCGCAGCGCAGGGTACGCCATCCAAAATTGCCTCGACAAAGTGGCCGGCGACGTTGTCCCATGCGACCGAGCGTTCATAGGGTTTGTTACCGGGATCGCGCAGTTGGGGTGACAAATCTTGCTGAACGCCATCAACGGTGCGGTAGATAGTCAACGGATGGAGTTTGGCGCCGGCATCCGTGCCAAAAAGTTCAATCTGTAGACTTTCCGGCTGGTGGGAAGCCCAGAAGCTTTCCACCTGTAATCCGGCGCCATTTTCAAAGCGGATAAAACCGCCGCCGTAATCATCGCTGTTATAGAGTTTCGCCAGTTCATTGACTGGTTTGGCCGGCGGGTAGATGTGCCAGAAACCCTCGCCACGTGGCCCAAACTTGGCCCCGGCCACGCCGCTCACACTCACCGGCTTCGGCATCCCCATGAGCCACCAGACCGAGTCGAGGACATGGACGCCCATATCGCGAAAAGCGCCGCCCCCCTTTTGGATAAAACCCAGGCTCCAACCAGGAATGCCAATGCGGCGAATGCTGCTGGCTTTGGCATAATAGAGTTCACCAAAGTCGCCACGGTGGGTGAGATTACCCAAATATTGCACATCGGGTGCAAAGCGGGTGGAGAGGGACATCATGTTGACCACGCCCGCCGCTTCCGCCGCCTCCACTAGTTGGCGCGCCGCCGTCACCGAGTCGGAGAGTGGCTTTGTCACCATCACATGTTTGCCGCTGCGCACCACTTCCAGCGCCACCGGCACATGGAATTGGTTCGGTACGCCGACAAAGACAGCGTCGATCTCTTTGTCGCGACACATCTCTTCATAGCTGGTGTATTGCTTTACATCTTTCAAGCCGAGCGCTGCCGCCGTCTCGACCATTTTGCTTTCGATCACGTCACACAGCGCCACCACACGCGCCCGTGGATTGCGCAGAAAACCACCCGCATTTGCCCGGCCAATCCCCATCCCTACAATCGCAACCCGTAGCTCACTCATAACCCTTCATCCCTTCTATCTTCTCTGTTCATAACAATTCAGGTCACAGAGATACGCAGAGGTGACACAGAGATTCGCAGAGAGCTTTTCTCTGAGTATCTCTGTGGAACTCCCTGAATCTCTGTGAACCTAAATCGTCACCCATCTTCTCTCTTCATAACAATTCAGGTCGCAGAGATATGCAGAGGCGGTACAGAGATTCACAGAGAAAAAACCTCTGTGGCTCTCTGCGGAACCTCCGTGAATCTCTGTGAACCTAATCTGCTCACCCTTGCGCCAAATCGCCAACCGCCTTCACGGCAATGCGCGTCGCATTGCCCGGCAGGTAGGCCAGCGGCACTTCTTCCACATCGACAATCTCAATGGTTTCCCGTGCGGCGCCGGCAGCCACGGCTTTATCAATCGCCTCTTGTTTGGCCGTGGCTAAGGCTTCATCACGGGTCATGCCGGCCAGCGAGAAGATGCGATCTGTTTCACCGCCGATTTGGGCAATGGCCGCGCCAATGGCGTTGGCAACGGCAAAATGATTCGGCTTGACAATCTCCGACGCGCCGGCCACTGGGCGTTGAATCAAGATGCTGCCGCCGCCGACAATAATCACCGGCATGGCGACGGCGCTGGTCTTCATGCGATCCACGGCGACATTGACCATCTCTTCGATTTTGTCTTCAACCGCCGCAATGAGTGTTTTGTCAAGACCGGCGACCGCACCCTTGTCGCCAATGTCCACGTGACCGGCGGCGACACAAACATCCGTGGTGGTGAGCGTGTCACCGCCAAAGACTTTGGCTTTGGTTGTCAATTCATAGCCGACACTCTGCGGGCCAACGCGCACGGGTCCACCATCTGTTGTTGGGCGAATCAACGAACCACCACCTAACCCAATCGAAAGCGTATCCGGCATACGGAAGTTGGTGCGCACGCCGCCAATGCTGACGGCCAGCGCGGCCACCCGTGGGAAGCCATGTTGCAAAACGCCGACATCGGTCGTGGTGCCGCCCACATCAATGACAAT
Organism: Caldilineaceae bacterium; assembly: GCA_026645575.1. The sequence continues at coordinate 26,453 of JAPKMW010000116.1, forward strand.
GGCGTCCTTCAAGCCGCTCAAAAAGGCCGCACCGCGCATAGAGTTGGTCGGGCCGGAGGCAAAGGTCAGCACCGGGTAGTCAGTGGCAAAGTCGGCATTCATGAGGGTGCCGTCGTTCTGACTGATGTAGAAGGGCGCGGTAATTTTCATGTCGGCCAGTGCTTTTTTGAAGCCGTTGACCGTGCGGGTCGCCAGGTCGCGCAGACAGGCGTTCATGATGGCGGCGTTTTCCCGTTCCAGCAAGCCAATACGCCCAATCTGGCTGGAGAGGGTGATATGGGCGTCGGGAATGACTTCTTTGACAATCGCCGCCGTCTGCTCTTCAAAGGTGGTGTTGACCGGTGAGAAGACCGAGGAGACGGCAATGGCCTTGATCCCCTTGGCGTTGATCTCCGTCGCAATTTGCCGAATTTCCGCCGGGTCAAAGGGGGAAATTTCGCGGCCATCAAACTCGTGACCACCGTGGGCCAGGTAATAGTTGCGCCCCACCACCTCGGCCAGATCATCGGGCCAATCGACCATCGGCGGTAGACAGACCGTAGCCGGCAAGCCCAGGCGGATACAGGCGGTCGGCTGCAAGCGGCGGCGTTCGACCACGGCGTTGGTAAAGTGGGTGGTGCCGATCATCACGGCGTCCAGGGCGGCAACATCCAGCCCGGAATCGTTGACCAGCGTTTGCAGCGCGGTGGTAATGCCGTCGCTGACGTTGGGGGTGGTGGGGGTTTTGGTCGAAGCTAATACTTGGCTGCCATTCATCAAGACAGCATCCGTGTTGGTGCCGCCGACATCAATGCCAATACGCACAGAGCCTCCTTTGGCTTTGGGTCGCTCTTCGGCACGATGAAAGCGCCAAAAAGCGGGGTGGAAAGATGAAGTTCAGTTTGGGAAATTATAACGCATGTTGCGTGGGGCGTCATATTGTTGGGGGGATTGTCTCCATTGTCCAATCATCAACTGTCTTCTTCTCACTGCTGAAGTTAACGCCGACCAGCACTTTGGGGCGAGGATCAGTCAGGTATTTTTCATGGTAGTTGCGATCTTTGATCTGCTTGAGCGCAGTGGCGGCACTGGCGTCCAGTTTAAATTCGAGAATGTAAATGTGGGTTGGGCTTTGCACCACACAATCAAGGCGACCATCGTTAGTGCTGACCTCGCTTTGAATGTACTGGCCCAAATAGAAAAAGACAAGGTAAATCAGGCTGTGATAGTAGGCTTCGGCATCGCGAATAAAAATCTGGGAAGGGATGTTTTTGAAGATGCTCTTGATCAGTTTGATGGCCTGCGCCAGATCATTCGCGCGAAAAGCGCGATAGAGATGGACAACCATTGGCGTCGTCAAGGCCGGCTCATCATGGCTAAATTCACCAATGAGGTACATGAGCATGGAGGCTTCGACCTCGCGATTGGGGTAGCCCAAACGATAAAGGCCCAATTCCTCTTTGCTTTTAATGGTTAAATAACCAGTCTGAAAGAGGATGGGTAAGATTTGCAACTTAGTAATATCGTAAGAGGCAAAGGCCAGTTCGTTGACCTCTAAATTATCCAACGCAAAGAGTCGATTCTCCTTCATCAACGTCAGGAGGAACGTTGGCGTCCCTGTCTCAAACCAGAAATTACGAAAATCCGCCTTTTGGAAAAAGCTCAAAATGGAGAAGGGATTGTAAACATGAACGTGACCATCCCAACTATAGCCGTTATACCAGAGGCGCACTCCTTCCAACAGTTCGGTTCGGTTCAATCCAAGAAGGGCTTCGGTGGTTGGAAAATAGGACGCAAAATAGTGGAGTAACTCCGCCTGCGTATAACCGGTTAGGTCAGCAAAAGCGCGATCTAGCGTAATATCGCTGAGGTTATTGAGGTCGGAAAAAATCGAAACCTTGCTAAATTTGGAGACGCCGGTCAACAGCAAAAACTCAATGTACGGATCACTGTCCTTGATGACCGAATAGAAGGATTTGAGGATCTGCTGGTGTGTGTGCGCTTGTTCCTTGTCTTCCAGATAATCGATCAACGGCTTGTCATATTCATCGATCAGGATCACCACTTTGGCAGTGACCGCCAGCTTCTGGATCAGTTCGCGAAACAGGCGGGCAATGCCGGCCTCTTCCAATTGTACGCCCATTTGCGCGCTAATTACCCGTAACTCGGCTTCAATGGCGGCTTCCAACCCCAGCGATTTATAGCCAATGCTGCTAAAAGAGAAATGGATCACGGGGTGAATCTTTGTCCAGTCCCATCGATCCTCGATCCACAAGCCCTTGAACAACTCCCGCTCGCCGGCAAAGATGGCCTTGATCGTAGAAAGCGTCAATGACTTGCCAAAGCGCCGCGGGCGCGACAAAAAGAAATAGACGCCAGAGGTGAGCAGACGGTAGATCGCTTCGGTTTTATCAACGTAGAGATAATTTTCTTGTCGGATTGTCGAAAAAGTCTGAATGCCAATGGGTAATTTTTGCACCATGATCTGATCGGCCCTTTGCCACGCATCAACCACCTTGTTGACCGTAGTATACCAGAAGTAGCGATTTACTACAGTTCTTGGGTTAGATGATCAGGTGTTACCAACAAAACACCCTGGTCGGCAGCCAATTGCTGCAAATCAGGGGTAAAACCACTTTTGGCAAAGAGCGCAAACTGAAGTTGCCATCCCACCTCACCATCAATCAGGCGTTGCGCTTTGCGCTGTAAATCAGCCAAAATGTTTGTCCCCACGGGGCGCTGCGTCCATTTACATTCGCCGACCAAGAGCGTTTTGTCGGCCTCATTGATGGCGACCAGATCAATCTCTTCATCATCGATCCACCAGCGACCAATCCGTTCGGGTAGAAACGATAACTCTCCCCGCTGCACCAGCCGGGCGACATAAGCTTGGGCCGCTTCCTCAAAGGCAAGGCTGACGAATTGATCAAACGCGGGACGCACCCGTTGGTTTAAAATCGCTTCGGCCAACCCTAAATCGAGCATGCCTTGATGGGGATAGACAAAGCGAAACCAGAAGCGTAAAAAGGCGTCGCTAATCTGATAAATGCCTTTGCGACTTTTGGTTGGTTGGCGTTCGGTCACAGGTATTTCACGGGTAACCACATGCAATTGACGGAGGATGTCCAAAAAACGGGAGGCGGCACGAGCGTCGTTGATCCCGGCCCCTTGGGCGATCTCATTCAAACGGCGGCGGCCTTCCGCAATGGCACGCAAAATCGCGAAGTAGTTACGTGGTTCGCGTAATTCTTCCATGAGGAGCAGTTGCGGTTCATGATAGAGGGTGCCACGCGGGTTGAGAATATGCTGTTGAATTGTAGTAACAATGAATGCTGATTAGTCTAATCTAGATTAGACTAATCAGCATTTGTTTATTTGTCAAATCTCTTCTAGCTTTTCTGCCCCTTATCGCTAGTGAGTCTACTGAATCGCAGTCTATCAATCGCTTGGCGGATGCCACCCAACTAACGCCCAACGGCGACGGGCAATCACCATGAAAGGCTGGTTGAGATCGAGTGCAATCACCGTCCCTCTGCCAGTTGGTGAAATGCCGATGATCTGGGCGCCGTCTTCGCTCCAACGGAAATGTTCTGTCTATTGTTGCAGCCGCGGGTTAAAGAGCGGGACACGTTCATCGCTATCTGGATCAATGGCATCGACCTGTGACCCTTTGTGGTTATTGCACTCGCTACACGCCAACCAGAGGTTTTCCAGTACAGTTGCGCCACCGGCAGCTTCCGGTAGAATATGTTCAACGTGAAGCTGAATACCAACGATTTCCTGTTGGATCAGACAATAGCCATAACGGTTACGCGCCTCTCTGCGCACTTGATCGCGGAGTAGTTTAGGAATATAGGTACGGCTCATAGGGAAGCAGGGGATGGGGTGGCGAGGATTTGTGGATTAGAAAGATCATAATCCCGTTGCTTTAGGAGAACAGCGGCATGGGCGCGTTGCAGGACAATGCGGTCATACTCAGCTAAGTAGGTGTCCAATTCCTGTTGTTGCGTTGCACTCAACAAATTTTGACTTTTCAGAGCAAGCAATTCGTCCATGCGGTCATACTGTTCTTCCGGCATGGTCTGGCGCGCCACCCGCCAGAGGGCACGATCGTTGAGCAACGCCAGAGTTGCCATATCCATGACCATCTCATCCGGTAAATCGTCCAGCAACGATAAGCCGCTTACCATTGCGCTAACTAACAGTTGTTCTAGTGCTTGTTGATTTTTGCCGGCAGTCTGGCGGGCGCGGGCATAAAGCTGTCCAGGCACTTGCAAGGTCACGGTTTCGGCGGCTACGGTTTCCGGTAAATTCATGATCTGCCTGCCTTTGCTCCTGCTATTCTCGTGAAGTCCTGTGAATCTTACAGCTATGGTCATTCTTGATCTAAACGAATACTTATTGACCGGATTATAGCACAGAAGTCTACCAGCAGAAACTGATTGGATGTGCAGTCAAAGGTCGGTCAGCCTTATCAAGTTTCCTCGGCTTGCCACCAAGATTGAGTAGTGATACAATCAAAACACTTGTTCTTTAGTAACAGATAGCCGGGCTTACACAGGCGAGAGGGAAAGCACGCTAATGACAATGGTTGCATCGCCAGTTTACACAGAAATTATTGATTTTTTGGCAGCGGGGACAACACCCACCAGCTTGATCGCTTTTCACCCTTCTGCTGCCGCTAAACAACGGGTGGCCGATCTCATTCAACGGGAAAAGAGTTCTGGTCTCACGCCAGAGGAAAAGGCCGAATTAGAACACTACCTGCAACTTGAACATTTCATGCGTTTAGCCAAAGCGCGCGCCCGTCATTATCTGCAACCACTGGTAGGGGCATGAGGTCGGGCGGAACCGGGTTTATTCAGGGGATACGCTTCTTTCGCCCGACCTCATGCCCGTCTGGTGGAACATGATTGGTATTGTAACAAGGCGGGCACGAGATGCGGCAAACAAAATAGTCACATCGAACAAAGTTGGTCTTGCCGCACCTCATGCCCCTACGGCTAGGGCCGAGTTTAACACCTTGCCGGAGTCCGGCGCCGAAAAATCGCGCTGGGGCTGCGCCCCAGACCCCCAGAGCCGCAGCGCAGCAGAGTCTTTTCAGAGGCCAGAGGCAACAGAGGCCAGCGGATCAACCGCCGGGGGCCACGACACGAAAACCGACATCGAAGAGACGATTGCCGGCGTCGAACCAGAGGCGGAACGCACAGCGCACGCTGAGCTGAAGGTAGTCAAACGAACCACCGCGCACCACCCGACGCCCGCCCGCGGTCGGCTCTTCCCGGCCATCCTTCGGATCATAGGGATAGCCAAAGTCTGGTTTTTCCCAATTTTGACCCCAGAGACTGCTTGTCCACTCCCACACATTCCCCGCCATATCCAGCACATCATAGGGGCTAGCGCCTTTGGGAAAAATGCCCACAGCGCTGGTTGTACCAATACTGGTTTCGTTGTAGTTGGCATGTTCACGCGTGACCTTGTCACCCCACGGATAGCTCCGACCATCCGACCCGCGCGCCGCCTTTTCCCATTCGGCTTCGCTGGGCAGCCGCACGGTGCGGCCTAGTTTGTGACGCAACCACGCGCAAAAGGCCATCGCCTCATACCAACTGACCCCCACCACCGGATGGTTGGGTAGATGGTAGGGATGGCCATAGCGTTGTGGTCCGTCAAGGTTATTTTCTACACGCCACTGCCAGCCGTCAGCAGTCCAACAGTGCTGCCACGGGGTTTGATAGCCGCCATCGTGGACAAAGGCTGCATACTGGGCGTTGGTAATCGGATATTGACTGATGGCAAAGGCCGGCAAGTGCAGCCGGTGCTGCGGGCTTTCACTGCCAAAGGCCATGTCATCGGTTGCTTTGGTGTTGCCCATCAAGAATTCACCGGCCGCCACCGGACACGCGCTGCGCCAACAGCGCCCGGCGCCCGGTGGCCAGCTTTACCAACGTTTGCTGCACCTGGGCTTGCACGGTTGCGGACGGCGGTTGGCCGCCGCTGGTGGCGATCAGCCGTGCGGCCAACCGCGGGTTGACCGGCAGCAGCGCCGCCAGCAAGTCGTCCATGGCCGGCATCATCCCGGCCAGGAGGACAAAGGTCTCTTCCCAGCCGCTGGGCTTGCTCCAATCTTGCGGCCAATAGGTGCGTAG
>JAPKMW010000117.1 GCA_026645575.1 Caldilineaceae bacterium
AAAGTTTGGTTTCGTCACCTTTACTTTACCCGGTGGGCCATCCCCCTCCAAATTTCAACCAAACTAGATACACTACCGATCGAAGCTTGTCAAGCGTTTCGAATAGTTTCTTAGCTTCACTCATGGATAACTCAGATGTCTTTCTTGGGTCGCCCGTTGTTAATTCACCTTCGTAATCTGCCTGCAACCGATTGTCACGCAAGCGATCTAGCGATAGGTATATGCGGCCTCTCGCACCACCCTTCTTTTTGAAATGTGCAAGTAATCGTCCATGATCATCGCCGCTGCCGCTCTCTGGAAAATTTTCCTTTTCGACAGCGAAATCCATAGCACATTGAAAAGCTGCATAGTAGGCGCGGCTTATAGCAGTGCGATAGCACGCTTCTGCCGAACAGTTTGGCACAGCGGCATTATCGTGGAGCCACTGTGCCAAGTTTTTGTATTCTCGCCAATCGAAACTCATAAGGGGGCCAAGTTAAAGATGATTTTGTTGCCGATGAAGTCGATTTGATCGAGCAGCCATTCTTCATCAAAAGCATCCAGTCTTGCCATTGCTTCTGCAACTGGTAAGTGCGTTTGAATATAAACTACAAACTGCGGGTAATCATCACCAGCAGTGTGATGTGCTGGTTTCAGCATGAATTTGGTATCAGCATCGAAATGCTTGGCAAGTACAGCCTGCCCACGCACTAGCCAGTCGGCAAGGTCTGCGTTATGTGCAAAGAAATTGGTGATCACGGAGTCGTCGCAGAAAACAAACAACCGCCGCAGTTTTGACACAGCGGCAATCGTACCGTTGCGATACCACGACAAGATGGGTTCTCGGCCCGTTTCACTTGAATATCCAAAGAAGTCATGTCCATCCTGAGCGTGAACATGTGACTCAACTGGCAAGACATAGGCTGGTGCGCTAGATGCGTTCGCTTGAAAATCAGCAAAATTGTACGGCATAGCTTATTCCGTTTCGCTATCACGTTTGAGAATAAAGCGACTTTCATACATTTGAATGTTTTGATTCAGCAATTCAATAAGCTCCTTCGCCCTAGTTGACGACAGGACAATACGAGCGACACACCTTGCATCTATGCTGTCTATGGCCTCGATCAGTTCTTGCTTTTCCTCTTCTGTCCCAATGATTACAGGTGCCCAAACATCAAAAAAAGACAGAAAGAAGTTATCTTGATCGTGTTGAACAACAATATTGTTGGCGTGCCGTGTTTCGAGGTCGGGCGGATAGACTCGATTAATTTTGACAAGTTTTTCAGGATTTCTTTCTAACATCGATTCACCTTGATGGTTATGGCTACAACTAGCTATGTAGCTACCATCATATCACTAGCTTAATCAATTGTCCATCCCGAATTTATTACAAATCGTCAGCCGGGGTACGCGCCGCTTTGTATAGTGTGATGATCCAAACCTGTGGGAGTTAGTCGAAACGCCGTTGTGGTTGAGCATTGTCATGCTTGCCTACCTCCGATAGAAGCGCAGCGACGCAGCTTTTTGAGTCTAGACTTTATTGCATCTTCATGCATCACCACCAGTTTGTGTTTGCTTTTCTTCACCGCTGGTGCATCTCCGGCGCGCTTCAATTACATGTTGACCTGGCTGCGGTCATCTACGCTCTACCCTGGTTATGCCAACCTTTAGTTGCCTGTTGGCGTCGGTAGGAGCGATGTTGTGGCGTTTTGTCCTGCGGCCGGGGTGGCAACCGGCGTAGGGGCCGGAAATGGCGGGGGTTCTTCGCCAATGACCGGTAAACCGACGGCCACGCGATTCACCAGGAAGGCTGCGATCCATGCGCCGCTTTGCAACTGTAGCCAATCACCGGCCGGATTCCGGGCAACAACGGCAAGCGCTTGACCCGCTTGAACGGTCCCCACCAGGGTAAAGGTGCTCCCTGGCCCGCTACGCAAGTTGGCGGCGCGATTGGCGAAGGCCGGCGCCTCGGCCAGGCGAAACGCCACCACGCGACTTTCGGTGGTCGCCGCCACCAAAAACTTAGCAATCCATTCACCAGTGCTGAGTTGATACCACGCGCCTTCATCATCCGTCACTGTGACCAGTTGGCCGGCTTGGGCCGCACCAATAATCGGGTACGTAACACCAGGGCCAAAGCGCAGATTGGCATCCTGCAAAACGATGGCCTCGATGGTCAGGCGAACTTGCGCCATACTAGACCGTAGGTTCAACGTGCTGCCCAGCCCCAGTAGAATGAGCAACAGGCAAAGCCGCCGGCGGGTCTGCTCTCTCATCGCGAATCCTTTCATCGATAGCACATCCGCCCGGTGTTACCATTGAACATTACCCCGCCGGCAGGTGTGTCACAAATAGCGCCATTCTGATACTTGCTTGCCGTTCGCACCGAAGAGCAAGCCACAATCCCCCCTTATTATTCCAAATCGCTGTTCCACTGCCAAACCTGTAACCGCCTGATTCGGCATGATAGCCATAAAATACCAAACTTTTGCCCTATTACAGGAGGGGAAGCGTTTTCGAGAATTGTTGTACGCGCGCACATATCATTTTTGACACCACTCACCAATCGTGTTATAATGGAGTCACGCCAGGATCAGCGTTGCGGCTAATTACCGCTTCGGGGGAACGTTGATTCTGGCTATTTTTATTTTCTACCCCAGTTTGCTCCACATCGGCGTGTCAACGCCAGCAGCAATAGACTTAAATTCCTACGTTTTTCCTATCACACCGCTATCATACAGCTACTGCTTTCCTGCGCGCTTTCCCTACAATCCATCAGCCACCGCCTGACGTACCGCTTTTGCCAATACTTTATCCGTCCGCCGAACGTTATTTGTCCAACGATCTCTTTGGTTTTTCTCTACAATCACGCTGGGTGTTATGGAACGAACACCCAGCGTGTTATGGCGCACTGGTGCAGAGCCAGTGGCTGGATCTGGCGTCAGCAACGGCGCGAGCATCATTGTAGAAAGAGAGAAAGAAGTAACCGATGAACACAACCAGATCATTGGACAAGTGCGAGGAACTAGGAACGGCTCGTCAACACGGCATGGAGCGACATTGCAAGGTTGCAGTAGGACCACAGGTCTTCACCCTGATTTTCTTTTTGGCTGTGAGTGCGCTGATGGTCTCATCGCCCCAAGCGGCCAGTGCGCAAGGGACTGTACCGCCCGGCACCATTCCCCCCGGCACCATCCCGCCAACGGCGATCATCTATCTCGGCTTTAAGAGTAGTGATGAGATCGAGTTTAGCAACAGCACCATCCCCGACTTTCGCTATAAGAATGAAGATATTGTCGCCTACACCCCGGCCACCCAGGAATTTGCGCTCTTCTTTGACGGGTCGGCGTGTGGATTGGCCGACGCCAACCTGGACGATTTTGCCATTACCGACGAGGGTACGCTCCTCTTTACGCTACGCGCCAAGTTCACTATTCCCGGCCTGGGCGAGGTGGATGATTCGGATGTGGTGAGCTACACCGCCGGCACGGACGATTGCGGAGATTTTGGCATCCGGCTCCGTGGCGCCGATGTAGGGTTGACCAAGGGCGCCGAAGATATTGATGGGTTGGGCCTGGCCGCTGACGGCAGCTTGCTCATCAGCACCATTGGTACAGCCAGCGTCCCCGGCAGCAGCGGTGAGTTGGTCATCAAAGATCGGGACTTGATCAAGCTCGACGAGGCCACCGGTCTTTGGTCGCTCTACTTTGATGGGGATGATGTGGGGCTGACCAACAGCAGCGAAGACATTCGCAGCGTGTGGGAAGATCCCACCCTGGATGCGCAGAACAATCGTCAACTCTACTTGACCCTGAGCGGCAACTTTGCGGCCAGCAGCATCAACCAGGATGAGGGGGACAAGAATGACATTGAGGGCTGCACCTTGCTCCAGAACGGGGAAGATACTCAGTGTTCATTCTTCAAGTTGCTCGATGGGGAGACAGTTGGCATCGAAAATCAACTTGATGGGTTGGCAATCCTCGGCGATCCAACAGTGGTCGGCAGCGCCGTGACCGGGCTAGGTAGCGGCGATGTGGTCGAAGCAGCAGAAGCAGCCTATGACGCCGCCGACTTTGCCGAAGCCATGGCCGAAGGCGACGAAGGGGTCACCGCTGATGACTTTGTGGAGGTAGTGACGCGTATCTTTGTGCCTTTTGCACAACGGTAAAAACCGTAGTAGCAGCAGTTGAAACTGCCACCTGACAGGGAGAAGCCGCCTCAGCGGCTGGGGCGGCTTCTCCCTGTTAGCGGGGGATTCATCCCCTCTGCCACTATTCCCTTCTGCGATGGTTGACGCATCGCCTTCCTCTTGGTATGATCATAGGACGTTTTCCCATCCCCATTGCATTCACCATAAACCAAGAGGATATAACTCATGAAAATTACCAACATCCGCTCGTGGATCGTCAAAGTACCGTGGGATCACAACCCTGGCGCCGGTGTGGTGCGCGACCCCGGCACCCGTGTCTTTATCTTTGTCCAGGTTGACACAGACGCCGGCATTACTGGCTGGGGCGAAATCACCACCTACCCCGGCCCCGTTGCCAACCGGGCGGTCGCTGCTTATGTGGACCAAATTGGCGCTTGGCTCAAAGGCGAAGACCCGGCCAATATCGAAGCGATCTGGCACAAAACCTTCCGCGCCATGACCTATGTCGGCACGCGTGGCGCCACCACCGCAGCGATCAGCGCCATCGACATTGCGCTCTGGGACATTCGGGGCAAAGTGTTGGGTCTGCCCATCTACCAACTCATGGGCGGCCCCGTGCGCGACCGCATTCCGCTCTACTGTCACCCCTACAAACCGACCTCGCCGGAGACCATTACCGCCAGCGCCAAGGAGATCGCCGCCGCCGGTTTCAAAGCCTTTAAGATGGACCCAATGATCCATAATCTACGCAGCGGCAATGCCGGCTATCTCGATGGCGAACTGTCGGCTGATGTGGAAGCGGAAGCCTTGGAAATTTTGGCCGCCGCGCGTGAAGCCGTCGGGCCGGAGATGGAGATTTTGATCGACGCGCATGGGCTGTACAATGTTCCCTCCGCCGTGCGGCTGGCGAACAAGATGGCGGCCTATAATATCTTCTGGTTTGAAGAGCCGGTGCCGCCCGAAAGTTGGAAGGCGCTCAAACAGGTGCGCGAACAGGTCAATGTCTCACTCTGTACCGGAGAACGGCTCCACACGCGCTGGGAGTTTGTCCCTATCTTCGAGGGGGGGCTGGCCGACTTTGTCATGCCGGATGTGACCTGGACCGGCGGTATCTCTGAACTCAAGAAGATTGCGACGATGGCCGAAGCCTACTACATTCCCATCTCGCCCCACGACGCCAGCGGACCGGTCAATGTCGTAGCCGGCGCCCAGGTGATGATGACGGTGCCGAACTTCTACAAGCTGGAAGTCCACCGCTATGATCTCTCCGGTTACAACCTCTTGATCGACCAACCACTTGATGTACGCGGCGGCTGTCTCCACCTGACCGATCGACCGGGGCTGGGTATCGAAATGAATCTAGACACCCTGCGCGCCTACGAAACCACACCAGACGATTCTGCCAACTAATTCCTATTTTGAAAACAACCACCGCCAAGGACGCTAAGAGCGCAAAGGTTCGCTTAAGTTTTTCTTTGCGCTCTTAGCGTCCTTGGCGGTAGAAAGCGCGTTCGCAACAAAAACGAACTAGAAAGAATAATTCTTGTGACTACACCAACGGTATTGCGGCGTCCCACTTCGCTGGCCGAACTGCGGGAGCGCACCAAAGGCATGGGCACCGAAGAAGGGCGCACCTTTGGCCGTACCTTTCCCTTGCAACCAACCGATGTCGTCATTAGTCCGCATGGCAAATCGGGCACCACCTGGCTGCAACAGATCGTGCATGGCCTGCGCACCCGTGGCGATATGGACTTTGATGACATTTCACGCGTTGTACCCTGGCTGGAAACGTCGTATGACTTGGGCATCGATCTTCATGCGCCGCAACGAGGGCAGCCACGCGCCTTCAAAAGTCACCTGCGCTGGGATGAGATTCCCAAAGGTGGGCGCTACATCGTCTCCTTCCGCGATCCAAAGGATGTGCTGGTGTCGGGCTACCGCTTTATGGAAGGCTGGTTTTTCGAGCCGGGGTCGATTGACATTGTCACCTGGGCCAAAGATTCATTTGCTAATCGGGAGAAGGGCGGTTATTGGCGCCACTTGCGCTCCTGGTGGGAACAGCGCCACAATCCCCAAGTCTTGCTGCTCTGCTATGAGGAGATGACTAAAGATTTACCGTGGACCGTGCGCACCGTGGCCCACTTCATCGGCGTACCGCTTGATGAAGAATTGTTCGATATTGTCGTCCGCCAATCATCACTGGACTTTATGCTGGCGCACAAAGATCGCTTTGATGACCGCTTAATGCGCGAACATAGCGAGCGGGTTGCCGGTCTGCCCCCCGGCAGCGATTCCGCCAAGGTGCGCAAGGGGGAAGTCGGCTCCCATTGGTACGAACTGCCGCAAGCCATCAGCGACGAACTGGATCAGATCTGGCGCGAAGAGATCGAAAGCACCCTCGGCTTTCCCACCTACCAGTCGCTCTGTGAAGCGTGGCGACAAGAAGTCAACTCTTCGGCGTGATGCGTGTCACACATCACGGATAATAACGGTATTGATTGCCCGTATCAGGAATATGGCGGATCACCTCGTCGCTGATAGCGGTCATACGGGCGAAGAGCGTGGCGGGCAGATCGCCGGCCAGGGCTTGGGCGTTGTCTTGCACTTGGGCCGGGGTGCGGGCGCCGACCACGGCAGTGTCGATGCCGGGTTGCTGCAAGACCCAACGCAGCGCCAGGTGAGCGAGCGACCGTTGACTTTCCGCTGCCAGTTCCTTCAATTGTTCCACCCCTGCGTAGACATGGGGCCAGACATCTGTGTCAAAGAGAACCGTGTTGGGCCGTTTGTCGTCGGCGGCCAGGTGGGGTTGGCGGGGGAACTTCCCGGTCAGCACCCCTTGCGCCACCGAGCTATAGGTGGTAACAGCAATCTGGTGTTCGCGGCAGTAGGGGATCACCTCTCGTTCGGCAAAGCGCCAGACGAGGTTGTAACAGAGTTGATGGGCGTCGATCCGGCCCACGGTCGCTACCTGTGTCATCTGTTCCACCGAAAAGTTGCTGACGCCGACAGCACGAATTTTGCCCTGGCGGCGCGCCGTTTCCAGCCCTTCCATCCAGGGGCGCAGATCCTTGCCCTGGCGGGGCCAGTGGATGTAATAGAGGTCGATCACATCGGTTTGCAGGCGAGCCAGACTCTGATCAACCTGGGCGAGCATGGCAGTGGAGGTCATTTCTTGCGGACTGGCTTTGGACGCCAGAAAGATGGCAGCGCGGCGCGTGGGATCGGCGGTCAGGAATTGACCGATGAGCTGTTCCGAACGGCCATTGCTATAGCCGCTGGCCGTGTCAAAATGGTTGATCCCGCTGGCAAGCGCCGCCTGCATGACGGCCAGCCAACCTTCGTCGCTCTGGTCGCCAAATACGGTGCCGCCGAGAGCGAGAAGGCTGCGGTGTGGTATTGTGGGTAGCATCAGTTAAATCTCCTCTCTACAGTGCGAACACCTCAATTGCTGAAAAGCAGACGGCACCATTTTCACAGAAGAAAAAGAGACGATCCCCCTGTAATTCGGGCAGCCGGTTGATGATACACCGTTGTTCGCCAATGCACACATCAATGATGTCGTCTTGCAAGATGACTTCCAGGGTAAAAGGCGTATCCAGCCCAGCAACACCTTCAATCCGTTCCTGGGCCAGGGTGACAGTGCGCAACGGAACATTAAACGTGAGATCATATTTCTCCGCAAAAGCACCTTGGCCGCGCAAGCCCAAACCGAACCGGATGCAACTAGCACCCGGCTCAACACGACAGCGCACCCGACCGTTCCCCGGCAACCCATCCAACGCCGCCACCGCCACTGTCTCCGGTGTTGCAAAGGCAATGCGTTGACTGTCGCCGCTACAGCCTGGGGTCAACGCCGTGAAGGTCAGCGGGAGTGGATCGCCCTCACCAGGGGTCATCTCCGGTGGGAAGCGCGTGCCGAGGGTGCCGTCGGGGTGCTGGACCAATTCCCGGAAGACGGCGTTGCCGCCCCAGAGCATCCGCCCGCTATCTTGATCGCCCTCGCGCGGGCCGGCCCAGCCGACGCCAATGCGTCGGTTAGTGCCAAAGGGCGCGGTTTTCATCACGGCACAGAAACGGGTATCCAACACATCGACCGGCGGGCGCAGCCACGGCCCCAGCGGGTGGCGCGCCATGCGGTAATGGGTCTGGAGGCGCACGCCAAAGAGCAGATAATACCAGCCGTTCCAGGCAAAGCAATCGGGACATTCCGGCACGCCGACGCCGCCCCGGTCATAGCCGGGAATCAACATTGGCCCCACCACTTCCCATTGCCACAAGTCGTGCGAGGTGAGATGAAGTAGGCAGCCGCCACGGTCATCGAGCGGGTAATTTTCGATCTTGCTCGTCACCAACATGTGAAAGCGCCCATCGTCGCCCTGAAAGACAAAGGGATCACGATAATCTTTGGCTGAATAACCAGGGGGCGGTGAGGCAAACGGATTGGGCGTGGTCTTTTCAAAATGGATGCCATCCTGACTGATGGCATGGCCCAGATGTTGCGTCCAGTCGCGCATGCGGGTGGCGTAGAAAGCATGGTAGACCCCATCATGGTAAAAGGGGGACCCTGTGCAGATCGACCCCTCCCACTCGGCGCTAATGGGCAACGCCAGGGGATGATGTTCCCAGTGCACGAGGTCGGTCGTCGTGGCGTGCGCCCACTGATGACCACCCAGGCCGCCCAAGCCCTTGTGGTGGCCTTCGTCGAGCAGGTAGAAGAGGTGAAAGACGCCGTCATGGGCAAAGGGCATACAGTCGCCGAGAAAAAAATCGCCGGCGGGTTTGAAGTATTGCATGGATCAATCCTTTTGGGTCAATGGGAACACAGCGGCTCCACAACCATCTTCCGGGAAGGTTCAATGGGACGATCTTGTCAACAGGGCCGACCTTCCCGGAAGATTTGCCGGTCAACCTGTTGGATCCTGACCGCCCATGCGTTTAAGCCCCCAGCGGGTCATCCACCCACGGATATTTGTTCAAATCGACACGCGTAAACGGTATCTCTTTCATCCGCGGTGTAATAGCGCCCGGCGCGGCCATGTAGATGATCTCGGCGGCAATGGGGGCGTAGCCGGCATAGAAATGTTGGGTGGATTTGACCACCAGGAGCTTTTTCTGCAAAGGGTCAATGCCAAAGTTGCGGAAAACATCGGGGCTGAAGACCTGTCCGCGTTTGTTGTTGACAATGATGTCAATGCCCTGACAATGGAGCGCCACGGCGTCGCCACACTGGATCGGCAGCGGATCAGCGCCTAATTGCGGCCAGCCTTGCACCATCTTTTCAATAATCCCGGTCACCGTTACGGTCAGATCGAGCGGGTCGCCCGACATTGGCCCCATCTTGCCACCCAAGCGCACCCGCAACGTCGCCCCGACACCGGCAGCTTTCGCCAGGTTGACCACAATCGGATCCCACATCATCGCCACGCCCGCATTGGTGACGCCCCGGCGCAACAACTCGCGCAAGACAAAGGTCGAATCGCTGGGCGCGCCGCCACCCGCATTGTCGGCCTGATCGGCAATGACAATCGGTGCTTTGGGGTTAGCCAAGGCCCGGTCAAGCGCCTCCTGCATGGAGAGTGAGGTGGCGGTGGCCGTATGACGCATGTTGTAGAAGCGGCGCCCCCACTCTTCCGCCACAGCTTGGGCTTGGGCCAGGTTATTGTCCGTCACCGCCAACATGCGCGCCCCGCAATCCGGCACATCGCCCCAGGGAAAGCAGTGGGCCAACGAGAGGGAAAGCACGCCATCTTTGCCCTCGGCGGTCATCATGGCATCAACAAAGGAGCGCATTGGCTCGTAGGGAGTGTAGTAAAAGCCGATCATACGACAATCATAGAGCGCCATCGTCGGCTTGATCTTGCCCAACTTGGTGTCGATTGCCAACTGAAACAACTCCTTGGCGCGCAATCCGACATCGACATGGGGATACTCTTTGTAGATCACAATCAGGTCGGCGTCATCAATCATTTGTTGCGTCAGGTGGCAATGCAGGTCCAGTTCGACGCCGATCACTGTTTCTTTGCCCACCAGTTGGCGGACACGGCGGATCATATCGCCTTCACAGTCGTCATAGCCGTCGGCGACCATGGCGCCGTGCAAGGGCAGGAAGACAATGTCTACCGGCAGTTCCTGTTCCAGGTGGTGCAGAAACTCATCGCGCAATTGTTCATAGACACTGCGCACGGTCAAGCCAGCGGGTTGGGCGCCGGCAGTCAGGCTAAAGACAAAGTCGTGACCGCCCTGGAGCGCAAGCTGGCGAAAGGTTTCGATTTCGCCCATTTCGCCAGCTTTTTCCTGGGTGTAATCGGCGGCGCGCACCACCGCAAAGTCTTGCAAGCCGGTGGGCATGGGGGAAAAGGTATTGGTCTCCGTGGCGACAGAAGCGAGAAAGATTTTCATAGGTTGATCCTTGTTGATTGCCGTTGCTGATCGCCTGCCTTAAAGGAGGCAGACAGGAATACCATGTATCATACAATCAGTTGGCGCTTCTGTTCAAACGTGCAATTTCTTGTCTGGTTTGTCACTTTCCCCCAGGCAGCATACAATAAGAGCGATGTTGACAGATCGAGTGGTTTGCGGAAGCAGAGGCGGACTATGCAGAGGTTACCGATTGGTGAACAATTTTTTGATCGTCTACGCGAGAAGAATTTTGTCTATGTGGACAAAACTGAGCAAATTTATGCGTTAATGAATGCTGGCACCTTGATCTTTCTGTCGCGTCCGCGCCGCTTTGGCAAATCATTACTGACAAATACCCTTAAGGAAATCTATCGAGGAAACCGTGAACTCTTTCGCGGCTTATGGATCGAAGATAAGCTAGACTGGCAACCGTCGCCAGTCATCTTAATTAACTTTAATGATGTCAGTTATCGAACACAATCGTTAGCGCAGGGCTTAAATGATTATTTGGATGAATTAGCTAACGAATTTGGTCTTACGCTATCCGCTGGTGATCCAAAGAAAAAATTCCGTGACTTAATCTCCCACTTATCATCACAAGGCAAGATCACGCTGCTAATTGATGAGTATGACAAACCGATCACCGACTTGTTGGAAAACGCAGAAAAAGTGCAAGAAAATGTCGATACCCTGAAAGACTTCTACTCGGTATTGAAATCAACCGAAGCAAAGCATCTGCAATTCACCTTTATTACAGGCGTCTCCAAATATGGCAAACTCTCGATCTTCTCTGACCTCAACAATTTGATTGATATTACGGTTGACCCCCGCTTTGCCACGCTTCTGGGCTATACACAGGCGGAGTTGGAACATTACTTTGCTGACTATTTAGATCGCCTAACGCAGACCTTTCAAGTAGCGCGGTCTGAACTCCTCCAACAAATCGCTTTCTGGTATGATGGCTATTCGTGGGATGGCGTCAACCGGGTCTATGTGCCCTTTTCGACGCTGCTCTTTTTGGAACTGCAAAGCTTTGAAAACCACTGGTTCGCCACCGGCACGCCCACCTTTTTGCTCAAGTTGTTACGCCAGAAACAGGTGCCGGCCTATGCCCTGGAATCGATCAGCGCTGATACCAAACTGCTCAACAGCGCCGATGTTCATCAGATCAGCGTGATCTCGCTTCTCTTTCAAACCGGCTACCTGACTATCAAGGGAGTGCAACGCACCCTACAAGGACAGTTCTATGAGTTGGGTTATCCCAACTACGAAGTCGCCCATGCCTTTCAGCAACATCTGCTGGTCGATTACCTGGAGACCAACCCGGATCAAGTGAGCGCCTTCTTGTTGACACGATTGCAACAGGCACTACAAACCACCAATATCGACGCCTTTATCACCACCCTGCAAGCCGTCTTTGCGGATATTCCTAGCCACCTTTTTCTACCACAAGAAGCCTACTACCATTCCGTCTTCTACCTTGTTTTGCGTCTGCTCGGCTTCACCATCCAGGCCGAACGCATGACCAATGTGGGGCGTATCGACGCCGTGTTGGAATTAGCCGACAAGGTCTATGTCCTCGAATTTAAGATGACCACCGGCCAGATTGCCCTCGACCAAATTCGCACCAAAAAATACGCGCAACCGTTCTTGGGCGGCGACAAAACGGTGATCCTGCTGGGCATTGCCTTCGACAAAACCGCTCACAATATCACTGATTGGGAACACGAAGTTATATCATAACCGGTTATTTATGTCACCCCGCGCAGCGTCAACGTATCCGCAAAATGGCAGGCCACTACATGACCAGGGCTGATTTCCGTAAGGGACGGCTCTTGTTGTGCGCAGAGCGCGGTGGCATAGCGGCAACGGGGATGGAAGTAGCAACCGCTCGGTGGTTTGCTAGGACTGGGCACTTCACCGCTCAGGATGATCCGCTCTTTGTGCGCTTTGGTCTCCGGTTTGGGGACGCTGGAGAGGAGCGCTTCGGTGTAGGGATGTTTGGGGTTGTGAAAAAGCTCTTCGGTGTCGGCCATCTCCACCAGTTTGCCGACATACATGACGGCGACGCGGTCGCTGATATGCTCGACCACGCTGAGATCATGGGAGACAAAGAGGTAGGAAAGATTGAATTGCTCCTGCAAATCTTGCAGTAGATTCAAGGTCTGCGCCTGGATCGAGACATCCAGCGCCGAGACCGGTTCATCGGCAACGATAAATTTGGGACGTAGGGCCAGGGCACGCGCCACGGCGATACGCTGCCGTTGTCCACCGCTAAAAGCATGAGGGAAGCGGTGCATATGTTCCGGCAGCAGACCCACCAGTTTCAATAGTTGCGCCACCTGCTCTTCCGCCGCTTTGCCACGCGCAATCCCATTGACCACCAACGGTTCGCTCACAATTTTCAGCAACGTCATGCGCGGGTTGAGCGACGAACTGGGATCTTGGAAGACCATTTGCATGTTAAAGCGCAGTTGGCGCAAGGTGGCGTCGTCGGCTTTGGCAACATCAATCGGGCCTAGTTTCTCGTCATGGAAGATGACTTGCCCACCCGTCGGCTCGATACCGCGCATAATGCAGTGGCCAGTTGTCGATTTGCCGCAACCACTCTCACCGACTAGCCCCACCGTCTTGCCCGCCGGCACGGTAAACGAGACGCCATCAACGGCTTTGGTATGGCCCACTACACGCCGCAGAAAACCGCGGACAATGGGGAAATGTTTTTTTAGCTCTTTGACTTCCAGAATTGGCTTTTGCTGCTCAACCATGCGCTCACTCGTATATCTCTATCTGTAGTAAAGACTTTAGTCTTTGGGGCGCCCCAAAGACTAAAGTCTTTACTACAGCTTTTACTCTGTGTACAGAAAACAATTGACGGCATGACCCGGCCCCAGCTCCACCACCGGCGGTTCCTTGACATCACAAACGCCCGGCATAAAGTGGGGACAGCGCGGGTGGAACGCGCAACCGCTGGGAATGGCAAAGGGACTCGGCACCATGCCGCTGATGGCATCGAGGCGCGCCGTGCTTTTCTTGCCCAGGCGGGGAATCGACCGCAGCAACGCTTGCATATAGGGATGTTTGGGGTCATTGAGCAGCACCTCCACCGGCGCGCGCTCCACCACCTTGCCCAGGTACATGACAATCGCCTCATCAACCATCTCGGCCACGACGCCCAGGTTGTGGGTGATGTACATGATTGCCATGCCGAAATCGCTCTGGAGATCGCGTAGAAGTTCCAGAATCTGTGCTTCGGTGGTGACATCCAGGGCTGTAGTTGGCTCATCGGCAATCAACAGACTGGGACCACAGGCCAGCGCCATCGCAATCATGGCTCGTTGGCGCATCCCGCCGGAGAGTTGGTGGGGATAGCTGTCCAAAATGCGCTGGGGGTCGGGCATGTTGACCCGTTTGAGCATCTCCCGCGCCATCTCGGTTGCTTCGTTCTGGCTTACATCACGGTGACAGAGAATGCCCTCAATAATCTGGTTGCCGATGGTGTAGACCGGGTCGAGCGATGTCATCGGCTCTTGAAAAATCATGGCGATCTGCCCGCCACGAATCGAACGCATCTGGGCGCTGTCAGGATCGAGCGTGGTAATATCTACGGCCTGCCCGTTGCTTTGATCCAATCCGCGATAGAGGATCTTGCCATCGACAATCTTACCCGGCTTTTGCAACAACCGTAGAATCGAGAGGCTGGTAATTGATTTTCCGCAACCACTCTCCCCAATCACCCCCAGCGCCTGCCCGCGCCGGATGGCAAAGCTAACGCCATTCACCGCCCGCACAACCCCGCGCTGGGTAAAAAAATAAGTCTTCAGATCCTGTACTTCCAGCAGCAAATCTTTCTCTGGCATCAACAACTCCTCAGTAGGTCAGTGAGACAGTGAGTCAGTCATTCAGTAAGACAGTGGGACAGTAGGACGATGACTGATCTACTGTCCCACTGTCTCACTGACCTACTGTCTTACCGGTCTACTCTCCAGCAAATGGGTCGGCGGCGTCGCGTAGCCCATCACCGACAAAGTTAAATGAGACAATCGTCACCAGCACAAAGATAGCCGGGATCAGCAGCCACGGTTCGGAGAGCAACACCCGCACATGTTGCGCTTCATTAAGCAGCACCCCCCAACTGGTCATGGGTGGCCGAATGCCCAGCCCCAGAAAACTGAGCGCGGTCTCGCCTAAAATCATCCCCGGAATGGAGAGGGTGGCAATCACCAGCACATGGCTAAAGGTGTTGGGTAACAGGTGTTGGCTGATAATGCGCCAGGTGCTACAATTGGTATAGCGCGCCGCCGTGACAAAATCGGCATCGCGCAGGCCCAGCACAATGCCACGCACCTGACGCGCCAGTCCGCCCCAGGTGACAAAGGAAAGCACAATGGCAATGCCAAAGTAGACCCGAATTGGCGACCAGTTGGGCGGCACCGCCGCCGCCAGCGCCAGCCAGAGCGGAATCTGCGGAATCGAGGAGATTACCTCGATCAAGCGTTGCACCACATTGTCAATCGCCCCGCCAAAGTAGCCGCTGGCCACACCCAAAAAAGCGCCCAGCACCAGGCTGAGAATCACGCCGACCAACCCCACCGACAACGAAATGCGCGCGCCATAGAGGACACGCGAAAAAAGATCGCGACCGGTGCTGTCCGTCCCCATGAGAAAAAGCACCGCCGGGTCATCCACCGTAAAGAGGTGGCGGTCCGTAGGGAACAACCCTAGCAACTTATATGGCTCACCTTTGCCAAAAAAGCGGAGCGGGTAGACCTCTTCAGGGTTGGGGGTAAAGACTTTGCGAAAGGTTTGCAGGTCGGTCTCCGACTTCAGTCCATAGACAATCGGCGGCCATTGCCAGTTGCCCTCAGCATCAAAAAAGCGGGGGCCGGCCGGCGGCGCGCTCACATACTTGTCATGGGTGCGATCCACCGCGTAGGGAGCAAAAAATTCAGCAAAGATCGCCAGCGTATACATGATGGTCAGAAGGATGCCACCCGTTAGCGCCAGCCGGTTGCGACAAAAGCGCAGCCACATCAACTGGCGCACCGAGAGCATGGCCCGTTGTTCTTCCTGGTTGGCCTTGGTGATGGCGGGCTGCACTGCGGTTGTTGCCGTCATTACGTCTTTTCCTGTCTGTTCAGGTAGCCCGATGAATAATTAATGGAGAATAGAGAACGGTTAATTGTTAATGATGGGAGCGCGAGCACTAACAATTAAAAATTTTCCATTCTCCATTAATTATTCCCTCGCTTGTTTAATCAAACCGAATACGTGGATCCAGCCAGGCCAACGCAATATCGGCCAGCAGATTGCCCAGCACCAGGAGGAAACTGATGATGATCAGGATGGTGCCGGAGAGATAAATATCCTGCTCCAGTGTGGCTTGGATAAAGAGCGGCCCCAGGGTGGGCAAGCCCAGCACCTGCTCGACAATCGACGTGCCGCTGATCAACCAGGCCAAGACGCCGCCCAGCGCCATGATCAAGGGGTGGAAGGCGTTGCGCACGGCATGTTTCCAGATCACCTTGCGTTCTGGCACCCCTTTGGCGCGCGTCGCCTGGACATAGTTGACCCGCATCTCATCGAGCAAGTTGCCGCGCATAACGCGCATCACCCAAGCCGTGCCGGTCAACACCACCGTGCCGATAGGAATCCAGAGATGTTTCGCCAGATCGATCACCTTGGCCAGCGACCAGGGCGCCGTCGCCATCCCTTCGGAGAAAAGGCCAATGTAAACATTGCCCGTCAACCGCCAGGTGACAACCAGCAGGATCAGCGCGATCAAAAAGCCGGGCAACCCTAGCCCCAGAAAGGCGAGGATCGTTAACGCGTTATCGCCAAACGAATATTGACGGGTCGCTGAGTAGACGCCGAGGCTGACGCCAATCAGCCAGGAGATGACAAAGGCTGGCAAGGTTAGGGCCAACGTCAGCGGCAACCGGTCAGCGATCAATTCACGGACAGGCCGTTGATAGATCATGGAGTCGCCAAAGTCCCCCTGAACAAAACGCACCAGCCAGCGACCAAAGCGGATATAGGAGGGATCATCAAGGTTATACAGCTTGCGCAGCGTTTCGCCCCGATCACGCGCCCCCGATTGACCCGACGCCTCTAGTTGCGACACATAACGCGTCACATAATCGCCCGGCGGCAATTCCATACTGACATAGCCCACCAACGCCACCAGAAAGAGCGTCGGAATCGCCACCAAGATACGGCGGATGATGTATTCGACCACGGTTTTGCTTTCTCTATGATAGGTAGACAGGTAAACAGGTACACAGGTCAATAAGACGTATATACCTGTCTACCTGTTTACCTGTTTACCTATCTACCTGTCTACCTGTCTACCTGTTTACCTACTGCGCAAAATAAAACTGCTCGGGATCCGCGGTGCCGGGGAAGCCGAGATCCCAGCCGGCGACGAGGCCGAAGTCCGGGACGTTGCGCAGGTTGTTGCTGACAATCAAGGCGCTGGGGTGGTCGCCGATGGTGCCGATGTAGAGCGGGCCATCTTCGATGTGAACTTTGTAGGCTTCGAGTAATTTGGCCTCGCGTTCGGCCGGATCAACGGTGCTTAGGACATCCGTATAGCGCTCTTGCAGCCGTTCCAGCATGGAGCCGGGGCGGGGGGCAATGCCTTCTTTGCCGCCGGTCTGGTAGTAGAGACCAATGCGCGCGCCGCCCATACAGTAGGTGACGCCTTCCACCGGCGCCCAGACAGTGGCTGCGGAGATCAGACCCCACGCCGCCGCGCTGCCCCAAGCGCGAATCATCACTTCACCGGCCATCACGCGTTGGGAGAAGGTACTCCATTCGTCCGGCGCCACCACGGTCTTGAGACCAACCGCTTCCCAATCCTGCTTGATCAGTTCCATGGCGTCAATTGATTGGCGGTCATCCTGGGAGACCGAGACGATCAGTTCCAGCGGCGTGCCATCGGCCCGTTCGCGCAGACCGTCGCCATCGACATCTTTGAGGCCAGCCTCATCCAAGAGCGCATTGGCCTGGTCGGGGTCAAAAGCAGCGGCCAGATTGACCCACTGGTCATAGACCGCTTTGCCGGCGTCGCTACGGAATTCCGGGCTTTCGGGGCTGAGGGCGGCCTGCCGGGGCTGGCCCAACCCCAGCGAAACCACTTCACTAATGCGGTCGCGGTTAATAGCAACCGAGAGCGCCGTGCGGAACTGCTGGTTATACATCAGATCGACAATGCCTTCATCCGGGTAATCGTAGTAGAGGATAAGCCAGGGCCAGGCATAGTCACCGCGCTTCCAGAGCTTGACGGTGTAGTTGCCCTGGGCTTCATTCTCCTTGAGAATCGGCACATCCTTGAGCGGAATGTCGCGCACCTGGAAGTCCAACTCGCCGGCAATGCCTTTGAGCGTGATCAACTCGGCGGCGTTGCCACCGGCGGGAACAATCTTGGCTTCGATGCGGTCGATATAGGGTAGTTGATTGCCGTCCGCATCCGTCTTCCAAAAGTAGGGGTTGCGCTCCATCGTCACGTGGTCGCCGGAGACATATTCAACCGTGCGCCAGGCATAGAGAACCGGCATATCGGGGTATTGGAGCGGATTGTTATAGCGCGCCAGCAACTCTTTGGCGTCGGCATTGGCGCTGTTGTGCTTGGGGTGGAACTGCTTCAAATAGTGCGACGGCACCAGATGCTGGGACGAGTTATAGAAGCCACGCGCCGCCAGATCAACAAAGAGCGGATGGGACGCAGCAAAGGTGAATTTCAACGTAAAATCATCCACCATCTCCACCTTCATCGGCTCACCGTTAACACGGGTGCCGGCGGGCGTCGAAAGGCCGATGCTCTCATCCAGCACCATCTCATTCCACCAGAAGAGATAGTCATTGGCCGTAAAGGGTTCGCCATCCGACCACTTGACACCCTGGCGCAATTTGGCCGTCAACTCGGTGGCGTCGTCATTCCACTCCCAGCTCTCTAAAAGGTTCGGACGAGTGCCGGAGACATCGCGCTCCCACTTGACCAACCCTTCGTTGCCGACAGTCATGCGCAGCCAGCCCAGGTTGTCGTCATTGGCGACCATGCGCAAGGTGCCGCCATATTGGCCGGCGCTCTCCACCGGCTCCAAGACCAACGGGTTGACCGGCAGGCGTTCTTCCACCGGCGGTAACGAACCCGCCGTCACCATTTCGGCTAACATGGGCGCTTCTTTGGAGGCGGCGGGCGCTGCTTCCTGGGTGGTACTCTGGGCGGCCTCTTGCGCGGGTTCAGCCGCTGCGGGTTCCGCCGGTTGCGCCGCCGGCGCGCCACAGCCCGCCAGCAATGCAATGATCATAAGCGCGGCAAGCCATTGCCATGCGCCACGGTTCCTCGTTCGAGACATAGTTCTCTCCTTATCTGATGGAATAATGGGGTGGTGTTACACGACGTGTGTAGCGTGGGGAGGGCGCACGCCATAAGGGAAAAGCGTTGTGACTGGCTTGCATTATAGTCAGTCAATCACAACCTGTCAAACGACTTTTTTTAGGGTTTGCCCTGGCTGACTGTACTTTGACCGCTCTTGGCGAGTCCATGACTCGCAACTAGACAGAGCGAGTCACGGACTCGCCAAGAGCAGTGTGTCAGTTTATCTTTTACGAATGCTCACCCCCGCTTGTGGGGCATCATCCCCGGCAACAGGGGTGGGACCGGTTGGAGGATCTTGCGGCGGGCCGGCGTCAGGCGATCCAGCAGCGCTTGCGAATATTGATAGCCAAAGCGGGTGGCGGCCCAACTGACGCCATAGCGGAAGATTGTCACGCGGCGTTCGCCTTCGGTGTTGGTGCGGCTGCTGCCACCGTGCATAATGCCATCGACAAAGAGGAGGGCGTCGCCCTTGTCCATGTAGACCGGGATCGCGCCTTCCAGATCATCCATGCGGTCGCCACGTCCATAGTCGCCGCGACCGGGGTGGTCAAAGTTGGATTTGTGGCTGCCCGGCACCACCATCGTCGGACCGTCGCCTTCGTGAACGTCGGTCAAGGCGACAATCACGTTGCATTGACCACAGCGGAAGAGGCCATGCTCGTAAAGATAGCGACCGCGCAGCGCCCCCTGGTAGCCGCCGGAATGAACCGGGTGATGACCGCCAGAGCGACGGATTGAGGCGATGCACTCGTCGATAAACAGCCCTTCGACATAGCCCTTTTCTTCACCACAGTAGTGGCGCAGATAGTTGATCCAGCTTGGATGGTCGATCAGGCGCTCAAAGGGTTCACCGGCTTCAACGACGTTGTGCAGTTCAAAGCCGGTGTCGCCCGTGTAGTCGCGGCGCTGGGTATTGCCCCACCACTCGCCATATTCGAGCGGCGGAAAGTTGTCAAAGGCTTCGTTCAGAGCGGCGAGCAACTCCGGTTCAACCGCATTCTTCAAAACCAGGTAGCCACGCAGGTCAAAGAGAAAATCATCCAGCGGAGTCGGGTTGCGTGGTTCGATGGGTTTGTTACTCGGTCGCTTTTTCGACTTTGACATAGCCTGTCACCTCAATCATTGGTTGTCCATTGCGATCTACCCAGACGCCGCATTCGCTGCCATTGGCGCTCTGCTCCAATTCGACGGCGCTGCCATCCATCCGCAACGCCGGGAAGTACCACTTGGAAACCTGCTGGGCATCCCCCTCGATGTAATGGGCAATGAGGCTGCGCCGGAAGCGATCAGCGGTAGTGTTGGGCAGCGAACCGTGGACGATTTGCCCATTAAAGAAAAGAACATCCCCCGGCTCCATGATGACCGAAGCAACCGGGTGATCATCCGGCACCGGCACCGTCACATCGGTGAAGCTTTGGCTAGTGTCCGCCTTGACCGTGCAAAGGATCGGCCACTCCTGGCTACCGGGAACAACTTGCAAACAGCCATTCTCTTCGTCACAGCGATCGACCGCCATCCAGGCAGCGATACAGGTGCCGGGTTGGACACGCAAATAATAGTTGTCCTGGTGGAGCGCCTGACCGCGCGCGTGGGGCGGCTTAAAGTAGAACATAGTCTGCACGGCATACGGCTCTTTGCCCAGCAGCCCAGTGAGACATTCGTTAATCCGTGGTTCCAGTAACCAATTGAGCGAAACATCATCGTGGCGATGCATCATCATCAAGCGCGGCCATTGGAGCAGCGGATCGTTGTCGCTTGGATTGTTAATGCGCTTATCCATCCGGCCATTTTCGGCCAGCCGCATGTTGGTGTAATGCTCGCTGTACGTGGCGGCCTCTTCCGGGCTAAATAAGCCCTTGACGACAACATAGCCGTCGCGATCAAAGGCGGCTTTATGTTCGGCAGTAAACAAGATTGGCTCCTATTCTGACCAGAAAAACGGGAATATGATTTTATGTTCACAGAGAGCGCAGAGATACACAGAGAGGTTTGCATTTTTCGCTGTGAATCTCTATGCTGCCTCTGTGTACTCTGTGTTCTAAATTGTCGCGTGAAGTGCAGTTGTCAAGTGTGCTTGGTAAACGTATACTACGAATCTGGCACTATCATACGCACAAATGTTAACCTTGTCTATACACGGCCCTGCTATTCTTTATGCACAATCATGCTATTGTTGATCCAGCGTTTCATGAAACGAATCGTCAACCGATTACCCCAGCGCCGCCGGTAGGCGTTTGGGTGGCGAATCATTTTTGTGCGTCCTATGGCTATCATGTGCGGCGACCAGCAGGAACACACGATTGGTTGCTGACTTTTACGCTTGACGGCATGGGCTGCTATCGGCTGGACGACCAACCATTCCTCTGTCGTGCCGGTGATGTGATGCTCTTGGAGCCAGGGGCCATGCACGATTATGCTACCTTTGACCAGGCCCAGCCTTGGAATTTTTACTGGGTGCATTTTCTGCCTCGTCCCCATTGGGTGGAATGGCTGCAACTCCCGGCGCGCACAGTCGGGTTACGGGGCGTGACCATTGACGATGCCGCCATGAAGGAGCGGATCGAACAAGCCTTTGTCCGTCTGCTGCACGATCTGCACAGTTCAACCCGCTTTCAGATGGATTTGGCCGCCACAGCATTGGAAGAAATTTTGATCTGCATTGCCCAACACCGGGAACGCACCAGCCCACAAACACTCGACCCGCGCATTGCCGCCGTCTTGCAGCGGCTCAATGCCAACTATCGCGAGCCGGTGACGATTGCCGCGCTGGCGCAGCAGGTTTCGCTGTCGCCGTCACGGCTCTCGCATCTCTTCAAGGCGCAGGTGGGCCGGTCGATCATTGAGACGATGGTGTCGATTCGGCTGCACCAAACGGAACGCCTGCTCAAGTATACCTCCCTGCATATCGGCGAAATTGCCCACGAGGTAGGGTTTCAGTCGGCGTCATACTTTTCTCGCCAATTCAAGGCGCATTATGGTCTTAGCCCGGAAGCGTATCGGCAACAGCAGCAAAGGGAGGCGCCATTGCATAATAGCCCGTCCCATAGGGACGAATGAGGTTAGGGATAGGGAAAATTTTGTTCCTTGCTCCTAAATTCAACCGTCCCTATGGGACAAAAACAGACAGGGCTATCGATTATTGATCACCCTTCCTTTGCCACGCCACCCCAGCAACCAATGGCGCATAGAGGTCATCTTCCAGATCAATGTGTAACATCGCTAACTCCGCCGCTGTCGGGGCACGCTCTTGAAATTGGACAAAGGGCAGGTCGCTGATCAGCGCCAGCGGCGTCCCTTCGTCGCCTTCACCCATGACCAGCACAGCAGCGGCAGCCAGGGCATGACTGACATTGGCTTTGGTCATGCGCAGCTTGCGGCCAAAGAGGTCATTGCGCCCGATGTAGTCATTGAGCGCCAGAAAACCACTGTGAGCAATAGCGACGCCGGTCACGCCCCAACGCAGCGGCACCGGCGTGCTATCGGTGATGATCACCCCCACCTGACGCAACCCAAAATGTTGACAGAGCCAGGCGCGCACTTCATCGGCCACCCGTTGCGGATCGCGCGGCCAGAGGACATAGTTGCCATTGGCATTCGATTCATCGATGCCGGCGTTGGGGGTCAGCAAATTGTCTTTGAGTGTGAGTGTCACCCCATAGCGACTGGCGCCAGGTGGCAGAAAGTGATCCGCTTCGGCTTCAATCAACTGTTGTCGATCCGCATCCGCCATTGCGACCACGCGTCCCTGACAAATCGACACGATTTTGGAGGTGATCGCCAAAATGCTTTGCTCCTCCATCTGAGGGAGATAGGTCGCCAAAATTGGCAGCAGATCGTAATCAGCAGTGGTGACGGGATGGGTTTGAATGGGTTGCACACGCATAAAAAGGCTCTTCTTTCCCTGAAACTTTGGGTTACTTGGTTGATTGACAGCACCGGCGGGTCATGCTATAGTTTCCGCCAACTATTGCTTGCCCTGCTTATTATATCGTAACTACCAAGTCGTTCCGGCTCGTAGCCGGTCCGTGACCGGCGGTTGGGGACGCCGGTCACGGACCGGCTACGAGCGGGCTTAGTAGTTACATCATATCAAGGAACGCAAAGGAGCGTAAATCAGTGTCTGCCTCAAGTGCTACCCAGGAAGCAACGGCGCCGGCGGCCAAAGCGGCCCCCAGCGCAGCGGAACGTTTTTTCTTTGATAATAACGGCTATCTGGTTTTGGAAAGGTTTTTGAGCGCTGATCATGTCCAGCGACTAAGCGCAGCGTTGGATCGGGTCATCGCCCGGCGGCGTGCGCTGCAACAACAGAAGATCCCGCACACGGGTATGACCCAATTGAAAGGGGAACGCAGCACCCGCATCTTTTACATTCTCGATGATGACCCGCTCTTTCTCGAGATGCTTGACTGGCCGGCAATGGTCCCCTACATCAAAGGGTTGCTCAACCCCAAACCTCATCATCACGCCTCGGATGCGATTGTCGAAGTGGGGAGCGAACTCTTTAGCCGTGGCATGGGCTGGCATCTGGATGGTCACGACAACGGTTATCGCAATCTGGGGCGCCCGATCCCGCTGCTCCAACTCAAGCTCGGCTACTATCTCACTGACATGACCGAACCGGGCCAGGGCAACCTGACCCTCGTCCCTGGCAGCCACAAAGCGCTCCATGACGCTGATCCGGCCGATCTCAAGCGTCCCGATCTCTTCCCGGGCGCGATCCAGGTCTGTGCGCCGGCGGGCAGCGCCATTCTCTTTCACAACGCGCTCTGGCATTCGAGCGGCCCCTTTACCAAGCAAGACGGGCAACGCACCATTCTCTACTATGCCTATGAACACCCGTGGATGATCGCTTCGCAGGAGCATTGGGGCTATTCCAAGGAGTTTTATAATGCCCTCTCCCCGGAACGGCGCGCCTATTTTCATGGCTTTGTCTTCGACCCGCCGGAACAGCGGTGGGGGTAGACGCAAAAGAGGGAGGGTGCATCGCTGACTATGCCCTCCCTCTTTTGTTGCTGTTAAAGAATTTTATTCAAAGCAAGCAGACTACGCTGTTGCTTCTGCCGTCAACGGCATGAGCGGGAGGATGGTCGGCCAGCCACCGGCATTGCGGACATGCCACAGATCATAATTGTGTTGCAAATTTAGCCAAAATTCTGCTGATGTATTCGGAAACGCTTGCGACAGGCGCAAGGCCATCGCTGGCGTGACCGACTTCCCTTCGTTGACAATTTGGGAAATCGCCTTCCGTGAAACGCCAATCGTCTCGGCTAACTTTGTGTTGGTAACGCCGAGGGGGTCAAGGTATAGGTTCTTCAGATACACTTGTCAAGCCTCAATTTGATGGAATCACTCTCTTCAACCTGACACCCTTGCACATGCATGGTATAATGTCGCTCCAGTAAGTCGGTTACTTATGCCTGCGTAAAACGTGTAGACAAGGAGGCTATGATGCTTTCTCCTTTTCCTGGAATGGATCCCTATATCGAAGCGCCACGCATTTGGTCGGATTTTCATGGCGATCTAGCCGGTGAAATCCGTGCGCTCTTGAATCGCCAAATTCGGCCAAATTATTTTGCTGCCTTAACCCCTTATGCCACTTATGAAACTATCGAAGTGAATCAAAAGAAGAGCTACGGTATGTACCCGGATGTTGGCATCTGGCAACGATCAACACGTGGCGTAGGTGGGGTCGTTGTGGCCGATGTGCTTGAATCGACACCAGTGGAAAGTACCGTTTCGTTGGAATTACCGCTTGAACTTTTTAGTGTGGAAATTCGTACCGTTGATGATGATGTATTGATCACCTCAATCGAGATCCTCTCCCCGGTTAACAAGCAGCGGGGGCATGACGCCCATCTTGACTATTTGCGCAAACGGCGCGATCTACTACGTTCAGCGGCGCATCTCGTTGAGATCGATCTCCTACGCGGCGGCGTTCGTCCACCACTGGAGCAGCCTGTGCCGCTGGCGCCTTATTATATTATGTTGAGTCGGGCAACGCACCGCCCGCATGTTGCCGTTTGGCCCATCGCCCTCAATGCCCGCTTGCCGGTGCTACCGATTCCGCTCTTAGAACCAGACCCGGATGTGATGTTGGACTTGGGCGTGGTGGTCGCTTCTGTTTATGAACGGGGCGGTTATGATGCCCGCATTGATTATCGCACACCTGTCCCGCCGCCGGCGTTGGCGGAAGAAGAAACCGCCTGGGTGGAACAGGTGCTTGCGCCACTTCGCCACACCACGTAAACAGAGAAACGCATGAAGATTACCATCACTGATCATCAATTGACCATTGCCCGCACTGCCCACACAGACCCTTTACTGATTCAGCAAGCACGCCCCCATCACCGACCTTATCTTCACCCAATCGTGGCGCCGGATGGGCGCGGCGTCCTGACCGAAGATGCGCCGCCCCATCATCCCTGGCAACATGGCTTGTATGTCGGGTTGAATGATGTCAACGGCGTCGGCTTCTGGACGGAAGGCTTGCGCGGTTCGCCACAGGATGGCTCCTTTCATCCGCGTCCACTCACTGCGCCGCTGGTGGATGCAGATCAGGTCACCTGGTCGGTTGTCACGGATTGGCGCGCGCCCAGCAGTTCCCTGCTGCTCACCGAAACCCAGCGCTGGTCATTCCACGATGACGGCGACCAGTATCGGCTGACCCTGGATTGGTCGGTGGCAGCCGCCGTCGATCTCACCTTTGGGCAGTACAGCTACGGTGGTCTCTTTCTGCGGATGCCCTTTCGTAAAGAGGTCGGCGGTGCGGCGATCAACAGTGAAGGGTTAGCCAACAGCGCTGCGGAAGGACAACGCGCCCGCTGGGTGGCGGTTGCGATGCCGCTGGCAGATCGGGGTGAGGAATGGGCCGGTATCGCCATTTTTGATCATCCGGCGAACCTGCGTTTCCCCACCCCCTGGCGGGTAGACAACCAACTGGGCATTTCGCCATCCCCTTGCATTGCCGGCGCCTGGTCATTGGCGGCAGGCGCAATGGCCGGTTGGCGTTACGGTCTTTTTGTCTTTTGTGGTCGCGCCGATACAACCGCCATTGAAAAGCAGTGGACAACCTTCAGCCAATCAACAAGCGAGTGATGATTCTGTGAATTCAACCATCTTTTGGGGCCTTGGGTCAGCCGTGACCTGGGGCATTGGCGATTTCTGTGGCGGCCTGGCCACGCGCCGCACATCGGTCTGGACCGTGGTTCTCTATTCGCAAGCGGTGGGCATGCTCCTGTTGCTCGTGCTGGCCTTCGCCTTTGGCGAAACCTTGCCCCGGTCCAGCGACTTGCTCTGGGGCGCGGTGGCGGGTCTGGCCGGGATCATTGGCTTGCTGGCCTTGTATCAAGCAATGGCGCTGGGGCAAATGGCGCTGGTCGCGCCGCTCACCGCTATCATTGCGCTCTCGATCCCGGTAATCATCGGCATTGTGAGCGAGGGCTGGCCGGCGGCCTTCACCCTGGGCGGATTTGTCCTGGCCGGGGTAAGCGTGATGCTGATCTCCTATGCACCCCAACGCAATGCCTCCACACAAGGCTTGTGGATTGCGCTGGTGGCCGGTTGTGGTTTTGGTAGCTTTTTTGTTTTGATTGCACAGACGCAGGATGCGGCGGTCTTTTGGCCCCTGGTCGCCGCCCGCGTTACCTCGGTCGCCACCTTAAGCGTCCTTATGGTTGTGCAAAGGCGGGCTGTCCTGCCCACGGGTCAAGCCCTTCTGCCGATCACCCTGGCCGGGGTCTTTGACGCTGGCGGCAATGCCTGTTTTGTGCTGGCCGAACAGGCAGGGCGCCTTGATATTGCCAGCACCCTGTCATCACTCTACCCGGTCAGTACGGTGGTCTTGGCGTTTCTCCTCTTGCGTGAACGCATTTCGCTGGTGCAAGGGATCGGTGTGCTGCTCGCGCTGGCGGCGATTCCGTTGATTGCATAGCCAAGATCACAAACTCTTAACTCAACTCTTCCCGCAAATTGTTACTACATTAATCACCACTTAACTCATCTCCAGTAGCCTACTGTTGGTCAATTAGCAGTTCAGGGAGCAAGTGCAACAACTTCGCCCCTCTATCGCGTGGAGGTGTTTTATGCAACAGGCGGCATCGATTGGCGTTACCTTGGCAGCGAGTGATCGCCTGCGCAAACCGCCAACCTTCTGGCAAACCTTGCGTCGGCGCTGGCTGGCCGGCTATCTCTGTGTATTGCCGGCCTTGGTCGTCATTTCCATCTTTTCGCTCTATCCCCTCTTCTATTCCCTGCGTCTCAGCTTTTATAAGTGGGACTTTATTGGGCCGGCGCCGGAGTTTGTAGGGACGCGCAATTTCGAGCGTTTATTCACCTCGGAACAGTTCTGGCAGGTGCTGCGCAACACCATCTTCTTTAGCGTTGGCACGGTTGTCCTCATCATCATCTTTGCAATGGCCCTGGCAATGCTGCTCGATCTCAAGCTGCGGGGCATTGCCTTTTTTCGGGCGCTCTATTTTGTCCCGCACCTGACGCCCATGGTCGCCATTGCCACCCTCTGGCTCTTTATGTATGACCCGGACGATGGGCTGATCAATGCACTGCTCGGTCTGGTCGGGATTGAAGGGCCGCAATGGCTGGTCAGCACCACCTGGGCCATGCCGGGGCTGATCTTGATGAAGGCATGGAAAGCGGTCGGCTACTACACCGTCCTCTTTCTGGCTGGGCTACAGGCGATTCCAGTCGATCTCTATGACGCCGCCAAAGTCGATGGCGCGACCATGTGGCAGCGCACACGCTTTCTCACCCTGCCCCTCCTCTCGCCGACGACGCTCTTTGTCGTGGTGATCTCGGTCATCGGCTCCTTTCAGGATTTTGACCAGGTTTATGTCATGACGCGCGGCGGCCCGGTCAACAGCACCAGCGTTCTGGTCTACTACCTCTACGAGCAAGCCTTTCAACTCTACAAAGTGGGCATCGGTTCAGCCGTGGCCGTGGTGCTGCTGGCGTTGCTGATGTTCTTCACAGTCCTTCAACTGCGCATTTCACGCAATTGGGTTCATTACTAGAGAAGATCGGCTGATGGGGGAGGCGACGGTGGTTGAGCTTGTCGAAACCACCGTCGCCTCCCCCATCACCCAATCCCAAAGGAGTTTCTTATGTTATCAAGTTTACGCCGGGCGCAGCGCGGCATCGGTGAGCAGGTGGCGCCGACCACGGCGGCCTCGGCCTATCTGATTTTGGGGGGGATGGCTTTGATCGTCGGCTTTCCCTTTTTCTGGATGGTGATGACCTCGTTGAAGGAGATCACGGCGGTCTTTGATTTTACACAGATCTTTCCCCCAGTGCCGCAGTGGAGCAACTATGTCAACGCCTGGCAGAAAGCGCCCTTTAACTGGTATCTCTTTAACAGCACCTTTACTTCGGTCGCCATTCTGGTGGGGCAGTTTGCCACCATCATCCCGGCCGGCTATGGTTTTGCCCGGCTCGAATTCCCCGGACGCGACGCCCTCTTTGTGCTGATCCTGGCGACGATGATGGTGCCGATCCAGATCACCTTTATCCCCGCCTTTGTCATCATCTCAGATTTGGGGTGGAAGGATAGCTATCTGGCGCTGATCGTCCCCTTCTTTACCAGCGCTTTTGGCATCTTTCTGCTGCGCCAATCCTTCAAGCAGATCCACCAGGATTTTATCGACGCCGCTCGGCTGGATGGCTGCGGCCATATCGGGGTGATGCGCCATGTACTGGTGCCATTGACGCTGCCGACACTCATCACCTTTGGCCTCTTTAGCTTTGTCTATCACTTTAACGACCTCTTCTGGCCGTTGATTGTCACCGATTCGCAACTGATGCGCACCATGCCCATGGGGCTTTCCAGCTTTATCGAATTTGAAGGCGGCACCCAATGGAATGAACTGATGGCGGCCAGCATCTTTTCCATGTTGCCGCTCATCATCGTCTTCCTCTTTGCCCAAAGCTTTTTTATCAAAGGCATCGCCAGCGCTGGGCTGAAGGGGTAACTACCTACACTGTTCAGTAAGTTTTTCGGTATTCTCGTAGGGGTATGAAGTGTGGCACGACCGATGGGTTTCGGTGTGACCCATTTGTTTGCCACACTTCGTGCCCGACGCCAAAATCCCAAAAAACTTACTGAACAGTGTACCAACCGTAGTAAAGACTTTAGTCTTCGATGTGTCTGGGAAGACTAAAGTCTTTACTACAAAAGCACCTTATCGTGATGCTCCGGTGATGCTGCCCGCTTTTTGGCTGTGTAGCGCGCCGTTGATCAATAAAATTTGTTGTCATAACCAACAGGGAGAAAACGAATGAAATTGCAATTCCGTATGCTGCTGCTGCTCGTGGTCGTGAGCCTGGTGTTCAGCGCCTGTGCGCCGACTGCCGCACCGGCGGCGCCTGCCGCTGAACAGGCTGCGGCCCAACCGGCGGCTGACACCGCTGCCACCAGTAGCGAGAAGATTCAAGTTCGTTTCTGGTATGGTCTGGGTGGGGAGCTGGGTGAAGTGATCGAAACCCAGATCAAGAAGTTCAACGAAAGTCAGGATGAGATCGAAGTGGTTGGCGTCTTCCAACAGAGCTACAACGGCGTGCAGGAGAAATTCCAGGCTGCGCTGGTGAGTGGTGATGTGCCGGAGCTGGTGCAGATCGAAATTCATGGCACCCCCAAGTTCGCTTCCGCCGGCGCGCTGACCCCGCTGGAACCCTTCATGGAGAACGACCCGGACTTTAACTTTGACGACCTGATTCCGGCCGGTCTGCTCAACCAGACCTGGAACGACACCATCTACGCCATGCCGATCAACCGCAGCACCCCGGTTCTCTACTACAACAAACCCATGTTCGCGGCTGCCGGCGTCGAACCGCCGACCACCTGGCAGGAATTCCGCGAAGTTGCCAAAACCTTTACCCAAGGCGAAGGCGACGACAAAACCTACGGCTTCCTCGCCACCGTCTCCTGGTGGTACTTTGAGTCGATGGTCTGGGGCGCCGGCGGTGAAATCATGGACGCTGAAATGACCACGACCACCTATGCCGAAGCCGGCGCCGGCCCGCTGCAAATCTGGGCCGACATGGTTCACCAAGATGGCACGGCCCGCGCCTTTGCCGGTGATCAAGCGTGGGAACAGCGTAACCAAGCCTTTGCCGAAGGTAAGGGCGCCATGACCTTTGACTCCACTGCTGGTCTGCGTGGCATTCTGCGCGCCGTCGATAACAAGTTCGAGATTGCCACCGCCTTCGTCCCGCACATGGAAGGTTTCAACACCGCCGTCCCTACCGGTGGCGCCGCCGCGGCGATCCCTGCCGCCGTGTCTGACGAGAAGAAGCAGGCGGCCTGGACCTTCATCAAGTGGTGGATCAGCACCGAAGAGAACGCCTACTGGAGCAAGGAGACCGGTTACTGGCCGGTGCGCTATTCCAGTGTCGAACAACTGCGCGCCGAGGGCTATTACAACGAAAACCCGGCTTTTGAAACCACCATCAAGC
The DNA here is from genome assembly GCA_026645575.1 of Caldilineaceae bacterium. Next base: position 30,375 of record JAPKMW010000117.1, read on the forward strand.
AGTTGGAATTCGCCAAGGCGGCCCCTTCCACCCCCTTCTGGCCAGTCATCGCCAAAGAGATCACCACTGCGCTGGAAGAGGTGTTGATCAACAACACCCCGGCCATCGACGCCCTAACCGCCGCTCAGGAACGCACCCAACCGGAGCTAGAGTAACCAACCTGTCCCGTAGGGACAATTGAGTTTAGCAGGGAAAGATTATAACGCCAGCCACCTTGTTCCATGATTTTCTCCCCTAAACTCAACCGTCCCTATGGGACGAATGTTGAAATAAAAAAGCGGGGCGACTTTCACAAGTTGCCCCGCTTTTTTGTGGAGAGTAGCGGTTCGGTTATTGGGCGAGACCTTGCGCCGCCAACCATTGCGCCGCTTTGCCGATCTCATCCTTGTTGCGCAGTTCCAGGATCAGACGGGGTTGATGGGAGAGGGTGGCGAGCGACTCAAAGAGGGCAAACCAGTTCAGGCGACCAACGCCGGGCATCCAGTGGCGATCAATGTTGCCGTCGGTGTCTTGCAAGTGAACATGTTCCAGCAATTCGCCCCCCTCGCGTACCCATTGGTCGGGGGTCGGGCCGCCTTCAACATGCTTGATAAAGGCGTGACCCACGTCGATGCTCAAACGGACATGGGGCGAGTTGAAGGAGCGAATGAGCGCCAGCAGCGGTGCGCTGTTCTTGTCATAAATGTCTTCAATGACCAGGGTGACATTGGCTTGCGCCGCCAGCGCCACCACCGGGTCGAGCGTGGCGTGGATGATCTCAAATTGCTGGGCCTGCCCATGCCCCGGCGAGTGGGGTAGGAAAGGGCTGCCAAAGTAGTCAAAGGGGCTGTGGACAACCATGTGGGTGCCGCCCAACGCCTGGGCAAACTCAACGCCCTGGCGCAAGCGGTCGGTGACAACGGTGCGAATCTTAGGGTCGCGGGCCAGCAGGGTCAAGCTCATAAAGGGGCCGTGGATGCCCAGGCGACCGTTGAAGCCGTCGAGCAGGGTACGGGCCTGTTGCAGCAACGGTTGCCAGTCGCCATCCAAGACTTCGGGGGCAAAGGGGTCTTGGATTTCCAGGTCGCGTTGCCCGGTGATCAACCAGTCGCGGTACATTGCCAGCGCGCTAATCGGCATGGCTGCGCCAACGGTGGGTAAGGGTTTGGTGGTCATGGTTTTCTCTTTCTGTGTACTTGAGAGGCCAAAGGACAATAAAAGTTATGAAAATAAACCGGTAATGACGCCCGCCCCGCCGTAAACGGCTAACGTTTACCCACATCTTTTTCCACACCGATGCACAGGCGCTAATGGGTTCGCCGCAAAACCGCAGTGACAAGACTTGTGGGTAAGGGTTAGCGTAAACGGACAGGACTAGACAATCACGCACCGGCAAGCGGGCTTCAGCCGGTATTGTTGTCTAGCCCTGGGCGAGTTGCTGAAGTATTATTCTACCCTTCATCAATCTTTACTACCATTCAAAACTTCGTTGACAAAACAACAGTATGATGGAGCAAAATAAAGAGAAGGTTTAGACAATACTAACAGTACGTTATCAATTGTGTGTACACCAATACAAAAGCGGCCGCCCCCTGGACAGAGAGGCGGCCGCTTTTGATTTCATTAGGTTCTGTTGACATTTCGTTTTTGCCGGGTTAAAACCCGCTGCTGACAGCGAAAAGCCGCCTCAGCGGCTAAATTCCTAGCCGCTGAGGCGGCTTTTCGCTGTCAGCAGGCCAATTCCATTGGTCGTTTTAGCAAATGTCAACAGAACCTAGCAAACGGCAGAACAATCACAAAGTATCAGTAAGGGTTCCTAATCAACGCGCCGTCAAAATGACTGGCAAGCGGCCAGGTCCCCGCTCTCTAGACCAGCCTTCAGCGCGGCCTGTCGCTGCGCCGATGAGCCGTGGGTCCACGATTCGGGCGAGACGCGGCCTTGCGTCTGGCGTTGGATCTGATCGTCGCCGACAGCCGCCGCCGCGTCTAAGGCTTGGGCGATCTCCTCATCCGTGACTTGGGTCAGATAGCCGGTTTCGGTGGCATGGTAGGCCCAGACGCCGGCCAGACAGTCG
>JAPKMW010000118.1 GCA_026645575.1 Caldilineaceae bacterium
ATTCTACGTGAGCTAGTCACTTCTGTCAAATAGCGATGCTGATGTACTGGAAACAGCAGTTGACAATCAACCACGAAGCACTACAATAAGGCATAACAACTTTTTCTGGAATCACAGTAACTACTAAGCCCGCTCGTAGCCGGCGTCCCCAACGTCGGCTACGAGCGGGCTTGGTAGCTACGAATCACACGGCATAACCGAAAGTGAACCATCTATGAAAATCACCGAAATCCGCACGCTCATCAGTTGGGCAGGTCTGCGCAACTGGGTTGTTGTCAAGGTGTTGACCGACAGCGATCTCTACGGCTGGGGCGAGGCAACCCTGGAAGGCAAGGAGCCAACCGTCGAAGCTGCCGTCCATCAACTGGGCGAACAACTGATCGGCCACGATCCGCTGGCCGTCGAACATCACTGGCAAGTACTCTATCGCCACGGCTTCTGGCGCAGCGGGGTTGTGCTCAATTCAGCATTGGCGGCGCTGGATCAGGCGCTGTGGGACATTCGGGGCAAAGCGTGGGGTGTCCCGGTCTACCGACTGCTGGGTGGGCCGACGCGCAACAAGCTTCGGCTCTACACCCATGTCGGCATCTACCAACCCCAGTTGATGGTCGAAGATGCACTACGTGATGTGGCCGACGGCTACACCGCCATGAAGACCGGCGCCTGGGCTGGTGACGCCGCCCTGCCCGAAGCCGAGCGCATCGACGCCTTTGCCGAACGCATTGCCCTTTTGCGCAACACCGTTGGCCCCAAGATCGACATTATGGTCGATGATCATGGGCGGGGTCGTCCCTCCAGCGCCGTGCGCTTGATGCAGGCGTTGGAGCCGTACAATCTCTTCTTCCTCGAAGAGCCGACCCAGCCCGATGACATTGAAGGCTTGGCCCGCATCCGCGCCGCCGGCCCCAAGATGGATCTGGCAACGGGGGAACGGCTCTACTCCAAATGGGATTTTCGCACCCTGTTGGAGCAGCGGCTGGTCGATGTGATCCAGCCTGATCTCTGTCACGCCGGGGGCATTAGCGAATGCAAGAAGATTGCGGCAATGGCCGAAGCGTACTATGTCAAGATTGCGCCCCACAACCCGCAAGGGCCGGTGGCGACGGCAGCGGCGGCCCATCTGGCAATGGCGATTCCCAACTTCCACATCTTGGAATATGTGCGCCAGGAACCCTATCGCGACCAGGCGTTACGGGAAGCATGGGTGGTGGAAAACGGTCATCTCTTTGTGCCGGATCGTCCTGGTCTGGGGGTGGAATTGAATGAGGAAGTGCTGTTGGCCAGTCCACCCCGCTATCACCGTGGGCCGCGCAACGCCTTCATGGCCGATGGCAGTGTTTTTGATGTCTAGCTTCCAGTGCGCCGACCAGCAAAAAAAATCGACTTTGACATTTCGTGTTGGCTTTGTTACACTGTGAGGGCTTTCAGCTTCCGCATTGCGTACGCTTTGGCCCTGTTACCAATTCAAACATTTTGACGCGGCCATGTTTCGGCGCACTTGCCCTACGGCTTGATCATCTGGCCGATCAATGCGCCTGTTACCAGAAAGGAAAAGTTTATCGTTACATAAGCCTTTGCCTTCCCTTTCCCCCATGCGATGCTCCCTACTGAGGTGTTCCAACAGCTTCAAATCTTTATACGTTTGCCTGACAATTTGTTCAAGGAAGAAGAGCTATGAGGAAGAAACAGTTGTTCCTGGCCGTTATCGTCATTGTTACGCTACTGTTAAGCGCCTGTGCCGCGCCTCAAGCGCCCGCCACTGATGGCAGTGGCGCGGCTGCCCCAGCCCCTGCCGGCGGTGAAACGTTTGTCGGCACCCCCAGAAATGAAACCTTGATTCTGGACAATTTGGGCGGCGTGGTCAGTCGCCCCGATTTTTTCAACCCCTATGCACCCGGTGTGGATATGGGTCGCGGCTATCATGAACTCTGCTTGGATAACCTGTGGGAGATCAACACCGTCACCGGCGAGCAATATCCTTCGCTGGCAGCGGAGATGCCCAAGGCGCTCAATGACGACTACACCAGCTTTGAGATCAAGCTGCGTGAAGGCATTTTCTGGGATGATGGCGTGGAATTTACCGCCGATGATGTCGTCTTTACCTTTGAACTGGGCATCAACAATGACAAGTTGCCCATTCATGGCTGGTCGATTGACTTCTTCAAATCGGTGACGGCAACCGACAAATATACGGTCGTGGTCGAAACGACCCGTCCGCAACCGCGCTTTGCCAAGGCGCTGGGTGCGACGATTTGGGACAACTCGCGCTTCTGGCCGGTGCCGAAACACAAGTGGGAAAAGGAAGATCCCACCACCTTCGCCGCCTTCCCGCCCACCTGTATTGCCCAATACAAGTACCACAGTCATGACCCGAACGGCAACTGGACGGTCTGGGCCTTGCGCGACGATTGGCAGAAGACCAGCGTCGGTATGATCACCGAGAAAGCCGGCCCGAAGTATGTGATGTGGAACTTTGTCGGCACCGAAGAGAAGCGCATTCTGGCCATGATCAACAACGACGTGGACATCCTGCAAGACATCACGCCGGAGTCGATGCAGGTGTTGATCGATAAGACGGACACGGTGCGCGCCTGGCACGCCGGCTTCCCCTACGCCGACTTTGATGACCCCTGCGAGCGCGGGATTGCCTTCAACAACTCGCAACCACCCTATGATCAGTGGCAGGTGCGTTGGGCTTTGGCGCTGGCAACGGATATTAAGAATGTGTCGCTTGGCACCTTTGCCGGTATGTTGCGCGTTTCGCCCTTAGGCGTGCCGCCGGTGGCTGCCGTGCAGAACACCTATCACAAACCGCTGGTTGAACGGCTGTTGGCGCTGGAACTGCCCGATGGTTACAAACCCTTTGACCCGAACTTTGCCAAGGATATGGCCGAAATCTTCAACCAGCAAGGCATTGGGGGTGATCTGCCCACCAGCGAAGAAGAGTTGATCGATCTCTTTGGCGTCGGCTGGTGGAAGTATGATGTGGAACAGGCGGCCAAATTGTTGGAAAGCGTCGGCTTCACCCGCAATGGCGATGGCAAGTGGCTCCTACCTGACGGCACCCAATGGACGATTGCCATCAACGCCCCGGCGGACTTCGAGGTGCAATCGGGTCGTCTGGCCTTTGCCGTGGCCGATTCGTGGAGCAAGTTTGGTGTTGACACCACCGCCAATCCCATGACCGGCGGCTCCTTCTGGAACGCCAGCTCTACCGGCGAATACCAAGCCGGCTCCTACTGGCCCGGCTGTGCTATCGGTCCCGACATCTATCCCAATGTCAGCTACTGGCATCAGAAATTCATTGTGGAGACCGGCACCCCAGCGCCTGGCAATCAGCACCGCCACAAGAGCGATGAGATGGCCCGCATCCTCGATGAATTGGAAAAGGTGACGACGGACGATCCACAGAATGTGGAACTGAGCAAGGAGCTCCTGATGCAGATGGCGACCGAGATGCACTGGATCCCCATGTTCGGCACCTCCAAGTTCGTCCCGGTCAACGAGACCTATTTCACCAACTATCCCACCGCCGACAACTACTACGAAGGCCCGTGGTGGTGGTGGTCGAACTTTAAGTTTATTATTGCGAATATTCAGCCGAAGTAGTCCAGAGTCGCGTAGTCTAGAGTCGGTTTGAAGCGAAGCGTCATTAGGTTATTAGTAACGCTGCTATTGTTTTGTGAAATAAGTCTTGATCAGTTTGGCTACTGCTTATAGACGTGCTTTTGTCCCGTAGGGACGCTTGAGTTTAGGAGAGAAAAAGGAAGAAAAAAGATTCTCCTTCCCTAAACTCACCTGTCCCTACGGGACAAAAGCACATGTCGGTCGGCATAAACCAACCCGTTACGACTTTGTTGACAAAACGCTACGCGACCATTCGACCATGCGACTTCCTGCCAAAGGAGTAATCCATGCAATTCGTCCGCTTCCTGCTCACCCGCATCTTCACCTATCTGCTCGTAGTCTGGCTGGGGATTACGATTGTCTTTTTTGTGCCGCGCTTTATTCCGGGCAACCCGGTGGAGGCGATGTTGGGCAAGTTGATGGCGCAGGGGACGACGATGGAGCCGCAACTGGTGGAGTCGATGCGCCAGACGATGACCCAGTTGTTTGGGTTAGAAGGGACGCTTTGGGAGCAGTATACAGCGTTTCTCAAGCGGGTGGTGTTGACCCAGGATTTTGGCCCTTCGCTCTCCTATTACCCGACGCCGGTGAGCATGTTGATCGCGCAGAAGCTGCCCTGGTCGCTGGGGTTGATGTTGACGGCGTTGCTAACCAGTTGGTCTTTGGGCAATTTAATTGGGCTGTTGGCCGGTTATCACAACAGCAAAACGGTCTCGAAGATCATTGAAACGGTGGCGATGATCATCTACCCGGTGCCCTATTATATTTTCGCCCTCTTGCTGGTCATTCTCTTTGCCTACATTTGGCCGGTCTTTCCCTTTGTCTTTCAGGTGAGCGGCGAGCCAGGCACCTGGCCCTGGTTCCGCAGCGTGGCCTATAACTCCTTCCTGCCCTTGATGGCGATTGTCACCGTCAACCTGGGCTGGTGGATCATCAGCATGAAAGCGATGGCGATTGACACCAAAGAAGAAGATTTTGTCCACTATGCCCGCTTCCGCGGTGTCGATGACAGCAAGGTGATGATTAGCTATGTGGCGCGCACCGCCGTGCTGCCCCAGATCACCGTCCTCGGCCTGAGCATCGGCGGCGTCTTTGGCGGGTCGCTCATCACCGAAATTCTCTTTGGCTACCCCGGCATCGGCACTCTAGTCTACAAGGCGATCATCGGCACCGACTATAATCTAATTATGGGGGCGATCAGTCTCTCCATCATCGCCGTCGCGACGGCTACCCTGGTGCTGGATCTAGTCTATCCCTTTATCGACCCGCGGATTCGATATAAGTGATGTTCGGTTGTTCATATTGCACTACCGGAATAATAGACATGGCCACTCTCCATTTGATGGTTGGGCTTCCTTGTTCAGGGAAAACAACGCTAGCACAAAAGCTCGAATATGAACTGCCGGCGCTTCGATTGAACACTGATGAGTGGCACATACGCCTCTTTGGTCAAGATGCAGAAGATCCAGAACACGATGCTCGGCATAGCCTAATCGAGACTATACTCTGGAACATGGCTAGTAGGGTGCTGGAATTGGGAACGAATGTTATCCTCGATTTCGGTTTTTGGACACGAGAAGAACGCGAAGATTATCGGTCGCGTGCGAAGCAACTTGGCGCTAGTAGCGAAGTACACTTTCTTGATGTGTCGGAGGAGGAATTGCTTCGGCGGTTGGCACTAAGAAATGCACAACGTTCGCCAACAGCTTTTTATATCCCTGAAGCGATGATGCAACCCTGGATTGCGGTCTTCCAGAAACCGACACTCGACGAACTAGAACGCAGAGAATAAATGAAGCTTGGTGGTGGCAAATGGAACGAACATATGGGCCATGGAACTTTTAGCAACTTGAGGTAAATCATGCGTTTGATCAAACCACGGCTGGTGGTCGGCATCATCCTGGTGGCGATTTTTCTGATTTTGGGGTTGGTGGTGCCGCCTTTTGCGCCCGAAGACCCGACCGGGTGGAATACCTATATTCGCAACTTGCCGCCCAGTTCGATCCACTACATGGGGACGAATAACCTGGGGCAGGATATTTTCTGGCTGCTCACCTGGTCGATCCGCAATTCGTTGTGGATTGGGCTGGGGGTGGCGGCGTTGGCGACCTTGATCGGGGTGCTGGTGGGGCTGCTCTCCGGTTTTATTGGCGGTGCGGTGGATCGCACGCTGACCTTGATCATGGACATTGTGATCGCCGTACCGTCACTGCCGATCCTGATTCTGCTCTCGGCATTGCTGGGGGGGAAGAGTTCACTGTTGATCATTGCCGGGGTGCTGGTCATCTTTAACTGGCCGTGGCCGGGACGACAGGCGCGGGCAATGGCGCTCAGTTTGCGCGAACGAGAGTTCATTAATGTCGCCCAGGCGTCGGGGGAAAGTACGCTCAAAATTGTCGTGGTCGAGATTATGCCCTTTGTGTTGGGCTGGGCGTTGGCGAACTTTATCAACACCATTCTGGTCGCCATCTCGGCGGAATCGGGCTTGGCGATCATCGGCCTCTCCAGCCTGAAAGATGCGACCCTTGGCACCATGATCTACTGGGCCATGCAACACCAGGCGCTGCTGCTGGAAAAGTGGCTCTGGATTTTGTCGCCGATCTTCTCGATTATGTTGCTCTTTATCGGGCTGTTTCTGGTCTCCACCGGCTGGTCTGATTACTTTGCCACACGCAGAGGGCGCCAATGATCCGCATTAAAAATGTCAGTTTGTTTTATGATACGGTCCAGGGGACGGTCAAAGCTGTCGAAGATGTCTCCTTTGACATTTATGACGGCGAAATTGTGGGCGTGGCCGGCGAGTCGGGCTGTGGCAAAACCACCCTGATGAAGGGAATTTACGGCAATGTCGAGCGGCCTATGTATTTCGCCAACGGCTCCATTGAACTGGAGGTCGAAGAGAACGGCCAACGCACGGTGATCCCCAACGCCGATTTTCATCGCTACTGGTGGAAGCATCTCTCCTATATTCCCCAGGCGTCAATGAGCGTGATGAACCCGGTGGTGCGGATCAAGGATCAATTTCTCGATTCCTACTCGCTGCAAGAGGTGCGCAACTATGGCAAGAAGGTGCTGTTGGAGTCAATGGCGGCCTATCTGCAAGAGTTGGAGTTGCCGGCTGATGTTCTCAATGCCTATCCCCACCAGTTGAGCGGCGGGATGCGCCAACGGGTGATTGTGGCGCTGGCGACCTTTATCCAACCCAAGTTTGTGCTGGCCGATGAGCCGACGACGGCGCTGGATGTGGTGGTGCAACGGGGCATTTTGACCATGTTGCGCAACTTGCAGAAAAAGCTCAACAACACCTTTGTCATGGTCTCCCACGACATGGGGGTCCATTACCAGATCACCGACCGCATGGTGATCATGTATGCCGGCAAGGTGGTCGAGATTGCGCGCACCGATGTTCTCTTTGACAACCCGCAGCATCCATACACCGAAATGTTGATTCGCTCGTTGCCCCGCTTGGGTGATGACACCCAACGCACCGGTATCAGCGGCCGCCCGCCCAGCCTGTTGAACCCACCCCAAGGCTGCCGCTTCGCCGACCGCTGCTATCTAGCCGACGCTGGTTGTCGTCAGGTGCAACCACCCTTGATTGAACTCCAACCGGGCCATTGGGTGGCCTGTATCAAACGGGAAGCGACGACTTGGTCGCCGTCACCCACAGCAAAAGAATGAAAAACTTATGGACGGTGTTTCATTAGCATTACGAAATGATGTGATTCGCTTTAGCAAAGAAGCGGCGGTGCGTGGGCTGGTGCCCAATACGCAAGGGAATGTCAGCGTGCGCGACCCTCAAACTGGCTTGATCGCCATTACGCCGCACGATCTCTCTTATGAAGGTATGTCGCCGGATGATCTGTCCATTGTTGATGTCAACGGGCAGCAAGTGGCAGGGCCACATGAGCCATCTTACGAGACGCCGGTGCATTGTGTGGTCTATCAGCAGCGGCCCGATGTCTTTGCCATCATCCACACGGAGCCGATCTATGTCAACACCTTGGGTGCGCTGGGCAAGTCGATTGAACCGGTGGTGGCTTGTCTGTTGACCAATCTGGGCGGGCCAGTGCCGGTGATGCCCTTTTTGTTGAGCGGTTCGGAACACTTTGGCAACGAAATGATGAAGGTGTTGCAAGGGGGAGCCGGCATCATCTGGGCCAATCATGGCTTGCTGACGGTGGGGCGCACGGTGGAGGAAGCCTTTCGCCGCACCGTGATCTGTGAACACACGGCGCACATCTATTACAACGCCCTACTCTACGGCCAACCAACGCTGGTGGCGAGTGACCAAATTGGAAAAATTGTGGGCTGATCGTGACAAGGTGACAGGATGCTGGGTATAGGGATAAAGTAGCATGAATGAGCATTTTTTGGAAATCAAAAATGTCAGTAAAATTTTTCGCATCGGCGGGTTGATTGGTTCGCGCAAGTTAGCGGCCGTGGACAATGTCAACATCACCATTGCCAAGGGCAAGCCCCAAATTCTCAGCATTGTCGGCGAGTCCGGGTCGGGCAAGACGACGCTGGCGCGCATGATCTTGCGGTTGATGCAACCGAGCAGCGGTGAAATTGTGATTGATGGGCTGAGTACAGTAGGACGGTTGCATGGTGCGCAACTCCGCGAATTCCGCCGCCGGGTGCAGCCAATTTTTCAGAATCCCTTTGAAAGCTTTAGCAGCCGCAAGACGGTGGACACCTACCTCTTTGAGACGGCACGCAATGTCTGGGGCGCCAAGAACAAGAAGGAAGCGCATGAGGCGGTTGACCAGGCATTGGTCAATGTCGGGCTGTCGGCGGAACGGGTGATTGGGCGTTATCCCAACCAGTTTTCGGGCGGTGAATTGCAGCGTGTCTCGGTGGCGCGCGCCATCATTCCCCACCCCGAACTGCTGGTCGCCGACGAGCCGGTTAGCATGATCGATGCGTCGTTGCGCATGAATGTGGTCAATCTATTCAAGAAACTGCGCGACGATTTTAACATCAACATCCTCTACATCACCCATGACCTCTCGACCGCCTACTATGTCAGCGACCTGATCGCGATTATGTACCGGGGCAATGTGGTCGAATATGGCCCCGCCGTCAAAGTCCTGACTCAACCGGCCCATCCCTACACCGAACTGCTGCTCGACTCGGTCGCCAAGATCGGCGAAAAGTGGCGCGATCTGGTGCGCTTGCCTGATATGGAGACGAAAGAGTATGGCTATGTCGGTTGCAAGTTTGCCGGGCGCTGTCCCTATGTGCGCGACATCTGTCGCCAGGTCAAGCCGCCGCTGGTGCAAACGGCGGATCAACGCGAGGTTCTCTGTTTCAAGCTGACTAACTATCAGGAAACATAAAACTACAGTTCTTGGGTTGGCGTCATTGGTGATATAATCGCTGCCATGCGTGAATTTAACACATCCGGCCCTTGTGATCCGGACAAACACTATACCGTCATGCGTGAAGCGCTAGTGGACAAAGGCCAAACGCTGGTTGATCGCGGTCGCTTTTTTACAATCTTTGCGCCCAGGCAATCAGGCAAGACGACCTATTTTCAACTGCTCTTTCGCCAACTGCGTACGCAAGGCTATCTGCCGCTTTGGATCAGCTTTGAGGGACTGAAAACGCTAGAGCGTCCTGATTTTTACGCAGCGCTTCAACACCGTCTGCAACACGAGTTTTCCCGCAATCAGATTCAAGCCAGTCAGACCCTAAAACATCAATTTGATCTGGAATTATTGCTAGAACAGGCATCCAATCAAACACAACCATTGGTGCTGGTGATCGACGAGTTTGAAGATGTGCCGACAGTCGTCATGAGTGAATTGCTCCATGTCTTCCGCGCCATGTACCAAAAACGCGACTATCACAAATTGCACGCCTTAGCTCTGGTTGGCGTGAGTACGCTGGCCGATCTGGTTGTCTCCTCGGCTTCGCCCTTTAATGTCGTCGATGAGTTACGGATTGACTACTTTACCTTTGCTGAAGTAGAAGAGTTAATCGGTCAGTATGTGACAGAAAGTGGTCAACCCTTCGACGCCGCAGTAGTCCAAGCCATTTACGAAAACACGCAAGGCCAGCCGGGTCTCACCTGCGCCCTGTGTCACTACTTAGTGAACGAAATGGTTCCGGATCACACACAGCCGGTGACGATGGATGCCTTTTACCCAACCCTGAAACATTTCCTAACCGAACGACGCGACAAAAATATTCTCAATATCGTGAGCAAGGCGCGCGAAAAACAGGCGTTTATGCTGCGCGTTCTTTTTGGCACTGAACCCATTCCCTACACAGTTGATGATCCGAATATCAATTATTTATCGGCGCATGGGGTAATTGCCAATGTTGATGGTTCTGTCCAGGTGCCTGTGCCGCTCTATAGCAAACGGTTGATTACCGCCTTTCGACCGTCGCTTAACGGTGAGAGTCACGAGTATATCGTTTCAGCCCATGAGAGTTTGAGTGAGTTTGTTATCGGCGATCAATTAAATATACCCGCCTTACTGAATAAATATCGTGAGTACGTGCAACGCCGTGGTTTTCATGCCTTTGACACCAAGCAACTCAAAGAAGGAGCCTGGCACTATTCGCTAGATGGTTTCATCCACTTTTTCATTCAACGGCTTGGTGGCGACACCTTGGTGGAGGTGCCAAGTAGCCGTGGCCGGACCGATATTCTCATTCTTTACCGCAATCGCAAATATATTGTCGAAACCAAACGGTTTACCGATGACGCTTATTTTGCACAAGGCAAGCACCAACTGGTCGATTACCTGACATCTGAGCGCTTGGATGATGGCTACTATGTCGTCTTTAGCAACAAACACAGCGAGACCGATACCCTTTTTACCAGCGAAGTAATCGACGGCAAGCGTGTTCATACCTGGATCATTCGCACCAATTTTGAGAAGCCCAGCCGTTACCGCAAACGCACGAAAGCAGGCAACTAACTTCATCAGCACATAGCAACAGAAAGTGAAATCGTATGTCATTCAATGGCTTAGGCCGCAATCTCGGCAATCTCTCCTGGTTGAGTGAAGCGGAGACCCGTTCCATCAGCGCGGAAAACCCCACCGGCGGCAAGGGCATGGGCGCCATGGCCGACCCCGAAGGCGACGACCACCCCGCACGCGAGTTGGGGCGCGGCTGGAAATGTCGCCCCTATGTCGTCATTGCGCCGAAAACGACGGCAGTGCTGGCCGACATCACCGGCATGGGCGCCATCCAGAGTATGTGGTTTGGCGGCAGCATCATGGATCGCGATTTCATTTTGCGCATCTACTGGGAAGGGCAGGAGCAACCGGCGGTCGAGTGTCCGCTGACCGATTTCTTTGCCATGCCCTACAGCCACCAGAACCCCGAACGACCTACACAAGGGCCAAGCGCGCTGGTCAACTCGTTGCCGGTGGCGGTCAACCCAAATCGGGCGCTCAACTGTTTTTGGGAGATGCCCTTTCGTCAGCGGGCCAAAATCACCTTGGAGAATCGCAACCCAGTGCGCAGCGGCGCCTGTTATTATCAGGTCAACTATTGTCTGACCCAGGTTCCGGAACAGGCGGCCTATTTCCACGCCCAATTCCGCCGCACCAATCCGCTGCCCTACTTGGAACCTTATGTGATCCTCGACGGCGTCAAGGGGCGCGGCCACTATGTCGGCACGGTTATGGGCTGGAACATCAACAATAGTGGCTGGTGGGGTGAGGGCGAAATCAAGTTCTACATCGACGGCGACAGCGATTACCCCACCATCTGCGGCACCGGCACCGAGGATTACTTTGGCGGCGCCTATAACTTTGACATTGACGGCCAATACACCCCCTACTCCACCCCCTTTCTAGGGATGCACCAGGTGTTGCGCCCGGACGGAACCTACCAGTCCCAACATCGTCATTCGATGTACCGCTGGCATATCATGGACCCAATCACCTTCCGCCAGGATCTCCAAGTGACCATCCAGGCGCTCGGCTGGCGCAAAGAACGCCGCTTCTACCCCGGCCAGCACGACATCTGCTCCGTCGCCTACTGGTATCAAACCCTACCGGCCCAACCCTTCCCCCCGCTGCCGGATCGCAATTTCTTGGAAAATGTGTAACATGTTGTGTGCTGTGTGTTTCTGTGATAGTTCACGCAACACGCAACACGAAACACGCAATACCAATCATAAGGAGCCGAAACCATGAGTGTCTTCAAAGGTAGCCCGTTGGGCGAGTTGGCGCGCATTCGGAATGTAACCACGCGCCGGGTTTCCAGTTGGGATCGCAGCGGCGGGAATATGGATTTTCTGGTCGTACCGGCTGGCGAAACAGCGCCCTTGGCCGATATTGTCGGCGCCGGTTGTATCAACCATATCTGGTGTACCCATGCCTGTGAGCAGCCGGACTATCTACGGCGCGTTGTCTTGCGGGCGCGTTGGGATAACGAGGAAGGCTACTCGATTGAGGCGCCGCTAGGAGATTTTTTTGGCGTGGGTCATGCCCAAACGGTCAATTTCTCGGCGCTGCCGTTGCAGATGAGTCCCAGCGACGGGCGGGGCTTTAATTGCTGGTTTCCCATGCCCTTTGGCACACGCGCCGAGTTCTTCCTCACCAACGAAGCCGATGTACCGATGAATTTCTACTATTACATCGACTACGAACTGCACGACGCCATCCCGGCGGATATGGGCCGCTTCCATGCCCAGTGGCGACGGGAAAACCCGACGGTCGGCATTGACCCCAGTACTCTCCCGGCGGTGATGGCTGAAACGCGCCGCCAGTTTAGCGAACGGCTGCCGCTCTTTGCGCAAGTACCGGACGATGTGATGGAAAATCTGGCCTTTGAATTTGGCGGCGCCAATGTGGGCGGTCAGGACAATTATGTGATTCTGGAAGCCGAGGGCGCCGGTCACTACGTCGGTTGCAATTTCAACACCCATAATCTGCGCACCGATCCGGCGCTGGACTGGCCGGCAGCCAAACCGTGGCCGCCCACCGCCGCCGGTTCACAAAACGCAACCCCTGAAGAGCGGCTCGAATTTTTCAAACGCTTTAACTGGTATGGTGAAGGGGACGACATGATCTTCATCGATGGCGAAGCGTGGCCACCCAGCCTGCATGGCACCGGCACCGAAGATTACTTCAACACCGCCTACTGTCCGGCGACCAAGTATGATAGTCCCTACCACGGGCTGACCCTACCCGGCGGCCCCAACTGGAGCGGCAAGATCTCCTACTATCGCTTCCACATTGAAGACCCGATCCACTTCCGCAAAAGTATCAAAGTAACCATCGAACATGGTCACAACAACCACCGCGCCGATGACATTTCCAGCACTGCCTATTGGTATCAATTGGAACCACACAAACCATTCCCACCCCTACCGGCCGTCGAGCAGCGGCTACCACGACCGGGCTAAGCCGTGCAGGCATTTTCGTCCCGTAGGGACGGCTGAGTTTAGAGGGAATTTGGGTTTACCCCTAATTGAGCCAAAATTTTCCTAAACTCATGTGTCCCTACGGGACGGGTGAAACGGCAGAACTTCCTCTACTTACCAGGTGAACGCTCATGGTTACTGCTCGATATAGCGCACTTTGTAAATGACGCCCGTTGAATAATCGCCAATCACCAGATTGCCATCCGGCGCAATGGTCATTGGCAGCGGGCGCTCCAGACCGGCAATAAAGGTGGTCGGCGCGCCGCGATAGGTCGGGCCGGTGGCGGTTTCCACCGTGGTCAACGTGATCCGCTCAACGGTATGGCCAACCACTTCCTGACTAAAGACCTCGCCAAAGAGCGAAACATAGAGGGTGCGATAGGCGGGCGGCCAGGCCGGGTTGCCAACATAGGCCAGCCCATTGGCGCTGGCGTGAGGGGTGACCGGATAGACGGGGCCGCTATAGGGTTGGCCGTCGGTTGCCTCATCCGCCACTGGGCCAAATTGGTCGGGAAAGCCATAGTGATGTTGCCAACGGATGTGATTGACTTCATCAGGGGCTTCGTTAAAATCGGGGCCATTTTCGCTGGCGAAGAGTTGCCATGCGGCTGTGCCATCCGGTTGGGCCAGATCGACCGGCACCGGCGCCCAGAGGACGCCATAGGCATTGCGATTGCCGCGGCTGACGGTTTCGAGAGCCGCCTGTCCTTGACCATCACGTGGAAAGCGCAGGACAGTTGCATTGAGATCCCCACCCACTTCCAGATCATCGGTTGACCCCAGGCCGAAATAGAGCCAGTGTATTCCCGTTTCCCCGGTGAAAGGATCGGGATCGGGATTCCAGGTCATCCCATTGTTCTGGTGGCGCCCCCAGGGCAACCCTTCCAGCCGAGTTTCGCGTATATCAGCGACGCCGTTGCCATCCGTATCAAGCAGACGATAGAGCTTACCCCGCCCACCAACCCAGATTGCGCCATCGACCGGATCGGGCAGCAGCCCAACAACCTCTTCAAAACCAGATGCATAGAGCAAGCGCTCGTCATACACGCCATCGCCATCGCTGTCACGATAGCGCCAGATGCGACCAGGACGCAAGCTCACCCACAAATCCTGCTCTTTGTCAAAGGCTAGTTGTGTTATCTCGATGAGTTGGTCGGCCAGTGCGGTGGCGGTAAAGCCCTCTGCCAGGGTCAATGCCGCGGCGCGATCATGACTCTGCGCCGTCAATTGAACCGTTTCCTGCCAGACCGAGCGGAATTGCAGACTTTGTAGGGTAAGCGTCCCTGCCATGTCCGTCCATTCAAAGACCAGTTCGATGCCGTTCACCTCGGCAAAATTCGGCCATACGCCCTCTTTGTCACGGATTTCGCGCAAGGGCAGGTACAGTTGGTTCTCACCATTCTGCCAGCCAAACAGGGCCAGGGAGACGACCGTGCGCCGGCCATTGCGCTCCACCAGATAGAGATTCGGGCTAAGGGTTCCCGTCTGTTGGCCGGCGAGGTAGAGCGTTTCATCGCCCCTCAACGGTTGTGCAATCGGATCAAAGAGCAGGCTCCAGCGCGCATAGGCGCTGGCATTCACCTGTACATCCAACTGTGGTTTGCCCATCCCACCAGCGCAGGTGAATTGCACCCCCTCCGGCTCATCACAGGTTGCGTTCAACCCTGGCGCGTCCAACAATTCGCGATCAAGCAACCTAATTGCCAAAGGGGTGCTGGTTGGTGCGACAGCAGTTTCAGTGGCAGTTGGCGCCATTGTTGGAGGCGCGGCCCCACGCTCATCACCGCCGCCACAAGCGCTTAGCCAGAACAAGACACCCACTGTAATTGTGCCTAGGATTTTCAGGAATGGTTTCTTCATCATCAATAATCTCTAGTTAGCGCTATGGTCAATGCCTGCGTTATGATAAGCGCTACGTTGTGCGTAAAATCTTACAATTTGGTACGCTGCTCAGAACATGGTAGGATTGAGGGTACTTGTCCCTTGCTTACGCGCAGTGGGTAACCGCTGGCTGCGGCGCAGGACAAGTCGAGCAATTTGGCTCATTGAGAACCCAAGTGGCTGACAGGTCATCTTCCGGGAAGGTCCGCCTTGTCAACCAGATGAACGGCGCCAACCTTCCCGGAAGATTGGATGCCAAGTCCTTGCGTTCCAGTTGAACCATCAGTTTTCAACTTAGAACCTAGCCGAAAATTCACTGTTCCCGCTGGGCTACAACCGAATTTTCGGCTGAATACTTAGCAAAAACAGGGTCATGATACAAAAACAGTTACAATGGTCAGGACCGTGCAGGAAGGGCTTGCGCCCACTGCGCCGTCCAACACTTTGGTTTGTCACACTCCTCTGCACTACACTCCTCAGTCAGACACCGGTTTACGGCATAACTTCTCAGGCTCCACTAGCCCAAAGCAGCGGTGATCGCCTGGTTCTGGCATTTTACTACACTTGGTTTGATGAGAACACTTGGACCTATGATCGATTGAGTGATTTACCGGCGCAACCCTATGTTAGCCGTGATCGCGGGGTGATGGGGCGCCACATTGATCAAGCCAAAGCCGCCGGCATCGACGCCTTGATCGTCGCCTGGTATGGGCCAGGGGGCGATAATCAAACTGAGCCGAACCTGGCTGCCATGTTGGAAGAAGCGGCAGCGCGCAATTTCAAGATCGGCATCCTCTTTGAAACCGATTCGCCCTTCATGGGCGGTCGCGACGCCATTGCCGGTGGCTTGAGCCATGCCTTGAGCGTCCATGCCAATCATCCCGCCTTTCTTCGCGTCGATGGCCGGCCGGTCATCTTCTTCTGGCGACCGACGATCTATGGTGTGGAGACCTGGCGTGGCATTCGCAATCAGGTTGATGGCGGCTACGGTAGTATCTGGATTGCCGAAGGGGTCAACCCGGCCTATATGGCGGTCTTTGACGGTCACCACCTCTACAGCAATACCTGGAATCCACCATCCGACTTAGGCGCGGTCAATCAAAAATTTGCTCGCTGGGTTAATGGCGCGCGGCAGGACTATGGCGCCTACAAATTCTGGGTGGCGACAGTGATGCCGGGCTACAATGATGTACGGGTGCGTCCCAACAGCGGCTTTGCCAAAGATCGCGAAGGGGGCGCCTACTACGAACGTTCTTGGCAAGCGGCTATCGACAGTCAACCCAACTGGATTGTGATCACCAGCTTCAACGAATGGCCCGAAGGCACCTACATCGAACCAAGCGCCAGTTTTGGCGATCAATATCTCCAACTGACTGGGCGCTGGAGTGGACAATTCAAGGCCGGCGGCCCGATTCAGGCGGCGCAAGCGCTCCCCGCCCCGCCGCCCCCCGCTGAACCAACGCCAACCCCCACCCCGCTGCCCGAACCGGATGTTCCGACGGCCTATGTCCAGGCCGAGTTGTTGAACCTACGCAGCGGCCCCGGCACCGACTTCGATTTGGTTGGGCGGGTCAATGTGGGCGTTGCCTTGCCGATTGTCGGGCGCGATCCGGCGCAGCCGGCGTGGTGGCAAGTGCGGGCAACCACCGATAGCGGCGAACAAAGTGTCTGGGTCTTTGGCGAATTGGTGCGCACTGCCGGACCAATGGACAATATTCCGGTGGTTGCGGCACCTGTGGCGGCGCCAACACCCCTGCCCGTCGTTGCACCGCTGACGAGTACGCAGGCGAGTACGACGGTTGCACCCCTGGCAACCAACAGTGTCATCACCATGACCCTGATCCCAACACCGACACCTGAAATACCAACCTTTAAACCCCGTCTATCCCACCGTTGAGCAAAGAGAGAGCCAGCAAGAGGAAGCCATGCACAACTCGATTTCTCGTTCTGATTTAGCGCCGTCAACGGTTTGGCCCAAGTGCCCCCTTGATGACCATATCGACTATGTTTTGATTGATCAAGCCGCCATTCAGCAACGGGTGCGTGAATTGGGGCAGATGATCAGTGAAGAGTATGCCGGCAAAGACTTGCTGCTCATTGCCGTCCTCAAAGGGAGCATGGTCTTTATGGCCGACCTCATGCGCGCCATCACCATCCCCCACGCTATCGATTTTATGGCAACCAGCAGTTACGGCGCCGAAGTGACCAGCAAAGGGGTTGTGCGGATTTTGAAGGATCTCAATGAACCCATTGCCGGCCGCAATATTATCATTGTCGAAGATATTATCGATAGCGGGAACACCCTGAGCTATCTCTCCCGCATTCTGCATGAACGGGCGCCGGCCACCATTCGCATTCTCACCCTGCTCGATAAACCAGAGCGCCGCGAGGTTGACATTCCCGTGGACTGGGTCGGCTTTGCCATTCCCAATCACTTTGTTGTCGGTTATGGTCTGGACTACAATGAAATCTATCGCAATCTGCCCTACATCGGCGTCCTCAAGCCCAGCGTCTATAGCAAGCCCGCCGAGTAATCGTAGGAAAGACTGTAGTCTTTCCGCCCTCCACCCAAAGGCGAACAGTGGTAGTAAAGACTTTAGTCTTTCAGCCGGCAGGGGAAAGACTAAAGTCTTTACTACGGGTTTGGCCTCAACGCTGCTGTTGGTATTGGTGGGGGTGTTATTATTGTGGGGGCTGCTGGTCGGTGTTAGCGGCATTGTCTATGCGCAAACCAACGTCGGTTCCTACACCGTTCAGAGCGGCGACACCCTCTTCACCATTGCCCAACGGTTTGGCGTTTCGGTGGAGACGTTAGCAGCATTCAATCAGATTACCGATGTCAATTTGCTCAATGTCGGACAGGTACTCTTGATCCCCGGCGCCGAGGGGACAGCCGCACTTACGATGGCGCGCTCCCAGGCGCTCCCCGGCGATACATTGAACAGCTTTGCGCTACGGCACGGGTTGGCGCCCGAAGCGTTGACCATCCTCAACGGTATCAGCCTGACTACGCGCCTTTTTCCTGGTCAACCCATTTTGCTGCCAAGCTCGCCGCCAGTGCCAACCCGCCCCTTTGGCGCGATCCTAACGATGACCACGCCAGAGACTATTCCGCAGGGGCGTACTGGCCGCATTGAAATCCGCACCCGTCGCCACCTGACGGTGACGGCCACCTGGAACAACATCCCCATTGTCTTTACCCAGGCGTTAACTGATAGCCTGCAACAGTCGGCGCTGCTGCCGGTACATGCCTTGCTGGAACCAAGCGCCTATACGCTCACCCTCACTTATACGGCCACCAACGGGCGATTGCTCACCCACCAGCAATGGATTGATGTCACC
The DNA here is from genome assembly GCA_026645575.1 of Caldilineaceae bacterium. The sequence goes on from JAPKMW010000118.1 coordinate 18,248, forward strand.
ACGGGCGACTACGCCAGCCAACAGATCACCCTCCCTGATGAGAAAGGTGTGCTGCTGGCGCCGGAGACCGGCGAAGCCGAGTTCCAACAGTTGAATGCCATTTGGACACAGGTCAGCCCCACGCTCTGGTGGAACGGCGTCTTCACCCGCCCCATCGGGCCAGAATACAATACCACCAGCCCTTTTGGCACACGGCGCAACTATAGTGGCGGCGTCTACGAAACCAACAACAGTTATCACTCTGGTCAGGATTTTGGCGCGCCGGAAGGGGTGCCCGTCCTAACGCCTGCGGCTGGTGTTGTGGCATTGGCAGCGCCATTACAGGTGCGCGGCAACGTGGTGGTCATCGATCATGGACGGGGCGTCTTTACCGGCTATTGGCATCTCAGCGAAATCAAAGTGGTGGCGGGACAACAGGTCAATGTGGGTGATGTGGTGGGGTTGGTCGGTACGACGGGCCTTAGCACGGGAACGCATTTACATTGGGAATTACGCATCTATGGCATTGCAGTTGACCCCATGCAATTTCTGAATCAATAAAAAAACCGACACCAGGTGGCGTCGGTTTTTTGCATAAGCAAGAATTAATCCGCTTATTCTTCGTCTTGCGGGCGGCGGGTGCGCACCAGTTCCGGTTCAGCGGCGGCAGGGGCAGCATCCGTAACTTCCGTCTCAGCCGCACGGGTGACGACCATGGTAAAGACCGCCTCCTCAGCGTCATTCATATATTCCACGCCTTCGATCACCGGCAGGTTGGCAACGGTGACGGGATTTTCCAACGACAGGTTGGTAATATCCACATCAATGTGCGTGGGAATATTGGCCGGCAGCGCCTCGACTGTCACATGATCGAGCGCTTGCAAAACAATCAACCCCTGCGCCAAGGCAGTCGGTTTCCCGGTCGAATGCACTGGCACCTGCACCTGTTGCTTTTCCGTCAGATCGACCGCATAGAAGTCAACGTGGAGAAAGCTGTGTGTTACCGGGTGGCGTTGTACGGCGCGAATCAACACGTTGTGGGTGCTGCCACCTTCCACATCCACCTGTACCAATTGAGAAAAACCAGCGGCCTGTAAGATCCGCTCAAAGCTGCGTTCGACTACCTGTAAATTCTCGGCGGTCGTCTTCTTGCCATAGACAGTGACGGGGACCATGCCCGCCCGGCGCAATTGGCGCACCTTGCGCCCGATCAAGTTGCGCGGCTGCGCACTCAATTTCAACTCAGACATCCCTCATACTCCTTCAATCAACCATCATGAACGCTTTTGATTTCGCTCAAATTCTAAGTCGTTTTTGTTTTTACCCTAGAGAGTGCTTGTGGCGGGTGCGGCACCCGCCACAAGCACTCTCTAGGATTACTATTTCATATTTTTTTCACGAAAATTCCGAATCCAGATCCTACCAATAATAACCGCAGATTTCGCAGATGCCAAACTCAGCAAGGCGTAATCTGCAAAATCTGCGGTGGTGTTACAGTGAATGGAGTTTTTCAGGGGAAGTTGGTTGGTTCGTTGGTTTCGACAAGCTCAACCAACGAACCAACCAACTCTTTTATTTAGTTTTGGTAGCGGAAAACAGTTTGGGCAGTGTAGCACGCATGAACAGGAGTGTGGCAGCAAAGCCGGCCCCCAAGGCCAAGGCGGCCAAGGGCGAAAAAACGGTGCGGACATTGCCCTCGACACGAGCGGCAAAGAGTACCAGGGTTTGCAATTCTTCGGCATGAACTTCCTGGGCAATCAGCAGCGGTGTGGTAACGCTATCTAACGTGACTTCACGGGCCACAACGCCGCCCATAGCGCTCTCGCTGGCGTCTACAGTGGTGGCGCGAATAAAACCGGCAGCCGATTCTTCCATATGTAGGGCATGGGTACGAATGTTACGCGCGGCGGATTGGCGCATAGACACCTGGCCCGCCTCAATATGATTGGTGCTGGTTTCCTGGACTTCAACCGACTTGCTGTTAAGCGCCTGACTCAATTCGTCAGCAATGGCATCAAGGGGGTTATCATAAGAATCGTAGCGATAGTCGTTCATGATGATTTCCTATAAGAATAACGCAGGACGATAATGACAAACTGACCGGCAGACTGGCCGCGAACAAGGTAGAACAACTGGCACGGCAACAGGTAAAGCGGCAGTAGCGTATTGTGTTAGCAATGGTAGCGATAAAGTAGCGTCAGTGCGTATCGTTCCCTGCGGCGTCGATGGTTCGCAAGAACAAGGCTTCTTTATTATAATGGAGAACAGGCGTGCGGTCAACTCCCCATCAATTGACTGCCTGCTGAAAAACAAAAGTAGCACGCTAAATTTTTATCAGCAATAATGCCCAATCTCCTACTGTCGGCAAAAATCGATACAGGAGAGAAAAAAGGTAAAACCTTAACAAACGCCCAAAACCCCACGCACACCCGCGACAAATGCAGGTAGCAGCCGACGCAAGAAATCCGCAAAACGGCGCAAATTTCCACAAATCGGCCACTGAATCACATTTATTAACAAGACAATTGACGCAGAAATTTTCATCCTTATGACTCATCAGCCTTTATCGATCCATTTTATAGCAGGCCGCTGGCACAAGTTGTCATGGTTTGCGGCCTTGCTCACAGCCGTTGTCGGCTGCGGGTATTTATGGTGGATGCAACCGCCACCAACCACCACCGTGGCAGCAACACGAGTTTCCACGCTCCAAGGGCCAGTGGTGGCGACCATGGACAGCCCTGTCTTTCACTACGAAAAACCCTGGCAGCTTTCCCCAACCGGCGCCGATCCGACGGAGCCAGCCGAACCCTGGCAAGAGCCGGCGGGTACGCTGCGTTTCACCTATACAGGCGCTGAGTTAGCCCTGCTCCTGGCCCCTGGCGACTATTGGGGCTACCTCTACATCACCGTAGACGGGCAACCGGCCAACCAATTACCCCTGCTGCGTGGCAATGTCAATAGTCTGGAACAAGCCGGCAGCTATCGCACCTTCTACGCGCCGGAACGGCAAACCGCCATTGGACCGACACCCCAATGGGTGCGCATCCACCGCCACAATGACGCCAGCCAGTCCCATGAAGTTTACATAGAAGTGTGGCGGAGCTGGGGTCAAACCCCGTTGCGCGCCGTAGCGGTGGATGGATTGCCACCCTCTCCGCCGCCAATCTGGCCGGGGGTTGCGCTGTTGCTAATGGCCGGTTGGCTTGTTGCCTTTGCCGCACCGGCAACACCTCTATTGCATCGCATCGCCTTAGGAATGAGCCGGTTACTGGCGCCGTTACGGCCACTACTTGCCCCTGCCCTTAATCCCCCCATGATCCAAAGTTTAGCCGGGATTGCGCTGCTACTGCTCATTTTTGGGGTAGTGGAAACGCAGTGGCTTGTCACGGTGATTGCGCTGGCGTTGCTGGGCTGGTGCGGCTTGCAGCGACCAGCGCTCTGGTTGGCGATGTTACTCTTTGGTTTGCCCTTTTACTTCAGCTACACCTTGCCACTCTTACCGTCACGCGCTTTCAGCCTGATTGATGTTGGCATATTAGGTGGCTTTGCCGTCATCATCGGCCATTGGCTGCTGATGAAAGCAAACAAAGAAGCAGCCACAACGATCACTACGATAAAGCCACCGCAATTAAACGGTTACGCATGGTGGATGAATCTACTTTTGGCGCTCATCGTTAGTTGGGCGTTACTGGCCGCTGTCCAGGCCACCCATACCGATCTGGCCCTGCGCGAGTGGCGGACGGTCTTTTTCACCGGTGGGTTGTTTGCCTTGCTGCTGGTTAGTTCACTGCGCTTGTCGCCACAACCAGTCGCAGATCAATGGCTGTTGCTTAGCGCCTGGTTGGCGGGGGCGCTGGTGGTGGCGCTAGCCGGGTTGTGGCAATATGCCGGTAACGAGATGTTGATCAACGCCGAGGGGGTCCAGCGCGTGCGCGCCTTTTATGGTTCGCCCAACAATTTGGCGCTCTACCTAGAACGTGCGCTGACGCCAATCATTGCCTTTGCCCTCTTCACCGAGCAACGAACCATACGCTGGTTGGCTGCCGGCGCCGCATTGCTAATGGGCGGTGCGTTGCTACTGACCTTTAGCAAAGGGGCGCTCCTGCTGGGGTTGCCCGCCATGCTCGTCGTTCTCTGGGTAGGTGGCTTGGTTTTATTACGGCAGCGGGGTCAATCGCGCCGGCTACTCTGGGCCATTGCGTTGATCGGTCTGTTGGTTGGCGTGGCGCTGACGCCGTTTCTCGGCACGGAACGCTTTCAACGCTTGCTCGACTTTCAAGGCGGTACAGCTTTTGTGCGCCTGCAACTCTGGCGCAGTGCGTGGCAGATGGCGCTCGACCATCCCCTCTTTGGCGTCGGCCCTGATAACTTTCTCTACGCTTATCGCAGCCTCTATCTCTTGCCGGCGGCCTGGCAGGAACCCAATCTCAACCATCCGCACAACTGGCCGCTCGACTGGTGGACGCGCTTGGGCTTACCGGGGTTGCTACTGGCACTGCTCTGGTTTGGCGCGCTACTCGTCCAGCACTGGCGCGGTTTGCGTACCAGTCGCCAACCGGTACTCCATCTGGGTCTGTTGGCGGCAACGGTGGCGGCGCTGGCGCATGGGCTGATCGACGCCAGCTATGCCCTGCCTGATCTCATGATTGTCTGGGTGCTATTGACCTACTTGCCGGTTAGCGTACCAGACCTACCCGCTCGTAGCCAGTCCACGACCGGCGCCGGTCATGGACCGGCTACGAGCAAAGTAAATACATCCGGTTAACGGAGCGTTTCCGCCACCCCTTCCGCCAGGGTGATACTGTTCATTTCGCCTAGCCACATCTGGCGAATCACTCCTTCGGGATCGATAAAAAAGGTGGTTGGTAGGCCGCGCACATTGTAGAGTTCACTGACAGCGAACTCGCTATCCATCGGAATGGGGAAGGTCAGCCCCAATTTGTCCACATACGCCTGCACCGTTGCCGCTTCTTCCCCTTGATCAATGCCAACAATCAGCACACGGTCGCCATAGCGTTCCGCCGCCGCCTGTAAGGTGGGCAATTCGCGCTGACAGGGACCGCACCAAGTGGCCCAGAAGTTCAACACAACCGGTTTGCCCCGTGCTTCACGCAACGAAAATGAATCGCCCGCTAAGGTCGTCAGCACAAAATCGGGGGCCGGGTAATTGATCGCCGGTTGCGGCGCATTGGCATCCGCCGAAAACGCCACCGGCACGCGATTTAACCAGATCCAACTGCCGCCAAGCAGTAAGATCGCCAGAAAGAGGCCATGCCAACGATTCATTGCTATGCTCTCCCACTCGGTATGAATGCCGGATCCAAGAGTTGTTCAATGCCATAAGGACAGGTAGCCGGGAAAAGCTTGCGATCTAAGCCCGTTTCATCGACTGCGTTTTCTACCGCATACGGGTAAACAACCGCAACAAACGCAGGTAGCTCAACCTTGAGGCTTGGGCTGTCATTCAAGACCAACGCCAGACGAAACCGTTGCTCTTTGAGTGTTTTGCGCCAACTCGGGCTGCGCTTGTCCGGCTGATATTCCCACTTGAGCAGATGGGTAATCAGCACAGCCAACCGGCTTTGCACCTGGCGTTTATCCTTTTTGCCCAAACTCTCGATCTCCTCAGCAATATGTTGCCAATCAAGCTGCTCCCACTCTTCAATCCGCAGAAGCTCACCCTGGCGTTGTGTCCACTGATAAAAGTCAAGATCATAGAGTGTGACACTCATCGCTACTGGTCCTTTTCAACCCTTCTCCCCATCACAGCTTCCCATTGTAACTGGACTGCGCAAGAAGGTCAAAGCAAAGAAGGTCAAAGCATGGGTGAGAAGAGACGCGCCACCGAATCACGCAGACGCGCCAACAGGTGGCGACGTTCATACCCGTGTAGACTAAACTCGACACAATCTTGCTGGTCGGCCAGGAAATCTTGCGCCAGCCGTTGCGAAAGCTGGGCATCATAAAGAACAGCGTTGACCTCGTAATTGATGCTAAAGCTGCGAATGTCCATGTTCGCCGTGCCAACTGAGCAGATGACCGAATCGACATTGATCGTCTTCGGGTGAAAATAGCCCTTCTGATAGAGAAAAATCCGTACACCGGCCTGCGCCATCTCTTCAAAATAGGTGTTAGCCGCCCAATAAGGGACAGCCGCCGAAGCGGTGGTCCCGTGGGGCGCGCACATAATCCGCACATCAACCCCGGACATGGCCGCCGCCTTGAGCGCCTCCATAATGCTCTCATCGGGAATAAAGAAAGGCGACTGAATATAGAGGTGATGCTCTGCCGACAGGATCATCATGAAATAGAGTTGCCGGATCGCGCGCCACTGCGAGTCCGGCCCGGAGATGGTGATATGAATTGGCAGGTAATTGTCCGTAGTCACAGACGCTGAGTAGCTAGCCGTTGCCAATCGTTCGCCCGTGGTGTTATACCAACTGGTCAGGAAGATCGCCTGTAAGGCCGACACCGCTTCGCCTTCCATGCGCAGATGGGTATCCCGCCACAATTTGAAGTGTTTGCCGCCGTCCAAATGCTCCTGGCTCATGTTGAGGCCACCAACATACCCAATGCGACCATCAATCACGGCAAGTTTGCGATGGTTGCGGTAGCTGATCGTGTGCAACCGGAACGGGGAGCGATAGTTATAGTAGACATACATCTCCACACCGCCGGCACGCATCTCCCGTAGATAGCGCCGGCTGACGGACAACCCATAAGCGTCACAGAGAATGCGCACTTTGATGCCGGCCTGTGCCTTGCGGATCAGCAGCGTTTTGAGTTTGTTGGTAAACTCATCTTCTTCCCAAATGTAATAAGCCAGGTGGATGGAAGTTGTCGCCGCTTCCATATCAGCCAACAAGCGTGGATACTTCTGGCTGGCGTTCTGCAACAGTTCGACACAGTTGCGCGCCGTTAAAACGGAACTGGCATTGTTGGTGACTAGATGAAGCAATTTGCGTTTGTAGGTGGCCGGCTGGCGTTGTTCCAGTTGGGCCACCAACGCCTGCTCGCGTTTCAGATAACGCTCGACCGCTTCGGGCGTATCACCCATAATGGCTTGACGGGCCAAGACGCCCTCTTTGCTAAAGGTGCGCCAGCCTTGCCCAAAGAAATGGTAGACCACAATGCCGCCCAGGGGAAAGAGCAATAGCAAAAAGATCCAGGCAAAGGTTGATTGTGGACTGCGATTCTCCGAAATCAACCAAAAGGCGACAATCAACCCATAGAGAATAAAGAGATCGAGCAGTAGATATGAATTTGCAGTAAACCACTCCCACATCATCGACTACGTTTCTTTAACCTGCGCTGATCCACGCTTGACTATGCGCAAAGGTGTGCCCTGGCTTCACAATCTGCACTTGAACCGCCGGCGCCACTGTGCGCGCATGGTTGGCAAAGAGATAGGGCGGCATACTCAGAAAATCAGGTTGCCACCAGCCCATACCCCACGGGTGCAATGTCCCCCAGTGGATCGGAATCGCCAGCGTTGGTTGTAAAAGGGTCAACGCTTCGGCGGCGCGTTGGGGCGTCATGTGACCAGGGCCTAGCGTCGGCCCCCAGCCCCACACCGGCAACAACGCCACATCCAGTTGATCCGCCAGCGCTTCCATCCCCGCAAAGAGATCGGTGTCGCCGGCAAAATAGATGCGCTGGCTACCGCTCACCATATAACCCAGGCAATGGGTATCCGGGCCAAAGGGCGGACGTCGCGCCACATGGTCGGCATAGGTCGCTTCGATCGTTAGCGCACCAACCCGTCGCTGATCACCCACGCCTAATTCAACCACATGGTGAAAGCCATGCCGCCGCAATAATTTACCCGTCCCGCGCGGCGCAATCACCAATGTCTCATGCCCCACCATGCGCAAGGACGGCAAGTCGAAATGATCGCGATGCAAGTGCGAGATCAGCACTGCATCAACAGCACCAACGCGCATGGTCGGCGCCGCCTGGTGCCGCTTTAAGAAACCACTGACATGACGAACCAGAATTGGGTCCGTCAACAAACGCACGCCATCCATCTCAAGTAAGATGGTCGCGTGCCCGATATAGGTTACATGTGCAACTGAATTCATAGTCTCTTCTATCACCAATAGTACTACTTCGCTTGCTACCCACACAAAGCGCTAATTTTCAGGAGGTCGCAATAGCACCAAGTTTGCACTAGACCGACGCTGGACTACGCGACTTCATGACTGCGGACTACTAATTTTACCTCTTCGCCAAGAAATGAGATAATTCCCATAGCAATCGTGCAAGATCGCCAACGCTATCCCTGGATGCACTACGCAAAAAAGGCAGTTTGGTTTTTAACCCGGCCACATCATCACTGTGATGTAGGATACGATGAGCCGGGAACAAGGTAGTTGCAGAACGTTAGCAGAAGGAGAATCACCAATGTCAGAGATGAATCCGCTCCAGGCCGATCGACTGGCCGTCTCCACCTGGAGCCTCCACCGGACGCTAGGGCGCCTGCCCAACTATGGCCCCGAAGCCAATGGCGCTGTGCCCCCGCGCCCAACGCCGCCGGATGCTTTACCCTTGTTGGAGTTGCCGGCCAAGTTGGCGGCCTTTGGTCTGCGCAAAGTGGAGATTTGTCACTTCCACCTGCCCAGCCGCGAGTCGGCCTATCTGAGCCAACTACGTAGCGCCCTTGAACGGGCCAATGTCACCTTGTGGCAATTGCTCGTTGACGCCGGCGACATTACCCATCCTGAACATGCCGAACGGGATCTGGATTGGATCGAAGGCTGGATCGATGTCGCCGCCAAGTTGGGCGCCACCCGTGTGCGCGTCAGCGGCGGCCAGGCGACGCCCAGTCGCGCCACCCTGGCCATGAGCAACGAAGGGCTGGAACGGCTGGCCGATTATGCCGGTCTACGGGGCATCCGTTTAATGACCGAGAACTGGCAGAACTTGTTGAGCAAACCGGAGTATGTTCTCACTGTCCTGGAAGGGCTGAACCATGTCGGTCTCCTGGCCGACTTTGGCAACTGGAGCGGCCCCACCAAATACCAGGATCTGGCCCGCATTCTCCCTCGTGCTGAATCGGCCCACGCCAAAGCCTACTTCAGCGGGCCGGGCATGATGGATCGCAATGATTATGCCAAATGCCTGGAACTGTGCCAGCGCGCCCACTTCAAGGGGCCATACTCGATGATCTACGACGGCCCCGACAACGACGAGTGGCACGGCTTGCAACTCGAACGAGCCGTCATTGCGGGCTATCTGTAATTCATTCAATCGTTCACTGACAAACAAAAAGCTGGTGTTGGCGCTTGGGCCAACACCAGCTTTTTGTTTTCAGCATCCTTACACTTGTCGCATTGACTTCTGTTCGGTCTTTGTAAGTTGGTTGGTTGGCTAGATAACACCTAACCAATCAACCAACTACCGACAAAACAATCCTTTACCGTGACGCATGGGGCAGGAAGACACGATGCGCCATGGCGGGTAGCGGTTCATTCTCCTCGTCCAGATCCGTCGGCCTGTCAGGGTGGATGCCCGTGTCCCAAGACGTATCGGTGTCACCTGGATCAACCGGAATGACCGTCGTCGTCCCTGTCCCCGGATCAATGGTGGTCGCATTGTCCGCCGGCGGATTATCTGGGATTGGTGAGAAGACATAGTCATCCGGCAGCACCACTTCCAGGTGGTAATCACCAGGCGGCAAGTTCGGGAAGAGATAGTGGCCGTTGCTATCGGTGACATCGGTCGAGATCAGCATATTGTTGCCGTCATAGAGATTCACCGTCACACCGGGCGCTCCAAGTTCACCACTCTCCACCACACCGTTAGCATTTACATCCACCCAGACCAGATCACCAATGCCACCAGGTACAATCAAGTTGCCATTGAGCAGGTCAATCAGATAGACACCATAGTCCCAGGTCGGGTCATGTTCACCAGCGGTCAGTTCCGTCACCGGGGTTTGACCGGTGAGCGGATTGGCGTCGCTATCGAGCGCATCATTGCCGCCCTGGTCTGCCGTCGTGCCGATAAAGCCGGACGGCGGGTTGAAGACCAGATAGTAGCTGCCCGGCGCCAGGTTGTTGAATTCATAGTAGCCATCGGCGTTGGTCATCGTCGTTGCCAGGGGTACGCCAGCAGCGCTATAGAGTACCACCTGCACACCAGGAACCCCAGTCTCGTTGCCGTCCTGGATACCATTGGCATTGGCGTCGAACCAGACTGTATCGCCAATACTGGCTGGCGGCACCGGTAGGTAGAGACCCAAGTCCCAGGTCGGATCGTACTCATCAGCCACCAGGGTCGTCACTACGGTTTGCCCAGTGACCGGATCGCTATCGCTGTCCCGGCTATCGTCGCTGCCACTGTTCTGCGACGTAACGGTGTAACCGGCCGGCGGAACGAAGACCAGATAGTAGTCGCCTGGCAGCAGGTTACTGAAGCGGTAGATACCGTTGGCATCGGTCGTTGTGACCGCCACCAGCGAGCCATCGGCCCGATGCAGTTCCACCGTCACCCCCGGCACGCCGGTTTCGCCACCATCCTGGATGCCATCCTTGTTGGTGTCATACCAGACGCGATCACCGATTGCAGCCGGCGGCACCGGTAGGAAGATCCCCATATCCAGCGTCGGATCATGCTCGCCCGCCGTGAGATTGGTGACAGCCGTGCGCAAGGTGTTGGGATCAGCGTCACTGTCCTTGCCATCATCGCTGCCTTGGTTGGCCGGACTGAGACTATACCCAGTCGGCAACGTGAAGCCGACAACATAGTCATCCGGCAACAAGTTGTCAAACAGGTAGAGGCCACGGGTATCAGTGGTGGTCGTCGCCATGACGCTGTTGGTCAGCGCATGGTAGAGCGTCACCACCACACCGGCCACACCACCTTCGCCCATGTCCTGGATGCCATCCTTATCCGTGTCATACCAGACCCGGTCGCCCAGGCTGGCAAGGTTGAAGAAGCCAAAGTCCACCGTCAGATCGCTATTGACATCGCCGTCTTCGTTGGTCGGTTCGCCGCCGACGGTCAGTTCGACCACCGGGCTGCGCACCGCGCCCCCCAAGACGCTCTGGCTACCGTTGTCGTCGTTGTCCTCGCCGTTGTCGTTCATATCCGTCGGCGTACTGCTTATCGGATAGAGAAGCGACGGTGTTGGCAGATAGACAAAGTAGCGACCCGGCAGCAAGTTTTCGAACAGGTAGAGACCCTGAGCATCGGTGACATCCGTTGCGACCGGCGTGGCCGTGGTCAGATCATCACCATCCCGGAAGAGTTGCACCGTGATGCCGGCAATCCCCTTTTCGCTACTGTCGACCAGACCATTGTTGTTCTGATCGTGCCAGACCAGGTTACCCAAGCGAACCAAGACCACCGTTGTCGGCGTGGCCGTTGGCGTGTTCGTCGGCGTGCTGCTCGGCGTGACCGTTGGCGTATTCGTCGGTGTCGCCGTCAGGGTAGCCGTCGGGGTGGCTGTCGGCGTACTCGTTGGCGTCACCACCGTACTGGTCGGCGTACTCGTTGGCGTGTTCGTCGGTGTATTTGTCGGCGTCACTACCGTATTGGTCGGCGTGTTTGTCGGTGTGTTCGTCGGCGTTGTTGTCGGTGTTGGCGTATTGCTCGGCGTCGCCGTCGGTGTCACCGTTGGCGTTGGCGTTGCTAATAATACCAGACCAAAGTCCAACGTACCATTGCCTTGGTTATCAAAGCCGTCATGGCTCAGGCCATCGTTCAACGGCTCACCATCGGCAGTCAGGCTGATGGGCAGGCTCGCCATGATCGTACCGCTGAGAATGGCATTGGAATCAACATTCGACGGGTCAACATCGGCATCGGCGCCACCGATCGTCACCCCATAGCCCGTCGGCAGCGCCACCGTGACGATGTACTCGCCCGCCAGCAGGTTGGTGAAGCTATAGTAGCCGTTCGCCGTTGTCGTCGTTGTCGTCAAGACATTGCCATTGCCATCGAGCAGCGTCACTAGCAAGCCGGCAGCCACCGCCGCGGGCGGATCATTCTGGATACCATCCTCGTTAGCATCCAGCCAGACATAGTCACCCAGCGCAAAGCGCTTGATCGGCAGTACCAGACCAGCATCAACGGTATAGTCATTGGTTGTACCCAGGTTGACCACCACCACACCGTGGAATGGCGCATCACTGTCACTGGCATCGTCACCCATATTCTGCGGTGTGAACAGATAGCCATTCGGCAGTACGAAGGTCACCGTGTAGGTAGCGTTCGGCAGCAGGTTGGTGAAGGTGTAGCGACCGGTCGCATCGGTGGTTGTGGTCAACACATCACCGTTGGGCAGCGTCAACGTCACTGTCACACTAGCCGCGCCATTCACCGCTGGTTCGTCCTGCATACCGTCGCCATTGATATCGTACCAAACATAGTTGCCCAGGCTGACGCCAATGAAGCCGAAGTCCACACTCAGGTTGCTATTGCCATCCAGCAAGGTAGCCGATTCATCCTTCTCATCAATCGGTTCGCCGCCCACGGTCAGCACCACGACGCCACTCTGGTAGACGTTGCCATTGCTCACCAGAATGTTGCTATCGTTGTCGCCATCGGTGTTCGGGTTCGCCACCTGGTTGATGGTCGCGCGGTAGCCATCTGGCATCGTCACCTGCACGATATAGCTACCCGGCAGCAGATTGCTGAAGACATACTTGCCGTCAGCACCGGTGGTCTGGCTCATTACCACGTTACCGCCGATGTCGGTCGCCGGATTCAGCGCCAGATCGAGCAGGGCTACCACCGCATCGGCAATGCCGGGTTCGTTAGCGTCCTGCACGCCGTTGGCATTGCTATCGAACCAGGCCACATTCCCTACTTCCACCGGCATGACCAGACCAGCATCAATTGTCCAGTCATCGGTCGTGCCGAGGTTCACCACGACCACACCGTTGTTGGCGGCATCACTGTCCTGGTCATCAGCGCCCACATTCGGCGTCGTGAACAGGTAGCCATCCGGCGTCACAAAGGTCACCGTGTAGGTCGCATTCGGCAGCAGGTTGGTGAAGGTGTAGTAGCCCGTCGCATCGGTGGTCGTGGTCAACACGTCACCACTGGGCAGGGTCAAGGTCACCGTCACACCGCTCAAGCCATTCACCGCCGGTTCGTCCTGGCGACCATCGCCATCTGCATCCACCCAGACATAGTTGCCCAGGTTGACCCCGATGAAGCCGAAGTCCACGCTCAGGTTGCTGTTGCTATCGGGCAAGGTGGCCGACTCATCCTTCTCGTTGGTCGGTTCGCCGCCCACGGTCAGGTTGATAATGCCGCTCTGGTGGACGTTGCCGTTGCTAATGGCGATGTTACTGTCGCTATCGCCATCGGTGTTCGGGTTCGCCACCTGGTTGATCGTCGCCGTGTAGCCATTCGGCATCGTCACCTGCACGATGTAGCTGCCCGGCAGCAGGTTGCCGAAGACATACTTGCCGTCAGCACCGGTGGTCTGGCTCATCACCACGTTGCCATTGATGTCGGTCGCCGGGTTGAGCGCCAGATCGAGCAACTCCACTACGGCGCCGGCAATGCCGGGTTCGTTAGCGTCCTGCACGCCGTTGGCATTGCTATCGAACCAGACATAGTTACCGACACCCACCGGCATGATCAGACCGGCGTCAATCGTCCAGTCGTCGGTCGTGCCAAGCGTGACCACCACCACGCCGCTGGTCGGCGCATCGCTGTCCTGGTCATCAGCGCCTACATTTGGCGTTGTGAACAGATACCCAGCCGGCGCCACGAAGG